>NZ_KB897947.1:0-721518 GCF_000377265.1 Thioalkalivibrio sp. ARh3
CTGCGCAAGGCTTCGGCGTTTTTTGCCCAGGCGGAGCTCGACCGCCACGAGAAGTGATGCTGGCGTTCATCGACGCCCATCGCGAGGCCTACGGGGTCGAGCCGATCGTCCGGGTACTGCCGATCGCCCCGTCGACCTACTACGCGCACAAGGCCCGCGAGCGGGACCCCGCTCGCGGGCCCGTGCGCGCCCGTCAGGACGCCTACCTGGATCGGGTGATCCGCTCGATCTGGGAAGCCAACTTCAAGGCCTACGGCATCCGCAAGGTCTGGCATGCCTTGCGGCGTGAAGGGATGACGGTCGCCCGCTGCACGGTGGCGCGCCGGATGCGGGCACTGGGACTGCGCGGTGCCACGCGGGGCAAGGCCCCGCGCACCACGCGCCCGGCCGCACCCGCGGCCTGTCCACCGGATCAGGTGCACCGCCAGTTCCGGGCCGAGCGCCCCAACGCGCTGTGGGTGGCCGATATCACCTACGTCGCCACCCGCCGAGAAGGCTTCGTCTATGCCGCGTTCATCACCGATGCCTTCAGCCGTCGCATCGTCGGCTGGCGCGTCAGCCGCAGCCTGCGCACCGACCTGACCCTGGAGGCCCTGGAGCAGGCCCTGCACGCCCGGATCGGGCGGGATACCGCCCGCCCGATCCATCACAGCGACCGGGGTGTGCAGTACGTCTCGGTGCGCTACACCGAGCGGCTGGCGCAGGCCGGTCTGCGCCCCTCCGTCGGGCGCGTGGGCGACTCCTACGACAATGCCCTGGCCGAGACGATCAACGGACTGTACAAGACCGAGATGCGGGTCGGCTGGGGCCCGCCCCGGGATCGCCGCGATGCGGAGTGGGCAACCCTCCAGTGGGTGGACTGGTTCAACCAGCGGCGCCTGCTGGAAACCAACGACTACCGACCACCCGCCGAGGTGGAAACGCAGTACCATCAGGCCCTGCAGCGGTCCGCCCAGGTGGCATGACCCAAACCAATCAGTCTCCGGAAAACCCGGGGCGGTTCACGCTGCCGAGACAGCGCAGGCAGGCGGCGGACCGAAGCCACCGTAAACACCCGAGGTCGAACTAGACACAGCCTCGTAAAGGCATGGCGGCAGGAGAGGGGCTAGGCGTCCTCGCCGAAGCGGTTGGCGACGAGTTCGGTGAGGGCGTCGAGGGCCTCTTCGGCGTCCTCGCCGTCGGTGGTGATGGTGACCTCGGAGCCCTGCGCCGCCGCCAGCATCATCACCCCCATGATGCTCTTGCCGTTGACCTCCTGGGCGTTCCGGGAGACGGTCACATCAGACGCGTACTGGCTGGCCAGGCTCACGAACTTGGCTGCCGCACGCGCGTGCATCCCCAGACGATTAACGATGGGGACTTCGCGCTGCGGCATCCGAACACTCCTGGTCACAAAGAAGGATGCCATCGTGGCCGCCCGACAGCGCCTTGTTGACCAGCTCCGTCAGCGGCAGATGGCGGTAGTTCAGCACGCGGATCAGCATCGGCAGGTTGATCCCGGCAATGACACGGGCATTCGCCCCCCGCGCCACGCGGCTGGCCACATTGGAGGGGGTGGAGCCGAACATGTCGGTCAGGATCAGTACGCCGGAACCGGAGTCCAGCTCGCCCAGGCGTGCCCGTGCCCGGGCCAGCACCTCGTCGGGGTCGTCAGTCTGCGACATCGCCATGGACTCGCAATCCTCGGGCAGGTCGCCCAGCATGCTCTGAGCCGTCTGCAGCAGGGTGTCGCCGAGGTTTTGATGCGTGATCAGGATCAGACCAACGCCCATGGACTCACTCCGATTCGAGGGGCAGGGATAGCTCGCGGTGACGGGTGCTAACAGTAACATGTTCGCGCCCCCGCCACGCAGCCGCCAGCCGCTCCACCAGATAAACCGACCGGTGGCGCCCGCCGGTGCACCCGATCGAAACGGTCACATAGCTGCGGTGATCCTGCCGGATACGCGGCACCCACTGTTCCAGGAAGCCCTGGATCCCGTCATACATCTCCTCGACCTCGCCATGGCGCGCGAGAAACTCGCAAACAGCGGCGTCACGCCCGGTCAATGGTGCCAGGTCACGCTCGTAATGCGGGTTGGGCAGGCAGCGCACGTCGAACACGAAGTCGGAGTCCAGCGGGGCCCCGTGCTTGAACCCAAATGACTGGAACAGCAGGGAGAGGCGCTCCTCTCCCAGCAGCCCGACGCGATCCCGAAGGGTGCGCGCGAGGTCGTGCATGGACAGACGGGAGGTATCCACGGTCAGATCGGCCTCGGCCGCGACATGGCCGAGCCAGTCGCGTTCGCGCTCGATCGCGTCAACCAGGGGGACGCCGTCGCGCGCCAGCGGGTGTCGCCGCCGCGTCAGGTGGTAACGCCGCAGCAAGACCTCGCTGGAAGCCTGCAGGAACATCACCTCGACCTGCAGGCCCTTGCCCCGGAGTTCGCGCAGCAGGTCGGCAAAGCCCTCCAGCGCCGCCAGTCCACTGCGGACATCGACCCCGACCGCCAGATGCCGGTCTTCGTCGGCATCGTAGTCACCGCTGCGGACCTGCTCGATCAGCCCGGGCAACAGCGGCAGCGGCAGGTTGTCGACGCAGAAATAGCCGGCGTCCTCCAGGGTGTGCAGGGCAACCGTCTTGCCGGAACCCGACAGGCCACTGACCAGCAGGAGTCGCATTCAGCCCTCCGGGTCCGGGTTGGGGACGGTGGTTGCAGGGATCGCGCGGTGGTACGGCGGCTCCTCGGGCTCGCCGCTCATCTGCCTGCGCTGGCGCGCGCGCAAGTCGTCGCCGGCGACGTAGCCCTGCATGTGCAGCATGTGGTTGCGCACCGCCGCCTCGATCATGACCGCGATGTTGCGCCCCGGCGCGACCGGCAGGCTGATCAGCGGGATGCGCAGTCCGAGGATGTCGATCTCCCCGCGGCGGCCGTTCAGGCGATCGTCCGGCACCGGCGAGGGCTCGCTGTGGTCGCGCAGGTCAATGATCAGCCGCAGGTACTTGCCGCCCTTGATCGCGGAGTCCCCGTACATGGCTCGGACGTTCAGCACCCCCAGCCCGCGCACC
Source organism: Thioalkalivibrio sp. ARh3 (assembly GCF_000377265.1). Classification (NCBI taxonomy): domain Bacteria; kingdom Pseudomonadati; phylum Pseudomonadota; class Gammaproteobacteria; order Chromatiales; family Ectothiorhodospiraceae; genus Thioalkalivibrio; species Thioalkalivibrio sp. ARh3. The sequence goes on from NZ_KB897947.1 coordinate 3,050, forward strand.
TCGAGCAGGTCCTGCAACAGGGCCGGGCAGTGTCCGCGCACGATATCCGGGGCAATGCGGGCGAACTCCGGTGCGTCGTCGGCAATCAGCCGGTGCCCACGCGAAATCAGTTCCAGCGCCACCTCGCTCTTGCCCACGCTGGAGGCCCCGCTGATCAGCACGCCGATCCCCAGGATCTCCATGAACACGCCATGGCGCACCTCGAAATGGGCCAGCCGCTGCTGCAGGAAGTAGCGCAACAGGGAAATGATCTCGTGACTGCTGGTAGAGGAGCACAGGATCAGCGGCAATTGCTCCTCGGGGACATGGGGCATCTCCGAGAACGGGCAGGTATCCTCGGCGAAGATCACCGCGGTCGTGCCCGTACGAGCCATCTCCAGGATCAGCTGCTCGCGTTGTGCATCGCTCAGCCGCGCGATATAGCGCGCCTCGAAATCGCCGATGACCTGGATGCGGTTCGGCCTTATCAGGTTGAGGTGTCCGGCCAGGGGCAGGTCGTCGCCATCACCGCCGACCAGATTGCGGTCGGGAGCGGCCTGCTCGCCGTGCACATAGCGCAGATCCAGACGATTGCCCATCGCCTGGATCAGGGCCTCAACAGTGATATCGCGCGCGATGCCGCCCTCCCCCAGTGCCTCGTTCATCCGTGAACCTCCGGAAGAGGTTGCGTCAGCTGTCGGGACAGAACAGACACGGTGGGGCGCCCCATGTTCAGGCGTCGCCGAAGGCCCGGGTCAGTTCACGCTCCATGACCTCCGCGTCACCGGCTCGCCGCAGGGAAGCGATATTGTCGGGCTGAGAAAGTCCGCGAGCCAGCTGCGCCAGAAGATCCAGGTGCTCGCTGGTCGCCGCCTCGGGCACCAGCAGCGCGATCAGGATGTCCACCGGCTCGTGATCCATGGCGTCGAAATCGACGCCCTGATCCAGTCGCAGGACTGCGACCCGGGGGGCATCGAGCTCGGCCAGACGCCCATGGGGGATGGCCACGCCGTGTCCCAGACCGGTGGAGCCAAGCTTCTCGCGGGCAGACAGGGCCTCGAAGATGGCCCCACTGGCCGGGCCGGCGGATTCCTCGCCGCCGACAGCCAGCAACTCGCCCAGGGTCTCGAGCGCCCGCTTCTGACTGGAACACTCGGGCTCCAGGCGAATACGGTCGCGGGTGATCAGCTCGGCAACGGTCATTACGCTACAGGGCCTGCTCGCGGTTGCGCTGGGCACCCTCGGCACGGTGGTGGTCCTTGACCTTTTCCTTGTGCTTGATCAACTGACGATCCACCTTGTCGATCAGGCCGTCAATCGCGGCGTACATGTCCTCGTGACTGGCTTCGGCATGAATGTGATTGCCGCTGACCTGGAGGTTTGCCTCCGCCTTGTTGTGCAGGTTCTGGTTCTTCTCGTGGGTCAGCACCACGTGCACGTCGATCACCTTGTCGAAGTGACGCTCCAGCTTCGCGAACTTTTCGTTCACGTAGTCGCGCAGGGCGTCGGTGATATCCACATGATGGCCGGTCAGGTTGATCTGCATGGTCAGGCTCCTTTTTGCTTGTTTCCACTCGGCATGCTCGCCATCTGCCGGCGTTCGCTGGAAGACGGGATATGCATGGCCTCGCGGTACTTGGCCACGGTGCGTCGGGCCACATTGATGCCCCGATCCGACAGGATCTGGGCCAGTTTTGCGTCGCTTAGAGGCTTGTTCGGCGTTTCGTCACCGATCAATTCCCGAATCATGGCACGGATTGCGGTCGCCGAGCATTCGCCGCCATCGGCGGTGCCAACATGACTGGAAAAGAAGTACTTGAACTCAAATACCCCGCGCGGGGTATGCATATATTTCTGCGTGGTCACCCGCGAGATGGTCGATTCGTGCATCTCCAGGGCCTCGGCGATGTCGCGCAGGATCAACGGCTGCATCGCGACCTCTCCATGCTCCAGAAAGCCCTGCTGTCGTTCCACGATGGCCTGGGCCACTCGCAGGAGGGTGTCGTTACGACTGTGCAGGCTCTTCAGGAACCAGCGTGCCTCCTGCAACTGATCGCGCATGAACGCGCTGTCACGGGCATCGGAGACCTGCCGCACCATACCCGCATAGAGATCGTTGATGCGAATGCGCGGCGCAATCTCCGGATTCAGGTCCACACGCCAGCCATCGCGGTCATGGCGGACGTAGACATCCGGCACGACGTATTCCGAACTGGGCTCGCTGATCTGGGCACCCGGACGCGGGTTGAGGGTGCGGATCAGGTCCAGCGCCCGCGCCAGCTCGTCCGGGTCGCGCACCCCGGACTGACGCTGCAGGGCCCGGTAGTCCCGCTTGGCCAGGCTCTCCATGCCATTTTCCAGGATGGCTCGAGCCGCGTCGCGCGCCGGGGCATCCGGCGCCAGATGGCCCAACTGGATCTCCAGGCACTCGCGCAGGTCCCGCGCGCCTACGCCCAGGGGATCGCACTGCTGAATCCAGTGCAGTACCGCCTCGACCTCGTCGACCCCCACGGGTTCGTCTTCGCCCTGACTGATCATCTCCGCCAGCGCCTCGAGCTCACCGTCCAGATAACCATCCGGAGTGATCGCGTCGATCAACGCCGCGCCGATCCGCTGGTCGCGCGGGGTCAGGTGGCTCAGATGCAACTGCCAGAGCAAGTGGTCCTGCAGGCCCTCGTCCTCGCCGTCGGAGGTATTCTCCAGCGGATCGCGGTCGTCCAGGCCGCGCGGACTCGGGGCGGGCTCGTAGATGTCGTCCCAGCGGCTGTCGGTACTCAGCTCCTCGGGGATCACGTCATCGCCGGCCGTGTCGGCCTGCATGCGATCCCCCTCGACCAACTCGCCCCCTTCCTCCGGACGCTCGGTCGGGGCTTCCTCGCCCTCGTCTTCCACCTGCTCGAGCATGGGGTTGCTTTCCAGCGCCTGCTGGATCTCCGCCTGCAACTCCAGCGTGGAAAGCTGCAGCAGGCGGATGGCCTGTTGCAGCTGCGGGGTCATCGTCAACGTCTGCCCCAGCTGCAGATTGAGCCCGGGCTTCAGCATCGCGGTTTCAGGTCCAAGGTGACCATCAGAATCATCTTAAAAGGAGTCGTAGGTCCATGTGCACCAAGGCGGTTCACAGCCGAAAGTTATCGCCAAGATACACCCGGCGCACCTGGGGGTCGTCCAGCAGTTCCTGCGGGGTACCCGCGCTCAGCATGCGACCCTCACTGAGAATATAGGCCCTGTCGCAGATTCTCAGGGTCTCGCGCACATTGTGATCGGAAATCAGCACGCCGATTCCACGTTCAGCCAGGTGCCCGATCACGGCCTGGATGTCGCCCACGGAAATCGGGTCCACGCCGGCGAACGGCTCGTCCAGGCAGATAAAGCGCGGATCACCGGCCAGCGCCCGGGCAATCTCCGCACGGCGACGCTCGCCCCCGGACAGGGCAATCCCCGGGCTGTGGCGCACCGTCTCCAGCTGGAACTCCTCGATCAGGGCATCGCCGATGCGACGACGCTCGTGGCGATCGAGCTCGCGCCGCAGCTCCAGTACCGCCTGCAGGTTGTCCCACACACTCAGCCGCCGGAAGATCGAGGCCTCCTGCGGCAGGTAGCCCAACCCGGCCCGGGCCCGCGCGTGAATCGGCGCCCGGGTGATGTCCCGGTCACCCAGCGTAATACGACCACGATTCGGTCGGATCAGGCCCACCAGGCTATAGAAACAGGTCGTCTTGCCCGCCCCGTTCGGGCCCAGCAGCCCCACCACCTCTCCCGGGGCCAGGTCGACATCGACACGATCCAGCACTGTACGCTTGCCATAGCGCTTGGTCAGTTCGCGCCCGGCCAGATACCCGGCCATTGGAGCCGGTTGGCCGCCGGCCGCCGCTGACATGCTGGAGTCCACCTCGGTCATTCGTCGTCTTCGCGGGGCTGAATCCTGATCCGCACACGCTCGTCATCGGTCTCGCCCCGCTCGGCCTCGATGATGTCGGTCTCCAGGTCGTAGACAATGCGCTTGCCACGCGCCTCCTCGGCCGCCGTGACCACATGCGCCTGATCGGTCAGGATCACCCGGTCCTCGTTCAGGAGGTAATCAATCCGCAGTGCGGTGGCGATGCGCATCTCGCCCGTCTCCGGATCCGGCGACTCGAGCCGCGCGGGCTCGCCGTGGGCCTCCATCTCGTAGGGGCGCCGGTCGCGGCTGCGCACATAGACCTTGTCCGCCTCCAGCGTCATGTCCCCACGGACCACCACCACATCGCCGGTATAGGTACTCACCCCCCGGCGGTCGTCCATCTCTGCGTGATCCGCTGTGATCTCCACGGGGAGGGGCTGCTGCTGGGCGATGACCGGCGAGATCAGCATCAGCAAGGCACTTCCCATCAACACGGGCCACGCGAGCCGAGCGAGCGGCGACCCACCACGTTCAGTCATCAGCGGCTTCCTCCTCGCCTGACTCGCTGTAGAGTGTGTACACGTCATGGAACAGCTCTATGGTATCCCCTCGCGAGTCCACGCGCAGACCCGTGCCCCGCTGGAAAAAGCCGGGCTGATCAAGCGTCGAGAACGCATCGGACGTGGCGATCATGATGTCGGTCGCCACCGTCACGTCGGCGGACTCGATCACCGTGCGCACGCGTTCGGCACGCTCGGGCTGCACCCCTCGCGTGGGGCCGATCAGGTCCAGGGTCTCGTCCATGGGCCGGTGCAGCGCCTCGGGCGCGGTCCAGTGCCATTCGATACCGCCGGCGTCAAAGATATCCAGATCGGGGTCGTCGATCAGCTGCGGTCCATCACGGCCAAACTCGCGCAGCCGCGTTCCGCGCAGGCGGTGGCTCAGTTCGCCATCCTCGCCGGTCGCGTGCAGCGTGAAGCCCTCGATCTCCAGCGTCACCTCGCCCTCCGGCTCATGCTCGCTGGCAGCAGCGCCGGTCACCAGCGCCGCCATCGGCACCAGGATCAGCGCCGCCAGTCCGGCCGCCCATTTCATCCGTCAACATACTCCGCGAACAGTGCCTCCAGGCGCCCCTGGGCTGCCAGCAGGCCCTCGCAGACCTCGCGCACCGCGCCGCGCCCGCCAGGGGCCTGCGTGACCCAGTCGGCATGCCGCACTACCAGCGGGTGGGAATCCGCCACCGCGATGCCAAGGCCCACGCGGCGCATCGCCGGCAGATCGACGATGTCGTCGCCCACAAAGGCCGCCGCCTCGGGCGCATGCCCGGTCTGCTCCAGCAACTCGTGCAGTGCAGCCCCCTTGTCGCGCCGTCCCTGCACCAGATGCTGCACGCCGAGATCCCGCATGCGGTGCTCGACCACCCCGGAGGTGCGGCCGGTCAGGATCGCGACCTCCAGCCCCCCGTCCAGTGCCAGGCGGATGCCGTGCCCGTCGCGCGAGTGAAAGGCCTTGTACTGCTCGCCGGCATCCCCCATGAACAGGCTGCCATCGGTCAGCACGCCATCGACATCCAGGATCAGCAGGCGCACGGCCCCCTGGCGGTGGCGCAGCGTCTCGTCGTGACGGTCCATCAGGCCACCCCCGCGCGCAGCAGGTCGTGCATGTTCAAGACGCCAACCAGTCGCTGGTCGTCATCCACCACCGGCAGCGCGTTGATGCGCTTGCTCTCCATGGTCTCCAGCGCCTCCACCGCCAGCCACTGCGGGCGGGCGGCATGCCCACCCCGCGTCATCACTTGGCCGATGGTCAGGGCCTCCAGACTTTCGCCACGATCCAGCGTGCGCCGGAGGTCGCCATCGGTAAACACGCCCAGGATATGCGCCTCGGGATCGGCGACGATCACCAGCCCCAGCCCCTTGCGTGTAATCTCGAACAGGGCGTCCTTCAGCGGGGCCTCCGGCGCCACGCGGGGGATCGCATCACCCGTGTGCATGATGTCCGCGACATGCACCAGCAGGCGCCGCCCCAGTCGGCCACCGGGATGCGAACGGGCAAAATCGTCCGCGGTGAAGCCGCGCGCATCCAGCACCGCAATCGCAAGGGCATCGCTCATCGCCAGTGCGGCCGTGGTGCTGGAGGTCGGGGCCAGGCCCAGCGGGCAGGCCTCGCGCTCGACCGAGACATCCAGGTGCACGGTGGCGTCCTGCCCTAGGCGCGACCCCGAATTGCCAGTCAGCGCGATCAGCGGTACATCCAGCCGCCGGATCAGCGGCAGGATGGTCAGCAGCTCGTCGGTCTCGCCGGAATTGGACAGCGCGATCACCACGTCGTCGCGGGTGATCATGCCGAGATCGCCGTGGCTGGCCTCGCCGGGGTGGACGAAAAACGCCGGCGTCCCAGTGGAGGCCAGGGTCGCCGCCAGCTTGGAGCCGATATGGCCGGACTTGCCCATGCCGGTCACCACGACCCGGCCGCGGCACTCGAGGATGTGGCGACAGGCCTCCAGGAACGCATCGTCCACGCGGTCGGCCAGCCGCCGCACGGCCTCGGCCTCGTTGTTCAGGACCGCCAGGGCCAGCTTGCGGGTGGTATCAGGATTGAAATTCATGCGGTTGCCGTCATTCCGAGATGGACAAGGTAGCCCGCGAACACCGCGAGCAGAAGCCCCCCCTGCCAGCGCCGCAGCTGGCTGCCACGCGCCAGGGCAAATACGAACAGCGCGGCGGTCATGCCGAGCATGACCGGGTAGTCGCGTACCAGCACCTCGGGCTCGATCGCCAGCGGCGCGATCAGCGCGGGAACTGCCAGCACGGCCAGCAGGTTGAACAGATTGGAACCGATCACGTTGCCGATCGCCAATCCCGCCTCGCGGCGGAAGGCCGCCACCAGGGAAGTCGCCAGTTCCGGCAGGCTGGTCCCGATCGCCACGATGGTCAGGCCGATCACCAGGTCACTGATGTCCAGCTGCTCCGCGATTCCCACCGCACCCCAGACCACTAGCTGGCTGCTGGCAATCAGCAGCGCCAGGCCAAGGCTCAGCCAGGCCAGCGCGCGGCCGGTACTGGTGGTCGCCGGTATGGCCTCGACCATGCCGCGAACCTCCTCGGGTGCCTCGGCCGGGTCCAGCGCCTGTGCGCGCCGCGCGATATGGATCACCCAGGCGGTCACCAGCAGCAGCCCCGCAATCAGGATCCCGCCTTCCAGACGGCCGAGCTCGCCATCCAGCAGCAGAAACAGGACCGCCAGACTCACCACCATCAGGATCGGCAGCTCGCGGCGCACCAGGCCGCGCCCAATCGCCAGCGGCGCCACCAGCGCCGCCATCGCCAGCACCAGCCCGATGTTCGCGATATTCGAGCCGATTGCGTTACCCACTGCGAGGCCTGGGTTGCCCTGCAGGGTCGCCAGGACCGACACGACGATCTCCGGCGCCGAGGTCCCGAAGGCGACGATCGTCAGCCCGACCAGCAGCGCGCTCACCCCCACGCTGCGCGCGAACGCCGAGGCACCGAACACGAAGCGGTCGGCACTCCAGGTCAGCAGGACCAGACCGCCAAGGACCGCGACAACGGGGAGGAGCATCAGCGGGTGCCGGGACCGAAGGTGGGTGGCGCGGGGTGTCTTTTCACCCGCCCATTGTAGCCGATCGCTGCAAGCGACCGCCGGAGCCGACCCGCGCGCTATCAGCCCCCCGGAACCAGATACCCGGCGATGGCGAACCACAGCGGGAGGGTCAGCAGCGACAACGCCGTCGTCAGCGTGACCGCGGCCGCATACAGGCCGGTATCGAGCCGGAAGCGGTCACAGAACACGAGCCCCAGCACCATCGCCGGCATCGCCGCCTCGAGCACCGAACCGACCCCGGGCACACCCTCCAGCCCGACCCACCAGACCAGGCCCAGCGCGAACAGGGGTGCGATCAGCAACTGAATGACGGAGACCATCACCAGGGGTCGCAGATCGCGGCCGCGGAAACGATCGAACACCAGCGCCAGTCCCAGCGAGAACAGCATCAGGGGAGCCACCGAATCGGCCAGGAAGCCGAGCCAGGTATCCAGCCAGGTCACCAGCGGCAGACCGGACAGGTTCAGCGCCACGCCCAGGACCGCCGCCCAGATCGAAGGGACCGCGACCAACCCGCGAAGGGCCCCGCTGCCGCCATGCAGCCGGACCGCCTCCGGGTCCCCGTAACGCCTGGCCAGCAGGATCCCCAGCGTCAGCACCAGGGGCAGGCAGGCGAACAGGTCGTACTGGATCGCCACCGCCCGGCCAGCATCGCCGAACAGGCTGTCGAGTACGGGGAGCCCGAGGTAGGTGGCATTCGGCCAGGCCGCGGCCAGCAGCATCGCCCCGACCGCCGCGCGTTCCGCCAGGCAGAGCCGGCAGGCGAGCAGGGTCACGGCCACCATCGCCAGCACGGTCGTGCCGGCCACCAGGGCGATGCGCAGCGAGTCGAGCCCCAGAGGGGCGGTCCACAGCACCTGCAGCACCAGCGCGGGCAGCAGCAGGTAGTAGACCAGGGTGGTGAGCACCCGGCGGGCGGTGTCGGCGTCCAGCCCGCCGGGGCGCAACAGGCGCCAGACGACGCCCGCAACGATGAGCGCCCCCATCTGGGTCATGACCGTCAGCATGGGGGCGCTCGTTTAGGGCGACAGGTTTCGCGTCAGGGTAATCAGGCCTGGCCGGCCTGCTGCTCCTGCTGCTGGCGTTCGATGTCGGCACGCACCTGGTCCATGTCCAGCTCGCGCACCTTGCCCAGCACCTCGTCCAGCTGCCCGGCGGACAGCACGCCCGGCTGGGAGAAGACGATGATCTGCTCGCGGAAGATCATCAGGGTCGGGATGGAACGGATCTGGAACGCCCCGGCGATCCCCTGCTCCTCGTCGGTGTTCACCTTGGCGAAGACGACGTCGGAATGCTGCTCGGAGGCCGCCTCGAAGGTCGGGGCGAACTGCTGACACGGGCCGCACCAGGGGGCCCAGAAGTCCAGAATGACGATGTTGTTGCCGGTGATCGTGGATTCGAAAGTATCCTGCGTGAGTTCCTGAACGGCCATGATGGCGGGCTCCAATTCGAAGTGTGTGCCGAAACCTTAACAGCCCCGCCGCAGGGTTTCAGGATTTCGATGCCGCGAGCATGGCCGCTCGCAGGCGTTCCAGGCGCTCGATCGGGTCGTCCGCCTCCAGCAGCTGCTGCTTGACCTCGAGATCGATCGGCAGCAGCTCCGTCAGCCGCCCGACCACCCAGGAGGAGTCGTCGAAGCGTCGCTCCAGATGCGACCAGGGCGTACCGAGCTGGTCCAGCAGCCGCTCGAGCAGGTCCGCCAGCGAGGCATAGTCCACCGGCAGGCTGACGTCGGGGCGCTCCTGCAGCGGCTCGACCTCCGCCAGCCAGAGGCCGTCATCGGCCCGGCGCGGGTTGTGAAGCTGGTGGCGGCGCTCGCCCTTGACCAGGATCCCGAGCAGGCCGTCCGGCCGCTGGTCCCAGTCCACGATCGCGACCTCGGTCCCGATCGGATGGAAGCCGACCGAAGGATCCGTCTCGGCCTCCGGGCGGGGCGCACCGGACTCGGTATCGGGCTCGATCGCGACGATCACGAAGCGCCCGTCCTCGCGCAGGCAGCGGCGCACCATGTCGAGATAGCGCGTCTCGAAGATCCTCAGCGGCAGCAGCCCCTCCGGAAACAGCACGGTATTCAGCGGGAACAGAGGCAGGGTCGTCATGCCGGATCCTCCGGCGGCAACCACGCCTCGCCCCAACGCGGGCCCAGGGCATGCTCGATGCCCAGATGGTCCAGCACTCGCGCCACCATAAAGTCGACCAGATCGTCGATGGATTGCGGCCGATGATAAAAGGCCGGATTGGCCGGCATCACCACCGCACCCATGCGCGCCAGGCGCAGCATGTTCTCCAGGTGGATCTCGGAAAATGGCGTCTCGCGCACCACCAGCACCAGCCTGCGCCGCTCCTTGAGCACCACATCCGCCGCCCGCTCGATCAGCCCGCGCGAGGCCCCGGTCGCGATCGCCGAGACGGTCGCCGTGGTGCAGGGGCAGACCACCATCGCCTCCGGCACGGCCGAGCCGCTGGCCACCGGAGCAGTCCACTGCTCGGGCCCGTAGCAACGGATCTGTCCTTCGGCCACCCCATGGCGCTCGCCGAAAAATCGCGCGATCTCGGCCGGACGCCCGGGCACATCGAGATCGGTCTCCAGGCCCAGTACCACCTGTGCCGGCTTCGACAGCATCAGATGCACCTGCACCCCCGTCTGGACCAGGCACTCCAGCAGCCGCAGCCCGTAGGGCGCGCCGGAGGCACCAGTCAGGGCCAGGGCGATCGAGCGTGGCTGTCCACTCATGCGGGGGTCCCCGAGGATTCACGTGACTGCAAACCGGCGATCAGACGCTGGTGCAGGCCATCGAAACCACCATTGCTCATGATGACCAGCGTATCGCCCGCACGCACGTTCGACAGAATACCGCCCATCAGGGCCTCGATCTCGCGCGCGACCGACAGGCGCTCGCCGAGGCGGCGCTCGAGGTCCGTGGTGGACCAGTCGATCTCCGGGGCATGATAGAGATGCACCACATCCGCGCGCTCCAGGGCGGCCCCCAGGGCCTCGGCATGCACCCCCATGCGCATGGTGTTGGAACGCGGTTCCAGCACCGCGATCAACCGCCCACCGGCGGCAACGCGGCCCCGCAGGCCTTCCAGGGTCAGTCGGATCGCGGTCGGGTGATGGGCGAAGTCGTCGATCACCCGGATCCCGTCGATGTCGGCGCGCAGCTCCTGACGCCGGCGCACACCGCGGAAACCCGGCAGGGCCGCGATCCCCGCGGCCAGCGGTACCCCGGCATGGCGGGCCGCACCGAGCGCGGCCAGGGCATTGGACAGGTTGTGCTGCCCCGTCATCTCCCAGGCCACCCGCCCCTGAACCACCCCGTTGACCAGCACCTCGAACTCCGAGGCATCGTCATTCAAAGGCCGTGCCCCGAGGGCCTCGGTATCCCCGGTGTCCGGGTCGGTGGTGATGCGCTCCACCGGCGTCCAGCAACCCATCTCCAGCACACGCTCCAGCGCGGCATCGCCTGCGGGCGCCAGGATCAGGCCCTGGCCGGGGATGGTACGCACCAGGTGATGGAACTGACGTTCGATCGCGGCCAGGTCCGGGTAGATGTCCGCGTGGTCGAACTCGAGGTTGTTCAGCACCAGGGTGCGCGGCCGGTAGTGGACGAATTTGGCGCGCTTATCGAAGAACGCGGAGTCGTATTCGTCCGCCTCGATCACGAAGAACGGGGCCTCGCCCATCCGCGCGCTGACGCCGAAGTTGCCGGGCACGCCCCCGATCAGGAACCCCGGGCTCAGCCCGGCATATTCCAGGATCCAGGCCAGCAGGCTCGCGGTCGTGGTCTTGCCGTGGGTTCCGGCCACCGCCAGCACCCAGCGGTCATGCAGCACATGTTCGGCCAGCCACTGCGGACCGGAGGTGTAGGGCAGGCCGCGATCCAGCAGGGTCTCGATGACCGGCATGCCGCGGGTCATCACGTTGCCGACCACGACCGGCCCCGTATCCGGCAGGGTCGACGGGTCATGGCCCTCGTGATAGGGGATGCCGGCCTGCTCCAGCTGCTCGCTCATCGGCGGGTACAGCTTCTGATCGGAACCGGTGACCTGGTAGCCGCGCGCCCGGGCGAGCTGGGCCAGCCCGCCCATAAAGGTCCCGCCGATCCCGAGGATGTGCAGACGGTCCGTGTTCACTACAGTGCCCCCAGGGCCACCTGGGTAATCACGCTGGAGACCACCACATAGCCCAGCGCGATCAGCATGCCGATAAAGCGGCTGCCGAGCTCCAGGGCCTGCTGCAGGATGTGTCCGAACACCAGCAGCAGCCAGCCCACCAACGTCAGCAGGGCCAGCAGGGCCCCGGTGGAGACCTCCTCCGGGTCGGTCGGGGCATCGATCAGCATCAACAGGGCCATCAGCAGGCCCAGCAGGGCCCCGGTTCCGGCCATTGCGGTAAAGGTCTGCAGCCAGCGGTCGGGCACCCCTCCCATGCGCAGCACCACGGCAATGAACATATACAGGACGACCAGATCGAGCACATTCAGGACCAGGGCCTGCCCCGCGCCGTACATCGGGATGCCGACCGCCATGCCCGTGACCAGGGCGACCCCGAGCCAGAAGATCAGCGTACCGATATCAGGCGGAAGGTCCTGGGGCCCACGCCGCAGACGCAGGATGTCCAGCATGGTCCAGAGGCTGTTCAATCCATGTCCTCCTCGGCTTCCATCGCCTCCAGGGCCTCGAGTTCGTCAAGCTCGTCCAGCATCTCGGTGGCGCGCTCGTCCGAGGCCCCGCGCACCAGGAAATCACGGCGCTGCAGGTAGGCCTCGCGGATGGCGATGTAACGGTCGTCGGAGATCTGCTCCAGCATGCGCTCCGTCGGGATCAGCCCGGCGCGCATGTCGACCACGTCCAGGGCAACCACACCCGCCCACCAGCCGGTATGATCGGTGCGCAGGTTCGTGTGATAGAGGGGGCTGGTATAGCCATCGACCAGACGCGCCGGGGCGTCCCGGGCGGTACTGGGCCCCAGGAGCGGCAGTTGCAGATACGGCCCGCGCGCCACGCCCCAGGCCCCCAGGGTCTGACCGAAGTCCTCGTTGTTCTTCTCGAGCCCCATCGGCGAGGCCACGTCGATCAGGCCGAGCAGCCCGAAGGTCGTGTTGAACATGATGCGCCCGGTATCCGAGGCGGCATTCTCCAGGTTGCCCTGCAACAGGTTGTTAAACAGGACCGTGAAGTCATTGAGGTTGGAAAAGAAGTTTCCCACCCCGCTCTGGACCGGCTGCGGAAGGCGCCGGTACTGGACCGCTGCAGGGCGCAGCAGGGCCTGATCAAAGTCGTCGTTGATCTCGAACACCACCCGGTTGTACGACTCCCAGGGATCGTCCGGATGGCGGTCCTCACTGGGCACGCTGGCACAGCCTGAAAGGATCAGCACCACGAGGGCCGCGAACCCCATACGCAAATGGGCAACAACCGACATACGATTCCTTTTCCCGCGCCCGACGCTGGGCGTCAGGAACCGGTGATGGGATGAATATCCGCTTTGCGAGCCACGCCGACCTGGCCGCGACCCTCACTCTTGGCGGCATAGCAGGCCCGATCGGCGGCCACAAAGGCCGCCTCCACGTCCGGCAGGCCCGCCCCTAGCTGGACCACGCCCACCGAGGCCCCAATGGTGACGTCCCTCGCCTCCACCTGCAACGGCCGATCACCCAGGGCGCTGCAAATGCGCCGCCCCAGGACCTGGCCCTGTTCGGCATCCGTGTCGTAGGCGATCACCGCGAACTCGTCCCCACCGATTCGGGCGACGGCATCACGGGAACGCGTCAGTTGGCGCAGGATCGTCGCCACCCGTCGCAGCAGCTCGTCGCCCACCCGGTGGCCATGGCGGTCATTCACCGCCTTGAAATAGTCCAGATCCACCAGCAGCAGGCTCGCCACCGATGAGTATTCCCGCGCATTGTCCATCGCGCGCTGCATCTCGCGCTCGAATGCGCGCCGGTTCAACAAACCGGTTAGCGGATCGTGACTCGCTTCATGTACCAACCGGTCCACCAGCTCGCGTTCCTCGGAGATATCGGTCAGCACCAGCAACGTACGCACCGAGCTCCCCGCGACTGGATCCAGCGATGTACGGTCAATGCGCACGATCCGCTCCTGCCCGTCCGGGGTCACCAGGCGAGCCTCGGTCGAGTCCTCCGAGTCCGCGGCCAAGGGCTCGGACCGGTCCGCACCCAGCGGACGATCCGTACCCATCTCCCGCAGATCCAGTACCTGCTCGAGGCTGCAGCCCAATACCTGCAAGCGGCGCAGTCCCGCCATCTCCTCGGCCGCGGGATTCATGTAGGCGACCCCACCGCGGGCATCCAGGGTAATCACCGCGTTCGGGATCGCGCCCATCGCCCGACGCAAGTTGTGACCCGCGGTACGCATGCGGGAATGCACCCGCAGTACGTACAACAGAATGAGTGCGACACCCGCCACAAGCACGGCCAGCAACACCACCAGGTTGTCACGCGCCCACCGCCCCAGTGCAAACGGCTCCGGCGCATAGAGCCCGACACCCAGTTCGTACATCAGGCCATGCACGTCCTCGTAGGAGCGCGGCGCGGCCCAGCCCGCAATCCCGGCCGCCTGGCTCACCGGGTGCTCGACATCCAGCTCCAGAATGGTACGCAGAACAGCCTGGGCGATTTCGGCGTCGAGGTCCCCGCGCATCGCCAGCGGCCACTCCGGGTACAGGCGCGTGGAGGTCCGATAGGGGAAGCCAGGCACGGCCCGCTCGCCCACCAGGCGCAACTGGTCGACCCGCGGGTCACCCTGTTCGCGCAGGTCCTCAAGGATGCCGGTCCGGAAGGTCGCAGCATCCACATCGCCCGCCAGCACCCGGTCCACGCCCCTGGAAACCGGGAAGCCGGTGAACGCCACGCCCTCCAGATCCCTCTCGATGTCCAGTCCGGACGCCTGCAGTTCGCGCCAGGCCATCCACCAGCCGCCGAAGGCATCCGGGTGCACCGCGGAGATCCGCTGCCCTTCCAGGTCGCCGAGCTCGACCAGGTCCGTGCGATCCTCGTGCGCGACGACCACGGCCCCAAAGCGGTCTTCCTCGCGTCCGACCTCGGCCGGGAGCATGGTCGCGATACGGGAGATGCCGTGCCGTTGCTCCAGCATCACGTAGGAGCCGGAATTGGTCAGCACCAGGTCGAAACGGTCCTCGGCAGCCCCGGCCTGCAGGGAATCGTTATCGACCGGCACCAGGCGCACCTGAATGCCGTCCAGGGCCTGCTCCAGGTACTCGGCGAACGGCGTCCACTGCTCGCGCGCCACGTCCGCGCCGCGATGCGCCAGCACCCCGAACACCAGTTCGCGCTCGGCCGACTGGGGTTCGGCCCCCACCGGGGCCGCCAGCAGCGCACCAGACACCAGGCACCACAATAGAAGCACGCCGCCAAGGCTGGCCCTGCTTGCCTGCAACAGGCCCCCAAGTGACCGGCGGACATCCGCGCGCGGGCTCATCTCATGTGGGCTTCCGGTTGCGGCTGGCGGCAATGCGCAGGCGTAGCGCATTCAGGCGGATGAAGCCCTCGGCGTCCTTCTGGTCGTAGGCACCGGCATCATCCTCGAAGGTGGCGATCGCGTCGTCGAACAGGGTGTCTTCGGAGCGGCGGCCGGCGACGATCACGTTGCCCTTGTACAGGCGCAGGCGCACCTCGCCGTTGACCACGCCCTGGGTATCGTCGATCGCGGCCTGCAGCATGCGCCGCTCGGGGCTCCACCAGTAGCCGTTGTAGATCAGGCTGGCGTAGCGCGGCATCAGCTCGTCCTTCAGGTGCGCGGCCTCGCGATCCAGGGTGATCGACTCCAGCGCCCGGCGCGCCTTGAGCAGGATGGTGCCGCCCGGGGTCTCGTAGCAGCCACGCGACTTCATGCCGACATAGCGGTTCTCGACGATATCCAGACGGCCGACGCCGTGGGCCCCGCCGCGCTCGTTGAGCTTCGCGAGCAACTCCGCGGCGCTCATGCGTTCGCCGTTGATCGAGACCGGATCGCCCTTCTCGAAACCGATGGTCAGCGTCTCGGACTCGTCCGGTGCGGCCTCCGGGGAGACCGACCAGCGCCACATGTCCTCCTCGGCCTCGGTCCACGGGTCTTCCAGCGGGCCGCCCTCGTAGGAAATATGCAGCAGGTTGGCATCCATCGAGTACGGCGACTTCGTGCCCTTCTTGGCATAGTCCACCGGGATGTTGTGCTGCTCGGCGTAGGCCATCAGGCGCTCGCGCGAGTTCAGGTCCCACTCGCGCCAGGGCGCGATGACCTGGATGCCCGGCTTCAACGCATAGGCACCGAGCTCGAAGCGCACCTGGTCGTTGCCCTTGCCGGTCGCCCCGTGGGCAATCGCGTCGGCCCCGGTCTCCTCGGCGATCTCCACCATGCGACGCGCAATCAGCGGCCGTGCGATCGAGGTACCCAGCAGGTACTCGCCCTCGTAGATCGTGTTCGCGCGGAACATCGGGAACACGTAGTCGCGCACGAAGGTCTCGCGCAGATCCTCGATGTAGATCTGCTTGACGCCCAGGGCCTCGGCCTTGGCGCGGGCCGGCTCGACCTCCTCGCCCTGGCCCAGGTCGGCGGTGAAGGTGATCACCTCGCAGCCGTACTGGTCCTCCAGCCACTTGAGGATCACGGAGGTATCCAGGCCACCGGAATAGGCCAGCACGACACGGGAAATCTTCGAACTCATGGGAATGCCAATCCTTGTTTCGTCTTGAGAGTTATAGTCGGTTTTGTGACGGGCTTCACTACCAGCCCGCGGAGTCGGGGACGCCGACGGTCGAGTCGGGCACCGCCAGCGGTTCGGCCGGCGGCAACTCCTCGGGGCCGGTCTCGTCAGCCGTTTCCGCACCGGAGGATGGCTCGGCTGCGGCATCCGTCCCGCCCAGCCACCAGATGTCCACTCGGCGCGACCCCTCGCGCTCGCCGTCCGCCTCCGGGTCAACGCCGCCGGCCTCGACCGTCAATCCATCTTCCGGCACGCCCGCCTTGATCAGCGCCGCGCGCACTGCCTCCGCACGCTGGCGGCTCAGGCGCTCGTTCAGCCCGCGCGGGCCCTCGGCGTCGGTCAGCCCAACCAGGCGCACCCGCGGCCGTTCCACCGTACGCAGGGTATCGGCCGCGCGGGCCACCGTCTCGCGCCCCCTGGAATCCAGCTCGCGGCTGCCAGTTGCGAAATACACCGACCAGCGATCCAGCGCCCCGACATCCGGGCCCTCGGCACCGGTGTAGCAGGCCTCGAAGGCCTCGGCGCGCTGGGCAAAACGAATGCCACGAAAATGCACCGCGTCCTCGGCACCGGGGAAATCGACGCGCACGTCATGCCCCACCAGAAGGCGGGCCTTGAGCGCCTGAACCTGCGCATCCGGCACCCGGAAGCGATCCGGCCGCTCGGCACGCAACTCCAGATCCAGGGGCGACTTCGGACTCGCCCCCAGCCACTCCGGGGCCCCGGTGCGCAGCCGCGCGGAGGCATCCTCGGGCATCGCGTAGGGGGCACGCCAGAAGGCGCGAAGGGCCAGCCCCGGCCGGGTCTCGAAGCGCAGCGTCCCGCCGTGACGAACGCCCTGCTCGATGCGGCAGGCATCGTCCAGCTCGATCACCTGCCAGTCGCTGCGTTCCAGCGACTCGCGGTGAGGCATCACCCCTGCCTGAGCGACTCCGTACGCCAGCCACAGCCCCCCGGCGAACAGGAGAGGAAGGTGGCGCAGTACCGACACGGGAACTAGCGCTTCTTGGGCGGCAGGATATCGGTGATTGAACCGTGCGCGACCTCGGCGGCGAAGGCCACCGTCTCGCTGAGGGTCGGGTGCGGATGCACGGTCAGACCGATGTCTTCCATCTCCGCTCCCATCTCCAGCGCCAGCATCGCCTCGCCGATCAGATCACCGGCGGAGGGCCCGACCAGGCCCGCGCCGATCACCCGGCCATCGGCGTCGAACAGCAGCTTGGTCATGCCGTCCTCGGCGCCCAGCGCGATCGCCCGGCCGGAGGCGGCCCAGGGAAACACGCCCTTGGTGTACTCGATGCCGTCGGCCTTCGCCTGTTCCTCGGTCACGCCCATCCAGGCGACCTCCGGATGGGTGTAGGCCACCGACGGGATCGCGCGGGCGTCGAAGTGCACCTTGTGCCCGGCGATCACCTCGGCCGCGACCTTGCCCTCGTGGGTCGCCTTGTGCGCCAGCATCGGCTGGCCGACCACGTCGCCGATGGCGAAGATGTGCTCGACGTTGGTGCGCTGCTGGCTGTCGACCTCGATGAAGCCGCGCTCGCTGACCTGCACACCCGCCGCCTCCGCGTTGATCTTCGCGCCGTTCGGGCTGCGCCCCACGGCGACCAGCACGCGGTCGAAGGTGTCCTCTTCCGGCAGGCCCTTCGCCTCGCCCTGGAAGCGGCAGACGATCCCGGCCTTGGTGGCCTTGGCTTCGGCGACCTTGCTCTTGAGGAAGATGTTCTCGAAGCGCTTCTTCGCGCGCTTCTCGAACGGGCGGACGATGTCGCGGTCCGCGCCCGGCATCAGGGTATCGGACAGCTCGACCACCGTGACCTTGCTGCCCAGTGACTCGTACACGCAGGCCATTTCCAGGCCGATAATGCCGCCGCCGACCACCAGCATGCGCTCGGGGATCTCGGCGAGATCGAGGGCATCGGTCGAGTCCATCACCCGCTCGTCGTCCCAGGGGAAGCCGGGCAGCTTGATCGCCTGCGAACCGACCGCGATGATCGCGTGCTCGAAGCCGATCACCTCGCGGCCGTCGTCACCTTCCACGGCGATGCTGTTGGCGCCGACGAACTCGCCCGTGCCCTGCACCACGCGCACCTTGCGCTGCTTGCACAGCTGCTTGAGCCCGCCGGTCAGCTTCTTGACCGCGTTGCCCTTGTAGCCGCGCAGGCCGTCGAGATCGATCTCCGGCTCGCCGAACTTGATGCCCAGCGCGGCAAAGCGCTCGGCCTCGTGCAGGACCTCTCCGGCGTGCAGCAGCGCCTTGGACGGGATACATCCGACGTTCAGGCAGACCCCGCCGATCTGCGGGTAGCGCTCGACCATTACCACGTCCAGCCCCAGATCCGCCGCGCGGAAGGCGGCGGTGTAGCCACCGGGGCCGGAGCCCAGCACCAGCACCTGGCACTGGCTGTCGGTATTCGGATCGGCGGCGGCCTTGGGCGCCGCCTGCTTCGACTCGCTCGAGGCGGCCGATTCCGGTTGCGCGGATTCGGCCTTGGCGTCACCGCCGGCTGCCCCCGCATCCTCGCCACCCGCGGCATCGCCACTGGCTTCGAGGTCCAGGAGCTTGCTGCCCTTGGATACCTTGTCCCCGACCTTCACGTGCATCTTCTTGACCGTGCCAGCCTCGGGGGCGGGCACGTCGATAGTCGCCTTGTCGGACTCCAGCGTGATCAGCGGGTCCTCCGGCGCGATCTCGCTGCCCGGCTGTACCAGGACCTCGATGATCTCGACGTCCTTGAAATCCCCGATGTCCGGGACCTCGATGGTCTTCGTCTGGCTCATCCAGTCACTCCGGTTGCGATTACAGAAGCATGCGGCGCATGTCGGACAGCAGCGCGCTCAGCGTGGTGGCGAAGCGGGCACCCAGGGCGCCGTCGATCACCCGGTGATCGTACGACAGCGCCAGCGGCAGGATCAGGCGCGGCTCGAACTCCTGGCCGTTCCAGACCGGCTTCATGCTGGAACGCGACACGCCCAGGATCGCCACCTCGGGGGCATTCACGATCGGGGTGAACTGGGTCCCGCCGATCCCGCCGAGGCTGGAGATGGTCAGGCAGCCGCCCTGCATGTCCGCGGGCTTGAGCTTCTTGTCGCGGGCGCGCTGAGACAGGTCCATCAGTTCGGAGGCGATGTCGACCAGGCTCTTGCGATCCACATCGCGCACCACCGGGACGACCAGGCCGTCCGGCGTGTCCACCGCGATGCCGAGGTTGTAGTACTGCTTCAGGATCAGGTTCTCGCCGGTCGCATCCAGCGAGGCATTGAAGCGCGGGTACTGCTTGAGCGCGGAGACCACCGCCTTCATCAGGAACGGCAGGAAGGTGACCTTCACGCCCTTCTTCTCGTACTCGGCCTTCAGCGACTTGCGGAAGTCCTCGAGCTCGGTGATATCCGCCTCGTCGAACTGGGTCACGTGCGGGACGCTGACCCAGTTGCGATGCAGGTTCTTGCCGGTGAGCTTGTTGATCTTCGACAGCGGCTGGGTCTCGATCGGGCCGAACTCGGAGAAGTCGATCTCCGGCATCGGCTCGATTCCCAGACCACCACCGGCGCCCTGGCTCAGCGCACGCTTGACGAAGCCCTGCACGTCCTCGCGCAGGATACGGCCCTTGCGCCCGGAGCCCTCGACCTTGGTCAAGTCCACGCCCAGTTCGCGCGCGAACTTGCGCACCACCGGCGAGGCATGAGCCTTGCGGAAGGCCGATTCGTCGCGGATGTGTTCGGTGGGCGACGGGCGCGGATCGGCCCGGTCAGCGGCCTTCGGTGCCGGGGACGGCTGCGGCTTCTCGTCCTCGGGGGCCGGCTCGGCCTGCGCGTCCGAGGGAGACGATGTCTCCTCTTTCGACGCGTCTTCCTTGCCAGAGGCCTCCTCGCCGCCACCCTCGTCGGAGGGCTCCAGTTCCAGGATCGGGTCGCCCTCGCTGACGCGGTCGCCGGCCTTCACCTTCAGCGCCTTCACGGTGCCGCCCTGCGGGGCCGGGATCTCGATGGAGGCCTTGTCGGACTCCAGCGTGATCAGCGGGTCCTCGGGGGAAACGGTATCCCCGGGGCTGACGATCACCTCGATGATCTCGACATCCTTGAAATCACCGATGTCCGGCACGTGCACGGTAGTCGTGTTGCTCATGTCTGCTCCTGCCTCGGTACCGGCGGCCTCAGGCCTGCAAGGGGTTGGGCCGTTCGACGTCGATCTTGTACTTCTTGATCGCGTCGGAGACGGTCTTGACCTCGACGGTCCCGTTATCGGCCAGGGCCTTCAGGGCCGTGACCGCGATGTGGTAACGATCGACCTCGAAGTGCCGGCGCAGCGCCGCACGGGTGTCCGAGCGACCAAAGCCGTCGGTCCCCAGCACGCGATACTCGGCCGGCACGAAGGCGCGGATCTGATCGGCGTAGGCCTTGACGTAGTCGGTCGCGGCGACCACCGGGGCATCCGAGCCACCCAGGCATTCCTCCACCCAGGACTTGCGCGGCCTGGCCGCCGGGTGCAGGCGCGCGTGGCGCTCGACATCGCGACCGTCGCGGGCCAGCTCGTTGAAGCTGGTGGCACTCCAGACCTCGGCGGCCACGCCGAAGTCCTTGTCCAGCAGTTCGGCGGCCTCCATGGCCTCGCGCAGGATGGTGCCGGAGCCCAGCAGACGCACCTTCTTTTTCTTGCGCCCGCCGGCCTGCAGCCGGTACAGGCCGCGGCGGATGCCTTCCTCGGCACCCTTCGGCATGGCCGGCTGCGGGTAGTTCTCGTTCATCACGGTGATGTAGTAGAAGACACTCTCCTGCTCCGCATACATGCGGCGCATGCCGTCCTGCACGATCACCGCCAGCTCAAAGGCAAACGTCGGGTCGTAGGCGATGCAGTTGGGCACGTTGGCGGCCATCATCAGGCTGTGGCCGTCGTCGTGCTGCAGGCCCTCGCCGGCCAGCGTGGTGCGCCCGGCGGTCGCCCCCATCAGGAAACCGCGGGCGCGCATGTCGCCGGCGGCCCAGATCAGGTCGCCGACGCGCTGGAAGCCGAACATCGAGTAGAAGATGTAGAACGGCACCATCGCGACGCCATGGGTGGAATAGGACGTGGCGGCGGCGATCCAGGAGGACATGGAACCGGCCTCGTTGATCCCCTCCTCGAGGATCTGGCCCTTCTTGTCCTCCTTGTAATACATCACCTGGTCCTTGTCCTGCGGCTCGTAGAGCTGGCCGACCGAGGAGTAGATCCCCAGCTGGCGGAACAGGCCCTCCATGCCGAAGGTACGCGCCTCGTCGGGCACGATCGGGACGATGTTCTTGCCGATCTTCTTGTCGCGCGCGAGCAGGGTCAGCATGCGCACAAAGGCCATGGTGGTGGACATCTCGCGCTCGCCGGAGGACTCCAGCAGGCCGTTGAAGGCATCCAGCCCCGGGATCTCCAGCGGGGTGGCCAGCGGGCGGCGCACCGGCAGGTAGCCGCCCAGCGCCTTGCGCCGCTCGTGCATGTACTTCATTTCTTCAGAGTCGGGGTCCGGCTTGATGTACTCGGCCTTCTCCACCTGCTCGTCGGACAGCGGGATGTTGAAGCGGTCGCGGAACTGCTTCATGTCGTCCGCGTCCATCTTCTTCTGGCTGTGGGTACGGTTCTGCGCCTCGCCCGCCGCGCCCATGCCGTAGCCCTTCACCGTATGCGCGAGGATCACGGTCGGCTGGCCCTTGTGCTCGGCCGCTGCCTTGTAGGCCGCATAGACCTTGACCGGGTCATGGCCGCCGCGGTTCAGGCGCCAGATGTCCTCGTCGGACATGTTGGCCACCATGCGCTTGAGTTCGGGGTACTTGCCGAAGAAGTGCTCGCGCACATAGGCGCCATCACGCGCCTTGTAGTTCTGATAGTCGCCGTCGACCGCCTCCATCATGCGTTTTTGCAGCAACCCGTCGGTGTCCTTCGCCAGCAGCGGATCCCAGTAGCGCCCCCACAGGACCTTGACCACGTTCCAGCCGGCGCCACGGAAGATCGCCTCCAGCTCCTGCACGATCTTGCCGTTGCCGCGCACCGGGCCGTCCAGGCGCTGCAGGTTGCAGTTCACCACCCAGGTCAGGTTGTCCAGCTTCTCGCGCGAGGCCAGGGTAATCGCCCCCAGGGTCTCCGGCTCGTCCACCTCGCCGTCGCCGACAAAGCTCCAGACGCGGCGATTCTCGGTCTGCGCCAGGCCCCGGTCCTGCAGATAGCGCATGAACCGCGCCTGGTAGATGCTCATGATCGGGCCCAGGCCCATGGACACGGTCGGGAACTGCCAGAAGTCCGGCATCAGCCAGGGGTGCGGGTAGGAGGACAGACCCTTGCCGTCCACCTCGCGGCGGAAGTGATCCAGCTGCTCCTCGGTCAGGCGGCCCTCCATGAACGCGCGGGCGTAGATGCCCGGCGAGGAGTGCCCCTGGGCGAACAGCAGGTCGCCGCCGTGATCGTGCGACGGGGCATGCCAGAAGTGATTAAAGCCGACATCATAGAGCGTAGCGGCAGATGCGAAGGTCGCGATATGCCCGCCCAGCTCGGCCGATACGCGGTTGGCCTTGACCACCATCGCCATCGCGTTCCAGCGGATATAGGAGCGGATGCGGTGCTCCACCGCGCCGTCGCCCGGATACTCCGGCTCCAGGTGCGTGGGGATGGTGTTCACGTAGGCGGTATTGGCCGAATACGGGAGGTAGGCCCCGCTGCGGCGCGCCTTGTCGACCAGGCGCTCCAGCAGGGCGTGTGCCCGTTCGGGGCCGTCGGTCTCCAGCACGGAGGCCAGGGCGTCAATCCACTCCTGGGTCTCCTGCGGGTCGATATCGTGTTCGGTCGCGTTCGGGTCCATGCGTCTACCCCTGAAAACGGGTTGGGAATCAGGATGCCATCACGGCTCCAGGCCACCGGGCGGGCGGGCATTTGCTACCATGCGCCGGTGTTGGGCGGGCATAAAAGGCGCAAGTATCCCGACTGAGCCGCCAACAGGTCAAGCGAAAGCCGCCTATGGCGCCGATCTTCGGGAAAATCTGCGGGAAAAGCCGCAAACATCACGAAAGCCCGCCCTCTTGCCGCCAACACCCTCGAATACCGTCCGCCGCCCCCATTCAGGACCGAGCACACCGATGGCCGAACCCGTCCAGCTGGACCCGCAACACCGCCCCATGGCAAACCGATTTCGCGGCTTTCTACCCGTTGTGGTGGACGTCGAGACCGGAGGCTTCGATTGTCGGCGACATGCCCTTTTGCAGGTCGCGGCCGTGTTCCTGCGTCGCGACCATAACGATCACCTGGTGCGCGACCGCACCGTGAGCCTGCATGTACGCCCCTATGAAGGATCCGAGATGGACCCGAAGTCGCTGGAGGTCAACGGGATCGACCCATACCACCCGCTACGCGCGGCTTATCCTGAAGACCAGGCCATGGGACGGCTTTTCAGCGAAGTCCGGCGGGAGGTAAAGATCAACCACTGCAAGCGTGCGATCCTGGTAGGCCACAATGCCCATTTCGACCTTGGCTTCGTACATACTGCGGCGGAGCGCTGCGGGATCAAGCGCAATCCGTTTCACCCGTTCTCCAGCCTGGACACCGTGTCGCTGTCGGCCCTGGCCTTCGGCCAGACGGTTCTGGCGCGGGCGGCCGATGCCGCGGGATTGGGCTGGGACGCCGAGTCGGCCCACAGCGCAGCGTTCGATGCGGAGAAGACCGCAGATATCTTCTGTCAGATCGCAAACCGCTGGCAGGACGGGGTCGGCGTACCGAAGAGCGCCCTGCGCCTGCCCGAACCGGAAGAGCTGCCGCCGGGGCACTGACCCCGGCCCGGGGTAACACCCGCAGATCGCCACGCCCCTGCGCGGCTCTCGATGACACAACCGCAGCCCCGTCATTGCGAACCCCGCAGGGGTGAAGCAATCTCCCGGCGCGGGCACGAAGCGGGATCAGGTGGTCACATCAGGAGATCGCCACGGCCCCGGGCGGGGCCTCGCGATGGCGGGCGTGGGGTGCGCGGCAGCCCCTCGGGCCGCCGCGCCAAGGGTTCTAACTCGCGGCGCGCTTGGCGTGGGCCTCGTCGACCGCCTTCTTGAGCTCGCCGTTCTCGAACATCTCGAGGGTGATGTCGCAGCCACCGATCAACTCACCATCCACATAGACCTGCGGGAAGGTCGGCCAGTCGGCGAAGCGCGGCAGGTTCTGCATGACCTCCTGGTCGGCGATCACGTTCACGTAGGCGAATTCCTGCTCGCAGCGCTTGAGCGCCTCGACCGCGCGACTGGAGAAGCCGCACATCGGAAACTGCGGCGTGCCCTTCATGAAGATCACCACCGGATTGTCTTCCACCTGCTGGCGGATGCGGTCCATTACGTCCATCGAAAGTACTCCCGAAATTTGATGCCAGATCGGGGCGACGGCTACACGCGCCGCCCCAAGTTCATTTCCCAGTATAGCGCTCAGACATTGAAGCGGAAATGTACCACGTCGCCCTCGTGCATGACGTATTCCTTGCCCTCGAGGCGCCATTTCCCGGCGTCCTTCGCACCCTGCTCGCCATTGTTCGCGACAAAGTCGTCATAGCCCACCACCTCGGCACGAATGAAGCCGCGCTCGAAATCGGTATGGATCACCCCCGCGGCCTGTGGCGCGGTGGAACCCCGACGCACGGTCCAGGCGCGGACTTCTTTTTCACCGGCGGTAAAGAAGGTTTGCAGGTCCAGCAGCCGGTAGGCGGTACGGATCACCCGGTCCAGCCCCGGCTCCTTGAGCCCGAGGTCCGCCAGGAACTCGGCCCGCTCCTCCGGGTCCAGCACGGCAATCTCGGCCTCGATGGCCGCGCAGACGCTGACCACCTCGGCACCCTCCTCGGCGGCCCTGGCCTGCACGGCCTCGACCATCGCGTTGCCGCCAGCCAGCGAGGCCTCGTCGACGTTGGCAATGTACATCAGCGGCTTGATCGTTAGCAGGTGCAGATCGTAGAGCAGCCGACGCTCGTCCTCGTCCAGGTCCTGGGCCCGCGCCGGGATCCCCTGGTCCAGTCCGGCCGCCACCTTCTCGGCCGCCTTCAGTTGCGCAATCGCGGTCTTGTCCTGCGACTTCGCCGCGCGCGTCAGGCGGGTCAGCGCCTTGTTGGTGGTCTCGAGGTCCGCCAGCATCAACTCGGTGCTGATGGTCTCGATATCGTCCAGCGGGTCGACCTTGCCGGCCACGTGCACGATGTCGTCGTCCTCGAAACAGCGCACCACCTGGGCAATCGCATCGGTCTCGCGGATGTGGGCGAGGAACTGATTGCCCAGTCCCTCGCCCTGCGCGGCACCCGCCACCAGGCCCGCGATATCGACGAACTCCACCGTCGTGGCCAGCGTACGCTCGGGCTTCACGATCTCGGTGAGCCGCGCCAGGCGCGGATCCGGCACCTCCACCACGCCCACGTTCGGGTCGATGGTGCAGAACGGGTAGTTCTCCGCGGCGATCTCCGCGCGGGTCAGGGCATTGAACAGGGTGGACTTGCCGACATTCGGCAGACCCACGATCCCGCATTTCAGACTCATCGGGCTTCCTCGTCCTCGGATTTCTGGCGACCGGGCGCCTTTGGCCCGCCGCCATGCAGATTGCGTACAGCCTCGTCCCAGCGTCCCGCGATCAGCGCCGGCACCTGGTCCAGCGCGGCATCGATGGCATCCTCGATGGCGTGCGCATCATCCTTGCCGGGACGGTCCAGCACGAACGGGACGACCTCGTCGCGGTGCCCTGGGTGGCCGATACCGAGACGCAGCCGCGCATAGTTCGGCCCGCCCATGTGGCGATGCAGGTCGCGCAGACCGTTGTGACCGCCGTGCCCGCCACCCATCTTCAGGCGCGCCACACCGGGCTCCAGGTCCAGTTCGTCATGCGCGACCAGGATCTCCTCCGGCGGGATGCGGTAGAAATCCGCACACTTGCGCACCGACAGGCCACTCTTGTTCATGAAGCTCATGGGTTTGAGCAGCCAGCAGTCGGCTTCGGGCAGGGTCAGCCGCGCCGCCTCGCCATCGAAGCGGCTCTCGCTGCGAAACTCGGTGGAGTGACGGCGGGCCAGGGCATCCACAAACCAGAAGCCCGCGTTATGCCGGGTCTCGGCATAACGCGGGCCCGGATTGCCCAGCCCGACGATCAAACGAATCGCCATGGGTCAGAAAGGCACAGGAACGGCCGTGAGGCTTATTCCTTGTCCTCGGACTCGCCTTCGTCGCCGGAGGCGGCTTCTTCGCCACCCTCGTCCGCGGCACCCTCGGCCTCGGCGGCTTCGACTTCCTCGCCCTCTTCCTCTTCGGTCTTCGCGGCACGCGGGAGCAGGACACTGACCACGGCGTAGTCGTAGTCCTCGCCATGCATCAGGGCCACACTCTCCACACCCTTCGGCAGTTTCAGCTCGGAGATGTGGATGGTGTCACCGACGTCCATCTCGACCACATCGATATCGATGGCCTCCGGCAGATCGCCCGGCAGGCACTCGACCTCGATGTCGTTCAGCATGCGGCTGATCATGCCGCCGCCCAGCTTCACGCCCTTGCACTCTTCCTCGTTGTGGAAGTGCAGCGGCACGCTGACGCGGATCGGCTGATTCGCGCTCACGCGCATCAGGTCCACGTGATAGATGGTCGGCTTGAACGGGTGGCGCTGCACATCGCGCAGGATCGCCTTCTCGCTCTTGCCATCCAGCTTGACCGTCAGGATGTGCGAGTAGAACGCATCATGCTTCAGGTTGTGCACCATCGCGTTGTGGTCGAGGGTGATCGGCTGCGCGTCATTCTCGCCCCCGTACAGGATGGCGGGCAGCCTGCCGGCGCGACGCAGGCGGCGGCTCGCACTCGATCCCTGTTCGTCCCGCTTCTCGGCTTCAATGGTAAAACTCATGCTCATCGTTGCTCTCTCCAAATAAACACGCCCCATCCGCGACCAGATGAGGCGTGAGGCTGGGGGACAATCCCCCGAAATCGTGGCGCCAGAACGCCCTGCGCCCGGACCGTCAGTCCACGAACAGCGAGCTGACCGACTCCTCGCGGTTGATCCGGCGAATCGTCTCGGCCAGCATCTCCGCCACCGACAGCTGCCGGATCTTCGCACAGGCCTGGGCATTCGGCTGCAGCGCCAGGGTGTCGGTCACGACCAGCTCGTCCAGCGCCGAACCGTTAATATTATCAATTGCCGCACCAGAAAGCACGGGGTGCGTGGCATACGCACTCACCGAGGCCGCACCGTGCGCCTTCAGGGCCTTGGCCGCCTGACACAGCGTGCCGGCGGTATCCACCAGGTCGTCGATGATGATGCAGGACTTGTCGCGCACGTCGCCGATGATATGCATCACCTCGGATTCATTCGCGCGCGGCCGACGCTTGTCGATAATCGCGAGATCGGCGTCGTCCAGGCGCTTGGCAATCGCGCGGGCGCGCACCACGCCACCGACATCCGGCGACACCACCGTCAAGTCGCCGGAGACATGCCGCCAGACGTCGCCCAGCAGCACCGGCGAGGCATAGATGTTGTCGACCGGGACGTTGAAGAAGCCCTGCACCTGGTCCGCGTGCACATCGATGGTCAGCACACGATCGGCACCGACCGCCTCGATCATGTTCGCGACCACCTTGGCCGAAATCGGCACCCGCGCCGAGCGCACCCGACGATCCTGACGGGCATAGCCGAAATAGGGGATCACGGTGGTGATGCGGCCGGCGGAGGCGCGGCGCAGCGCATCCACCATAATCACCAGCTCCATGATGTTCTCGTTGGTCGGCTGCCCGGTCGGCTGGATCAGAAACACGTCGCGACCGCGTACGTTCTCGAGGATCTCGACCTGCACCTCGCCATCGCTGAAGCGCCCCACAATCGCCTTGCCCATCGGCAGGCCCAGGTGCTCGGCAACGCTCTGTGCCAGGCGGGGATTCGCGTTCCCCGCGAAGACCATCATTCGGCTCTTGTCGACCACGGTTTTTTCCGGTCTGGGTGGTGCGGAGCCGGCGGCCAGGCCGCCTGACTCCAAATATAGACCCCGGCGTGGCGCAGGGGCCTTTGGTGTATGGCGCAGTAGCGATATCCAGCATCACCACCCGCGTTGTATGGCTGGGCCGGCAGGATTACGGCGCTGCGCGCCGCCCTTCGGGCCGCCGCCAGTGGCGGCGTTCTCTCGCGGCCACACCGCTCGAGTCGAACCCGGTTCTCATCCTGCCGGCCCTTTGGCCGGTGCCGCGGCCGCAAGCGCCGCGGGTCTCGTTGTATGGCTGGGCCGGCAGGATTCGAACCTGCGCATGACGGGATCAAAACCCGTTGCCTTACCGCTTGGCTACGGCCCAATTGCTCGTTGTTGCCTGCCCCGACCCTGCCCGGGTTCCACTTCCGGAACCGATGGCGGATCGGCTGCCGCCGATCCGGGCCGGCAGGATGATGGCGCTGCGCGCCACCCTTCGGGCGCCACCTGCGATGGCGTGCTCTCGCGGCTGCGCCGCTCGGGTCGAACCTGGCGCTTAACGGGATCAAAACCCGTTGCCTAACCGCTTGGCTACGGCCCAACTACTCGTTGCTCGGCACCATCATCCTCGGCCGCGCTGCGCGGAAGCCACTGCCGCAGGGGCGAAACATTCGCCAGCGGCGTCACCCAGCTCCGCCAGGGACGGGGCTGTGCGGTCTGCGCCTGGCGCGCGGCCGCCTCGTTCGGGAACATCCCAAAGATGCAGCCCCCGGTGCCACTCAAACGCGCGCGCTCCGTTTGCCCGCCCATCCAGTCCAGTGCCTCGCCAATAGCGGGATACTGCTGGCGAACCAGCGGCTCGAACACATTACGAAAGCGCGCGACATCGATTTCGGGCGAAATTGTCTCGGCGGGACAGTCGCGTGTCAATTCCGCCGCGCCAAACATGGAGCCGGTGGCCACTGAAACGCCGGGGTCCAGCAGCAGCAACCAGGCGATATCCGGCTCCACCGGCACCAGGCGATCCCCGACACCTTCGGCCCAGGCCGCCCGGCCGCGCACAAACACCGGCACATCGGCCCCCAGGCCCAACCCGATCGCAGCCAGCTCATCCTCCGACAGCCCGAGGTCGAATAGATGGTTCAGCGCCACCAGCGTGGTCGCGGCATCGGAACTGCCCCCGCCCAGACCGCCCCCGATCGGGATGCATTTGTCGAGGTGTATCCGCACGCCGAACGGTGAACCGCTGGCATCCGCCAGCGCCCGCGCGGCCCGCAGGCACAGGTTGTTGTCCCCGTCGACGGCCCCGGCCGCCATTTCGATCCGACCGCACTCCAGCGGTTCAAAGCGCAGCGTATCCGCCAGGCCAACAAACTGAAACACGGTTTGCAGCTCGTGATAGCCATCGGCACGGCGGCCCGTGATATGCAAGAACCGGTTGATCTTGGCCGGAGCGAGAAAGGCCGCATCGAAACGGCCGCTCATGGCGTTGCCAAATGCCAGTTCGCGATGCGCACGCGCAGCTCCACGCCCTCGCGCTCGAGGTCCATACGTACGGGAAGCGCCACGCCGTCAACATCCTCGAACTCGCCGAACTCGATCACCCAGCCGGACTGTTCGATACGCAGGGGCAGGCCATCCTCGTCCGTCTCCAGCTCGTACTCGGCATCGGGCGCGAGCAAACCCCGCACCCAGTAGCGCATGCCGGAAACCGGGATCGACTCGTTCGCCAGGTAGGCGACCAGGGCATCGGGGTCCTCGGCCTGGTAATGCTCGCCGGCCCGCGTGATCAGCACCGCGGGTTGGTCCGGGGCCAGCGTCAGGCGCCCACCCCCACGCCCCATCGGGCCGGAAAGGTCGAGGACATGGCGCTCCTGCTGCACGCGCCAGTTCAGCTGCGCGGACCAGTATTCCACCTCGGTAGAAAGCCCCAGACGTGCCGCCAGGCGCCACTCGTCAAATGCCTTCACGACCTCGGCACGCTCGTCGAAGGCCTCCCGCGCGGCGGGATCGTCGGTGCGCGGCATCGGCGCGGCACAGCCCACGAGTATCAGCGCGACGACCGTGGTCGATGCCCAGCGGGTCATGCCCGCCCACGAGGGTGCGCGGGACTCTGGGGATCCAGGCGACATCACTCGAGAAGTTCGTCACGCACCCGCAACAGGCGCTCGTGATCCGGTTCGCGCTCCAGCGCCGCTTCCAGAATGGCGCGCGCCTCGTCCCGCTCGCCGCGCTCCCAGAGCACCACGGCGAGGTTGCTCGCGATCTCGCCATCGTCGGAGAGATCGTAGGCGCGACGCAGGAAGTCCTCGGCCTCGTCGAGACGCCCGAGGCGATAGAGCACCCAGCCATAGCTGTCGATGATCGCCGCGTCGTCGGGCTCCTGCGCGTAGGCCCGCTCGATCAGGTCCAGCGCCTCCTCGTAGCGGTCGGTGCGGTCTGCCAGCGTGTAGCCCAGGGCGTTCAGCGCCGCGACATTATCCGGATCGTTATCCAGGATCGTCCGGAAGTCCGCCTCGGCGGCCTCGATGTCGTCCTCGCGCTCATGCATCAGCCCCCGCATATACAGCAACCGAGCATCCCCCGAGAACTGCACCAGCCCGCGATTGAGGCGCTCGCGCGCAGCGGCGTACTCCCCCTTTTCGCGCAGCAGGTTCGCCTCACCGAGGTAGGCGCGTCGCGCCAGCTCGACATCCGGGCCCTGCTGCATCTGCTCGAAACGCTCGCGCGCGGCCGCATCGCCCTCGATCTCCAGCGTCATGCGCGCCGCGCGCAGACGAGCGTCATCGGCGTGATTGCCACCCTCGACCCGCTCGTAGGCCTGGCGTGCACCCTCCGGGTCCTCTTCCAGTTCATGCAACCGGCCGAGGTAATAGGCGACGTCGCCCTCGCGCTCGCCCAGGGCATCAAGACGCTCCAGATAGGTCCGGGCCGGCCCCAGCTGCTCGGCCTCGAGGTTCATCAGCGCCAGGGCCAGCAACAGCTGCGCATCCTCCGGGTCCTGCTCGACCAGGCGATCCATCTCCTCGCGCGCCATTTCGCGATCATCGTGCTCCGCCAGCATGCGGGCATAGCCAAAACGGGCCTCGCGGCTCTCGGGGTGATCAGCCACCGTCGTGCGCAGCACCTCCAGGGCCTCGTCGGACTCTCCCGCCTCGTCCAGCGCTCGGGCATGCAGCAGCCGCAGCGGCACAGCCTCCGGGAATCGCTCCACGCCATGCGCAGCCGCCTCCAGTGCCGGCTCGCCAGGGGCGAATCGCAGTGCGGCCTCGGCATACACGCGATGTACGCCCACATCGTCCTGACGCTGATCCGTCAACTTCCGCAGGGCCTCGAGCGCGGCCTCGCGGTTGCGGGTCTGCCCCACTACGGCCCCGAGCGCCGCATAAGGATCACCGCCCTGCACGGCCTGCAGGTCGATGACCTCGCCCATCTGCTGGGCGGCCGGATCAGGCTGGCCCAGGTCCAGCCGCAGCACTGTCGACAACTGCAGGGCATCCAGGCTTTCCGGGGCCAGCTGGCGCCAGCGCTCGGAGGACTGCAAGGCCTGGTTGCGGTCCTGGGCAAACAACGCAATGCGGGTCGCCCGTTCGGCGATTGCCGGGTCGTCGCTGAGCAGGGCTGCGGCACCGTAGTAGCGTGCGGCCTCCTCGTACTGCCCGGAGCGCACGGCCATCTCGCCCACCAGCACACCCAGCATCAACGCCGCTTCCGGATCCTGCGCCGGCATAATCGGGAGGATCGCGGGGCGATCGGTCTCTGCGGCGTTGGTCTCCGCTGCGTTGCTCTCCGAAGCACCCAGGGGCATATGGGCGCAGCCCGCCAGCAATACTGCGGCCAGTGCCGCGAACAGGGGACGAATCATTTCGGGTCCGATCGGATTACTCCATTGCATGTCTGGGCAACTCGGATGAGTGCACTTTGAATACGTCACTAGTGGGACGCCCATCCAGCGCCACGGTTCCGAACCGCACTGCGCGCGGCATTCAGAGAACCACTGTAACGGACGGCACAGGTCAGTACACTACGTACTTGACCCTTTGGGGGCACGCCTCTCCCCCGGCGACGAGTATGTCTTGGGGCCTTTTCCGGCCATTTGCGGCACAATAGCGTCAGCATGCTGTTCACTCTTGGCATTAACCACAAGACCGCTCCGGTCGCGATCCGCGAACGGCTGTCGGTGAATGAAAGCCAGCTCGGCGAGGCCCTGCACTCGCTGCGCTCGGGTGTCCTGTTGCCGGAAACCGCGATCCTGTCGACCTGCAACCGCACCGAGGTGTACTTCCGCGAGGGCGGCAAGCAGTCGGAACACCGCGTGCTGGACTGGCTGGGCGGCTACCACGGCATCGACCGTGACGAACTCAGGCCCTACCTCTACCTGCACCACGATGGCTCCGCCGTGCGCCACACCCTGCGCGTGGCGAGCGGCCTGGACTCGCTGGTCCTCGGCGAGCCCCAGATCCTCGGGCAGATGAAGACGGCCTACCAGCATGCCCACGACGCCGGCACGCTGGGCCGCTCGCTGGAGCGCCTGTTCCAGCATGCCTTCGCCACCGCGAAGGACGTGCGCACCCAGACCGCGATCGGGCAGAGCGCCGTCTCGGTGGCCTTTGCCGCGGTCTCGCTGGCGCGCCAGATCTTTGGCGACCTGAAGCCGCTGACCGCGCTGGTGATCGGCGCCGGGGAGACGATCGAACTGGCGCTGCAGCACCTGTCCGGCCACGGGATCGGCCAGGTGATCGTGGCCAACCGAACCGAGGAGCGCGCCCAGGCCGTGGCCGAACGCTTCGATGCCCAGGCGATCAGCCTGAACCAGTTGCCGGATCGTCTGGCCGAGGCCGACATCGTTATCTCGTCGACCGCCGCGCCGCTGCCGATCCTCGGCAAGGGGGCGGTGGAACGCGCCCTGCGCAAGCGCCGGCACAAGCCGATCTTCATGGTCGACATCGCCGTCCCGCGCGACATCGAACCCGAGGTCGGCCAGCTCGAGGACGTCTACCTCTATACGGTGGACGACCTCCAGGAAGTGATCGACGAGAACATGGCCTCGCGCCAGGCCGCCGCCGCCCAGGCCGAGGAGATCATTACCCAGCGCGCCAGCGAATTCATGCGCTGGCTGCGCGCCCGCGACTCCGTCGACAGCATCCGCCAGCTGCGTCAGCGCGCCGAGGCCGTCAAGGCCGAATCCCTGGCCAAGGCCGAGGCGATGCTGCGCGCCGGAAAGTCGCCGGAAGAGGCCATGCAGCTGCTGGCCCACAGCCTGACCAACAAGCTGATGCACGCCCCCTGCAAGTCGCTGAACACCGCCGCCCACGAGGGCGACGCGCGCCTGCTCGATGCCGCCCATCGGCTGTTCCAGCTGCCCAGCCCGGAAGACGACCCCGGCCACGACCCCGAGTCCGGCACCCGTTCGTGAAGGCCTCGTTCCGCACCAAGCTCGAGGGCCTGGCCGAGCGCCATGCCGAGATCGCGCAGCTGCTGGCCACGCCGGACGCCGCCGAGGACGCCGACCAGCTGCGCCGCCTGTCGCAGGAATACAGCCAGCTGGAACCGGTCGCCGAGGCCTGGAAGGCCTGGCACGACAACCAGGGCGCACTGGAAGAGGCCCGCGCGATGCTGGAGGAGGACGACCCCGAGCTGCGCGCAATGGCCGAGGCCGAGATCGAAACCCTGACGGAACAGACCGAGGCACTGGAGGCCGAGCTCCATCGCCATCTGATCCCGAAGGACCCGCACGACAACGCCAACGTGTTCCTCGAGATTCGCGCCGGCACCGGCGGCGACGAGGCCGCGATCTTTGCCGGCGATCTGCTGCGCATGTACACCCGCTATGCCGAACAAAAGGGCTGGAGGCTGGAGATCCTTAGCGCCAGCGAGGGCGAACACGGCGGCTACCGCGAGGTGATCGCCCGCCTGGCCGGCCAGGGCGCCTTCTCGCGACTCAAGTTCGAATCCGGCGCCCACCGCGTGCAGCGCGTCCCGGAGACCGAATCCCAGGGCCGCATCCACACCTCCGCGGCCACCGTCGCCATCCTGCCGGAGCTGGACGAGGTCGAGATGCCGGAGATCAACCCGGCCGACCTGCGCGTGGACACCTTCCGCGCCTCCGGGGCCGGCGGTCAGCACGTCAACAAGACCGACTCCGCGATCCGCCTGACCCACCTGCCCACCGGCATCGTGGTCGAGTGCCAGGAAGAACGCTCGCAGCACAAGAACCGCGCCAAGGCCATGACCTACCTCGCCGCCCGCCTGTTCGAGGCCGAGCGCGAGGCGCAGGCCGCCGCGCAGAGCGCCGAGCGCAAGAGCCTGGTCGGCAGCGGCGACCGCTCCGAGCGCATCCGCACCTACAACTTCCCGCAGGGCCGAGTGACCGACCACCGCATCAACCTGACCCTGTACAAGCTGGAACAGGTGATGGCCGGCGACCTCGACTCGGTGATCGACCCGCTGATCCACGAATACCAGGCCGAACAGCTCGCCACCCTCGCGGAGGCGTAATGGAAACGCCCGCGACGCTGGATGCCCTGCTGCGCGAACTTCGCCGCCGCCTGCAGGCGGCCGGATTGGAAGAGCCGGGGCTCGAGGCCCGCCTGCTGCTTGGCGCGGCGACCGGGCTCGACACCAGCACCCTGATCGCCCGCGGGCTCGACGCCCCCACCGCGTCGCAGCGCGAACGTGCCGACGCCCTGTGCCAGCGCCGCGAGGCGGGCGAGCCGATCGCCCACATCCTCGGCCGGCGTGCCTTCTGGACCCTTGATCTCGAGGTCTCCGCCGCCTGCCTGATCCCGCGCCCGGAGACCGAACTGCTGGTGGAACGGGCAATCGCGGCCATCGACGCCTGCGAGCGCGCGCATCCCCGGGTACTGGACCTGGGCACCGGCAGCGGCGCGATCATCCTCGCGCTGAAGGCGGAACGCCCGGCCATCGAGGCCGTCGCCACCGACCGCAGCCCGGACGCCCTGCGCCAGGCCCGCGCCAACGCCGACGCCCTGGGACTCGACGTGACCTTCCTGCAAGGGACGTGGCTCTCCCCTTTTACGCCCGGCGAAGCCTTCGACGTGATCGTCAGCAACCCGCCCTACATTGCCCCCAACGACCCCCACCTGAACCGCGGCGACCTGCGTTTCGAGCCACGGGAGGCGCTGGCCGCGCCGGAAGGCGGGCTCGGCGACCTGTACACCATCATCGATACCACACCCGCCCACCTGCTCCCGGGTGCCCCGCTGCTACTGGAACACGGGTTCGATCAGGCCCGCGACGTTCGGGCCCGCATGGCCCAGGTGGGTTATCGCGAGGTGCGGAGCCTTTGTGACCCCGCCGGGCACGAGCGCGTCACGATCGGCACCCGCGCGTAAAAAAAGCCCCGGCGCGAACGCCGGGGCCAACAGTGTGGTGCGGATGCTGCCTAGAACGGCAGATGCAGGTGCAAGTTCATCGAGCCGCTGGGCGAGCGATGCCGCGGGCGGCTGTAGTAATGGTGATGATGGTGCTCCTGGTAGCTGTGGTAATGGCGATGCTGGTGGCCCCGCCCACGTTTATACGAGCGCTTGGAGTGCTTGTAGCCGCGATAGCCGGGATGGCTGCGGGCATGCGGCGGGCCGCCATAATGGCCCGGGCGGTGATGCACATGTTGCAGGGCCTCAGGGTCGAATGCGGCGGCGCTGGTGTGCACAAAGCCGGAGACCGGCTGGGCCGCATGCACCGGGGCTGCCAGGGCAAACGCCAGCAACGCCGCCGGCGCCAGGGCGATCATCAAGCCTTTCATCGTGTACCTCCTTGGACTGCGCAACTGGCAGAATTGCCACGGTCCAAATTACGGGGTCTTCCTGAACGGTTCCTAACCGCGGCGCCGGAGGAGCGTGACGCCGGTTACACTTTGCCGTACTACGTCACTAACCCTTGACCTAATTCACACTGGAGAACGCCCCGTGGATGACGCGGAACTGCTGCGCTACAGCCGCCAGATCATGCTGCCCGGTGTCGGGGTCGAGGGACAGCAGCGCCTGCAGGAGGCCCACGCGGTCATCATGGGCCTGGGCGGGCTGGGTTCGCCGGTAGCCGCCTACCTCGCAGCCGCCGGGGTCGGACGACTCACGCTGGTCGACCCGGACCATGTCGAGGTGACGAACCTGCAGCGGCAGATCCTGCATACGGACGCGGATATCGGCCGCGACAAAGTGGAGTCCGCCGCGCGGCGCATCGCGGCGATGAATCCGAACTGCCGGGTCGAGACCCGTGCCGAACGCCTGGACGTGGCTGCGATGACCACCCTGTTCGCGGAGGCCGACGTGGTCCTGGACGGCACCGACAACTTCGCCAGCCGGGGCGCAATCAACCGCGCGGCTGTTGCCAGCGGTACCCCCCTGGTCTCCGGCGCGGTAATCCGCTTCGAAGGGCAGCTCACCACCTTCGACTACCGCGACCCCGAGGCCGCCTGCTACCACTGCCTGTATGGCGAGGGCGGCGGGGACGAGGACACCTGCGCGGCCAATGGCGTGCTGGCCAGTCTCCCGGGGGTGATCGGCAGCCTGCAGGCCACCGAGGCGCTCAAATTGCTAATCGGACTCCCGACGCTGAACGGGCGGCTGCTGATCGTGGATGCGACCCGCATGCAGTTTCGCGAAATTCGTCTGCGCCGCGACCCGGGTTGCCCGGTCTGCGCACAGCGTCCGGCCTGAGTCAGGCGCTGGAGCGGGGCCGGAAGGCGACCACCTGACCACGGGGGATGCGCTGATCCTCCTCGGCCAAGGCAGCGGTCAGGCGATCGGCCATGCAGGCCAGGGCACGATTGGTGACCATGGTTGCCATGGAGTGGTAGAGGCGCAACTCGCAGGCCACCGGGCGATGCAGATTGTGCCGGTGGGCGGCGCGGAACGAGGTCCAGGCCACCACCGGCATGTCGTTGAGCACGCGATCCACCACGACCCAGGCATCCGGCTGCAGGATCAGGTCCAGGTGCTTCAGGATTGGCAGGGGCAGACGGATCTCGGGGCCCAGCCGCCGCAGGGCCAGGGCCACCTGGTTGTAATAGCGGGCCTCGACCTGCCATCCGGGCCGGGTATCCAGAGTGGGAATCTCGGTATGCCGGGAATACATGACCAGCCCCCCGCCAGGAAAACACTGCTGCCTTTGCTATCTCTATAGCAAAGACCGCCGCTCGGCGGGAAGATTCCGCGCCCGATTGTTTCGCGAGCGGTTACTGACGCGTATCGGGGGTCGGTGGCTGGACCGTCCGGGTGGCGCAGAGGGCCTCGGCATCCACCGGGTCGAAGTGGTACTGCGCATTGCAGAACTCGCAGGTCACCTCGATGCGACCCTGCTCCTCGATGATGCTGCGGATCTCGTCCTGCCCGAGGCCGCGCAGGGTCTCGGCCACCCGCTCGCGCGAGCAGGGGCAGTGAAACTGGACCGGGGTCCCGTCGAACAGACGCACACGCTCCTCGGCGAACAGCCGGCCGAGCAGCGTGCCGGCATCCAGCTCCAGCATCTCCTCGGGGGTAGTGGTATCGGCCAGGATGTTCGCGCGGCTCCAGTCCTCGGAGTCACGCGTGACCGCATGACCGCCCTCGCCCGGCACGGCCTGCAGGAGCATCCCGGCGGCCGACCGGTCATTGGCCGCCAGCCACAGCCGGGTAGGCAGCTGCTCGGAACGCTCGAAGTACACGTTCATCGCATCCGCCAGGGTCTCGCCCTCGAGCTCGACCACGCCCTGGTAGCGCTCGCCGCCATCGCCCGGGTCCAGCGTCAGCATCAACCGGGCGTTGTCGCCGGCACACTGGGCCAGCGTCGCATCGTCGGGGGGCGTCTCGCGGAAGCGCGCCAGGCCACGCAGCCGACCCTGGCCATCGGCCTGGGCCACGATCATGTGCACGGGACCGGTGCCGGTCACCTGCAGGATCAGCGAGCCGTCGAACTTGAGCGTGGCGGCCGTCAGTGCAACGGCCGCGTAGGCCTGGCCCAGGAGGTCGCGCACCACCGGCGGATAGTCGTGGCGCTCCAGCAGGGCCTGCCAGGCGGCATCCAGGTGCACCCACTCGCCACGCACCCCGGCCTCCTCCAGCATGAAGCGGTGGAGGGTGTCGGTTTCACGCATGGAGTCCGCAGCCCTGCATCATCCGTCCAGCTTGGCCTTCAGGCGCTCATTCACCTGGGCCGGGTTCGCCTTGCCCTGGGTCGCCTTCATCACTTGGCCGACAAAGAAACCAAACAGCTTGTCCTTGCCACCACGGTACTGCTCCAGCTGCTGCGGATTGTTGGCCATCACCTCGTCGATGATCGCGTCAATCGCGCCGGTATCGGTGATCTGCTTGAGCCCCTTGGCCTCGATCACGGTGTCGGCATCGCCCTCGCCGTTCCACATCGCCTCGAAGACCTCCTTGGCGATCTTGCCGGAGATGGTCTCGTCCTGGATGCGGGCCAGCAGCCCGGCCAGCCCCTCGGCATTCACCGGGGCCTCGGCCAGCTCGACCTCGGAGCGGTTCAGCGCCGCGGAGAACTCGCCCATCACCCAGTTGGCGGCGAGCTTGGGCGCGCCACAGCCGGCGGCCACGGCCTCGTAGAAGTCGCCCATCTCGCGCGCCGCGGTCAGCACACCGGCGTCGTAGTCGGACAGGCCGTACTGCTCGACAAAGCGGGCGCGCTTGGCATCCGGCAGCTCCGGGAGTCGCTCCCGCATCTGGTTCACGAACGCCGTGTCCACCACCACCGGCAGCAGGTCCGGATCGGGGAAATAGCGGTAGTCGTTGGCCTCTTCCTTGGTGCGCATGGAGCGCGTCTCGTCGCGATCCGGGTCGTACAGGCGGGTCTCCTGGACCACGCTGCCGCCACCTTCGATCACGTCGATCTGGCGCTCGATCTCGTGATTGATCGCGCGCTCGACGAAGCGGAAGGAGTTCAGGTTCTTCAGCTCCGCGCGGGTGCCGAACTCGGTCTGTCCCTTCGGCCGGATCGAGACGTTCGCATCACAGCGGAAGCTGCCCTCCTGCATGTTGCCGTCGCAGATATCGAGATAGCGCACCAGCGAGTGCAGCTTCTTCATGTAGGCAACGGCCTCTTTCGCCGAGCGCAGTTCCGGCTCGGAGACGATCTCGATCAGCGGGGTACCGGCACGGTTGAGGTCGATGCCGGTCATCAGCTCGAAGCCCTCGTGCAGGCTCTTGCCGGCGTCTTCCTCGAGGTGTGCGCGGGTCACCCCGATGCGCTTGATCGTGCCGTCCTCCAGCTCGATATCCAGGTGCCCGCGGGCGACGATTGGCAGCTCGTACTGCGAGATCTGGTAGCCCTTGGGGAGATCCGGGTAGAAGTAGTTCTTGCGCGCGAACACCGAACGCGGGGTGATCTCGGCGTCGATCGCCAGCCCCAGCATCACGGCCTTCTCCACCGCACCCTGGTTCAGCACCGGCAGCACGCCGGGCATGCCCAGGTCCACCGCGCAGGCCTGGCGGTTGGGCTCGGCACCGTAGGCGGTCGGCGCCCCGGAGAAGATCTTGGAGACGGTGTTGAGCTGGGCGTGAATCTCCAGCCCGATGACGGTTTCCCATTCCATGCGGCGATCCTCAGGCGAAGGCCGCCGGCACACGGGTGTGCCAGTCGGTTTCTTGCTGGTACTGGTGGGCGACGCCGAGCAGGCGCGCCTCGTCGAAGTAGTTGCCGATCAGCTGCAGCCCCACCGGCAGGCCGTCGATCGCACCGGCCGGCAGCGACATCGCCGGCAGGCCCGCGAGGTTCGCGGCGATGGTGTAGATGTCCGACAGGTACATGCTGACCGGATCGGCCTTGGCGCCCAGTGCGAACGGCAGCTCCGGCGTGGTCGGGGCGAGCAGGACGTCGACATCCTCGAAGACGCTCCGGAAGTCGTCGGCGATGATGCGACGGACCTTCTGCGCCTTCAGGTAGTAGGCGTCGTAGTAGCCGGCGGACAGCACGTAGGTCCCGACCATGATGCGGCGCTTCACCTCGTCGCCGAACCCCTCCCCGCGCGAACGGGTGTAGAGGTCCATCAGGTCCTCGGGGTTGTCGCAGCGATGGCCGTAACGCACGCCGTCGAAACGCGCGAGGTTGGAGGAACACTCGGCCGGGGCGACCACATAGTAGGCCGGCACCGACAGGTGGCTGTTCGGCAGGCTGACCTCGCGGATCTCGGCCCCGCGCCCCTTGAGCACCTCGACGGCCGCGTCGATCACGCCGCGCACTTTCTCGTCCAGGCCCTCGCCGAAGAACTCCTTCGGCAGGCCAATGCGCAGCCCCTTCAGGTCCTGGTCCAGACCGGCGGTGAAATCCTCGGCCGGGCGCTCGACGCTGGTGGAGTCGCGCTGGTCGAAACCGGCCATGGCGTTCAGCATCAGGCCGCAGTCCTCGGCGGTCGCGGCCATCGGGCCGCCCTGGTCGAGGCTGGAGGCGAAGGCGATCATGCCGTAGCGCGACACGCGCCCGTAGGTCGGCTTGAGCCCGGTAATGCCGCAGAACGCGGCCGGCTGGCGGATCGAGCCGCCGGTATCGGTACCGGTCGCCCCAGGCACCAGGCGCGCGCCGACTGCCGCGGCGGAACCGCCGGAGGAACCGCCCGGGACGCGCTCGGTATCCCAGGGGTTGCGCACCGGGCCGTAGAAACTGGTCTCGTTGGACGAGCCCATCGCGAACTCGTCCATGTTGGTCTTGCCCAGCATCACCGCGCCGGCAGCATTCATCCGCTCGACGACGGTGGCGTCGTAGGGCGAGACGAACGGATCGAGCATGCGCGACCCGCAGGAGGTACGTACGCCCTCGGTGCAGAAGATGTCCTTCTGCGCGACCGGCACGCCCAGCAGCGGCGTCTGTTCACCATCGGCCAGGCGCGCATCGGCGGCATCGGCCTGCGCCAGCGCGGACTCGGCGGTCACGGTAATAAAGCTGTTGAGCTGCGGATCGAGGCGCTCGATCCGGTCCAGATACAGCTGGGTCAGCTCGCGCGAGCTGATCTCGCGGGCCCGGAGCTTGCGCGCCCAGCCGGACAGGGTTTCCTGGGACATGGTTTCGGGAACTCTTGTGGAAAAAAGCGTGATGAAATCGGCGAAATCGGCCAGCGGTGCCCGCGGCTTACTCGATCACGCGAGGCACCAGATAAAGTCCGCCCTCGACGGCCGGTGCAATCGCCTGAAAACCCTCGCGATTATCGGGCTCGGTGACCGCGTCCGGGCGCAGGCGCTGCTCGGCATCCAGCGGGTGGGCCATGGGTTCCACGCCCTCGATGGGGGCGCCGTCGAGCTGCTCGACAAAATCGAAGATATCGCTCAGACCGCGGGCAAATTCGCGGGCCTTTTCGTCGTCCATGGCCAGACGAGCGAGGTGCGCGATGCGCTGAACTTCGGAGGCTTCTACAGACATGATCGGCAACGGCCCCTGTATCAGTCGATGATGATGCGGAATGCGGCCGGCAAAGTTACCACAAAGCCGTTATTGCCCAAACCCCGGGCAGTTGCTAGAGTCTCGGGCTTTCCCGCCCGCCCACCAACGCAGGTTTCTTGTTCATGTTCAAACGCCTCCTGGGGTTGTTTTCCAACGACATCTCCATCGACCTCGGCACTGCCAACACGCTTATTTATATGCGCGGCCAGGGCATCGTCCTGAACGAGCCATCCGTGGTCGCGATCCGGCAGGACCGGGGACCGGGAGGCCCGCGCTCCATCGAGGCCGTGGGGATCGAGGCGAAGAAGATGCTCGGGCGCACGCCGGAGCACGTGGTGACCATCCGCCCGATGAAGGACGGCGTGATCGCCGACTTCACCACCACCGAGAAGATGCTGCAGTACTTCATCAAGAAGGTGCACGAGCGGCGCATCTTCCGCCCCAGCCCGCGCGTGCTGGTCTGCGTGCCCTGCGGCGCCACCCAGGTGGAGCGCCGCGCGATCCGCGAATCCGCCTTCGGCGCCGGGGCGCGCAAGGTCTATCTGCTGCAGGAGCCGGTGGCCGCGGCGATCGGCGCCGGCATCCCGCTGGACGAGGCGGTCGGCTCCATGGTGCTGGACATCGGCGGCGGCACCTCCGAGGTGGCCGTGCTGTCGATGAACGGCATCGTCTACTCCGAGTCCGTGCGCATCGGCGGTGACACCTTCGACGAGGCGATCATGTCGTATGTGCGCCGCAACTACGGCGTGCTGATCGGCGAGGCCACCGCCGAGCGCATCAAGCATGCGGTCGGCTCCGCCTATCCGGGCAAGGAGCTGCTGGAGATCGAGGTCAAGGGCCGCAACCTGGCCGAGGGCGTGCCGCGCTCGTTCACCCTGAACTCCAACGAGATCCTCGAGGCCCTGCAGGACCCGCTGTACGGGATCGTCTCCGCCGTGCGCACCGCGCTGGAGCAGACCCCGCCGGAGCTGGGCGCGGACGTGGCCGAACGCGGCATCGTGCTCACCGGCGGCTCCGCCCTGCTGCAGCAGCTGGACCGACTGTTGATGGAAGAGACCGGGATCCCGGTGGTGATCGCCGACGATCCGCTGACCTGTGTGGCCCGTGGCGGCGGCCGCGTGCTGGAGATGCTCGACGAGAAGCAGGTGGACTTCCTGTCCATGGAGTAGACTCCGGGCTGGATCGGGGGAAGGGGGCGCCGCCCCGGATCCTGGGCACTTGGTGGGGTCCATAACCATCTCGCCCACGTAACCGTGGTGCGCCCCAGACCCAATCACGACCCGCAACCGGAGGTTGAGCCATCAGCAAGCCGCTGTTCAGACTGGGTGTATCACCCACTCTGCGCCTGCTCGCGGTGATCCTGCTGGGTGTGGCGCTGATGGCGCTGGATCATCGGCTGAACGAGCTGCAGACGGTGCGCAACGCGCTGTCGACGGTGGCCTACCCCCTGCAGGTCGCGGTCGATGCCCCGATCCGGGCGGGCAGTCGGCTGCTCGAGTCCTTCACCAGCCGCGAAGACCTGATCACCGAAAACCGCATCCTGCGCGATGAGAACGCGGAACTGCGGGCGCGCCAGCTGCGCTTCGACGCACTGCAGATGGAGAACGACCGCCTGCGCGCCCTTCTGAGCACCGCCGAGCGCGCGGAAGAGCGCGTCGAGACCGCCAAGCTCCTGGCCGTGGACCTGGACCCCTTCCGCCAGCAGATCGTGCTGAGCAAGGGCAGCCGACAGGATGTCTACCCGGGGCAGCCCGTGATCCACCCCGACGGCGTAATCGGCCAGGTCCTGTCGACCCAGCTGACCAGCTCCACCGCTCTGCTGATCTCCGACCCCGGTCATGCCCTGCCCGTGCTCAGTGCCCGCACCGGCCTGCGCGGCATTGTCGTCGGCACCGGCAACCCGCGGCGCCTGGAGATGCGGCATGTACCGCCGCAGGAGGACATCGAGGAGGGCGATCTCCTGCTGACCTCCGGCCTGGGCGGACGCTTCCCCCCGGACTACCCGGTCGCTCGGGTGACCTCGGTCGAACGCCAGCCCGGTCAGCCGTTCCTCGACATACAGGCCGAACCGCTGGCCGCCCTCGATCGCTCGCGGGAAGTCCTCCTGCTGTGGACCGACGAGGTCCCGGATGCGGATGCATCGGAACCGGAAGAGGACGACCCGACCGACAGCGGATCCGTGGAGGATGCCGAGAACCACGGCCCGGAGGCGGATGAAGCCTCATGAATCCCGCGCTGGGCATCCCCTGGCTGGTCATCCTGACCCTGGTGGTCGCGCTAGCCCTCTCCATCGTGCCTATACCGGATACGCTGGCCCCGGCCCGGCCCGAATGGCCGCTGCTGGCGCTGGTGTACTGGATCATGGCCTTCCCTCAGCGCATCGGGGTGCTGACCGCCTTTGTCACAGGCCTGCTGCTGGACACCCTGCACGGGCAGCTGCTCGGACAAAACGCCATCGCCCTGGCAGTGATGGCGTACATCGTGATCCAGATCCACCCACGCCTGCGCGTCTACCCCGTATGGCAACAGGCGATCGTGGTGGCCGTCCTTACGGCGCTGTACAAGCTCCTGGCCCTGTGGCCACAGGGCGCGATCGGAGTACCCCCCGGCAGCGCCTGGTACTGGGCCCCGGTGGCGACCAGCGCGCTGGTCTGGCCCCTGATCTTTCTGCTGCTAAGGGACATGCGTCGGCGCTGGCTGCTCCATCTGAGCTGAACACCAGCCGCCCGTTCCGGTCGAACGGCCCCAAAAGCTGTTTCATACTGTGCGCACTGAGGGAAACACTGATCAATGTAAACACTCGCGTTGGTACCCCAGGTTTTCCGAGACAAGGCGCGCCGTGCAGCGGGTAGTGGTTCTACCCACAAGCGGCGCAACGCAGGATCGGGGAACCTGGGGTGCCAACCCCGAAGGGGCTCGGCCGCCCGTTGTTATCAAAAACGGGCGCGGGAACGGCGTTGCGGCTCCCTTGTGCAGAATGACTGCACGGCGGTCACCGCGCCTTGTTCGCACGCAAAAGCGATTCGAGCGCGAGCGTGTACATTGATCAGTATTTCCCTAACCAATGGAGATATCCACCATGGACCCGAAGACCCGCACCGAAATCGAGGCCGCCGTATTCCAGCGCCTGCTGCAGCATCTCGACGAGCGCAAGGATGTGCAGAACATCGACCTGATGAATCTCGCGGGCTTCTGCCGCAACTGCCTGTCCAAATGGTACGTCGCGGCCGCCGAGGAGCGCGGCGAGTCGATCGACTACGAGGGGGCCCGCGAGATCGTCTACGGGATGCCCTACAGCGAATGGAAGGAGCGCTACCAGAAGGAGGCGACCGCCGAGCAGAAGGCGGCTTTCGAGGCGAGCCAGAAATCGAGTCATGCATGACCACGGGCTGATCGAGACGCCCGAAGA
Source organism: Thioalkalivibrio sp. ARh3 (assembly GCF_000377265.1). NCBI lineage: Bacteria > Pseudomonadati > Pseudomonadota > Gammaproteobacteria > Chromatiales > Ectothiorhodospiraceae > Thioalkalivibrio > Thioalkalivibrio sp. ARh3. Next base: position 47,953 of record NZ_KB897947.1, read on the forward strand.
CCTGCAGGCGTTTCTCGATTCCATCGCCGGGACGGACTGGATCGCGCTGGACACGGAGTTCCTGCGCGAGAAGACCTATTACCCGCAGCTTTGTCTGGTGCAGGCCGCCACGCTGGATCAGCTCGCCTGCATCGACCCGCTGCGTCTCGACATCCAGCAGCTCGCACCCCTGTTCCGGGACCCGGGCATCACCAAGGTATTCCACGCCGCCTCGCAGGACATGGAGCTGCTGTATCGCGAGCTGGGGTTTGTACCCAGCCCGGTGTTCGACACCCAGATCGCGGCCAGCATGCTCGGCTACGGTGAGCAGGTCGGCTACGCCAATCTGGTCAAGAACGTGCTCGACCGCGAGCTCGACAAGAGCCAGACCCGGACCGACTGGTCCCGACGCCCCCTGAGCGCAGACCAGATCCGCTATGCCGCCGACGACGTCCGCCACCTCGCGACACTGTTCAACCGCCTGCTGCACGAGCTGGACAGCCATGACCGCATGCACTGGCTGCGCCCGGAGATGGAGGCCCTGAGCGACCCTGCCCTGTACGAACCGGACCCGGAACAAAGCTGGCAGCGGGTGTCGGGCGTGAAACGGCTGAAACCAAAGGAACGCGCCGTTCTGAAGTGCGTGGCGGCCTGGCGCGAACGTACCGCGCAAAGCAGCAACCGCCCTCGGCGCTGGGTACTGTCCGATGACCTCCTGCTGGACATCGCGCGCCGCACACCGGGTGACGCCAAAGCCTTGCGCAAACTGCGCCAGTTCCCCGCCGGCATGAAGCCGGAACATATCGAATCGCTTCTGGTGGCCATCCGGGAAGGCCAGGCCCTGCCGCGCGAACAATGGCCGCAGTTGCCGGAGAAGCCGCGCCTGGGCGAGCGTGACGAGGTGCTGGTTGATATCGGCATGGCGCTGCTGCGCGAATGTGCACGCGAGCACCAGATCAGCGCCGCGGCGATCGCGCAACGCAAGGATGTGATCGAACTACTGAAGAGCGACGGCAGGCATGGCCGCCTGGCGAGCGGCTGGCGCCGGGAGATTGCGGGTCAGACCATACAGCGCTGGTTCAACGGCGAGAGCCGCCTGGCCTGCAGCCCCAGCGGCGAGCTTGAAATGGAAGCCACCAGCGACGCGATTGCGGCGGAATAACCACCGCAATCGTCGCCAGACGCAACCCGCTCAGGCCGCGGATTTGTACACGCCACGGCGCGGGGACTTCAGACGGCCCTGGCGCTTCAGGTAGGCGAGCGTCTGAGAGATGTTCTTGGTATCCAGGCCTGCCTTCTCGGCACGTTCCTTGATCTCCTTGGTGGCCATCTCGGACTTCTCCGCCACGATCTCAACCAGCTGCTGACTGACCGAGCTGCCGCCCCGGCCACCACGCCGGCCACCACCAGTACGGCCCACACGGCCGCCCAGTTCACGGATCTGGCGCTCAAGTTCGTTGAGTTCCTTGCGATGACGCGCGATCATCTCCTTGCGCTTCTCCATCAACTTTTCGCGCTTCTTGCGACGCTCGGCTTCCTGGCGCTCAGCCTCTTCCTTTTCCCGCTGACGGGCCAGTGCATACAGCTCTTCGGCAGAAAGTTCGGAGGCCTTCTTGCTATCCAGACTCATTACACGACTCCTCGTTCGGAAATTTTCATTGACCAGAACGGCTTCCAACCCTTGGCTCGCCCTGGACGGGACATATGGCACGGCTGAATATGATAAAAACGGAAGTAAATTGCAAGACCACCGAACTAAATTGACGAAAGAACAGAAAGCGGCCATCCAAAAAAAGGTGTGTGACCTTTACATAAAGGCCCGCCCCGGCCAGCCGGGATCGGCACCCGAGGTTCTTTTTAACCTGACGGGAAGAGCCGCCGGGCAATGGCGGTTGCGCAACGGGCATGAGCAGCTTCGATTCAATCCGCAGGCATTCTGTCAGGACTGGGATGCACACTTCCCGGATACCGTTGTCCACGAGGTAGCGCACTCGCTCGTTTACCGAACGTTCGGGGCGCGCCGCGTGCGCCCTCACGGCCCGGAATGGCGGGCCTGGATGGAGACCTTCGGCTGCCAGCCACGAATCACGCACAACACGCCCCTGCAGGGCAGAAGGCTCAAGACCTATGCGTATCGTTGTGCCTGCCAGACTCACGCACTGAGCGCCCGGCGACATTACTTGATTCAGCGGCGTCGATACCGCTATGAGTGCCGGGAGTGCGGACAGCGGCTAAGGCAGGAGAAATAAAGCCCCATACAAAGTCTGGCGGGGCGGTCAATGCGCATCATGCAAGATGGGTTTCCACCTCGGCCAGCACGCGCTCCACCGCGCCACGCTCGTCCTCGATCACAGCGCGAGCTCCATCACCCATCGTTTTCCGACAAGCAGGATCTCCCAGCAAGTCCGCGACGGCGCGGCCCAGCGCCTCGGCATTCTGCACACAACACAACGCACCTCGCCCCTCGAGGCGTTCAACCGCAAATGTAAAGTGCTCGGTACTGGGCCCTACAAGCACCGGTAGTCCGAGTGCGGCGGGCTCGAGTACGTTCTGCCCCCCCAGGGGAACCAGGCTGCCACCTACAAAAGCGGAGTCCGCCGCACCAAGATAGGCTCCGATCTCGCCGATCGTATCGCCCACCAGCACATCCAGCGGCGGCCCCGGGCATTGCGTGCGTCTCCCGACAGAAAACCCGGCTTGCCTGGCCGCCTCGAAAGCCATATCAAAGCGATCGCGGTGGCGCGGCACCCAGAGCAGTACGGCGTCGGGATGGGACTCGCGTACCACGCGATGGGCCTCGAGCACGGCCTCTTCTTCGCCTTCCCGCGTACTGACCGCCACCCAGACCGGCGCCCCCTCGGGCGCAACGGACGCACGCAGCTCGCCCGCCTGTTCATACCCAGGCGGCAATGCGCGATCGAACTTCAGATTCCCCATCACCTGGACGTGCGCGTTCGGCGCCCCCAGCTCGCGAAAGCCCCGGGCGGCCGACTCGTCCTGCGCCAGGACCTTCTCGACACGCGCAAGGGTTTCCCGCACCAGTGGCTGCAGCCGCCGGTACCGCTGCAGCGATCGTGGCGACAGCCGCGCACTGACCACGTAGAGCGGGATTCCGGCCTGTTCGCAGGCACGATAGAGATTGGGCCATAGTTCGGTCTCGACGATCAGCGCGACGGCTGGACGGGTCCGTCGCAAGAAGCGGCGAACCGCCCCGGGCAGGTCCAGGGGCAGATAGGCGTGCTGGACATCCTTCCCGAAAGCCGCTTCCACCCGGGCCGCCCCCTCCGGCGTCGTGGTCGTCATCAGGAGCGCACGTTCCGGATAGCGGCTACGCAAGGCGCGTGCGAGCGGTACCGCCGCCTCCACCTCTCCCACCGACGCGGCATGGAGCCAAATGGCGCCGGGTGCCAGCGACTCCCCGGCCCCCAGCCATTCACGCCAGCGGGCCACCGGCACCGCGTTCGCCCGCGCGCGGCGCACCAGCCGCGCCAGCAAGGCCGGAGAAGCCAGTCGCAGCAAGGTCGAATAAGAGATGTGGCGCATCGCGGCTAGCAGCTCAGTCGAGCCACGCAATGGCCTCGGGCAGGGTGCGAATGCGGACGACCCCGCCTTCAGCGGGCAGGGACTCCGTGCCCGACGGATCAAACAACAACCGGGCTCCGACGCCGGCGCGCCGCGCGGCCTCGAGATCGGACGCGCGATCCCCGACAAGGACCGAACCGGGGAGGTCCAGATCCAGATCATCCCGCGCCCGCAGCAGCATGCCCGGCTCCGGCTTGCGATCCGGACAGGCCCGCCGATAGTCGGGCTGTGCATCATGGGGATGATGCGGGCAGTGGTAGACGCCCTCGATGCGGCCGCCGCGCTCGGCAAAGCGCTCGCGCATCCAGTCCGTCAGCTGCCGGAATTCGCGGTCACCGTAGTAGCCGCGGCCAATCCCGGACTGGTTGGTGACGACCACCACCGGCCAGTGCCGGGCAGTGGCGGCCGCCACCAGCTCGAAGATGCCGGGGACAAACTCGACCTGATCGGGACGATGCACGTAGCCATGGTCGACATTGATCACCCCGTCGCGGTCGAGAAACAGGGCGCGCGCACTCACGCCGACCCCGAACGTTCCTGATCGGCCACCAGCGCATCCTCGACGATCCCGCACAGCAGATGCCCGATCAGCCCGTGGACTTCCTGCACCCGTGCGGTCGCGGCGTCCGGCACCCGCAGTACATGATCCGCGGGATGCGTCTCCGGCAGTCCCTTCTCGCCGGTCAGGGCCACGGTGACCAGCCCGCGCTGACGCGCCATCTCGAAGGCCTCGAGCACGTTGGGCGAATGCCCGGATGTACTGATCCCGACGAACACATCACCCAGCTGCCCCAGCGCCTCCACCTGACGCGAGAACACATGCTCGTATCCAAAATCGTTGCCGATCGCCGTCAGCACCGAAGTATCGGTGGTCAACGCGATCGCCGCCGCGCCCGGACGCACCGCCCGATAACGACAGACAATCTCCGCCGCAATGTGCTGCGCATCCGCCGCACTGCCACCGTTGCCGGCCAGCAGCACCTTGCCGCCCTCGCGGATGCACTGCAGCCAGCGCTGCGCAACCGTCTCGACCTCGGCAACAAACGCCCGGTCCTCCGCCAGCCGCCCGAGCAGCCGACTAGCCGCCGCGAGCTCCTCGATGATTCCTTCCCGCACTTGCGCTCTCCGCCAGGGAAACACTGAACAATATAGATGGTCAGCGGGGCCCACCCGCCGATGCCGGGCAAAGTACACCGCACATCCTCGAGGCCACAAGCAACCGCACGTCGCGGTATCGCAGGGCCATGTACAATTTGGGAATGCTTCTCAGCGCCAGTCCGAGTTTCGTGCCACCTGCAGGCCACATGCCGGGCAGTCTTGCCCCATGTTCCGCGGCCCCTGCCGCCCAGCAAGCCCCGGGCGCGATCGGGTGTGCTCTCGTGCTGCTCGGGAGATCGTGTTGAGTTCAAGCGGCACCCACATCCCGGCTGTCTTGGTCGTCGGCCCTGCCTGGGTGGGTGACATGGTGATGGCCCAAAGCCTGTTCATGACACTCAAGCAACGCAAACCCGCACCCGCTGTGGACGTGATTGCGCCCGAGTGGAGCCTGCCGATTCTGGAGCGCATGCCCGAGGTGCGCCGCCCCATTCCGCTGCCTGTAGGCCACGGGCAGCTCGCACTCGGCCGGCGCTGGCATCTAGGGCGGTCACTACGGGACGCGAACTATCAGCAGGCGATCGTACTGCCGCGTTCAGCAAAGGCCGCGTTACCGGCCTTCGCCAGCCGGATACCCCGACGGACCGGTTACCGCGGCGAGTTCCGCTATGGCCTGATCAACGACATCCGCCCACTGGACCGTCAGCGCCTGTATCGCACGGTCGATCGGTTCGTCGCGCTCGGGCACGCACCGGATGCACCACAACCGCCCCCGATTCCGGAACCCAGGCTGGTGATCTCCGAACATGGACGGGACGAGGCACGCATTGCACTGGGACTGGGCAACCAGGACGCGCCGGTTCTGGCACTCTGCCCCGGCGCGGAGTATGGCCCCTCCAAGCGCTGGCCCGCCGAGCACTATGCAGAAGTTGCTCGGGCCCGCCTGACAGCAGGCTGGCAGGTCTGGCTGTTCGGCTCGCCGAAGGACCGCCCAGTAACCCAGGCGATTGCCGAGGCCGCCCCGGGCTGCACGGACCTGGCCGGGCGCACACAGCTGGGCCAGGCGATTGACCTGCTTGCCTGCGCAGACCTGGTCATCACCAATGACTCGGGGCTCATGCACATTGCGGCCGCCACCGGCCGCCCGGTGATCGCTGTCTACGGGTCCTCCGACCCTGGGTACACGCCGCCGCTAACCTCCCGCCGGCGCATCCTGCATCTAGGTCTGGAATGCAGCCCCTGCTTTCAGCGGGAGTGCCCCCTGGGGCATTTGAACTGCCTGCGCAAGCTGGCGCCCGAGCAGGTACTGGAGGCCGCCGACGCCTTGCATGCGGAGAGGCACTGATGCGTCTGGCATTCGTGTTATTCAAGTACTTCCCGCATGGCGGGCTGCAGCGCAACTTCCGCCGCATCACCGAGCTCGCCCTGGAGCGCGGCCATCAGATCGACGTATTCACACTCGCATGGGAGGGCTGGGCCCCGGAGCACCCGCACCTGAAGCTGCATGTACTGCGGGTGCCTGGCTGGCGCAACCACACCCGCTATCGCCATTTCGCCCGCCGCGTTCAATCGGAGGTCCAGGCACTACAGCCCGATCGCGTCGTCGGGTTCAACAAGCTGCCCGGGCTGGATGTCTACTACAACGCAGACCCCTGCTTCATCGAACGGGCGCAGGCTCGCAACCGATTTTATCGCCTGTCCGGACGCTACCGCGTACATGCGGCCTTTGAACGGGCGGTCTTTCGCACCGAGGCGAACAACCACATCCTGCTGCTTTCCGAGGCCGAGAAACCCCTGTTCCAGCGCTGGTACGCGACTCCCGAGGATCGCTTCCACCTGATGCCACCGTATGTCTCGGCTGACCGCTTCGCCAATGCCGACACCCCGCAACGAAGGCGCGCTCTTCGCAAACAGCTCGGACTTGGGGACGACTCGCTCATGCTTCTGATGGTTGGGTCGGACTTCCGACGCAAGGGTGTGGACCGCAGCATCCGGGCGCTGGCCGCCCTGCCGGGCGGCTTGCGGGAACAGGCATCGCTATACGTACTGGGCAAGGGGCGTGCGGCCCCACTGATGCGACTGGCCCGAAGTCTCGGTGTCTCGAGGCAGGTGCATTTCCTGCAGGGCCGCGACGACGTGGCCGACTTCCTGTTTGCAGCCGACCTGCTTCTGCACCCCGCCTACCAGGAGAACACCGGGACCGCGATCGTCGAGGCGATCGCGGCCGGTCTGCCCGCCCTGGTTACAGCCAATTGCGGATACGCCTTCCACATCGAGCGCGCCGACTGTGGTGAGGTGCTGACCACGCCGTTCGAGCAGCCCATGATGGACGCTGCCCTGGCCCGCATGCTGAGCCAGCCCAAACTGCAGTCCTGGCGTAATGCGGCCCTGCGCTACAGCGAGCGCACCGAACTCGGCGCACGCGCCGAGCACGCGCTGCGGGTCATCGAAGGCCCCCGCTATGGCGAGGTGGCGGCATGAGTGTGCTCCGGCGCAATGAACTGGTGATGGACGATGCCTTCCACGCGGCGTTAACCGCACGCTACGGCCCGGGAGACCCTTTCGAGCAGGCCATGGCGCTGGATGGCGAGGTCGTCCGCAACGTCGACGGGCGGCGCACGTTCCGTTTCGAACTGGGCGGGCAGCCCTACTTCGCCAAGGTGCACAACGGCATGCCGTGGCGACGCATCCTGCGCAAGCTGAGCCAGTTCCGCATCCCGGTGCTGGGCGCCGAACCCGAATGGCGTGCAATCCACCGACTGCGGAAGCTAGAGATCCCGACCACGCCACCGGTCGCATTCGGCATCCGGCGCGGACTGAACCCGGCACGGGAACGCTCGTTCGTGATTACCCGCGACCTGGGGCGCACCCGCACCCTGGAACAGGAATGCCTGAGCTGGCCCGAACAGCCACCGGCCTTCGCCTTTCGCCTGCAGTTGATCCGAGAGGTCGCCCGCATTGCCCGCACCCTACACGGGAGCGGCATGAATCACCGCGACTTCTACCTGTGCCACTTCCGACTCGACCTGAACACGGACGAGAACGCCATCCGGTCCGGCCGCATCCCGCCGCGCCTGCACCTGATGGATCTGCACCGCGTTCAGTTCCACGCCCGCCTGCCGGCCCGCGCGCAAATTAAGGATCTCGGAGGTCTGTACTTCTCCGCCATGGATATCGGCCTCAAGCCACGAGATATCCTCCGTTTCATGCGCCTCTATCATGGCACCAGACTCCGTGCCACCTTGCTGGAAAGACACACGCTCTGGGCTCGGGTGGCACAGCGAGCCCGAACGCAATACCGCAAGGAACACGGGCGCCTCCCATGTCACGGCTGATGCAATGGCTCGCAGGCATCGGGCGAGGCTCAAGCGTGAAAGGAGTCGCCCCTCTTGACGAAGACCTGAAGAACGCCGGCCTCACCCTCCTGGAAAACCAACCAAAGGCGGGCTGGACCGTCCTGGACAGCTCGGCGCAGGCCCGCGTCGCGCGCGGCCAGTGGCAAAGTCAGGCAGTTGTAATAAAGATCTTTCTTCCAAGGGGGCCATGGGAATGCGTCAAGTCCATCGGCCGGGGCAGTCGCGGCATGCGGGCCATTCGGCATGGGCGCCAAATGAGTGAAGATGGTTTCGATACACCACGCGCACTCGCCTATGGCTGGATCGGGGTGAACGAGTGCCTGGTAATGGAGGACATCAATGGGTCCAGCCTTTCACAGCTGATCACTTCCCGCCGCGGGGAACCGCTCCTGACCATTGCCGACCGTCATATTGTTCACCGACGACTCGCGGAAACTGTTGCTCAACTCCATGAGTCCGGATGGACCCATGGCGACCTCCGGCTTGGGAATGTCCTCGTGTCGCCCCCCTCCGCGACCGGGCGCTTCGTGTTCCTGGACAACGAAAGAAGCAAGAAACAGGGAAGACCATGTGACGGCCAGAAAAACCTGGTCCAACTCAACATGACTCATCCGTCATTTCTACCTCGAACCAGTCGTGTCCGATTTCTGAGCCACTATGCAACACAGCGCGGCATGGGGCGGGCCGCATTCCGCCGCCTTGCTATCCGGATTGCCCAGGCAACCGAGGCACGCCACCAGGAACGGCTTCGACGTGGTGGTTCAAAACCGCGTTTTTCAGCCAAATAGCAATGAACTCGAACAGCCAAAGCATTCGGCTCGCTTCCGGGTTTTGCGGTGCCGGCAATCCCGACCACCCTGTCGTGAAAGCGCTCCAGGCGGGGCACCCCGTACTCGACGGGGCTCGGCGCGAATGCCTGAAGGCCAATGCCCAGGCCGAGAGCGGGCTCCTTTTCTCGGACTTCTCGCCCGAACCTGTCTTTTACAAGCGGTATCCATCCCGATGGAGAAACCGAATTCTTGGGCATCTTGGCATTCACTCCCGTGCCCGCCGGGTTTGGGAATTCTCGACCTACCTGAAAGGACATAACGCACCGGTTGCCAAACCTCTGGCCTACCTGGACGGCATGGCGGAAAGCTGGTTCTTCTGCGAGGCCCTGCCCCAACACCCAAGCCTGAATCAATGGCTAGAAGACGATGCGCTCCCGGACGCGGCCATACTCAGTGAACAGGCCGCTCAAGCGATCGCCACGTTGCACAATGCGGGGGTTGTACACCGTGATTTCAAATGGGGAAACGTGCTGTTCTCAGCCACGGGAGACGTCATCATCGCTGACCTGGATGGCGCGCGGTTCCGTCACCCGCCGCGCCGAGCGGATCTCGCCCGCGACCTGGCCCGTTTCGTCGTTAACGGGCTCGAGGTTGGCCTGCCGCAAAGCTGGGCGCGGTCCTTCGTCGGCCGTTATTGCCAAATTCGCGGCATTCCCGTTGAACGCCTTCTGCCCGCGGTCGCCCGCTCCGTCACCCTCATTAGCAAACGGCACCAGAAGCGCTATCGTCGCCCCCCTGTCAGCCTGACCTGAACTTTGGACATCGAAGTGAAAAACCAAGATCGACTTGTACAACTCATGCTGGATCGGCACCTAGGAAATTTTCTCGTCGCCACACCGGTCCTCTCTGCTCTGGCACAGCACAAGAAGAGCCTCCTCGTCATTCATGAACCTCACGCCGAACTCGCGAAACGGATCCCAACCCTAAAGGGCCCAATCGCCACACTGCCCAGAGCGGGCAGCCCGGCAAGGGACTTCATCGGATTCATCAAGCTACTCCATACAATCCGCTCCTCAAGACCCACGATTGCCCTCGATTTCGGTGGCAGCGGTAGCGGGGGCTGGCTCGGAGCCATGAGTGGCGCCCCACGGCGCATCTGTCGAGACAGCGCGCCGTATGCTCGGCGCTTCAGTGAGCACGTAGCAAAGCCAGAGGGGATGGAACACCGCATCGAAATCTACGGCGCCATAGGGCGAGCTGTCGTCCCCGAACTGGAATGGGGATGGCCCACGCTTGAGCCACTGCCTTCGGACCACGCAAACCTTGAAGAGACCTTGCGTGCTCACGAGATAGACTCGGAGCGCCCTATGATCTGCCTGCATGTAGCCGGCGGGAAGGAATACAAGCACTGGCCGCTGCCGAAATATGCTCAGGTAATCGACACATTACACCGCGAAGGAAAACAGCCCATCCTGATCGGTGCGAGGCCTGACCGCGCAGCGTCGCAGGAGGTTCAGGCTCTGTGCGAGCACCCGCCGATCAACCTGGTGCAGAGACTCAGCATTGGAAGCCTCATCGCTCTGTTCGAGCGCGCGTCCCTTTTCATTGGCAACGACAGCGGCCCCATGCACATGGCCGCCGCCACGGGCACACCGATTGTTGCGCTGTTTGGACCGACGGATCCCGTCCGCTGGGGCCCTCTAACCAACCGGGCTCTGATCGTTCGCGGCACGAAACACATACCGCCGACACAAGGAAAGAAGACGTTTGCCGACGGCCGCCGAATGGACAGCATCCGGGTCGAAGACGTGGTAAGCGCCATTAGCCAGTCCGAGAAGCGCTTTGCGGAAAGGCCGGAGAGCCTCAGGTCCTAAGCCCAAGCGCATGGCCACCACTCGCCAGGTTCTCTTGTAGCGGATCTTGGACCGCGCGGCGGATCCCGGGGAGGTATTTTCGCTGGATCAACCTGGCTGCCCGCGGCCAAATCCGTGGAATCCGTGAGGCCTGAACAAGCCCGAGAGTGCAATACATTCTCTTGCGAAACGCCACGTCCCGAAAGGTGCGGCGCGGAATGCCAGCCAGCCGAGAGCTCTCGTCCCGAACCCCTTCCAGGAAGGCTCGCTGAGCTTCCACCGGATCCCCTTCATCGAGATGAACTAGCGGGTCCAGAAGCAAACGACGGTACAGGTACCCCAGCAGGCGGTGGCCGGCAAAAGTCCGACGCCAGAGGGGTTCAGCGAATGCGGCCGCATAATCCAGATGCATCGCGCGGCCGCAGCTGACATCGAAGAGCACATTGTCTAGATTGCGGTCCTTCATTCCCGCAACGAATGCCGCCGGAAGCGATTGCCCCAGACCATAAAACAGCTTCCCTCGTTCAAGGCCACCAGGCGCCCGATCGACAATGGCAGCGACCGAGCTTGCCGGGCTGTAAGGCATGGACACCCAGCCAGCATCGATCACCTGAACCGGGAGAGCGGGCACCTCCAGCGCGGAGAACACCTCACTAACGATGGCTTCCTTGTCAGCATCACCCGTCCTCTTGACCACCAGGATCTCCTGGCCAGCTCGCACCAGAAACACCTCGCGAACCAGACGCTCCACCTGAATAGTCGGGGTACAGAGTTGCTCGGACAGCCGATCGCGAACGTCAGATGGTAAACTCTGCATTCGACCCATTCGCGTTGACGATTGCACGTTCTCTCCCAAGACGACCTGGCTGCCACGGGACCCCCGCAAGAGCGCACACGGATTATAGCGGGCAACCAGGCCACTACATGATTTTATGACCGATACATCAGAAGAACGGCCCCTCGCCAACCAGCATATCCTCATCGTGCTGGAGAAAAAGGGCCATGTAGGTGCCAACGTCCGGGAGCACTTTCGCGTCTACCGCGAGGCAGGCGCCCGCCTCACTCTGTGCTTTTTGACCGGCGACGGCTCGGAGTACGAGTCTGACTGCCCGGATGACAGCGTTACCGGACTGCGTCTCAGCGACAAGGCAAGCAAACGGAACCGAATCGCAACCGCATGGCGCCTCGCACGAATCCTGCGAAGAGACCGGCCAGACGTAATGATTGGGGATCAGTACAAATGCGTCGCGAGTCTGCTACTTGCCAGCGTCATCGCTCGCCATGGTCGCCCGATCTACGCACTGCTGCGCGGATACTATGCAACGGATTCCAGAAGCCGTCAGCGCTACTACCAAGCCTTCCGCAAGCGCCTCACGGGCATACTGACCCTGACCGACGCGCAGAGAGATCGCTTCATCGCGAACATGCCATGGTATCCAAGAGATAGCATCTCCGTCGTCCATAACTATATCGACGCCAACCGCCTGCGCACGACAATGCTGTCCAGAACAGAGGCGCGCGCAAGACTCGGACTGGATCAAGACCAGTTCGTCTTCGGCTGTGTGGCGCGCTTTGACAGCTACAAACGCATCACTGATCTATTGAAAGCCTTTGCGAAGCTGCAAACACGAGACGCCGCTCAGGCCCGACTCGTCGTTATAGGGGACGGAAAAGAGCGTACAACCCTTCAGGCCGAGGCGCGCGATCTGGGTATTCACTCACGCACCCTGTTCACTGGATTTGTCGCCAACGCCAACCTCTACATGCGGGCCTTCGACGTATTCGTACTGCCATCCGAAGGCGACAACTTCGCCAGAGTCTTCCTCGAAGCGATGGCGGCCGAGATCCCCATCGTAGGAGTACGCGGGGGCGGAACACCCGAGGTCCTCGGAACGACTGGCTACCTCGCCCCTCCCCGCGATCCGACCGCGCTATCCGAGGTCCTCGACCAACTCATCCAACTTTCTCCGGACGAGCGACTCGCTACGGGGCGGAAGGGGCGGGAGGAGTCGGAGATCCGATTCACGCGCGACGGGCTCCGAAATCAGCTACTGGGCGCCCTGCGCGGAAGCGTGATGGAAGCCCGAGCGCTTCAGCCTAATGGCGCGTAGATGCCTGTCGATCACTTGTGCCTCCACTCGCTCCAGAGATGAAACTTCCTGAAAAAGGGCTGCAAGGGCCTGATCAAGACGCCGAGCGTGTCGGGATCGTATTTGCCCACATGCGCCACCTTTACGGCGCCGGGGGAGGACTCGAACGAAATCGCTGGAACCTCGCCAACGAGTTCCTCCGTATGGGCATCAAGGTGGACTTGCTTGTCTTGAATCCGGACGGGCTGGAACACCTTGCCGACCAACCCGATCTGCATACCATTCGTCTGCGGCGCGAACACCCAATAGCAACGCGCATCCGCGCGCTCAACAGCGCGCCCGACAGCTGGAAGGAATTACTCAAACCCGTGATCCTCCCGGCCAAAGGGGCCAAGCCGCTTCGCTATCTAAGAAGCGTCCAGCAATATATCGAAGGGTATCGCCCAGATCGGATAATCGGAGGAGGAACCCAGGAAAACCTGACACTTGCCATCGCTCGATCCGGAACAACGCACAAACCTCGCCTGACCCTGAGCGAACATAATCCTTTGTCGAACACGCTTACGACTGAAAAACATCGTCGACTCTGGCGCTGGCGGCACCTGCGCCCCCTGCTGCGCCGCATGTATTTGCAGGCCGACTCGCTCGTGGCGATTTCTGACGCAGTAGCCGATGATCTGGCGAGCACGCTCGATCTGCCAAGAGAACGCATCAAGACCGTCTACAACCCGGTAGTCACGGATGTCCTGTGGGAACGGATCCGCGAACCATTCGATCACCCTTGGTTCGCCGAAGGCTCCCCTCCAGTGATCCTGAGTGTCGGGCGGATGACCGCTCAGAAGGACCAGGCTACGCTCATCCAGGCATTCGCGGCCGCGCGAGAAACGCGCCCCCTCAGGTTAATGATCCTGGGTGACGGGCCAGAGCGCGCCAATCTGGAGAGATTGGCTGACGATCTCGGTATTCGACAGGATATCCACATGCCGGGGTTCGCCGCGAACCCGCTAAAGTATATGGTTCGGGCATCAGCCTTCGTGCTCACCTCGCGGTGGGAAGGTTTCGGTAACGTACTTGTCGAAGCGCTAGCAACTGGCTGCCCTGTTGTTGCCACCAACTGTCCAGGGGGACCCGCTGAAATCCTGGATCACGGTCGCTTCGGCACCATGGTGTCATCCGACCCGGTACAGATTTCAGAGGCCTTGCTGGCCACGATCGACGCCCCCCCCGATCGCTTACTCCTGAAAGAACGGGCCTCCCAGTTCACCTCCGCCCGGGCCGCAGCACAATACCTGTCCCCCTGATCGGCGACACCACGAACCTGATCGAGTTTATTTCCAACTGTTGCGCCAGATGAAGCAAAGGTACCGACCATGGGGTTGCGAACATATCTGAAAGTCCACGTGTCGCCTTTCTTTCTTCGCTATCCGTGTCGATACGGAACCACCAAGGTCGACACTCGAATTGCCGTGGACCGAGAACGGCGTTTCATCTATTTCCGCATACCCAAAGCGGCCAATTCCACTGTCAGCTATGCCATCAGCAATATCGAAACCGAAAACGGCGACAGCGCCGGAGCCTATAAATCCGGATACAATCGTGCGAGCTCATTGGGGCTCTTGGAGACCTACCGCCTTCACCAGCGGTTCTTCCTCTTTTCGGTTGTTCGAAACCCATATACCCGCGTAGCGTCAGCATATTTGGACAAAATCCAGGGGCAGAAGCGTCAAAGGGTCCCCGTCGCGAGAGCGCTGGGTCGCGCGAGCACCGCGCCAATCACCTTCAACGAGTTCTGCGCATACCTCGCGAAAGGCGGGTATCGCGACGACGTCCACTGGTTTCGCCAAACGGACCTGATTCCGTGCGGAATCGACCACCTGGACTACTTGGGCTCCGTCGAAACACTCACGAAGGATCTGAACGCCATCCGCACCCGACTCTCGCTTCCGCACCACGCCGAACGGTCTGACTGGGCACATGGAAGAACAGGAGCGTCATCTCGGATCTTCGAACTCTACGACAACGCTAGCCTGGAGTACGTCTCACAAACGTACAGAAAAGACTTCGAGACTCTCGGATACTCGAAAGCCCTCGACCACCATGCCGAACCGCCTTCACAAGCGCTAGAGCCCAAGTGGCAGCGATAAACAAAACGACACCACATGACGATCATCTCCCACCAGCACCGATTCATATTTCTACGAACTCGAAAAACCGCGAGCTCCAGCGTGTTTGCATCACTTGCCCGTTACGCGGGACCAAGCGATCTCATTGCGCATGTACCGGACGCCAGAAACAAATACGGGGTCTTGCCGAAAAACAACCTCCGTCCCTGGGCATCGTTATCCGTGAGCGACAAAATACGCGGCTGGCGCGCATGGTGCCTGGACCGAATCCGGCCACAAAATGATCGCCGCCCGAGGCTGGAGCGTTTTCTTGAAGTAATACCCGAACACATGACCGCGCAAGAGGTTCGGGATTTTCTGCCGCCATCGATGTGGGATAGCTACTACAAGTTCTGCTTCGAGCGTAATCCGTTCGACAGGGCTATCTCCCTTTGGGTCTGGCGACAGCACGTCAAAGGGACCCAATTCCCTTTCGACCGGTTCCTGGACGCTATGGAATCGGACCGCCGTGAGACACAGAAACGCTATGGCGCCTCCCATGGAAGCAACTGGCCGATCTACACCATCGAAAACGAGATCGTGATGGACCGGGTATATCGTTACGAAGAGCTCGGCCAGTCGTTGGACCATGCAGCGCAGATGATCGGCATCCCATTTGACGGCTGGCTTCCCAGTCTAAAAAAAGGCCATCGAAATACGAAGACCGGCCCTCTCCATGAATTTATTAGCCAAGAGCAGAGGCAGCGTCTGCGCCAAATCTTCGCGCGCGAGATAGAAGCGTTTGGCTATGATTTCAACGCCTGGGGTTCTGCAGAGCCCGCCGACGGCGAAGCTCATGACCAACAAGCAGCGCAAGAGGGAACCACAGACCTAGCCAAAAATGCGGGTTCACCTGATAAATGATCTCATGACCCGCAAATGACAGCAGAAAGACACCGGCAAAAAACGTCGATATGCCCAGGACTGCAGTGGCTCGCCCACAGAACTCACGACGCGACTGGTGAAAGGCCTCCCGGATGGCGACCAGGGCCAGCAGCAGCCAAGCGGCAACTCCGAGGATCCCCGCCACAAGCGTCGACATCAGCCAGATACTGTGCGGGCTGTAATATGTTCGGCCATCACCGCCCATGACGGCACGATCGAGGATGAGCCCCTCCCCGTACCAGGGATTCTGCATGATGCGTTCGACAACGGCCGACCAGACAGTGAAACGATTAGCATCCGCACGTTCGATGAAGCTTCGGAACCCAAAATCCATGACATGGGTTACGACTACAAACGCCCCCACCCCGAAGACGAGCCCCAACAGCACCTTCCAGTAGCGAAAATATGCAAGCTGGACGACCGCCCCGACCGAGAATCCGAGCAGTAGCGCACGGCTTTGCGCCAGGAGAATAAAAGCCAATCCGACTGCAACGCCGATCCAGCCCAGAATCCGCAGATACCCCTTGTCTCGATTCAAGGCGACGGCCAATCCGATTAGCGCCACCAGCAAGAAGCCGACGGAACCGCGATTCGGACTGTCGCGGTAAAAGACCATGTTGTTCAGTCGCGCCGAGGGGAACGGATGCTCCGCGTAGTAGCTCGCTATGGAATACACGAGAACAACGGCCGCTATGGGTATCAATACCAGCACCAGACGATCGAACCAGTCGTCTCGGGTCGCTACAACCCAAGCTGTCGCCGAGACAAAAATGAGGGTCAGAAGCGCATAGCGGACCTTGTCATAGACTTCGTCGGCGTCGACCAGACTTGGGTCACTCCACAACATCGAGGCCGAGAGCACCCCGACCCACAGGATCAGAAACTGGAAGACTCGAGAAGAGAGGAGGAGGCGCCAGTCCTGCCACCTCATGGCTAGCAGGAACGGCAGCACTATCAGGAGGTAGAGAACATCGCGATGAAAGCGGGTACTCCAGGCGGCAAGGAACCCCGCAAGGAATATAGCCAGCGCCCAGCCGAGCCACCGGGAATCCCTGACCCAGACGCGGAACCGGGCAAAAGACCAGAACCCGCGCCCCCGGAAGAGTGCGCCAGTATTCACTGCATCAGCCTCGCCCGATCAACGGGATTCTGTGCTCATCGATCAAGAGCTGTATTGGTTTGCAGCTCCTGCACCCAAGCCTCGTCAAACAGCGAATCACGTCGGGTCTCGAGCTTCTGCTGGTTCCGGCGATGGGTCTTCTCGGGGGAGACAGCAGCAGTGCCATGCCCAAGGTGGACGATGCGCGGCATCATGGTACGCACTGGAACAACTTTGGTCGGGTACCCCTTGTCCCAGAGCTGGGCGGAAATCGAGTAGCCACCACTCTGGTCGTAGAAACCCTTTTTGCCCTCAACACTGCGGAAAGTGAGTCCCTCGTCCAGCAGAATCTCGCGGCGATACATCGCACAGAAGTCCTTGGGATAGTGACCCTGCTTCCACACGTAGCGCTTCTTGCGCAGCCCAAGAGCGTACTTGATGTTGCTGCGGATCACGTGAAAGACACGCTTCTGGAACTCATAAATGGGGTTCTTCAGCTCCAGCTTCCATGTGCCCACGCCACCAAGGCGGGGATCATCCCCCATCGCCTTCAGGTATTCGTCCAGCCAGTCTTCGCGCTTTACAAACAGGTCCGTATGCATCGTGACCAGAAACTCGCCTGTGGCCTCTTTCAACGCGATATCGTGCGAGGTCCAGACGTTGTGCGGGAAATTGAACAGCCCCTCTTCCGGTCGTTCGATCAACCGGATCCATTCCAGCGAACGCAGGTACTCCAGGCTTTCGTCTTTCGAACCATTGTCGATGACGATGACCTCCACATCCTTGCCGCGCGTGTTTTTGCGGATCGAACGCAGGCACGGCTGCAGCAGAGGCAGCACCTGCCAGTGAGGAATCGAGATGCTGATACGACCGGGAACAATGGTATGGCTCGACATAAACTACTCCGGGTAGGCTGCGCACAAGCGCCCACATCAGGGGGCATGGCAGGTCAGGCGCGCATGCTACCATGCGGCCAGTATCGCGTCCCTGATCCTGGGGCGGATCCGGACGTCTGTTATCATGCGCACCATCTCGGCTTACTGACCCGGCTTGCGCTCCGCTTGCCCAGGTGTGCCGCACATCAATGCAGTGTCGCCAAGCCTAGCACCTAGCCTGCCAAGGAACCCAGATGGGCGCCCGCTCGATCGATCAGAACCCGAACCACCCGACCGCTGGCGAGTCCTGGCACCTCTACAAACGCATCTTTGCGTTCATCAAGCCCTACTGGCGCCTGGGCGTCCTGGCGATCACAGCGATGATCCTGGCCGCCGCCGGTCAGGCCGCGTTCGCCTGGATTATCCAGCCACTCGTTGACGGCACCTTTATCGAGCAAGACCCCGGCGCTCGCCTGTGGGTACCGGCTGCCCTGATCGGGATTTTCCTCTTTCACGGCTTGACCACCTTCGCTTCGGATTACAGCGTCGCCTGGATCGGGCGCAAGGTCGTAAAAGACATCCGCCAAGCGGTGTTCGAACATTATCTCCGTTTGCCATCGTCGTTTTTCGACCGGCACTCGCCCGGCACCCTGCTGGCCAAACTCACGTACAACGTGACGCAGATCAGCTCGGCCGCGTCCAAGGCAATCGTTGTCCTGATTCGGGACAGCTTCACCGTAATATTTCTTCTGGCCTACATGACCTACCTCAGCGGGTGGCTCGTGCTCATCGTCTTCACCGTGGCACCCATCGTCGGCCTGGTGATTACCGGTGCCAACCACAAATTCCGGAAGATCAGCCGCCGCATGCAGCAATCGACCGGGGATTACGCGCAAATCGCCGAAGACGGGATTCGAGGCCAGACGGAGGTCAAAATCTTCGGCGCGATGGACTATGAGGCCCGCCGCTTTGGTGATACCAACGAGCGTTTTCACCGTCAGGCCATGCGCCATAAGGCCGTACAGGCCGCCGCCCAGCCGTTATCGCAATTCGGCGCCATCATTGCCCTGGCCCTCATCGTCTACCTCGCAACCATGGATTTGGTGCTCGAGACGATTTCGCCTGGAGGGATGGTCTCGTTTGTCGTCGCCATGCTTCTGCTGCTACCTCCACTGAAGCGCATCGTGGGGGTCAATGCCGAGATCCAGAAAGCACTGGCCGCAGGCGAGAGCGTATTCGAGATCCTGGACACCCCTCCGGAGGCAGATCACGGGAAACGCCCCTTGCACCGCGCCACGGGACTGATCGAATTCGATCACGTGGGGTTTCAGTACCCGACGAGCCACCAACGAGTACTCCAGGATATCAACCTGGTTATCCAACCAGGCCAAACCGTGGCACTAGTAGGCCGCTCAGGCAGCGGCAAGACGACGCTGGCTCGGCTCTTGCCCCGGTTCTACGAGATTGATGAAGGTGAAATCCGCCTGGATGGACACCCGATTCAGGAATACCGCCTTCAGGATCTCCGGTCCCAAATAGCTGTCGTCAGCCAGCACGTGGTCCTGTTCAACGACACACTGGCACACAACATCGCCTATGGGATGAAGGAACCCCCCTCGGAAGAGCAGCTCCGAGAGGCGGCGCGAGCGGCCAATGCGCTCGATTTCATCGACAAGCTCCCAGATGGCTTTGACACGGTCGTTGGCGAAAACGGCATCATGCTGTCTGGCGGACAACGCCAGCGTGTCGCCATTGCGCGTGCGCTCCTGAAAAATGCACCCATTCTGATCCTTGACGAGGCCACGTCGGCACTGGACTCCGAATCGGAGCAAAAGATCCAGCTCGCACTGGAGACCCTGATGCGCGATCGCACCACTCTCGTGATCGCTCACCGCCTCTCGACCATTGAGGATGCCGATTGCATTGTGGTGGTAGATTCCGGGCGCATCACAGAAGCCGGCACCCACACCGAGCTGCTGGCCCGCAATGGAGCATACGCTGCATTGCACAAGGTTCAGTTCGAAGACGGAGAAGAGTAGCCCCGGTGAAGAAACATCCGCGCGGAACGTCACCTCATCCCTGCAACACACCAAGGGTCCGGATGCCCCTGATATACTGAGCGGCTCTGCCGGAAACTCCCACTTGATGCCATCCCTGTGAGCACTCACCTGGCACTTTTTTCCAACTGGGGCCACAGGCTCGGCGTAGGCCTGCTATGGCTTATCGCTCGTCTGCCCTCGCCGCTCGTGCTGCGTCTGGGCGAGGCGCTCGGGCCTGTTACCTATATGTTGGCACGCGAGCGACGGCTGATCATCCGTCGCAACCTCGAACTGTGCTTTCCTGAACTGGAGGCCCGCGAACGCGAGGCCTTGGTACGCTCCAACTTCCGTTATACCGGTCGTGGGTTTGCCGAACTGGCTCTGGCATGGTTCGGTGGACCACGCGTAGACAACATCCCACTGCGCGTCCGCGGACTGGAGCATCTGGAAGAAGCACAGGCTGACGGCTCGCCCGTGATCCTGCTCTCGGGTCATTTCACGCCAATCGAGATCGCCGGCCGCCTGCTGAGTCGGCAAGTCGACATGGCCGTGATCTACAAACCCATGGATCGTCGCCCCCAGGCGGATGCCACCATGCGGCAGGGAAGGGCCAGGATCGGGCCCGTACTGTCCAAAGATGACCTGCGCGGCATCGTGCGCAAGCTGCGCAGCGGACTGCCCGTATGGTACGCGGGCGATCAGAACTATCGCAGCCGCCAGAACGTATTTGCTCCGTTCTTCGGCATCCCTGCCGCCACCGTGACCGGGCTCCCGCGTCTTGCCCGAATGAGCAAAGCACGTGTCGTGCCGCTTTTCTATCACGCCCTGCCCGGACACGAGGGCTACGAAGTGGTGTTCGGTCCGAGGCTGGAGAACTACCCTTCCGGAGACGACCAAGCGGACGCCGCGCGTATGAACCAGATTATCGAGCAGGCCGTACGCGAGCACCCGGAGCAGTACTTCTGGGCACACCGCCGCTTCAAGAGCCAGCCCGACCCCGAGGTAGACATGTACCCCGGCGTCAAGGATCACCGCCGAGCCCGTCGCTCCGGGCGCCGCAAATCCCACAAGTGAGTTCGCCAGCCATCATGGCCCCCGTACTACCCCTGACCAGCCCACCCGAGTCCCTGTGCATCCTGCGCTTCTCGGCGCTGGGCGACGTGACTCACATGACACCGGTGGTCCGTACCCTGCAGCGCGAATGGCCGGACACCCGGCTGACCTGGGTCGTCGGGCGCGCCGAACACGCCCTGGTAGGCGACATCCCGGGTGTGGAGTTTCGGATCTTCGACAAGACCGCCGGCTGGGCCGGTTACCGCGAACTCTGGCGGCAACTGCACGGCGAGCGCTTCGACGTGCTGCTGCACAACCAGTTCGCCCTGCGCGCCAATATCGCCAGCCTGGGCATTCGGGCTAACCTGCGCCTGGGCTATGACCGCGCCCGTTCGCGCGATCTGCATGGTTTGTTCATCAACGCGCGCATCCCGCCGCACCCCGGTCAGCATGTGATCGACATCTATTTCAGCTTCATCGAGACGCTGGGGATCCGCCGTCGCCACATGATCTGGGACATTCCCGTACCCGAGGACGCCGCAGCGCGCGCCCGCGACGAGATTCCCGACGGTACCCCGACGCTGGTGATCAGCCCCTGCTCCAGTCACCCCCTGCGCAACTGGACCGCCGAGGGCTGCGCGCAGGTGGCCGACCACGCGTTTCGAACACACGGCTTGCAGGTACTGATCACCGGGGGACCTTCCGAGCTGGAGCGCCAGATGGGCGAGGCCGTCCTAGAGCACAGCCAGTTCTCTCACCGGAGCCTGGTCGGGGCCACATCGATCAAGGAGATGCTGGCCATCCTCGGCCGCGCGACCGCCGTGGTCAGCCCGGATTCGGGCCCAGCCCACATGGCGAACGCGATGGGTACCCCAGTGATCGGCCTCTACGCCTGCACCAACCCGGGCCGTGCTCGCCCCTACTACAGCGGACAGTGGTGCGTGGATCGTTACGATGAGGCCGCCCGACGGGAACTGGGCAAACCGGCCCGCGCGATCCGCTGGGGCACCAAGATCGAGCAACCCGGTGTAATGGAGCTGATCCGGCCCGGAGACGCAATCGAACGCCTGGATGCATTGATGGCAGCCGGCGCACCCCGCGCCCGGCCGCCGATGGCCGCGGCTCAGTCGCCCGAGAACGCGCCCGCCTCATAGCCGGCACGCAGGGCCACAAAGCAGGCATCGGTGTAGACCCAGCGGCTGCGAATCCGCAGGCGCTTCTCCAGGTCGCGGCGCAGCCGCTGCAGATTGGCCTCGCGCCAGTCCGGGTCCGTTCCGGCTCGATGCCGCCCACGATCCCAGTCGATGACGCTGACCCGTCCATCCGGGGCGATGAGGATGTTGCGGCTATTCAAGTCCGGATGCCAGTGCCCGGCATCGTGGAAGCGCCGGATGCAGGCGCCCACCGCCCGCCACGTAGCATCGGGAACCCCGTCCTCGCCAAGGTTCTCATCCAGTGAACGCGCCCCCGGTACCCGCACCGTAATCAGATCGGCCGCATACAGCGGCCCGGAACGCACCACGCGCCCGGCCACCGGGCGCGGCACGGGCAGTCCTTCATCATACAGCCGGGCCGTGTAGGTCCATTCGCGCCAGGGACGAGTCTCGGCGAGACCCTGCCACAGGTAACGATCGCCCAGAATGCGCGCAACAGTCCCGCCACGCATGTAGTGGCGCAGCACCCATTGCTCGTCGGGATCGAAGGGGCTGCGGAAGAACACCACACTGCCACGGCCACCGCCGCGGCCCGTCACCAGACCTCGACGCTCCAGCTCGCCGAAATCGAACCACCAAGATTCCGGGACGGCGGACAGAGCCGCGTCATGCAGCACGCGGACCCGCCCGCGACGCCAGTGGCGGGCCTCCACGCTCAGGCAGCCCGGCCGGCGGCCTCCAGCACTCCCCAGGGGGAACGCTCGGGCATATGACAGGCCTCGGGACGCACGTAGAAGGTGGCCACCAGCGCGTGCTGGCCGGACAGCGCCGCATGACTGACCTGGTCGGTCAGCACGCACCAGCTGTAATACGGCTCAAAGACCAGCTCGGTGCCACGCCCCGGGGCATTCTGGAATTCGTCGCTGTCCTTCATCCAGTTGTGCATGCGCCGCATCGCGCGATCGTAGGGCGAGGTATCACCGACCACTTCGAGCTGCGGCAGCTTGAGGGCCGACAGTGCACGCAGACTGCCCGTCCAGGCGCGCTCCGCCAGCCCCTGGCGCAAGCGCGGTGGAGGGGCAATGCCGGCGGCGGCGCCGAACTGGCGATAGAGCTCGCCGAACTCCTCGGCCACCCGCCAGATGCGCGCCTCTTCCGGGTTGATGTTGGTAAAGAAGCGCAGCGGCCGCCATCCGTGGGTGGCCCCGGCCGGGAAGGCGTCCACATGCAGAAGTTCGTTGTTGGAGTGCCGCTTGATCACCCGGCCCTTCTCCTGCACCGGACGGAAGTTGATCTTGCGCGGGCTCCAGCCGCTGGTGAATCCCGGTAGCAGATGCCCCAGGAACCCCTCCACCCGCTGGCCGTACTCGCGCAGGATACGACGCACGCGCTCGCCGGCATCACCTTCGTTCTTCAGGCCACTGATAAAGTCACCGTGCGGGTGGTAGCTGATGTTCTTCAGGCTGAGCAGACGTCCGACCTCGTCGCGCAGAAAGGCCAGGTCCTGCTCATCCGGCAGCGGCAGGCGCCCCGGCTCGAACAACAACACGCGCCCCTCCTCCAGCGAGCGCTCCAGGCGATCACCGGGGGTTTCGTACTCGTCCGCGCGGACGCGATGCAGGGGCTGGTCGCTCATGTTGCTGCTCCAAGGGAAACACTGACCAATGTACAAACTCGCGTTGGTACCCCAGGTCAGTCGGCCTGATCGGCCGCGACCGCATCAAGATAGGCGCGCACGCCGTCCTCGACATCGTGAAATTCCAGGTCGCAGCCGGCCGCGCGCAGCTGCGACAGATCGGCCTGGGTATAGCTCTGGTAACGGCCCTTCAGGTGATCCGGGAACGGGATGTATTCGATCTCGCCGCGGCCGAACCAGTCGATCGTCGCACGCGCCATGTCGTTGAAGGTCCGCGCGTGGCCGGTCCCGCAATTGTAGATCCCGTTGACCTCCGGATGTTCCAGCAACCACAGCTTCAGGTTCACGCAGTCGCGCACATCGACGAAGTCGCGGCGCTGTTCGCCATCGGCGTAACCATCACAACCCTCGAACAACCGGACCGTATTGCCCTCGCGCAGCTGGTTGCTGAAGTGATGGATCACGCTGGCCATCCCGCCCTTGTAGCCCTCGCGCGGGCCGTAGACATTGAAGTAGCGCAGCCCCACCACCTGGGCGGTCAGCTGATCCATGTGCCGGCGCAAATACTGGTCGAATGCGAGCTTGGAATAGCCGTATGCATTCAGCGGGCGCTCGTGAGCCGGGTCCTCACGGAAGGTGTCGTTACCGCCGTACACCGCAGCCGACGAGGCATAGATAAACGGGATGCGTCGATCCTGGCACCAGTGAAACAGCTCGCGGGTGTAGGCGAAGTTGTTACGCATGATGTAGCGCCCGTCCCACTCGGTCGTCGCCGAGCAGGCGCCCATGTGGAACACAGCCTCCACTGGCCCCAGGTGGGCGTCGCCCTCGACCAGGTCGCGGAAGTCTTCCTTGTCGTGATAGTCGGCGATGATGCAGTCGGTCAGGTTCAGCGCCTTCTGCCCATGGGTCAGGTTGTCGACCACAATGATGTCGGTGCGACCACGACGGTTGAGCTCCTTGACCAGATTGCTGCCGATGAATCCGGCACCGCCGGTAACAATAATCACGGGGACGACTCCTGAAAAAGGCTGGGGATGCGCCGCATTGTACGCGGCGCACGGAAGACGGGGAAAGCGAGGCGCAGGACGGTGGGCGTCAGGGCTCCGAGGGCTTGCGCATGCGGTCGATCATCGACGAGGTCGAGCACCCACCGAGGAAGTCGAGGATCTCCACGCGTCCGCCGTGTGCCACCACGGCATCGTGCCCGGCGATGTCCTTCGGGCGGTAGTCCCCGCCCTTCACCAGCCGATCCGGAAGGACCTCTCCGATCAGGCGCGCCGGGGTGTCCTCGGAGAACGGCACGACCCAGTCCACCGAGGCGAGCCCGGCGAGGACCGCCATGCGCTGCTCGACGGGGTTCACCGGGCGTCCCTCTCCCTTCAGGCGGCGTACCGAGTCATCGTCATTGACCGCCACAATCAGGCGATCGCCCAGACTGCGAGCACGTTCCAGATAGGCGACATGCCCGGCATGCAGCAGATCGAAACAGCCGTTGGTCATCACGATGCTCTCACCATGTACGCGAGCATCCGCCACGGCGTGCAGCAACTCTTCCTCGGTCAAAACCCCACGCCCGGTCTGTTCCTGATCCTGCAGGGCCCGCCGCAGCTCCGCCACACTGACCGTCGCGGTACCCAGCTTGGCCACCACGATACCGGCAGCAATATTGGCCAGGGCCATCGCCTGAGGCAGCTCCAGGCCGGTTGCGAGCCCGGCCGCCAGCGTCGCAATCACGGTATCGCCGGCACCCGTCACATCGAACACCTCCCGTGCCCGGGCCCCCAGATGCACCGGCACGGCGCCCGTGCGAATCAGGCTCATGCCGTCTTCGCCACGCGTCACCAGCAGCCCTTCGATCCCGCAGTCACGGGCAAGTGCCTCGCCGCGCGCGACCAGTTCGGCCTCGTCGGCGCAGCGCCCCACCACCGCCTCGAATTCGGTCAGATTGGGGGTGATCAGCGTGGCCCCACTGTAAAGGGAGAAGTCGCGGCCCTTGGGATCGACCAGCACGGGGACGCCGGCGGCGCGGGCGGCCTGGATCAGGGGTTGCGGGTCGCGCAGCGCGCCCTTGGCGTAGTCGGACAGGACCACGGCGCCGCAGTTGGCCAGCAGGGGCTCGACCTGCGGCAGCAGGTCGGCGGCGCGGGTGCCGGGGAAGCCGTCCTCGAAGTCGAGGCGGATCAGCTGCTGGTGGCGGCTGATCACGCGCAGCTTGGTGATGGTGGCCGCACCGGGCTGACGGCGGAAGTGACAGGCCACGCCCGACCCCTCCAGCAGGCCGGCCAGTTCGGCCGCGGCCTCGTCCTCGCCGGTCACACCGACCAGATCGGCGTGACCGCCCAGGGCGGCGAGATTCAGCGCGACGTTGCCGGCCCCGCCCGGGCGCTGTTCGATGTCGCGCACATGGACTACCGGGACCGGGGCCTCGGGCGAGATGCGGTCGGTGCCACCATGCCAGTAACGATCCAGCATCAGATCGCCGACCACCAGCACTCGGGCCTGATCGAACGGGGGCAGGGAGAGCTTCATCGGATGCGTACGCGGGAACGCCCGGGGCGGGCAGGATTCGCCCCGGCATGTGCGCCGGGGCGCGGGTGCCCGGTGCTCAGGCGTCGTCCTTCTTCAGGATGAACTGGGTGCCGCAGTACGGGCACTGAAAACGGCCGTCCGGGGTCTCGTCGATCGGCAGGAATACGCGCGGGTGCGAGGCCCACAGTGCCATCTTCGGCGTCGGGCAGTGCAGCGGCAGGTCTTTCTGGGTGACCGTGATCTCCGGCTGCGCGTTTGCGGTCTCGTACTGGTCCTGGTGATGAGCGGTATCGGGATTGACCATGGTTTTCGTCTCGCGTGTTGAGGAAACACTGATTAATGCACGCGCTCGCGCTCGAGTCGCTTTTGCGTGCGAACAAGGCGCGGTGACTGCCGTGCAGTCATTCTGCACAAGGGAACCGCAACGCCGTGCGCGCGCAAAAGCGGCCGAGCCCCGTCTTTCAATAGCTTGTGGGGGTTGGCACCCCAGGTTCCCCGATCCTGCGTTGCGCCGCTTGCGGGTAGAACCACTACCCGCTGCACGACGCGCCTTGTCTCGGAAAACCTGGGGTGCCAACGCGAGCGTGTGCATTAATCAGTGTTTCCCTAGAGGTAGGTCAGCCACCCGTCGTGCTGACGGTCGCGGCCCTGTACGACATCAAAATAGCGCGATTGCAGGCGTTCGGTAATCGGTCCGCGGGTGCCGGAGCCGATCGGGCGGTCGTCGACCTCGCGGATCGGGGTCACCTCGGCGGCGGTACCGGTGAAGAAGGCCTCGTCGGCGATGTAGACCTCGTCGCGCGTGATGCGCTTCTCCACTACGCGCAGGCCTTCCTCCTCGGCCAGGGTAATGACCGTGCGGCGGGTGATGCCGTCCAGCGCGGAGGTCAGATCCGGTGTGTAGAGCACACCGTCATGAACCAGGAAGATGTTCTCGCCACTGCCCTCGGCCACGTAACCCTCGGTATCCAGCAGCATGGCCTCGTCATAGCCGCAGCGGGTCGCCTCCTGCAGGGCCATCATCGAGTTCATGTAGTTGCCGTTGGCCTTGGCCTTGCACATGGTCACGTTCACATGGTGCCGGCTGTAGGACGAGGTGCGAATACGGATGCCCTTCTGGAGCCCCTCGTCGCCCAGATAGCTGCCCCAGTGCCAGGCCGCGACCATCGCGTGCACCTTCAGGTTGTCCGCGCGCAGGCCCATGCCCTCGGAACCGAGGAAACACATCGGGCGCAGGTAGGCGCTCTCCAGGCCGTTGTCGCGCACCGAGGCGATCTGCGCATCGTTCAGCTCGTCGGCCGAGTACGGGATGGTCATGCCGAGGATCTTGGCCGAGTTGAACAGGCGCCGGGTATGGTCCTGCAGCCGAAAGATCGCCGGACCGCGTTCGGTCTGGTAGGCGCGTACGCCCTCGAACACGCCCATGCCGTAGTGCAGGGTGTGGGTCAGTACGTGGGTCTGCGCCTCGCGCCAGGGCACCATCTGCCCGTCCAGCCAGATCACCCCGTCGCGGTCGGCCATCGACATGTCTTGTATCCCTCTAGGCGTTCTTGTTCGCGGCCGGCTCAGGCGCGCCGAACAGGTCATTCCAAGTTTCGATTACGCGGTCCCGCACCGCCAGCAGCTCGTCGTCCGGCTCCTCGACCCGGGCGTCCCGGCCCGCCAGCGTCAGACGGTGGATGCGGTTGCGCAAATCCCGATAGGCATCCGCCAGCGCCTCGCTCAAGTCCTCGCCGATCACGCCCTCGCGCCCGAGGGTCTCCAGCGTGCGGATCTTGTCCGGCCAGTCACAGACGGCGGGATGGTCGTGGGCGGATACCAAAACCCAGTATTGAACCATGAATTCGATATCAGTGATACCGCCCCGGTCGCGCTTGAGATGGAAGCCCTGGCCCTTTTTCGAGGCATGCTCTGTCAGCATGCGCTGGCGCATCTCGACGACCTCGGCACACAGGGCATCGGCGTCGCGCTTGCGCGTCAGCACCTCGCGGCGCAGGTCATCGAACCGTTCCCCCAGCTCGGCATCGCCGGCGACGAAGCGGGCGCGCACCAGTGCCTGATGCTCCCAGGTCCAGGCGGACTCGTCCTGATAACGCCGGAAGGCCCGAAGCCCGCTGACCAGCAGACCGGACGTGCCGCTCGGGCGCAGTCGCGTATCCACCTCGTACAGCCTGCCGGCGGCGGTAAACGCCCCCAGAAGGTGGACCACACGCTGCGCGACCCGCGCGAAGAATTCGGTGTTGTCGATCGACTTGGGCCCGGCAGTCTGCGCATCCTCGCCCTGGGAGTCATGCAGGAACACGACATCCAGGTCGGAGCCATAGCCCAGCTCGAAGCCGCCCAGCTTGCCGTAGCCGATCACCGCGAAACGCGCCGGACGCATGTCGGCACCCTCGCCACAGCGCGGCTCGCCGTGACGTTCGATCATCTTGTCCCAGGCCAGCTGGAGCACCCGTTCGAGCATCACCTCCGCCAGCCAGGTCAGGTGATCGGAAACCTTCATCAACGGCAGAAACCCCATGATGTCGGCCGCCGCCACGCGCAGCGTCTGCACCTGCTTGAACTGGCGCAGGCGGTCCAGCATCTGCTCGTGATCCTCGCCCGGGAACTGCGCAAGCTCGGCCTCCAGTTCCTCGCGCAGCCCGTCCCGGTCCGGCGGGGCATACAGGGCGCGCGGGTCGAGCAGCTCGTCCAGCAGGACGGGGAAGCGCGTCAGCTGCTCGCTGATCCAGGGACTGGCCGCGACCAGCTTGACCAGCTGTGACAGCGCCAGCGGATTCTCGACCAGCAACGACAGATACACCGAGCGCCGGGCGATCGTACGCACCATCTGCAGGGCGCGGGGCAGCACCGTGTCCGGGGCATCCATCTCGGCCAGGGCCCCAATCAGCAGCGGCATCAGGCGGTCCAGTCGCTGGCGCCCGGTGGTGCTCATCGCACGCACGCCGGGGCTGTCGCGCAGGTCCACCAGCCCTACCAGGGCCGCTCCGGGATCGTCGAAGCCGAGGGAGGACAGGGCCTCCCGTGCCACGTCATCGTCCAGCGAGCCCTGCCACAGGCGATGCGACTGCTGTTCGCGGTCCGCCTCGGGCGAGCTGTCCATGGACTCGGCGTCGTCACGCTGCGGGGCGGTAAACACCTGCTCGAAGTGCGCATGCACCCGGCGCTGCTCGCGTACCAGTGCCGCCTCGAACGTCACCTCGCTGTCGAATCCGAGTGACAGGGCAAGGCGGGTCCGGTCGCCAGTGGCACGCGGCAGCCGGTGCGTCTGCTGATCATTGAGCATCTGCAGGCGATTCTCGATCCGGCGCAGGAAGCGATAGCCGCGCTCCAGCTGGTCGACCGCGTAGGCCGGCAGCAGCTCGCGCTCGCGCAACACCTCCATCACCCCCAGCAGGTCCCGCCGCTGCAGGGCCTGGTCACGTCCGCCACGAATCAGCTGGAACGACTGGGCAATGAACTCGATCTCGCGGATCCCGCCCTCGCCGTGCTTCACGTCCTCGTAGCGCCCGCGCCGGGCGGACTCGTCGTTGATCATCTGCTTGAGCTCGCGCAGGTTCGCGAGCGTGCCGTAGTCCAGATAGCGGCGGTAGATGAACGGGCGCAGGCGCTTCATCAGCGCATCCCCCGCGGCCGCGTCCCCTGCCAGCGGGCGCGCCTTGATCAGGGCGTAGCGTTCCCATTCGCGGCCATGCGCCTGGTAGTAGTCCTCCATCGCATCGAAGTGCATCACCAGCGGGCCCGAGTCGCCGAACGGGCGCAGGCGCATGTCGACGCGATAGCAAAAGCCATCCGCGGTTACCTCGGACAGCGCCGCGATCAGGGCACGCCCCAGCTTCTGAAAGTAGGCACCGTTGTCCAGCACCCGTTCGCCATCGGTCTCGCCGGACTCGGCGTAGGCGAAGATCAGGTCGATATCGGAGGAGAAGTTGAGCTCGCCCCCGCCGAGCTTTCCCAGCCCCAGCACGACCAGCGACTGCGCCGCGCCGTTGGCCCCCCGCGGCTGCCCGTGGCGGCCCTGGTAGTGACGGTCGAGCCAGTCCAGTGCCCCCTGGATCAGGCCCTGGGCAAGACGGCTGAGGTCGTGCATCACCTCGTCCAGGTCCGCACGCCCCTCCAGGTCCCGCCAGGCGATGCGAATCATCTCGCGATGGCGGAGCTCGCGCAGCGCCTGCTTCAGTTGCTCTTCGCTGTCGACGTCCTGCAACGCGGTGCTCAGCATCGCGGCAAACGCGTCGTCGTCGCGCTCGGGCACGCGCCCCTCGTCATCCAGGGTATCGAGCAGATAGTCCGGATGCCGCCCCACCGTCTGGGCGAGGTAGTGGCTGAAGGCCAGCGGGCTGGCCGACTGGCCCGACAGGCTGCCGGGCCAGTCGGCCTTTTCGCCAAGGTCCTGCAACAGGTGCCCGACCTCCTCCTCCAGGAAGGGGGGCAGGGCTTCGGGGGTCTCGGGCAGGGGCTTGTCCATGGGCCAAGCTTAGGGAAACAGTGATCAATGTGCATACCGGCCCCCGAACGTGGCGCAAAGCACCAAGGCCGCGGCAGGGAATCGTTGACACGGATGCGAACACAAATAACAATCGTTCTCGTCTAATTAATCACATGGAAGATTCAGCATGTCGTTTCGCCCCCTTTCCTGGTTGGTGATGGCCGCTGCGGCCGTCGCCGTCTCCATGCCCCTGGTCGGCTGCAGCCCGGCCGACGAAGACGAAGTCAACCTCTACTCGGCGCGGCAGGAAAACCTGATCCAGCCCCTGCTCGAGCAGTTCACCGAGGAGACGGGCATCCAGGTCAATCTGGTGACCGGCAGCGCGGACAGCCTGCTGCAGCGCCTGCGTCACGAGGGGCGCAACTCGCCGGCCGATGTACTGATCACGGCCGACGCCGCCCGCCTGCACCAGGCGAAGCAGACGGGTGTGCTGCAGGCCATCGAATCCGATGTGCTCAACGAGAACATCCCCGAGCGCTACCGCGACCCGGAGGGCGAATGGTACGGCCTGTCGCTGCGCGCGCGCCCGATTCTCTATCACAAGGACCGGGTCGATCCGGAGGACCTGTCCACCTACGAGGCCCTGACCGACGAAAAATGGGAAGACCGCATTTGCGTGCGTTCCTCCGACAACGTCTACAACCAGTCGCTGGTGGCCGCGATGATCGCCACCGAGGGCGCGGAGGCCGCCGAGGCCTGGGCCGAGGGCATCGTGAACAACATGGCACGGCGCCCGCAGGGCGGCGACCGCGACCAGATTCGCGCGGTGGCGGATGGCGTGTGCGATATCGCCATCGCCAACACGTACTATCTTGGCCTGATGCTGGACGGCGACGGCCGCGATCGCCAGGTCGCCGAACAGATTGGCGTCTTCTGGCCCAACCAGGACGACCGCGGCACGCACGTCAATATCAGCGGTGCCGGTGTCACCGCCCACGCCCCGAATCGCGAGAACGCCATCCGGCTGCTCGAGTTTCTGACCTCGCAGGAGGCGCAGCAGTGGTACGCCGAGGCCAACCAGGAATACCCGATCCGGGACGACGTGCCGGCCAGCGAGATCCTGCAGGGCTTTGGCGAGTTCGAATCCGACGACATCGAGCTGCACCTTCTGGGTGACAACAACAGCGAGGCCGTGCGGATCATGGACCGCGTCCGCTGGCGCTGATGCCCTGAATTCACGAGCCCCCGGCCCTGGCCGGGGGCTCGTTGTTTATGCGAAGTCGGTAGCCCAGGAACGGTCTTGGTGGTATTCGAAACAAGAACCTTTATTATTCGCACTCCATGAGCGCCCAGCCCTCCAACCCAGCCGCGCCCGGTACGCGCACCACGTCCCGGGGCAGGCCGCGACTGTCGTTCAGCCCGTGGTCCGTGGTGGCGATCACGGTGGCGCTGGTGCTCGCGCTGCCGGTGCTGGTGATCTTCGGGCATGTATTCATTCCGGCGGGCGAGGTCTGGGAACACCTGCGCCAGACGGTACTGGCCGACTACGTCACCAACTCCCTGGCGCTGGTGGTCGGCGTCGGCATCGGGGTGCTGCTGATCGGCGTCCCGGTCGCCTGGCTGGTCAGCATGTGCGAGTTCCCCGGACGCGGGATCTTCCAGTGGGCGCTGATGCTGCCGCTGGCGATGCCGGCCTACATCATCGCCTACACCTATACCGGCATGCTGGACTTTTCCGGACCGGTGCAGAGCCTGATCCGCGACCTGACCGGGCTGGGCTACGGGGAGTACTTCTTCCCCGAGATCCGATCGCTCGGCGGGGCGATGGTCATGCTGATGCTGGTGCTCTATCCGTATGTGTACCTGCTCAGCCGCGCGGCCTTTCTGGAGCAGTCGGTGTGTGTTCTGGAGGTCTCGCGCACGCTGGGCCAAGGGCCGTTCGGCGGGTTCCGCCGCGTGGCCCTGCCACTGGCCCGCCCGGCGATCATCGCCGGGCTGACCCTTGCGCTGATGGAGGTGCTCGCGGACTACGGCACGGTCGCCTATTTCGGCATCAGCACCTTTACCACCGGGGTGTTCCGCACCTGGTACGGGCTGGGTGACCCGGCCGCCGCCGCGCAGCTCTCGGCGGTACTGCTGACCTTCGTGTTCATCCTCATCGTGCTGGAGCGCTGGTCGCGCGCGAAGGCGCGCTTCCACCACACCAGCCGCCGCTATTCCACCCTGCCGCGCTACCGCCTGCAGGGCTGGAAGGCCGCGGCGGCGTTCACCGCCTGCCTGCTGCCGGTGGTGCTGGGGTTCCTGCTGCCTGCCGCACAACTCTCGATCTGGGCGGTCCAGACCACCGACCACTGGATGAATGCCCGCTTCGCCGAGCTGGTGTTCAACACCTTCTGGCTGGCCGTGGCCGCGGCCGTGATCGCCGTTGTCCTGGCCCTGGTGCTGGCCTATGCCAAACGCATGCAGGGCGGGACCTTTACCAACCTGGCCGTACGCGTGGCGGGCATGGGCTACGCGATCCCCGGCACGGTCATTGCGATTGGCGTGATGATCCCGTTCGCCGCCTTCGACAACGCGCTGGACGGCTTCATGCGCGACACCTTCGGGCTGTCGACCGGGCTGCTGCTGTCCGGCACCGTGTTCGCCCTGCTGTTCGCCTACGCGGTGCGCTTCCTCGCGGTTTCCCTGCAGACCGTGGAGGCGGGCCTCGGCAAGATCCAGCCGAGCATGGACGACGCCGCGCGATCGCTGGGCATGCACCCGCTGCAGACGCTGACCCGCGTGCACCTGCCGATCATGCGCGGCACTCTGCTGACGGCGCTGTTGCTGGTCTTTGTCGATGTGCTCAAGGAACTGCCCGCCACGCTGATCCTGCGCCCGTTCGACTTCAACACCCTTGCGGTGCGTGCCTTCGAACTGGCGAGTGACGAGCGACTGGCCGAATCCTCCAGTGCCGCCCTGGCCATCGTGCTGGTCGGACTGGTTCCCGTTATCCTGCTGTCGATGACCATCGGCCGCTCGCGGCCCGGTCAGGGCGCGCCCAACCAGCGCCCGGCCCCCGAGACTGACAAGCCGCAAAAGCCGCTCCCCATGCCCGCCGGTACGACCTGACATGACACAAGCCGCCATATCCACCGCCGCGATCCAGGTGCCCCATACGCCGTTGCTGGAACTCGACGATATCGACATCGGCTACGACGGCAAGGCCGTGGTGCACGGGGTCTCGCTGGCCCTGCCCGAGGGGCAGATCGGGTGCCTGCTGGGCCCCTCCGGCTGCGGCAAGACCACGCTGCTGCGCGCGATCGCGGGATTCGAACCAGTGATGCGCGGGGCCATCCACCTGGGCGGGCGGGCCGTGAGCGAGCCCGGGCATACGGTGCCCCCGGAGCGCCGTGGCGTCGGCATGGTGTTTCAGGATTTTGCGCTGTTCCCGCACCTCAATGTCGCCGACAACATCGCCTTCGGTATCCGCGACTGGAGCCGCGACGCGCGCACCGATCGCGTCCAGACGCTGCTGAAGCTCGTGGGCCTGTCTGGCTACGGCGAGGCCTATCCGCACGCCCTGTCCGGCGGCCAGCAGCAGCGCATCGCACTGGCACGCGCCCTGGCGCCGAAGCCGGCACTCCTGCTGCTGGACGAGCCCTTCTCCAGCATGGACGTAGAGCTGCGCGGCGACCTGGCCCGCGAGGTGCGGCGCATCCTGCGCGCAGAGCGCACCACCGCGATCCTCGTGACCCACGACCAGCACGAGGCCTTCGCCTTTGCCGACCGCATCGCGGTGATCCACCAGGGCCGCATTGCCCAGTGGGATACCGCGTACAACCTCTACCATCGCCCGGCCGACCGTTTTGTCGCGGACTTCGTCGGCGAGGGCACACTGATCCCCGGAATGGTCTGCACCGAAGACCGAGTCGACACGGCCTTTGGCGAGATCCAGGGTTCGATGTCCGAACAGCTCCCGCCGGGGACCGCGGTGGACGTGCTGGTACGCCCGGACGATATCGCCATCGACAACGAACAGGGCACGGTGCGCACCGAGATCCTCGACAAGGCCTTCCGCGGGGCCGACTTCCTCTACACCCTGAAACTCCCCGACGGGATCAACGTGTTGTGCATGGCGCCCAGCCACGACAACTTCGTGATCGGCGAGCATGTGCGCCTGCGCCTGGATTTCACGCACCTGGTGGTGTTCTCGCGCGGGAGCGGAGTGGACTGCCCGAGCGCCTGAGCCTGGGGGAGACACGGACGCGGTCGTTGCCGGGAACTCACGTCCGCGGCAAGACACTGATAGGGACATCCCCTTTCCCGAAGCCCTGCGGCTACCCGCTATTATCGATCCATGACCCTTCTTCCTCGCCGGCATCCGTTTCCCCTGCTGCATGCGCACGCGGCTCGGCGGGCAAGCTGGATCGGGGTGCTCCTGGTGCTGCTGGCGTTTCCCCTGGCGGCCGACGAGGACGATGGCCCGGTACCGGGTCTGGTGCTGCAGGGCGGCACGGAGTTACAGCGCGAAAACATCCGCAACAGCCTCAACCTGGCGCGCCATCCCTGCGAGCTGCCCGGCTTTCGCGAGCGCCGCCTGCTGCGCGACTCTGAAGAACGCGCGCGCAACGCCCTGCGCGCCGTCGGCCACTACGACGCCGAACTGGACCTGAGTCTGGAGCGCGACGATGCCTGCTG
Organism: Thioalkalivibrio sp. ARh3; assembly: GCF_000377265.1. Classification (NCBI taxonomy): domain Bacteria; kingdom Pseudomonadati; phylum Pseudomonadota; class Gammaproteobacteria; order Chromatiales; family Ectothiorhodospiraceae; genus Thioalkalivibrio; species Thioalkalivibrio sp. ARh3. The sequence goes on from NZ_KB897947.1 coordinate 83,222, forward strand.
GGACCTGCACCTGAGCTTCGAGCCGGGCCCGCCAACGACGGTCGAGACCATCGATATCCAGGTCACCGGCGAGGGGGTTGGCGATCTCGCCTTCGAGGCCGTGCTCAGCCAGACCGACATCCAGGAAGGCGATGTCCTGCGCCATGACCGCTATGACACCCTGCGCAATCGCATGACGCGGATTGCCGCGGATCGCGGCTATTTCGACGCGGACCTTCACACCCGCCGCCTGGAGGTCGACCGCGAGCACCGCACCGCGACCATCCGCCTGCACATGGACACGGGCGATCGCTACCGCATGGGGCGGGTTACACTGGACCAGGACATCCTGGCGCCGGAATTCGTCGAACGCATGATCCCGTTCGAGGAGGGCGACCCCTACAGCTCTTCACAGATCATCGCACTGCAGCGGAACCTGAACGACTCGGGGTATTTCTCCGGGGTACGGGTGCGTCCCCTGCGCGACGAGGCGGAGGACCGCCACGTTCCGATCGTGGCCGAGTTCGAGCCCCGTCGGCGGCACAACTACGAGGCCGGCATCGGTTACTCCACCGACATCGGCCCGCGCCTGCGCTTTCGTTTCGAGAACCGCTATGCCAACCAGCGCGGTCACCGCTATCACGCGGAGCTGGAGGCCTCCCCGGTACGCTCCGGTGTGGGCTTCAACTACGCGATCCCGCTGCGTGACCCGCTGCGCGAGCAGTTGAACCTGTTCACGAGCTACCGCACCGAGGACACCGATACCCAGCAGTCGGACCGCTTCCAGGTCGGGGCCAACCGCGTGCTGCAGCGAACCGGGGGCTGGCAGACCACCGAGGGCCTGCGCTACGAGCACGAGGACTACACCATCGGCGACGAGACGGATCGCAGCCGCCTGCTAATCCCGTCCTATCGGGTCAGCCGGATGGAGGCCGACGACCCGATGACTCCGCGTCGCGGCTACCGCTTCGACGTCACCGTCCAGGGGGCGCAGGAAGAGCTCCTGTCCAGCACCTCGTTCGCGCAGGTACTGGCCAGCGGCAAGTTCGTGCGCGCGATGGGTCCCGGACGCGTACTGGCCCGGGCGGATGCCGGGTTTACGGAGGTGGACTCGGTACGCGAATTGCCCAGCTCCCTGCGCTTCTTCGCCGGCGGGGATGCCAGCATCCGTGGCTACGGCTACCAGAAGGTCGGCCCGACCAACGAGGACGGTGACGTGATCGGCGGGCGCCACAAGGTGGTTGGCAGCCTGGAGTACGACATCCCGGTGCGCGGCAACTGGAGCGCTGCCGCCTTTGTGGACGCCGGCAACGTCGTCAACGATTGGACCGAATTCGACCCGGTCTACGGCGTCGGCATGGGCGTGCGATGGCGTTCTCCGGTGGGGCCGATCCGCGTCGACATCGCCCACGGCCCGGACTCGGACGACGACTTCCGCATCCACTTCTCCATGGGGCCGGACCTGTGAGGCGCGTGGGCAAGGCACTGCTGTGGCTGATCGGCGGGGTCCTGCTGCTCCTGATCCTCGCGGCGGGATCCGTGATCGCGCTGTTGGCCTCCGAGAGCGGTACGCGCTGGCTGGCCGAACAGGCCGAGCGGCACGCCCCGGTGGATCTGCGCATCGAACGAGTCCAGGGCACGCTGTTCACCGAGCTCGCAATCCACGGTCTCTACCTGTCCCTGCCGGACGGCCCCCGCATCGAACTGGACGAAGGTCGCCTGGGCATCGACGCCCGCGCGGGACTGCGCGGCGAGCTGCGGATCCCGGTCGTTCATGCGACCGGGCTGCTGATCGACCTGCCACCCGAGGCGATCGATGACGACGAGGAGCCCTTCGAACTGCCCGATGCGATCCGCCTCCCGCTGGCGGTGCAGCTGGAGGATGTCCTGCTGAGCGACCTGCGGGTGTACCGCGAAGGCACGCCCCTGGTCGCCATCACGCAGATCGCGGCCCGGGCGCGGGCCAGTGGCTCCCGGGTCGAACTCCAGCAGCTCGACCTGGACATGCCGGAGATCCGGGCGCAGTTGCAAGCGCGGGTCGAGACCGAAGATGACTACGCGGTGAACGCCGAGGGCACCTGGACCGCGCCCCTGCCGGACGCCGTGGCCGCAGGCCTCGATGCCAGCGAGGCACAGGGGCGACTGGAGCTGGACGGACACCTGCGAGAACGCCTGCGGCTGCATCATGTCCTGAGCGCTGGGGTGGATCTGACCCTGCAGGCCGAGGTGGTCAATGCGCTGGAGGACCCGCGCTTCGACGCCGAGATCACCTGGGCCCCGTTCGCCTACCGGCTCGCCCCGGACCAGGCCGCGCATGTCGCCACGGGCCGGCTCCATGCCTCCGGCAAACCCGACGACTGGTCGCTGGGCCTGGATGGCGGCGCCCGGCTGGACGACATGCCAGCAGTCGAACTCGTGCTGCAGGCCCATGGCGACCTGTCCATGGCCGAGATCGAGACACTGCGGCTGGATTCCGAGGCCGGACGGCTGGGGCTCGCCGGTCCCATCCGCTTCGACGAGGCCCTCGACTGGGATCTGCAACTGGCACTCGACGACCTCGACCCCGGCCCCCTGGGTCTGGAACTCGACGCGGGCCTGGAACGGCTGCGGGCCACCCTGCGGGGCCGCCTCCCACTGGACACCGAACAACCACCGCTCGCGGCACTGGAAGCGACCGTCGACATCGACGAGCTGCGGGGACGCTTCGAGGACCATGTCCTGACCGGGCAGCTGGGCCTGACCCTAGCGGACGGCACGGCCCGCCTGCGCGACAGCGAACTCAAGGTCGACGAAGACGCCCTGACGGCCACCCTGAACGGCCAGGTCGCGGGGCTGGAGGGTGATCTTTCGGACCCGGGGCACGCGCTGGATCTCGCACTGGATCTGGCACTGGAGGCCCCGGATCTCGCCCGCCTGCATGAGGAGCTGGAGGGCCACCTGGAACAGCTACGGCTGGCCGCCAGCGGTCACTTCGCCCCCGCCTCGGGACAGCTTCGGGCCCAGTTGAGACTGGACCCCCTGCGGGCCGAAAGCCATGGCATCGCCGTGACCGGCGACGGACGCATGGACCTGACCGAGACCGGAGCCCGGATCGATCGCCTGCGCCTGGCGATGGACGACGGCGGGAGTCTGGACCTGGCGGGGGACGTGGGCTGGGCCGAGGGTCTCGACTGGGACCTCGCGCTGCAGGCCGAGGCGCTGGACCCGGCCATCATCACACCCGAGGCGCCGGGGCATCTGGATCTCGCACTCACCACGCGCGGCCGGCAGGCCGAGGACGGCGTACTGCATCTGCAGGCCGAACTGGAACACCTGTCCGGTACCCTGCGCGAGCAGCCAGTCGAAGGGCGCGGCCGGGCCGAGCTGGAAGGCGACGCCCTGACCGTGGAACAACTGGAGCTGGCACTCGGCGCCAATACCCTGAGCGCTCAGGGCCACTGGACCGACGCGCTGGATTTCCGCCTGCGGGTGGATGCCCCGGAACTGCAGCAGCTATGGCCCGACCTCGCGGGACGCCTGAACCTGGATGCGCACGTAACCGGATCGCCGGACGCTCCTCGGGTGGCCGCCGAGGGCGACGGTGCCGGACTTCGGCTGGGGGACATCGCGCTGGGCCGGCTGGACCTGAGCGCCGAGGCCGGGCTGGCCGAGGATGCCCCCGCCCGGCTGGATCTGCGGCTCGAGGATCTGGAGCCGGCCACAGGGGTTCAGCTGGCCAGCGTGCGCCTCGGGGCCACGGGGACCATCGACGATCATCGCCTGGAGCTCGACGTGGACGGGCAGGAACTGGGTACGCTGGCACTGGCGCTGGCCGGCGGCTTCGATCTCGAGACCACGCACTGGAGCGGCCAAATGACCCGGCTGGACCTGACGCAGCCCCAGGCCGGCGACTGGTCATTGCCCGCCCCGGTCGCTCTGGAAGGGGGCCCGGAGTCCGCCCGCCTGGAGCGCCTGTGCCTGACCCGGGAAGGCGGGCGCGTGTGCGCGGACGGGCGCTGGGAGGCGGCGACTGGCGGCAACTTCAGTGCCTTGATGCAGGACCTCGAGCTTGGCTGGCTGGGCCCCCTGCTGCCACCGGAGCTGGGCATCGAGGGCCAGATCAATGCCGAGGCCAGCGGCCGTCTGGATGACCGGGGCCGCATCGAGGCCGATCTGGCCGTGCGCCCGACGGATGGGCGCCTGATGGTGCGCGACGAGGATGGCGAACTGCAGGATGTGCCCTATCGCGATGCCCATCTCGACGCGCGCGTACGCGACCGTGACGTGGATGTCGATTTTCGGCTCGGCTTTCTCGACGGCGGTATCGCACGGGCGGCTCTGGAACTGCGTCCGGATGGCGACGACATGCGGATCGACGGCGACTTCGAGGCGCGCCTGGATGACCTGTCCTGGATTGCGGCGGCAAGCCCCGACATCCAGCGCCTGCGCGGCGTGCTCGATGCCCGGCTGACCTTCGGCGGGCACCTGGACGCCCCGCTGGTCGAGGGCGCCGTGCGCTTTAGTGACGGGGGCGTGCTGATCCCGGAGGCCGGGATCGACATCCTGATCCCCCAGATGACCGCCAACGTCGTCTCCGCGGAGGAGATGACCCTGGACGGACGGCTCGAATCGGGCGATGGCGCGATCGATCTGACGGGTCGCGTCGACCTGGGCCGGGACGGCCCGCGGGCGGAGATGCAGATGCGTGGCGAAGACTTCCTCGCCGTGAACCGCGTCGATGCGGAAGCCACTATCACCCCCGACCTGGAACTGGTATTCACCCCCGAAGATGGCATCCGTGTGCGCGGCGAGGTACTGCTGCCGTGGGCTCGACTCCGTCCGCCGGATCTCCCCCCGGGCGCGATCCGGGTATCCGGTGACGAGATCATCCTCGGCGAGGAACTGGAAGAGGCACAGGCCCTGAAGACGGATATCCGCATCCGCATCCGTCTGGGCGATGACGTGCGCTTTGACGGTCACGGGCTCACCGCCCGCTTTGCCGGCGAGGTGGACGTGGAGGAGATCGCCGGGCGCCCGACCCAGCTGTTTGGCGAGATCCGCATCCCCGAGGGCCGCTTCGATGCCTACGGCCAGGACCTGCGGGTGGACCGGGGGGTGCTGCTGTTCCAGGGTCCCGCGGAAACACCGGAACTGGACCTGCGCGCCGTGCGTACGGTGCGCGAATACAACGTCACCGTCGGGCTCGAGATCGGCGGCACCCCGGACAACCTGCGTTCCAGGGTGTTTTCGGACCCGGCAATGGACGAGACCGAGGCCATGGCGTTCCTGCTGACCGGGCGGCCCCTGTCGGGTGCAACGGAGTCGGACGGCAACCTGATCGCCTCCGCGGCGGCGGCCTACGGCCTGGAGCAGGGTGCACTGATCACCCAGCGGATCGGGACCGAGCTGGGGCTGGACGAGGTGGCCATCGATACAGAGGGCGGCATCGAGGAGACGGCCCTGACCCTGGGGCTGTACCTGTCCCCGCGCCTGCTGCTGCGCTACTCGGTCGGCCTGTTCGACAACACCTCACGCGTACTGCTCAGCTATGAGCTAAGCCGACGCCTGACGCTGGAGACCTCCTCCGGCACCACCGAGCAGACCGTGGACCTGATCTATCGGATCGAGCGCTGAGCCCGGGCCAAGCTGCGGCGCACATCAGGGGCGTTGGGGCTGCGCGGGTCCCGGCCTGGTGCGTATCTGCCTAGCTCGATTCCCCGTTGTCACGCAGAGCCCGCTGGATGCGCTGGCGGATCTGGCTGCGATAGAGCTGCTCGTTGGGGATGCCAACCAGCGGCTCACCCACCGGCTTGCCTTCGGCGTCAAAGGCCACGATCGTCGGCACGACACGGGCCCCGTAGGCACGCCCCAGCTCGTGACCACGGCGCACCTCGCCATCGAAGTCCCGCACCTCTTCGCGGTCGAGCATGACCTTGCGGATATGGATGCCTTCGAAGTTCGCGTCCTCGCTCATCGGACCCAGGTGCTGGTTCTCTGCCCGATCGCAGTAGGGGCAGCTGTCGGAGGCGAACATGATCAGAGTCGGCTTGCCCTCCCCGTCCTGCACCAGAGACTGCAGGTCAGTGGCCCGTTCGATACCGTGCGCGGAGGCAGTACCGGACAGCCACAGCCCCCCGAGCATCAGAACCACTGCCAGGCCGGCCAGACGCATCCCCTTGCGCAGCTTGAGCGTATGCATCTTCATGATCGTTACGGTCCTCTTGATTTTGGACTCAGTCTAGGGCGGAAGGCTTAACCGAAGCTTAACGACCCCGAACCATGATCACCTGGCCGAAGCTCCGGTGCCCTTCACAAAAAAGGCCCCGCCGAGGCGGGGCCTTGGTCCCGGTCATCGGGCACGCCGATGGCCGGTTTCCGACAGGCGGAGGACCTTAGTCGACGCGCTGGCGCACGTCGGAGGTCACTTCCACGCGGCGGTTGGCCTCGCGGCCTTCGCGAGTGGCGTTGTCGGCGGTCGGACGTTCCTCACCGTGGCCCACGGTGCGGATGTCGTCTTCACGCACGCCCTCGCTGGCCAGGAAGTCGGCCACGGACTGGGCACGACGCTCAGACAGGCCCTGGTTGTACTCGGCCGGACCGATGGTGCAGGTATGACCTTCGACCAGCACCGAGCTGTACTCGGCGTCATCGGCGGTCAGGCTGCGGGCCAGCTCACGCAGGGCGTCGCGGCCTTCCGGACGCAGTTCGGCGCTGTCGAAGTCGAACAGGGCCTGGGCGCTCAGCGTGGTGGTTTCGAACTCCGGCTCGGGCTCGGGCTCGGGCTCGGGAGCCGGATCCGGCTCGGGGGCCTCGACGGTCTCTTCGATGTAACCGGCGCACTGCGAATGCTTCACGTTTTCCGGGGCCCAGGAGCGGGTGCGGACGCACTCGCCGGAGCGATCCATCACGACGTTGCCGCTACGGTCGGTGACATTGGCCGCCGGCGGTTCCTGAGCCATGGCCTGACTCGCGGTACCGATCAGCAGCGTGGCCACGGACGCGGCCAGAAGATTCTTAACCAGCTTGTGATTCATGTTCATAGCCTCCTTGTAAAAACAAACGACGACTGATCAGAGACAAGCGCGTTGCCGAACGGTTGACTCCCGACCGGAATCTGGAGCAGCGAGCGCCAAGCCCTCTACAGCAGCTTGATAGTGGCACATGCTTTCCGGTTTTGCACGCATTCCAGCCAAGAATTGTATCGGCATCACAACGTTGTCACATTAAGGAAACACCCGTCTGTGATCAGGCGACTCCCTTCTTTTGTCTGCGCAGGACCACTGCCAGCCGACAAGCACGCCATCCTCACGAAAAACCTTGTTCCCTTAAGGACACACAGATTGCTTGTGGGTTCCGGTCTACAAGAACAGCCTGGCTCAATCCAGACAAAAAGACCCCGCCGAAGCGGGGTCTCGCCTGTGTCGGGCAAAATACAAAGGCCGAGCGGCTTACATCATGCCGCCCATGCCTCCCATTCCGCCCATGCCACCCATGTCGTCCATGCCGCCGCCGGCACCGCCACCGTCGTCCTTCTTCGGCAGCTCGGCCACCATGGCCTCGGTGGTGATCAGCAGGGCGGCCACGGAAGCAGCGTTCTGCAGCGCCGAGCGGGTCACCTTGGTCGGATCCAGGATGCCCATGTCGATCATGTCGCCGAAGTCGCCGGTTGCCGCGTTGTAGCCGTAGTTGCCCTTGCCTTCCAGGACCTGATTCAGGACCACGGACGGCTCGTCACCGGAGTTGTAGACGATCTGGCGCAGCGGCTCTTCCATTGCGCGGCGGGCGATGTTGACGCCAGCGGTCTGCTCTTCGTTCTCGCCCTTGAGCTTGGTGATCGCGGCACAGGCACGCAGCAGGGCCACGCCACCACCGGGGACCACGCCTTCCTCGACCGCCGCACGGGTGGCGTGCAGGGCGTCCTCGACGCGGGCCTTCTTCTCCTTCATCTCGACCTCGGTCGCGGCGCCGACCTTGATCACCGCAACACCGCCGGCCAGCTTGGCCACGCGTTCCTGCAGCTTTTCCTTGTCGTAGTCGGAGGTCGCTTCCTCGATCTGGGCGCGGATCTGGTCGACGCGGGCCTTGATGTCCTTGTTCTGACCCATGCCGTCGATGATCGTGGTGTTTTCCTTGGTCACCTGCACCTTCTTGGCTCGACCCAGGTCTTCCACCGTGGTCTTCTCCAGCGACAGGCCGACCTCTTCGGAGATCACCTGGCCACCGGTCAGAACGGCGATGTCCTGCAGCATGGCCTTACGGCGGTCACCGAAGCCCGGGGCCTTCACCGCGGCGACCTTCACGATGCCGCGCATGGAGTTCACCACCAGCGTGGCCAGGGCCTCGCCCTCGATGTCCTCGGCGATGATCAGCAGCGGCTTGTTGGCCTTGGCCACGCCTTCCAGGATCGGCAGCAGATCACGGATGTTCGAGATCTTCTTGTCGAACAGCAGGATGTAGGCGTCGTCCAGCTCGGCGCTCATGCTCTGCTGGTTGTTGATGAAGTAGGGCGACAGGTAGCCGCGGTCGAACTGCATGCCTTCCACGACGTCCAGCTCGTTCTCCAGCGAGGAGCCTTCCTCGACGGTGATCACGCCTTCCTTGCCGACCTTGTCCATCGCGTCGGCAATGATCTCGCCGATCGCGACGTCGGAGTTGGCGGAGATCGAGCCCACCTGGGCGATCGCCTTGTGCTCGGTGCACGGCTTGGACAGCTTCTTCAGCTCTTCGGTCGCCGACTTGACGGCCTTGTCGATACCGCGCTTGAGATCCATCGGGTTCATGCCGGCGGTGACCGCCTTCATACCTTCGCGGACGATGGACTGGGCCAGCACGGTCGCGGTGGTGGTGCCGTCACCGGCGGCGTCGGAGGTCTGCGAGGAGACTTCCTTCACCAGCTGGGCACCCATGTTCTCGAACTTGTCTTCCAGTTCGATCTCCTTGGCCACGGACACGCCGTCCTTGGTCACGGTCGGGGCGCCGAAGGCCTTGTCGAGGACCACGTTGCGGCCCTTCGGGCCCAGGGTCACCTTCACGGCATTGGCCAGGGTATTCACGCCCTTCGCCATGCGGGTACGGGCGTCGTTGCCAAAACGGACTTCTTTTGCACTCATGTCTCGTTCTACTCCTGAAAATGTGGGGATAGGGGCGGATCGCCGGGGCTTAGCCCTCGATCACGGCCATGATGTCGTCTTCGCGCATCACCAGGACGTCTTCGCCTTCGACCTTGACCTCGGTGCCGGAATACTTGCCGAACAGCACCTTGTCGCCGGCCTTCACGTCCAGCGCGCGGACGTCGCCGTTTTCCAGGATCTTGCCGTTACCGACCGCAACCACCTCGCCGCGGATCGGCTTCTCGGCCGCCGAGTCCGGGATCACGATCCCGCCGGGGCTGGTGCGCTCTTCTTCCATACGCTTCACGATGACGCGATCGTGCAAAGGCCGCAGGTTCATGGTGCGAACTCCTTATATCGATGTTCTTAACAGGTTGGAGGATGTCGGGTAGGCGCCCTGTTAGCACCCACCCCGAACGAGTGCTAATAATAGGGACACACCAAGCCGAGTCAAGGGCTGCGAGGAGGGAGAAATCTCAGCGGTGGTCGTCGTGGTCCAGGCGCTCGTCGGGGGCAGACTCGTCACTGCCGTCGTGGCGACGAAACTCCCCCTCGATCGGGTCACCCGGCCCAGCCGCGCCGGAGCCCCTCGTCCGCGCCCGGATCATGCCCCGGCGCAGGATGCCCTCGGCCGCCCAGCGACGCAGGGGCGGCACCAGCAGCACAAAGCCGGCCGCATCGGTGAAAAACCCGGGCAGCAGCAACAGGACCGCCGCCGACATCAGCAGCCAGCCCTCGACCAGCCCACGCGCGGGCATCTCGCCGCGGGCCAGGCTCTGCTGCAGGCGCCGCCAGTGATAGAACCCCTGCAGACGAAACAGCAGAAGCCCCGCAGCGGCCGTCGCGACCACCAGCGCCACCGTGGCCAGCGCCCCGACGGCGTCACCCACCCAGGCGAAACCGAAGATCTCGAGCAATACCAGCCCGAGAAAAACGAACAACGGGAGGAAGGGGCTGCGCATGAATAACGGGTTCCAGAACAGGACGAGCAAGCCATTGGAACACGCCCCCACCCCCCTGTCGAACCCCCCCTCCCAGCGGTATGCCGCCACGCTCGGACTCGCTCTCGTTTTCCTTGCATTCAGGAGGGAATTGAGGGAGGCTTCTGCCCGTCTTGTTTGTGAACGACTTCAGAATTCCGGAGCCCAGCCGCATGACACCACGCCGTATCGTCACCCTGCTTCCCGCCCTGCTGGCTGCCCTGCTCCTGGTGCTCCCGGGGCTGGGCAGTGCCGGCGTGGAAGACCCGCGCGACCCTGACCATCACTTCTTCGATCCGACCTTTGGCGACTTCCAGGAAGAGCTGGATGAGGCCCGCGACGCCGGCAAGAAGGGCATCCTGCTGTTCTTCGAGATGGATGACTGCCCGTTCTGCCACCGCATGAAGAACCAGGTGCTGAACCAGCCGGAGGTGCAGGAATATTTCAAGGACCGGTTCAGCATCTTTGCCGTGGACGTCGAGGGCGCAATCGAGGTGGTGACGTTCGAGGGCGAGACCAAGACGATGCGGGACTTCGCGACCCGCGATTTCCGCGTGCGTGCCACACCGGTGTTCCAGTTCTTCAACCTGGACGGCGAGCCCATTGCCCGATTCACCGGGGCCACCCGGGATGTCGACGAGTTCCTGCTACTGGGCGAGTTCGTCGCCGAGGGGCATTACGAAGACGGAAACTTCACCCGCTTCCGCCGCGAACACGCCGGACGATAGGTAGCCCAATGCACCCAGGACATGCGACGCACCGGAACGGGCGGCGCCGAATCGCAGCGCCCATTCTGGCCAGCCTGATCACAACCGCCCTGCTACCTCTGCCAGTGATCACGGCCGCGCAGGACGTTCCGGCCGACGGGGTTGTCGATGCCGAACCGTTGCCCGAACCGCTGCGGCTGGAGAACGCGCTGAGCGCGGTCGACGCCCTTCATCCCCAGGTCCGGCGCGCCCGCGCGGAACGCGAGATCGCGGAACAGGAGCTCGCCGGGACCCAGGCCGAACGGGACGTGACCGTCAACGCGCGGCTGGAGGCCCGCTGGGTCGAGCCGAACGACCTCGCACCGGACCAGAGCCGCAACGACTCCCGTGCCGCCATTGTCGCGCGCAAGCTGCTGAGCGACTTCGGCCAGTCCAGTGCCCGCGAGGCCGCCGGCACCCAGCGCCTCGAGGCCGCCCGGGAGATGGAGACCCTGGCGCACGCGCGGCACGCGCTTCACGTGATGGACCGCTACTTCAACGTCCTGCTCGCCGACCTTGGCTTCGCCCGCGACACCGAGGCGATGGCGGCCGCGTTCGTCACCAAGGAGCGTGCGGAAGAACGCGCCGAGCGCGGGCAGGTATCGGACATCGAGGTCTTTCGCCTGGAGTCGGAGTACCAGACCCTGCGCGTGCAGCGCCAGCGCGCCCTGCAGAATCAGCGCCGCGCGCGCGACGAACTGGCCGAGGCCCTGAACCGGCCCGGCGAGCGCATCCGCACCGTACTCGCCCCCGCCCTGCCGCTGGATCTGCCGGACCTCCCGGATCTGGACGAACTGATGGCCGAGCTCGAAAGCGCCAATCCAACGCTCGCCGCCGAGCGCCTGCAGGTGGAGGCCGCCGCGCGCGGCGTGGACGCGGCACGCGCCCAGCGACGCCCGCGTCTGTATGCGGAGGCGGAGACGGGCTACTGGAACCGCGAGTTCGGTGGCGATCGCAACCCGTTTGCGGCGGGCCTCGTGCTGGAGATCCCGCTGTACGAGGGGCGTCGTCAGGACAGCCGGGTCGGGCATGCCGTCGCGGCGCGCCAGCGCGCCGAGGCCGATATGGGACAGACCCGGATCGAGGTCCGCAATCGCCTGCGCGAGCTCTATCACGAGGCCCAGGCCCTGCGCATGCAGCGCGACGAGGCCGAATGGCGCATGGACTATCGCCAGCTGTATATCGACCGCGCGCGCTACCTGTACGACATCGAGGACCAGGCCGATCTCGGCGACTCGATGGTGCAGCAAAGTGCCGCGGCCTACTTCAATGCCCAGACCGAACTCGAGCTGGCCATGGTCTACGAGCGCCTGGCCCTGCTGACCGGCCGTGACGACCTCAGCCCCTTTCGCCTGGCCGGGACGGCCATGGCGGAATCGGAGTAACAAATATGCGTCCAAAGGCGCCCCAAGGGAGAACACCCGATGTCCATTGATCGCCTGATGCCGGGCCGGCCCCGTCGCCGGCTGCTGCTCTCGGCCATCGCTTGCTGCACCCTGCTGTTGCTGATCCCCGCTGGATCGGCGGCCGAGGAAGACGGCACGCTGAAGGGTCAACTGGACTGGGGACAGACCTATCGCATTACGGCCCCGGTCGCCGGCAAGATCCAGTCAATCGAGGTCGGCCCGGGCGAGCACGTCGACCAGGACACCACCCTGTTCCGCCTGGATACCCGGCGCGTCGAGGCCGATCTGCGCGCGGCCCAGGCGGCGATCGATCGCCTGCAGCTGGAACTGGACGAGGCCGACCGGGAGGTCGAAAAGGCGGAGGACCTGTACGACCAGACCCTGATTGCCTTGCGCGAGGTGGAACTGGCCCGCATCGAACAGGCCACTGTGGCCGCGCGGCTGGCCGAGGCCCGCGCCCAGCGCGACCGTGCGCGTGCCGACCGCGACGATGCCTCCGTCCGCGCACCGGCCAGCGGCCGTGTCACGCGCATTGATGTCTCCCCCGGTCAGTTCGTGAACCCCGCGCTGGCGCCGGCGGTACTGGCGGTACTGGGGCACGGCGACACCATGCGCGCTCGCGCGCTGGTGGCGCCGGAGCGTGTCGCATCTCTCAGCGAGGGGCAGGCGGTCACCATTACCGTTGGCGACGACGAGTTTTCCGGCACGATCGACAGGATCGGCTGGGAACTTGTGAGCGACAACGAGGATCAGGGGTACCGGGTCGAGGCCGAATTCTCGCCAGGCGACGATGCCGTGCTGCGCCCCGGCCAGCCGGCCCGGATCGAACTTCGCACAGATTCCTGATGCCCAAGAACTGATCATGCCGGAGAAGGAAACCGACAACACGAACGTGCGCGCCTGGCTGGTGCTCACCACCCTGGACGACGCCGCCGAGGCGGAGAGTCTGGCGGGTGATCTGGTTCAACGCGGGCTTGCGGCCTGCGTGCACATCCTCCCTGCCGGACGCTCGGTTTATTTGTGGAAAGGGAATATCGAGACCGATCCCGAAGTCACATTGCTGATCAAGACCTCCGTCGATGCCCGCGATGACCTGCAGGCCCACCTGACGGAATACCACCCCTATGAAACGCCGGAGATCATTGCCGTGCCGATCACGCACGGATCCCCGGATTACCTGGACTGGATAACGCAATGCACCTCCTGAAACTGCGCAACTGGCTGGCGACCCTGCTGGTCGCATTCCTGCTGACCCCGGGGCTGGCACATGCCATCTTCGATGACGATCTGCTGGACCCGGATGACGCGTTCAGCCTGAGCGCCGAGGCCATTGATGCCGACACGATCCGCCTGACCTGGGAGATCGCGGACGGCTACTACATGTATCGCGAGCAGTTCGAGTTCGAGCCCGAGAGCGAAGGGCTGGAACTCGGCGAACCGGACATCCCGGACGGCGAGAAGAAGACCGACGAGTTCTTCGGCGAGGTCGAGACCTATCGCGACGAGGTCAGCATCGAGCTGCCCATCCTCGCGGCCGACAGCACCGAGATCGAACTGACCGCGCGCTCGCAGGGCTGTGCGGACATCGGCGTGTGCTACCCGCCGCACTTCCAGACGGTCTCGCTGGAGCTCCCGGGCCTGCCTGGCGAAAACGGCGAAGAGGCGGTCGAAGAGGAGGCCGCCGAAGACGAAGCGGTCGAAGAGGAACGCAGCGCCCTGGACGAGATGGGCGATCTGACCGGCGACCTGGGCGCGGCCGATGACCTGCTCGAACCGGAAGAGGCCTTTGCCGCTTCGCTCGAGGCGATCAGCCAGAATGCCGTGATCCTGCGCTTCGAGATCGCGGAGGACTACTACCTCTATCGCGACCAGCTCGATGTCCGCATCGCCGAGGGCGACGGTATCGAGCTGGGCCCCGTCAATCCGCCCGAGGGCGAAATGCACGAGGACGAGTTCTTCGGGGAAACCGAGATCTACCGCGACGAGGTGGAGATCCTGGTCCCGGTGCTGCGCGACGAGGACGACGTCTCCGAAATCACGCTGGCGATCGACTACCAGGGCTGCTGGGACGGGGGAGTGTGCTACCCCCCGCTGACCCAGGAGGTATCGGTCAGTTTCGCTGACGACCTGGCCGTCGAAGCCGACGAGGACGCACTGCCCGAGACCGGCGACGAGGCCCTGGACGAGATCGAGACCGCCCCGCCCGAAGAGGAGGTCGTCCCGGAGGAAGAAGATGAGGCCGCCCCTGTCACGCAGCAGGACCGCATCGCGGCCCAGCTGGCCGATGGCCAGATCTGGCTGGTGGCCCTGGCCTTCTTCGGCTTCGGGCTGCTGCTGACGTTCACCCCCTGCGTGTTCCCGATGATCCCGATCCTGTCGAACATCATCATCGGGCAGAAGAACCTGACCACGCGCAAGGCATTCCTGATCTCGCTGGTGTTCGTGCTGGCGATGGCGCTGACCTACACCATCGCCGGGGTCTTCGCCGGGCTGGCCGGGGCCAACCTGCAGGCCGCGTTCCAGAACCCCTGGATCATCGGCACCTTCGTCGCGATTTTCATCGCACTGGCGATGTCGATGTTCGGCTTCTACGAACTGCAGATGCCGGCCGGCGTGCAGAGCAAGCTGTCGCAGATCAGCAACCGCCAGGAAGGCGGCACCTACATGGGCGCCGGGATCATGGGCTTCCTCTCGGCCCTGATTGTCGGCCCGTGCGTAACCGCCCCGCTGATTGGCGCCCTGCTCTACATCAGCCACACCGGCGATGCGGTACTGGGCGGCATCGCCCTGTTCTCCCTGAGCATGGGCATGGGCGCCCCGCTGCTGGCGATCGGCACCTCGGCCGGCCGCCTGCTGCCGAAGGCCGGTCCGTGGATGGATACCATCAAGGCAGCATTCGGCGTCGGTCTGCTCGCGATCGGCATCTGGCTGCTGGAACGGGTGATCCCCGGCCAGGTGGCGATGTTCCTGTGGGCCACTCTGCTGATCGTCACCGCGATCTACATGGGCGCCCTGCGCTCGTTGCCGGAGGGCACCTCGGGCTGGTACAGCCTGTGGAAGGGGCTGGGCGTGGTGATCCTCATCTACGGCATCCTGCTGATGATCGGCGCGGCTACCGGCGGCAAGGACGTGTTCCGGCCGCTGGCCAGCCTGACCCAGCCCGCGGCTCCCCCCACGGCCGAGCAGGGCCCGACGGAGATGGAGTTCACCTACATCGACAGCCTTGAAGACCTCGAGCGCGAGGTCGACCGCGCGCGCGAAAACGGCCAGCCGGTGTTCGTGGACTTCTACGCCGACTGGTGCGTGGACTGCGTGCGGCTCGAACGCACCACGTTCCAGGACCAGCGCGTAATCAATGCCATGGCGGATGTACACCTGCTCAAGGCGGACGTGACCGACAACACCTCGGAGCACCGCGAGCTGATGCGCCACTTCAATCTCTTCGGGCCGCCGGCCATGATCTTCTACGACCAGGACGGCAACGAACTGCGCAACTATCGCAACGTGGGCTATCTGAACGCCGACCGCTTCCTGGCCCACGTCGAAAACGCAATCGGGGTAACGCCATGAAGCATCGTTCGCATCCGTTCGGCTGGGTCGCCCTCGTGGCGGCCAGCGCCCTTGTGCTGGCAGGCTGCGAGGAACCCACGCCCGAGATGGATACCGCCGGGGCCAACGGAAACGGGGCCACGGAAGCCGCCGCCGAGGATACCCAGGGTAACCGCCGCATCGACTTCACCCTGCCGGACCTCGAGGGCAACGAACGCCAGTTGAGCGAATGGGACGGCGACCTGGTCGTGCTGAATTTCTGGGCCACCTGGTGCCCACCGTGCAAGAAGGAAATGCCGCTGTTCCAGGAGACCTGGGAAGAACACCGCGACGATGGCTTCACCATCGTCGCGGTCGCCGTGGACGAACTCAGCGCGACCCAGCACTTCGTCGACGACTTCGGGATCGAATTTCCGATCCTGATCGGTCAGGACGAGGCCGTGGAAGTCGGTCGCGAGTACGGAAACCGCATCGGGGCGCTGCCCTACACGGTACTGATCGACCGCGACGGCATCATCCGCGACACCCATCGCGGCGAGGTCGAGGAAGAAGACCTGCAGGCCTGGCTGGACGATTACCTGTAAGAGCGCGGCGTCAGACGTCGCCGAGGCCATCGAATCCTGCCTGCTGGAGCTTGCGCTCCGCCAGGCGCACGGCCGCGACCAGCGCCTGCTCGGGGGGCTCACCCGAAACCAGCGCGTTAATCAGCCCGGCATTGAAAGTATCACCAGCGCCCACGCTGTCGACGACGCGCAAACCCGGGGTGGGGGCGCAGTACACCTGGTGGTTATCCTGGGCGAGCCAGGCACCCTCGGCCCCGGCCGTCACCGTGACAATACGCCCGGGGTAACGGCGCGCCAGCTCGGCCACAGCCTCTTCAGGGCGGGCGCCAACCCCCTCTGCCCAGCCCCGCGACAGCATAAGGACATCGGCCCACTCCAGACACGCCTCCAGCCCCGGACGTGGTTTCTCCAGTTCCAGCGAGATCGGCTGGTCCGTCACGGCTTCGCGGACCCGGGGCAGGATCTCGCTCAGGGTCCCCGGCTGGCGCCCCTCGAAATGCAACCAGTCATACTCCTCCCAGGCGATCCGGCGAAGCTCGGCCGCGCTCAGCTCGGGGAGGCCACGATGATGTACGATCGTGCGGCTGCCCGACGCGCGCGACCGCAGGATGTGCGATGTCGGGGTCGCGCCCGGAGACCGCGGACAGGCACCGATATCGAGGCCGGCGGCGACCAGCCGTTCGCGCAGCCAGACACCCGCCCGATCCTCCGCAAGAACGGCCGCTAGCGCGACGCGGTGACCGAACTGCGCAAGGATACGGGCGGTGTTGGTCGCGTTCCCCCCGGGCTGGGAGGAGCTGGCCAGCGCGCGAACCTCGTCGTCCTCGCACGGATAGCACTCGACGTCCAGGGTGTGATCAAGCGTTGCGATGCCCGTAGTCAGGATGCGCGCCATGGTTGCTCTCGTCATTCGACCGGGGGCGTATTGTGCTGGCCGCGACGCGCCGCGTCATCCGCGTCATCCGCGACATCCCTGCGACAGGCTGCGACAATGTGGCCTCACCCGAGCACGACGAGCGGTAATGGCTACCTTCCCCTCTCCGGAAAGCGCCGAAGCGGCGTTCTACGAGGCCTTTCAGGCCGGCGACCCTGACGCCATGCGCGAGATCTGGCAGGACAGCCCCGAGTGCGTCTGCATACACCCCGGGGGCGAACGCCTGTTGGGCACCGACGTCATCCTCGAGAGCTGGGATGACATCCTGCCGAACATGCGCGGCGTGGTAATCCAGCGCACCGAGCTGAACGTGATCGCGGGGCAGGACCTGGTGATCCACACCCTGCGCGAAAACCTGTACGTCAGTGGCGAACGCCGTGGCGTCATGCTGGCCACGAACGGTTTCCGGCTCGAAGGGGACAGCTGGCGGATGTTTCTGCACCACGCCAGCCCCGACCCGGATCCGCCACCGGCCCGGGATGCGGGGCGGATTCACTGATGGGAAGCACGAGTGACGAATGCATGGCGGCCTACTACAAGGCCTTTCGCGCCGCGGACATCGAACAGATGATGCGACTGTGGGCAGAACGTCCGGATATCGTCTGCGTCCACCCGGGCAGCCCGCGCGCTCACCGCGGGGTGGCCGAGGTGATGGAGAGCTGGCTGCTGGTATTCGCGCGCGAGCTGAATATCGGGATCGAGCCGCGCATCGTCGGGCGCCAGGAAACGGCCGATAGCCTGAGTCTCGTGATCGAGGAGGCGATTACCCGCCCTGGCGATGTGGCGGCCACCGGGACCATCCTGATCAGCCAGACCTGGCGCCGTAGCGAAGGGGGCTGGCGCCTGCAGTTTCACCACGCCTCGCACGGTCGCCGCGCCCCGCCCTCCCAGCAGGGAATGTTCGTGCCGGATGGGGGCGGCTCCACCCGGCACTGACGTGCAAGCGGTGCTGACGCCAGAAGTTCAGCCCTCGGAACGGGGCTGGCACAGATCCGGACGCTGGACCTTGAGGGCATCACAGACCCCGCGAACGGCATCGCGCACGCGTCGACCTCGTCCCTCCAGCGTCATACTCGAAACCTCCTGATACAGCGGATCACGGCGCTCGAACAACTCCTGCAGCTTGGCCCGCGGATCCGCCACCTCGTTCAGCAGCGGGCGCTTGCGATTGCGGCGCGTGCGCCGGAACTGCTCCTCCACCGGGACGCGCAGGTAGATCACGAAGTGTTGGCGCAAGAGGTCGCGGTTCTCCGGGCGCTCGACAATCCCGCCGCCCGTGGCGATCACCGCACCATCGCGCTCCAGCAGCGATTGCAGCATCGCAGACTCGCGCTTGCGAAAACCCGCCTCGCCCTCGAACTCGAAGATCGTGGGGATATCCACGCCGGTACGGCGCTGGATCTCCTGATCGGTATCGAAGAACGGCCGCCGCAACAGCCCGGCCAGCCCGCGCCCGATTGTGCTCTTGCCGGCCCCCATGGGCCCTACCAGGACAATGTTCTGCATGGCGGCAAGGCTACTGGCCCAGCCGGACAAAGAAAAGCCGGGGGCAAGCCCCCGGCTTTTTCGCACCTTGCTGCCGACTCATCCAGAGGCCGGTAGAGCGCCCGCGCCTAGTCGAGCACGCGCGGGGTCACGAAGATTAGCAGCTCCGCCTTGGTATTCTCCGTGGAGCGGTTGCGGAACAGGTTGCCCAGGAACGGGATATCCCCAAAGAACGGGACCTTCTCCAAAGACGCGCTGCTCGTAATTTCGTAAACGCCACCCAGAACCACCGTCTCGCCATTGCCGACGAATACCTGGGTCTGCACCTCGCGCTTGTTGATTCCCGGCACACCCAGGACCTCGCGTTGACTGGGCTCGTCCTTGGTCACGTTGATATCCAGGATCACGTTGCCGTTCGGGGTAATCTGCGGGGTCACCTCCGTGGACAACACTGCCTCGATGAACTGAGTGGAGGTCGCACCGGAGGCGGTAGCCTCCTGATACGGGATCTCCTCGCCCTGCCGGATTGAAGCCGTCTGGCCATTGGCGGTAATCACACGCGGACTGGAAATGATCTCGCCACGCCCTTCGACCTGCAGGGCCGACAGCTCCAGATCGAGCAGTACACCACTGCGCAAGATGCTGATCCCGGCCTGACCGGCATTGCCGGCAGCCGGCAACGAACTGTTCAGACGGTCGCCAATGGCGACGCCACCCAAATCACCGGTTGCCCGGCCACGGGCATCATCTGCGCCCTCAATCGAGCCCGCCCCGCCGACTTGGGTGCGGCGGTCACCACGCGTGCCACTGATGCCGAAACGGGCCCCCAGCTCGCGATTGAAGGTGTCTTCCGCAATCACGATGCGGGTCTCGATCAGCACCTGCTGCACGGGCACATCGAGGGTCTGCACCAGACGACGTACGTCCTCGATGCGACTCTGCGTGTCCTGCACCAGCAGCGTGTTGGTGCGGCTGTCGATGGTGATGCTGCCACGCTCGGACAGGAACTGGCCGGTCTCGTCACCGCGGATCAGCGAGGCGATCTGCTCCGCCTGAGCGAAATTGATCTGCACAAATTCGGTGCGCAGCGGTTCCAGTTCCTGGCGATCACGCTGTGCCTCCAGTTCCAGACGCTCGCGAGCCGCAATCTCGTCGCTCGGAGCGACGTAGATCACGTTGCCGTCCATGCGCTTATCGAGCCCGCGAGAGCGCAGGATGATGTCCAACGCCTGATCCCAGGGCACATTGTTCAGCCGCAGCGTCATGTTGCCGTCAACGGTATCGCTCACGACAATGTTGAGGTCGGTGAAATCGGCCAGCAGCTGCAGGACCGAGCGTACCTCGATGTCCTGGAAGTTCAGCGACAGGCGCTCGCCCTCGAACTGCTCTTCCTCGCGACGACGGGCCTCGCGCTCGGCTTCGGTAATCGGTGCCACCTCGAGCACGAAGCGACGGTCGCTTTGGTAGGAGAGAACCTCGTATTCCCCGTGCGCGTCGACTTCCATACGCACACGCTCGCGCTCGGCAACGGTATCGACGGTACGAACCGGTGTGGCGAAATCGAGCACGTCCAGACGCCGCTCGAGGGATTCGTCCACCCGGGCGCGCGGGAACGTCAGCTCGACCTTGCCCGCCTGCTCGCGCACGTTGACCTCGGCCCCCGAGCGCGAGAGGTCGATCTCGACTCGCCCCTCGCCCTCGGAGCCGCGGCGAAAATCGATGCCCGTGATCTCGACCGGGCGCGCGCTGCGCGTGGTCCGCTCGGTCGGCTCGCCGACTCGCTCGGCCACCTGCTCCACGTCGGCGTCAGCCTCGGAGACCCCGCGCCCCAGGGTCAGGATCAGGTTGTTACCGTCCACCCGAGTCTGATACTCGGAGGGCTGGGTAAGGTTCAGCACCACGCGGGTGCGGTCGCCCGACTCGACGGCGGTGGCGGTCAGCAACGGCCCGACGTTGAGATCCGTCTCGCGGCTGCGCAGTGCGTTCCCGGCGTCGGGGAGGTCCAGGGCGATCCGCGGCGGGGAGTCGATGGCGAAGGCGCGGACATCTTCAGGGGGCGTATCGGAGAAGCGCAGATTGACCTGCACCCGGTCACCACTGATGCTGGCCGCCCGAATCTCTTCCAGTTCGGTCGCCGCCACCCCCTGCGAAACCATGAACAGCAAACCCGCCATCACGGTGCCCGCCAGCGCGCGCATGGAAGAACCCATGTGTAATCCCCTGTAGTTGTTGCCGGTATAGCGGCCCATTCGGTTCATCATCGTTATCGCTCCCCCCGACCGCTAGTCGGCCAGCGCCACGGAGTTTTCGCGTTCCACGTACCCACCGAAGGCATCCGGGACCACCTCGACCAGCTTCACCCGGGTGGCGGTGATCTCGACGATCCGGCCGTGGTTCTCGCCCATGTAATTGCCAACGGTCACGCGCTGAATGCCCCGATCCGGCGTACGCACCAGGGCATATCGCACCTCGTCCTGTTCCAGCGAGCCCACCATCCGCAGCGAATCGAGCGGGAAGCTCTCGAGAAATTCACGCGGGCGATCGGGATCGATCTCGGCATCGCCGGGCTCGCCCTCGGCCACCGCCAGGTCGGGCTGCGCGATCACGGAGGAGTCGAACGGGGAGCGGGTATGTCCGGGGTACAGGAACGGCTCGTGCGGCTCCAGCGTCGGGATCGGATCGATGCCACTACCCGGGCGCTCGTTGACCTCCGCGACGTAGTGTTCCAGGTCGCTCTTGTCCGGGGCACAAGCCGACAGGACAAGTGTGCCCAGCAGGCCGAGTGCGAGTGCCGCTCCCAGGGATCGCTGTGCAGGGTTCCGCATCAGTGGTCCTCCAGGTAGCGGTAAGTGCGCGCGGTGGCGTCCATCAGCAGGTCGTCATCGTTATCGCCCCGACGGATGTGCATATCATGCATGGTCACCACACGCGGGAGGGCCGAGGTCCCGCTGACGAACTCGGCAAGCTCCTCGTAGTCGCCGCGTACCCGCAAGCGGATCGGGACCTCGGCGTAGAAGTCCCGGCGGTTTTCCCCACGCGGCTCGAACAGTTCGATCTCGAGCCCGGCCTGCAAACCGGTCTGTGAAATATCCACCAGCAAACTGGGAATCTCGGCGCTGCTGGGCAACAACTCCAGCAACGAGGCAAACATGCGTTCCATCTCCTCGAGCTGCTCCTCATAGGCCTCGAGGTTGGCGGCACGCTGTTGCTTCTCCTCGAACTCGGCGCGCAGCTGCTGCTCGCGATTCTCCGCGCGTTCCAGCTCGGTACGCTGCTCGCCAATGAAGAAGTAATAGGACAGCCCCAGGATGAGCAGTACGATCACAACGAGGATCAGCGCCTTGACACCCCCGGACGCCTCGCCAATGTTGTTGAGGTCGATTTCGTTGAGTTCCTTGATATTCATCAGGAATCCTCCTCGACATCCGCCGGCCGTGTCTGGGTGGCGTCGAGGCGGAAGTCACGCACCTGCAGGCGCCCTTCCTCGCGCCGCTCGATAATCTGCAGGTTGGAGTCAGCCAGCCAGGGCGAGGCGTCGATACGACGCATCAGAGCGGAGATCCGGGTATTGGATTCGGAACGCCCCGTCAGGCTGATGTGCTCGCCTTCCTGGCGCACCTCGTTGAGATAGGTACCATCCGGCAGCGTCTCGACCAGCTGATCGAACAGGTGCACGGCCTCCGGGCGGCGAGCCTGCAGCGTCTGGATGACCTCCATGCGCGCAATCAGGGCCTCGCGCTGTTCATCCAGGTCGCGGATGCGGGCAATCTTGCGGTCCAGCTCGCGGATCTCGCTCTCCAGCATCTGGTTGCGCGACTGCTGGTGATCGATCAGCGCGCTCATGAAGGTATGCCCGCCGAACGCCAGCAGTATCCCGACCACGACTGCGCCGCCCACGGCACCAAAGAATTGCTTGCGTCGCTGCTCGCGAGCCCTCTCGCGCCACGGGAGGAGATTGATGTGGATCATCCGGCGTACCCCCTGAGGGCCAGGCCACAGGCCGTAAGCAGCGCGGGGGCATCATTGGCGAAGCGCTGCTGATTCACACGGCGGGAAAGCGCCATCCCGCGAAACGGATTGGCAATCGATACCGGCGTCCCGGAGCTTTCCTCGAGCATCTCGTCGACACCCGCGATCGCCGCGCAACCGCCACCGAGCAGGATGTGGTCGATCGAATCCTGCGGGCGGGTCACGTAGAAGTACTGCAGCAGACGCTGGATCTGGTCCATCATCGTCTGCTTGAAGGGTTCGAGGATATTGCTGACATAGTCGGCCGGAAGGTCGCCGCTCATCTTGGCGGAACCGGCCTCCTGATAGTTCATGCTGTAGCGGCGCATGATCTCCTCGGTAAGCATACGCCCGCCGAAGTTCTGCTCGCGGGTGTAGACCACCCCCTCGGTCTGGCTGACGACATAGACCGCCGTCACCGAGGAACCGACGTCGACGATGGCGACGACAGGCTTGTTCTCGCGATCGGGAATCTGCTCCATCAGACGTCCGGAGGCGTGCTCGATCGCGTAGGCCTCGACATCGACCAGCTCGGGGGTCAGCTTGGCGGATTCGGCGATCGCCACGCGCGAGTCGACATTCTCGCGCCGCGAGGCGACGACCAGGACGTCGACCAGCTGGGGGTTCTTTTCGTTCTTGCCAAGGACCTGGAAGTCCAGATTGACCTCTTCGAGCGTGTAGGGGATGTACTGATCGGCCTCGACGAAGACCTGGCCCTCGAGCTCGGGGTCGCTGAGCGTGGCCGGCATCTGGATGGTCTTGGTGATGACCGCCGAGGATGGGACGGCCATTGCACAGTGCTTGAGCTTTGTGCCGGAGCGTTTGACCGCGCGCGCGAGCGCGTTCCCCACCGCCTCGGTGTCCTGGCAGACCTTGTCCACCATCACACCGTCCGGCAGTGGCTCCACCGCAAAGGCTTCGACCCGGTAGCCCTTACCCTGGCGGGCGAGCTCCAGCACCTTCACCGCGGCGGAACTGACATCCACACCCAGCAGTCCCTGCTTGCTCTTTCCGAGACTCAGCACACGTCCCCCTGTATACCCCGATGAAAGTAACTGGTAGCGTTACAATCAAGTATGCTAGCTCGTTCACAATATACACTGCGAAATCCGGGTTGCAAGTTGCTTTGAAAGCTACTTCTTACCTTGGCCCCACTTTTTTTACAGTCATGAAGCCGATTCTCAAGATTTTTGCGGCGTTACTGGCCCTGGTTCTGGCGGCCGGAATCGGCGTATCCGCGGCCATTGCGGCGCTCTACGTGCACTATGCCCCGACCCTCCCGGAGGCAGAGGCCGTACGTGATGTACGTCTGCAAACCCCGCTACAGGTCCGCACCGCCGATGGTCTGCTGATGGGCGAATTCGCAGAGGAACGCCGCATCCCGCTGCCAATCGACGAAATCCCCGAACGCGTCCGCCAGGCCTTTATCGCGGCCGAGGACGAGCGGTTCTACGATCATCCCGGGGTCGACATTGTTGGCCTGGCAAGAGCGGCGATCAACGAGATTTCCACGCGCGGCGACCGCAGTCAGGGGGGGTCCACGATCACCATGCAGCTGGCGCGCAATGTCTTTCTGACACGCGACCGTACCTATGAACGCAAGCTGCGCGAGATCTTCCTGGCCATTCGCATGGAACAGGAGATGACGAAGGACGAGATCCTCGAGCTGTACCTCAACAAGATTTACCTGGGCCAGCGCGCCTACGGGATCGAGGCAGCCGCACGGGTCTACTTCGACCGCTCGGTCGACGAGCTGGAGCTGGACGAGATCGCTGTCCTCGCGGCACTGCCCAAAGCCCCCTCCACGACCAACCCGGTCGCCAGCGCCCAGCGCGCCGAGATTCGTCGCAATTATGTGTTGCGGCGCATGCTGGATACCGGCGCGATCAGCGAGTCGGAATACGAGGAAGCAGTGGCCCGCCCGGTATCGTCCGAGCGGCACGTGGCCGCCACCGAGGTCGATGCCCACTGGGTGGCGGAGGCGGCCCGCCAGATTGTGTTTAACCTCTGGGGCGACGACGCCTACCGGCGCGGTCTGCAGGTGCATACCTCCATCGACTCCCGCTACCAGGAGGCCGCCAACCAGGCCTTGCGCGAGGGCCTGCTGCAATACGACGAACGCCACGGGTATCGCGGGCCGGAGGATCGACTGGGCGAGGAGAGCATGGCCGACGCCGAGTCGCGCATGCGCGCCCTGAAGGCGCGCGGCGTGCACGGGCGCCTGCTGTTCCCGGTGGTCGTCATGGAACGCGAAGGCGACGGCACGTTGCACGTCGACGGCGGCCAGATCGGCGAGCTCACCATCGCACCGCGCGACCAGGAATGGGCACGCAACCCCGAGTTCGAGGTGGGCGACGTGGTTCGCGTCCGCCCCTACACGGATGGGCGCTGGCGTCTGGCACAAAAACCGGAAGTAACCGGCGCAGTCATCGCCCAGTCGCCCGAGGATGGGGCCATTGTCGCCCTGGCCGGCGGTTTCGACTTCTTCGAGAACCGGTATGACCGCAGCACCCAGGCCCAGCGTCAGCCAGGCTCCGCGTTCAAGCCGCTGGTGTACGCGCTGGCGCTACAGGAAGGCTATCGCCCGGAAGGTATGCTGGTGGACGCGCCGATGGTCTTCGACGATCCCGCGCTGGGGGCCGAGTGGCGACCGCAGAACTACTCTCGCCAGTTCCAGGGCGAGATGAGCATGCGCGATGCCCTGGCCCAGTCGCGCAACCTGGCATCGATCCGCCTGCTCAACAGCCTCGGGCCGCAGCGCGTGCACGAACAATTGCCACGCTTCGGCCTGGACCCGGACCAGCACCCGAGCAACCTGTCAATGGTGCTCGGCACCGGCGGGGTTACACCCCTGCAACTGAACAATGCCTATAGCGTGTTCGCCTCCGGCGGCAAACTGCACAGCCCGTGGATGATCACGCGCATCGAGACGGGCGACGGCGAACTGCTCTACAAGGCCCCAACGGAGCGGGCCTGCCCCGACCCCTGCGAAAACCCGCCCGGCCAGGACCTGTACCTGAACGCCAGCGGGGGCCCGCTCCAGTACACCGACCCGGCACAGGTCCTGGAGCCGGGTGCCGCCTGGCAGATGAGCAACATGCTGGGGCACGTGATCACCGCCGGCACCGGGCGCCAGGCGCAGCAGCTGGGGCGCTCGGACCTGGCAGGCAAGACAGGCACCACCAACAGCTATCGCGATGCGTGGTTCTCGGGCTTCAACGCCGACATCGTGGCCACCGCCTGGGTCGGCTTCGACGACAACCGTGAACTGGGCCGGCGCGAGAGCGGTGGACGCACAGCGCTCCCGCTCTGGGTACGGTTCATGGACTCGGTCCTGACCGACGCGCCGGAGCGACCGGTCGAGCGGCCGGATGACCTGCAGCGTGTAGCCATCCTGCCCGACGGCCGTCGCGCACCAAGCGAGGAGACCCCGGGAGCCAACATCCAGTGGCTGATCCCGCAACAGGTTCCGGAGCGCGGCCAGGCACCCTCGGGTCCCAGCGGGGAGAACGGCCAGAGCCCACCCGAATCGGTGTTCTGATGAATCCTTCTCGTATACGTCAGGAACTGGCCCAGGAGGCCGCCAGGATCCTGTTGGACGATGGGGTCCGGGACTTTGCGCTGGCCAAGCGCAAGGCGGCCGAGCATCTGGGTGTCGATTCCCGCCACGAGATGCCGCGCAACAGCGAGATCCAGGCGGCCGCGATCGAGCGCAGTCGCCTGTTCGCAACCGACGACAGTCGTCAGGCCTATCGCGACCGCCTCGAGGCCGCTCGGATCGTGATGGAACGGCTGGCGGAGCTGGAACCGCGCCTGGTCGGGCCGCTACTGGACGGCATCGTCGAGCGCCAGCCACTGGTCAATCTGCACGCGTTTGCGGAGACGGTGGAGGAGGTCATCCTCGATCTGGGCGAACGCGGGATCCGGTGTCAGACCGGCGAACGCCGCTATCGCAGTCGCCAGGGGCGCGAACAGCGTGTGCCGTTTCTGAGCTTTCGCGGGCCACACGACACGGACATCGAACTGACCGTGTTCCCGCTGGACGGGCTGCGCCAGGCGCCGCCATCGCCGGTGGATGGCAAACCCATGCCCCGCGCCGGGCGCGCGGAGGTCGATCAGCTGCTGGCGGTCGCAAACGCTGACGCACCCGCGACCGCCAGCGCGCCCTGATCAGGCCGCCCTGATCAGGGCGCTCCAGGCTTGAGAATGCACTGAGTCAATCGCGCCGGTAGGAGGTCACGGTCTCGACCAGTGTCGCAACCCGATCCGGGTCGATGCCCGGATGAATCCCGTGCCCCAGGTTGAAGACATGCCCGGTATCGCGGTCGAACCCGTCCAGCACCCGCAGGGCCTCCTCCCGCACGACCGCATCCGGCGCGTACAGCACCGACGGATCCAGGTTGCCCTGCAGCGCCACGCGGTCGCCCACGCGGCGGCTCGCCTCGCCAATCTCGATCGTCCAGTCCAGCCCCAGCGCATCGGCGCCGGTCTCGACCTGCGCCTCGAGCCAGGCATCGCCACCCTTGGTGAACAGCGTGACCGGCACGCGGCGGCCGTCGTGGTCCCGGATCAGGCCATCGACGATGCGCTGCATGTAGGCCAGCGAGAACTCGCGATAGCCACGCGGCGTCAGCGAGCCGCCCCAGGTATCGAAGACCATCACGGCCTGCGCACCGGCGCGAATCTGCGCGTTCAGATATTCGGTGACCGAGGAGGCGACCTTCTGCAGGAGCGCATGCATCGCCTGCGGTTCGCCGTACATCAGCCGCTTGGTCTCGGCGAAGTCGCGCGAGCCCTGGCCCTCGACCATATAGGTGGCCAGCGTCCACGGACTGCCGGCAAAGCCGATCAGCGGCACCTCGCCATTCAGCTCGCGGCGGATCAGGCGCACCGCGTCCATTACGTAGCGCAACTCCTGCTCCGGATCCGGCACCGGCAGGTTCTCGATCGCCTCGAGCGAACGGATCGGGTCGCGGAAGCGCGGCCCCTCGCCGGTCTCGAAGTACAGTCCCAGCCCCATCGCATCCGGGATGGTGAGGATGTCCGAGAACAGGATCGCTGCATCCAGAGGGAAGCGGCGCAGCGGCTGCATCGTGACTTCGCAGGCCAGCTCCGGGTTCTGACACAGGTTCATGAAGCTGCCGGCCTGGGCGCGGGTCTCGCGGTACTCCGGCAGGTAGCGTCCGGCCTGGCGCATGATCCAGATCGGTGGGCGGTCCACGGGCTCGCGCAGTAGCGCGCGCAGCAGGCGGTCATTCTTCAGGGGCTGGGACATCGAAGAGCTCAAACGCCGAGATATTCAAGAATGCCTTCGGCGGCCTCGCGGCCCTCGAAGACAGCGGTCACAACCAGGTCCGAACCGCGCACCATGTCGCCGCCGGCGAAGACCTTCGGGTTGCCGGTCTGGAAGGCGTGGTCGCCGACGGCCTGCACGCGGCCGCCCTCGTCCACGCCGATCTTGTATTCGGCGAACCAGTCGGCTGGGGAAGGACGGAAACCAAACGCGATCAGCACACGGTCGGCCGGGATCACATGCTCGGAGCCCGGCACCGGCTCCGGCCGACGGCGGCCGCGCTCGTCCGGCGCGCCCATCTGGGTGCGCACCACCTTCACGCCCTCGACCTTGCCGTCGCCGACGATCTCGACCGGCTGCACGTTGAACTCGAACTGGACGCCCTCTTCGCGGGCATGCACCACTTCCTTGCGCGAACCCGGCATGTTTTCCTCGTCGCGGCGATAGGCGCAGGTCACGGAGGCTGCGCCCTGTCGGATCGAGGTGCGATTGCAGTCCATCGCAGTGTCGCCACCGCCGAGGACCACCACACGCTGACCGGTCACGTCGATAAAGCCGTCTTCATCGTGTTCCCAGCCCATCACCTGGCGGATGTTGGAGATCAGGAACGGCAGCGCCGGATACACCCCCGGCAGGTCCTCGCCCGGGAAACCACCCTGCATCGCGGTGTATGTCCCCATGCCGAGGAACACGGCGTCGTATTCCTCCAGCAGGGTATCCATATGGACGTCGCGGCCGATCTCGGTGTTCAGGCGAAACTCCACGCCCATGCCCTCGAGGACCTCGCGGCGGGTGCGGATCACCTGCTTTTCGAGCTTGAACGGCGGGATGCCGAAGGTCAGCAGACCGCCGATCTCCGGGTAGCGGTCATAGACCACCGCCTGCACGCCGTTGCGCGCCAGGATATCGGCGCACCCCAAACCGGCCGGGCCGGCGCCGATTACGGCTACACGCTTGTCGGTCGGGGTGACATCGGACAGGTCCGGGCGCCAGCCGGCCTTCAGGGCCTCGTCGGTGATGTACTTCTCGACCGAGCCGATGGTGACCGCGCCGAAACCGTCGTTCAGCGTGCAGGCGCCCTCGCACAGGCGGTCCTGCGGGCAGACTCGGCCGCAGACCTCGGGCAGGGAGTTGGTCTTGTGCGAAAGCTCGGCGGCGGCGAACAGGTTGCCCTCTTCCACCAGCTTCAGCCAGTTCGGGATGAAGTTGTGGACCGGGCATTTCCATTCGCAGTACGGATTGCCACACGCCAGGCAGCGGCCCGCCTGCTGACCCGCGGTCGCCGGATCGAACTGACCGATGATCTCGCCGAACTCGTGGATACGGATCTCGGCAGGGGTCTTCTGAGGGTCCTGGCGCGGCAGGTCCAGGAACTGCATCGGATTGGAAGCCATGGATCACTCGCTCCGACGGGAACCGGCGGCATGACGCCACGGGGTTCAACCGTTCATGCGTTCAGGAAAGGAACGTTTCGCTCAACCAAGCGTAACGGTCAAGAAATCTCCAGGGTAACGCGGGTGAATGTACGCATTCGCGCTCGAGTCGATTTTGCCTGCTGACAAGGCGCGGTGAGCGCGGTGTAGCCGAGCTACATAAGCGAGCCGCAACGCCGTCAGCAGGCAAAATCGGCCGAGCCCCTTCGCCCAATAAAATGGTGGGGGTTGGAGCTGCCTGTTCCCCGATACAGCGTTGCGCCACTTGCGGGTAGAACCACTACCCGCTGCACGACGCGCCTTGTCTCGGGAAACCGGCAGCACCAACGCGAATGCGTACATTCACCCGCGTTACCCTAGCGCTGCACGGACCTTCTGGCTGACAACGCCCATGTCCGCGCGGCCGAAGACCCGGGGCTTGAGCACGCCCATTACCTTGCCCATGTCGCTGGGACCGGCGGCGCCGGTTTCGGCAATCGCCTCGCCAATCATCTGCTCCAGCTCGGCGTCGCCCAGCGGCTCGGGCATGTACGCCTCGATCACCGTGATCTCGGCGGCCTCGCGCTCGGCCAGGTCCTCGCGGCCACCCTTGCGGTACTGGTCGATGGAGTCGCGACGCTGCTTGAGCATCCGGTTGAGGATGGCCAGCACCGCGTCGTCGTCGGCCTCGCGCCGCTCGTCGACCTCGAACTGCGAGACCTCGGCCTGGATCAGGCGCAGCGCCGCAAGGCGTTCCTTCTCCCGGGCCCGCATGGCCTGCTTCACGTCATCCTGCAACCGGGCCTTGAGCGACATTGGAAGGGTCCTCGATCCGGGCCTGACGCCCGAAAGGCGATTCTTAGTACAGACGCACCCGACGGGTCATGTCGCGGGAATTCTTCTTCAGCTGGCGCTTCACCGCTGCGGCGGCCTTGCGCTTGCGCTCGGTGGTCGGCTTCTCGTAGTACTCGCGGCGGCGGACT
Organism: Thioalkalivibrio sp. ARh3; assembly: GCF_000377265.1. Taxonomy (NCBI): domain Bacteria; kingdom Pseudomonadati; phylum Pseudomonadota; class Gammaproteobacteria; order Chromatiales; family Ectothiorhodospiraceae; genus Thioalkalivibrio; species Thioalkalivibrio sp. ARh3. Next base: position 113,649 of record NZ_KB897947.1, read on the forward strand.
TCCGCGACCACGCCGGCCTTCTCACAGGTGCGCTTGAAACGGCGCAGGGCAACCTCGAAGGGCTCATTCTCGCGAACTCGTACGTGCGGCATACAATCTCCGGATGCGAATGCTGATTCGTCTACCAAAACAAAAACGCCACCCGAAACACTCCGGGCAGCCATGCAGAACTCCCTATGGTAATCCAACCGGCGCCATTTGCAAAAGTCCGTGAAGCGATACCCATCCTGACCGCGCACGCGCTTACGCCCAAAGCGGCACGCACGCTATGATGCCCCTGATGAACGCACCCGGCACGCAAAACCTGAACGTCGAGCTGGGCGAGCGCAGCTACCCCATCCGGATCGGACCGGGCCAGCTCGCCGCCGCCGACACCCTGCGCCCGGCGCTCGAGGGCCGCCGCGTGGCGGTGGTGACGAACACCACCGTGGGTCCGCTGTACGGCGAGTCCCTGCGCGAAACGCTCGGCCAGTGCGGGATCGCTGGCGAGCCCCTCTGGATCGAGCTGCCCGATGGCGAGGCCCACAAGACCCTGGCCACGGTGGAATCGATCATCACCCGCCTGCTGGAGGCCCGGCTCGACCGCGGCAGCCGCATCGTCGCGCTGGGCGGAGGCGTGGTCGGCGATATTGCGGGATTCGCCGCGGCGATCTACCAGCGCGGGATCGATTTCGTCCAGGTCCCGACCACCCTGCTGGCCCAGGTCGACTCCTCGGTGGGCGGCAAGACCGGGGTCAACCACCCGCTGGGCAAGAACATGATCGGCGCCTTCCACCAGCCGCGCGCGGTGCTGATCGACACCGACACCCTGAAGACGCTGCCCGAGCGCGAGCTGCAGGCGGGACTGGCCGAGGTCATCAAGTACGGACTGATCCGCGACGCCGAGTTCTTCGCCTGGCTGGAGGCCCACATCGACGACCTGCGCGCCCTGGAGCCCGAGGCGCTGGCCCGGGCCATCCACCGCTCCTGCGCCTGCAAGGCCGAGATCGTCGCCGCCGACGAACGCGAAGGCGGCATCCGCGCCCTGCTGAATCTGGGCCATACCTTCGGCCACGCGATCGAGGCCGGCATGGGCTATGGCGAATGGCTGCACGGCGAGGCCGTGGGCACGGGTATGGCGATGGCCGCACGCATGTCGGAACGCATGGGCTGGCTGAGCCCGGCCGAGCGCGAACGCGCCGAGGCCCTGATCCAGCGCGCCGGCCTGGCACTGGATCCGCCAGACCACATGACCGCCGAGCGCTTCCGCGAGCTGATGGCGATCGACAAGAAGGTCGCCAGCGGCCGTCTGCGTCTGGTGCTGTTACGGGGGATCGGCCAGGCCGAACTCACCGACCAGTTCGACGTGTCGGCGCTGGACGCGACCCTGCACGAGGGCACCCGTGTCGCCTGAGGCCCTGGCCACCACACCCCGGGTCGACCGGGCCTCCGGGCTCGCGGCGTACGCCGCCGACCCCGCGGCCTCGCGCGGCCGGAACCACCCGGAAGCGCCGCCACGCCACCGCAGCGATTTCCAGCGCGATCGCGACCGCATCGTGCACTCCAGCGCGTTTCGCCGCCTGGAATACAAGACCCAGGTCTTCATCAGCCACGAGGGCGACCTGTTCCGCAACCGCCTGACCCACTCGCTGGAGGTCGCGCAGATCGGTCGCTCGATCGCCCGTGCCCTGCGCCTGAACGAGGACCTGGTCGAGGCCATCGCCCTGGCGCACGACCTCGGCCACACCCCGTTCGGCCATGCCGGCCAGCATGCCCTGAACGACTGCATGAAGGCGTACGGCGGCTTCGAGCACAACCTGCAGTCGCTGCGCATCGTCGACCTGCTGGAGCGCCACTACGCGGAATTCGACGGCCTGAACCTGACCTTCGAGACACGCGAGGGCATCCTCAAGCACTGCTCGCCGCAACGGGCGCTGGAATTGGGCGCAATCGGGCGGCGATTTCTCGAGAAGCAGCAGCCCTCGCTGGAGGCGCAGCTCGCCAACGTGGCCGACGAGATCGCCTACAACAACCACGATGTCGACGACGGCCTGCGCTCCGGACTGCTCGACATGGACCAGCTGACCGAGGTGAGCCTGTTCCGCGAATGCCTGGAGGCAGTGCACGCACGCTACCCGGGCCTTGAGCCGCGACGGGTTCAGCACGAAACCGTTCGCCGCATGATCGACGCCCTGGTCTCCGACCTGATCGAGACCAGCCAGGCCGCGATTGATGATCAGCGGGTGCAAAGCCCGGACGATGTCCGCCAGGCTGACCAGTCCCTGATCCGCTTCAGCCCGGAGATGGCGGACCAGGCGCACGAGCTGAAGGTCTTCCTGCGCGAGAACCTGTACCACCACCATCAGGTGCACGCGGTGATGCACAAGGCACGCCAGCTGATTCAGGACCTGTTCGCCGCGTTCGACTCCGAGCCGCGGCTGATGCCGGAACGCTTCCAGCGGCACGCCGAACAACTGGCGGGCACCGACCCGCATGCGCCGCAGCGCGCGATTGCCGACTACATCGCGGGCATGACCGACCGCCACGCCATCCGTGAACACCACCGCCTGTTCGATCTGGGCACGCTGACCTGAGACTGAGACCCATGGCGCTTTCCGACCAATGCCTGAAACAGCTCGGCCTGCACACGGCGCCGTTCGACGAGACGCCCGACGAACATTTCATCTACACCGATCCGCTGCTGGACGGCCTGCTGGAATCGGCGCGCGCCGCCCTCGATGCCCCGGGCGCCATCGTGATCATGACCGGCGAGAACGGTTCCGGGCGCAGCCTGCAGTTGATGCGCCTGCTGGCCATGCTGCCAGAACCCTTCGAACTGATCGCCTTTCGCGCGCGCATCAACACCCAGTTCGAGTCGGTCGATCACACCATTCGCAGTTACCTGCGCTCGCAGAACGCGGACGACCCCGATCGACCCCTGACCGAATTGCTGGCCGAACGCGTGGCGATCGGCATGGACCCGGTAATCGCGATGGACGACGCCCATCTGGTGGGCACCGACATCGTGAACAACCTGATGCGCATGCGCAGCGAGGTACTCGAGTCCCAGGGCCGCGCACCGCGCATCGTGCTGGTGGGCTCCGGCGGCCTGCTCCGCCGCCGCCTGTACCTGCCGGACCCCTCCGACGAAGACCAGGTCACGCGCGTCAACCTGCGTGCCTTCAATCTGGAGCAGACAGCCGCGTACCTGCGTCACCGTCTGCAGGCGGCAGGCCTCGACGATCCGGAGCGCCTGCTCGACCAGGACACGATCCACCACCTGCAGACCACCAGCCAGGGCCTGCCCGGCAACCTGAACCGCGAAGCCAACCAGGTCCTGGAACGCCATTGCCGCAGTGAGCGCCATGCAGCCAGTGCGGCCGGCGCATCCACGGCACCGGGCGCCACCGCTTCCGGCATCGCGCTGGGTGACGAGGCCGAACGCGAGGATGAACCGTCGCCCACGGCATCGGAGGCCACGGGCGTCACCCTCGACTCCGACGCCGACCTCGATCGCGACAGCGGCCCGATGCTGCGGGCCCAGCGCGACGAAGACGAGTTCACCCCGGCCGCCGAGGCCCTCGCACAAACCGACAGCGATGACGAGCCGGAACGACCACCGGAATCCGAGTACGAACTGGACGAACCCAAGGGGGAGCAGCGCACCGCCCCCTTCTGGAATCAGCGATGGTTCGTGCCGGCGGTCGCGGCCACGGTCGCGATCGGTATCGCCGCCCCTGTCGCCCTGCAGCTGATGGACGGCCGCGAAACCGAGGCGGAACAGGAGGTCGTCGAACTCCCGCTACCCGAAACCAGGCCCCCGGCATCCCCGGGGGAGGACGACCAGGTCGCCCCCGACCCGCTGGAGCATACCGACGACACGCTGACCGGCCCGGACGTCGAGCCCCTGCCTGGCCGGGAACCCCCGAGCGGTGACCCAATCGCCGGCATCGAGGCCGAACCAGCCGCGGAACCTGAGCCACAACCCGAGCCCGCGCCGGAACCCGAGCCTGAACCCGAGCCTGAACCCGAGCCTGAACCCGAGCCTGAACCCGAGCCTGAACCGGAGCCAGAACCGGAGCCAGAACCAGAGCCAGAGCCCGAGCCGAAACCGGAGACGACAACCGAGGCCCTGGCCGACGAGGATGGTGACAGCGAGCGCCTGCGCGGCGACCTGGAGTGGCTCGGCAACCAGTCCTCCGATGCGTTCACCATCCAGCTGATCGCGGCCCCGGACATGTCTACTGCCCGCGGCTATGCGGATCGCCACAACCTGGGCGGCATCCGCTACATCCCCACGCGGGTCAACGATCGCGACTTTGTGGTCGTGCTGGCCGGTTCGTTTAGCAATCGCGACGCCGCCGAAGGCGCAGCATCCGACCTGCCCGAGGCGGTCCGCAACGAGGGTCCCTGGATCCGCTCCATCGGCTCGGTTCAGGGGGTCGCCCGGGAGTAGGTCCCCACCCGGACGCACCCCAACCCGCGCCGCCCCGTGCCTATTTGACCGGGTCCGGTTTGCCGGGAGAATGACGGTTCGGCTATATTCCTGCGCCCTTTTTTCGTGTTCTTTCCCAGCCTGACGGCCCGCCCCTGGTGCGCCGTGACCGGAGTTCACCGATGCGACAGAACCAACTGAACGGCACCCTCTACCGTCCCGAATTCGAGCGCGACAACTGCGGCTTCGGCCTGATCGCGCACATGGACGGCATCGCCAGCCACTGGGTGGTGGACACCGCAATCAAGGCCCTGGAACGCATGACCCACCGCGGCGCGATTGCCGCCGACGGCAAGACCGGCGACGGCTGCGGGCTGCTGATGAAGACCCCCGAGGCCTTTCTGCGCACCCTGGCCTCGGAGTCGAACATCGAGCTGGCCGAGCGCTTCGCCGCCGGCATCGTGTTCATCAATCCTGAAAAGATCGCCGAGACGCGTGCCACCGTGGAGGGCGCAATCGAGCGCGGCCCGCTGAAACTTGCCGGCTGGCGCGAGGTGCCGATCAACGCGGAAGACGCCTGCGGGGCCGAGGCCCTGAAGAGCCAGCCGCACATCCTGCAGGTGTTCATCAATGCCCCGGCCGACATGGACGGCGATGACTTCGAGCGCGCGCTGTTCGTGGTGCGCCGCCGCGCCGAGATCGCGATGGGCGACGACCCGGTGTTCTACGTGCCCAGCCTGTCCGCACGTGTGGTCTCCTACAAGGGCCTGGTGATGCCCGAGAACCTGCCGGTGCTCTACCGCGACCTGCAGCGCCCGGAGCTCGAGACCTCGATCTGCGTGTTCCACCAGCGCTTCTCCACCAACACCTTCCCGCAGTGGGGCCTGGCGCAGCCGTTCCGCTTCCTCGCCCACAACGGCGAGATCAACACCGTACAGGGCAACCGCAACTGGGCGGTCGCGCGGCAACACAAGTTTGCCACCGAGAAGCTGCCGGAGCTGGCCGAGCTGGAGCCGCTGGTCAACCTGGAAGGCTCCGACTCGCAGAGCCTGGACAACATGCTGGAGGTCCTGCTGGCCGGCGGCATGGACCTGTTCCGCGCGATGCGCCTGCTGGTTCCGCCGGCGTGGCAGAACGTCGCGCACATGGACTCCGACCTGCGCGCCTTCTACGAGTACAACTCCATGCACATGGAGCCCTGGGACGGCCCGGCGGGGATCGTGCTGACCGACGGCCGCTACGCCGCCTGCACCCTGGACCGCAACGGCCTGCGCCCGGCGCGCTACGTGATCACCAAGGACCGCCACATCACGCTGGCCTCCGAGATCGGCGTGTACGACTACGCCCCCGAGGACGTGGTCGCCAAGGGCCGACTGAAGCCCGGGCAGATGCTGGCCGTGGATACCGAGTCCGGCGAGCTGCTGCACCCCGAGGACATCGACCAGATCAACCGCAAACGGCAGCCCTACCGCCAGTGGCTGCGGGCACAAGTGCACCCGCTGAAGAGCCAGCTGGACGACAACCAGCTGTTCTCCGGCGAGCCGATGCCGGCCGAGCGCCTGGAGACCTACGAGAAGCTGTTCGACGTGACCTTCGAAGAGCGCGACCAGATCCTGCGCGTGCTGGCCGAGGCCGGCCAGGAGGCCGTGGGCTCGATGGGCGACGACACCCCGTTCGCGGTGCTCTCCCGCCACACCCGCTCGCTGTACGACTACTTCCGCCAGCAGTTTGCCCAGGTCACCAACCCGGCGATCGACCCGCTGCGCGAGAGCATCGTGATGTCGCTGGAGACGTGCTTCGGCCGCGAGCAGAACCTGTTCGAGGAGACCCCGGACCACGCCCACCGCCTGGTATCCGACTCCCCGGTACTGTCCGAGGCCAAGTTCCGCGAGCTGTGCAACCAGACCGAGGACGCCTTCCGTGTCGAGCGCATGGACCTGAACTACGACGTCCACGCGCACTCGCTGGAAGACGCCCTGAAGACCCTGACCGAGCGCGCGGTCGACGCCGTGCGCGAAGGCGCCGTGGTGCTGGTGCTGTCCGATCGCGGCATCGACCCGGAACGCCGCCCGATCCCGGCCGCACTGGCCGTGGGCGCGGTGCATCACGCCCTGATCCGCGCCAAGCTGCGCACCGACGCGAACATCGTCGCCGAGACCGCCACCGTGCGCGACCCGCACCACTTCGCGGTCCTGCTCGGCTATGGCGCCACCGCGATCTATCCGTACCTGGCCTACTCCGCCCTGCACGGCATGTGCCAGTCCGGCGAGATCCCGAACGCGGACCCGCTGACGCTGGCGCAGAACTACCGCAAGGGCATCAACAAGGGCCTGTTCAAGATCCTGTCGAAGATGGGCATCTCCACCATCGCCAGCTACCGCGGCGCGCAGCTGTTCGAGATCGTCGGCCTGTCCGACGAGGTCGTGGACACCTGCTTCACCGGAACCACCAGCCGCATCAAGGGCACCCGCTTCGCCGATATCGAGGCGGACCTGGAGACGCTGTCCAAACGCGCCTGGAACCCGCGCAAGAGCGCCGGCCAGGGCGGCCTGCTGAAGTATGTCCACGGAGGCGAGTACCACGCCTACAACCCGGACGTGATCCAGACCCTGCACCGCGCGGTACAGTCCGGCGACTACGGCGTGTACCAGGAGTACGCGGACCTGGTGAACGAGCGCCCGGTGACCGTACTGCGCGACCTGCTGAAGGTGCGCGATGACATCGAGCCGATCGCGCTGGACGAGGTCGAGTCCGAGGCCGAGATCCTGCCGCGCTTCGACTCCGCCGGCATGAGCCTGGGCGCGCTGTCGCCGGAGGCCCACGAGGCCCTCGCCACGGGGATGAACCGCCTGGGCGGGCGCTCCAACTCCGGCGAGGGCGGCGAGGCCGTCTCCCGCTACGGCACCGAGCGCATGTCCAAGATCAAGCAGGTGGCCTCCGGCCGTTTCGGCGTGACCCCGCACTACCTGGTCAACGCCGAGGTGCTACAGATCAAGGTCGCCCAGGGCGCGAAGCCCGGCGAGGGCGGCCAGCTGCCGGGCCACAAGGTCAACAAGATGATCGCGGAGCTGCGCTACTCCAATCCGGGCGTGGCCCTGATCTCGCCGCCGCCGCACCACGACATCTACTCCATCGAGGACCTGGCGCAGCTGATCTTCGACCTCAAGCAGGTCAACCCGGATGCGCTGGTCTCGGTGAAGCTGGTCTCCGAGGCCGGGGTCGGCACGATCGCCGCCGGCGTGGCCAAGGCCTACGCCGACCTGATCACCATCTCCGGCTATGACGGCGGCACCGGCGCCAGCCCGCTGACCTCGGTGAAGTACGCCGGCACCCCGTGGGAACTGGGCCTGACCGAGACCCACGCGACCCTGCGCGGCAACGACCTGCGCGACAAGGTTCGCCTACAGACCGACGGCGGCCTGAAGACCGGCCTCGACGTGATCAAGGCGGCGATCCTGGGCGCCGAGAGCTTCGGCTTCGGCACCGGCCCGATGGTCGCGCTGGGCTGCAAGTACCTGCGTATCTGTCACCTGAACAACTGCGCAACGGGTGTCGCCACGCAGGACAAGGTGCTGCGCATGAACCACTTCATCGGGCTGCCCGAAATGGTCATGCACTACTTCCAGTTCGTCGCCCGCGAGACCCGCGAGTGGATGGCGAAGCTGGGCGTGCGCAGCCTGACGGATCTGATCGGCCGTACCGATCTGCTGGAGATCCTGCCGGGCGAGACGCCGAAGCAGCAGCACCTGGACCTGAACGGCCTGCTGGCCAGCGGCGACCTCGCCGACAAGCCGCGCTTCTGCAAGGAGCCGAAGAACGAGCCGTTCGACAAGGGCGAGCTGGCGGAAAAGATGGTCGCCGAGATGCTCGAGGCGATCGAGAACAAGGCCGGTGGCGAGTACCGTTTCGACGTCGCCAATACCGACCGCTCGATCGGCGCGCGCCTGTCCGGCGAGATCGCCAAGCGCCACGGCAACCAGGGCATGTCCGATGCCCCGATCACCGTGCGCATGAGAGGCACGGCAGGGCAGAGCTTCGGTGTCTGGAACGCCGGCGGCCTGCACCTGTACCTGGAAGGCGATGCCAACGACTACGTCGGCAAGGGCATGACCGGCGGCAAGCTGGTCATCCGTCCGCCGGAGGGCTCCAGCTTCGCCAGCCAGGACACCACCATCATGGGCAACACCTGCCTGTACGGCGCGACCGGCGGCAAGCTGTTCGCGGCCGGCCAGGGGGGCGAACGCTTCGGCGTACGCAATTCCGGCGCAATCGCGGTGGTGGAAGGCATCGGCGACCACGGCTGCGAGTACATGACCGGCGGCGTGATGGTGGTGCTGGGCAACACAGGCGTCAATTTCGGCGCAGGCATGACCGGCGGCTTCGCGTTCGTGCTGGACCGGGAGAACGACTTCCCGGACCGCATCAACAACGAGCTGATCGACCTTCACCGCCTCGACACCGAGGACATGGAGGCGCACCGCAACTACCTCGAGGAACTCATCACCGAGTTCGTGCACGAGACGGACAGCGCCTGGGGCCGCGAAATCCTGGAACGTTTCGACGACTACCAGGGCTCCTTCTGGCTGGTGAAGCCCAAGGCCTCCGAACTCCGGGGCCTGCTGGCCAACCTGCGCCAGGCCGCCTGAGCCGCCACAGCCGGCGGTACTGCGATTCGGGCCCCTCACGGGGCCCGTTTTGTTTGCAGTACCGAGAACCCATCATTGCGAGCGCAGCGAAACAATCGCTTGATGCTGTGTTCTGGTGGCAGTTTCTGGAGATTGCTTCGCTGCGCTCGCAATGACATGGCAGCACCCTGACACCATCCCGCGATCGGAGGCTGACGGATACCGATTGCTTCGTCGCCCAAGGCTCCTCGCAATGACAGGGAGATAGAAAGCAGCGTCATCGCGAGGAGCGAAGCGACGTGGCGATCTCCATGGGCAACCCCGGCATCCGCCCCGGAGACCTCCGGGGCTCGCCGCGTCGGCTGCAACATCCCGCAATGACATGTTGCGGCCCGACGCTGGGCTATCATGCGAACCTGACGACGAGCACACCCCCGAGGAATACCCGGCGACACCATGGCAGGCCTCATTCCACAGGCATTCATCGACGAGTTGCTCGAACGCAGCGATATCGTCGAGGTGATCCAGCGCCGCGTGAGCCTGAAGAAGGCCGGGCGCGAGTTCGCCGCCTGCTGCCCGTTCCACGGCGAGAAGACGCCGTCGTTCTACGTCTCTCCGCAAAAGCAGTTCTACCACTGCTTCGGCTGCGGGGCGCACGGCACGGCCATCAGCTTCCTGATGGAGTACGAGAACCTGAGCTTCCCCGAGGCGGTCGAGCAACTGGCCGAGCAGGCCGGACTGGAGGTCCCGCGCGAGGCTGGAGCGGACGACAAGCGCGAGGCCCACGCGCCGCTGTACGAGGCCCTGAACGCGGCCGCCGACTACTACGTGCAGCAGCTGCGCCAGACGCCGAAGGCGGTCGAATACCTGAAAAACCGCGGCATCGACGGCACCACCGCCCGCGACTACCAGATCGGCTGGGCCCCGCCCTCGGGCCTGATCGAGGCACTCAAGCCACGCTTCACCCCGCAACAGCTGGTGGAAGCCGGCCTGGCCGCGCGGCGCGACGACGGCGGCATCCGCGAGCGCTTCCGCGCGCGCATCATGTTCCCGATCCGCGACCGGCGCGGGCGCATCACCGGCTTCGGCGGGCGTCTGATCGAGGACGGCGAGCCGAAGTACCTGAATAGCCCGGAGAGCGAGGTCTTCCACAAGGGGCAGACCATCTACGGCCTGTTCGAGGCGCGCAAGGCCGGCACCCGGCTGGATGACATTGTGGTGGTCGAGGGCTACATGGACGTGGTCGGGCTGGCGCGCGCCGGTTTTCGTCGCGCGGTGGCCTGCATGGGGACCGCCCTGACCCGTGCCCACCTGGACAGCCTGTTCCGCCAGGTCTCGCGCATCACCCTGTGCTTCGACGGCGACGCCGCGGGCCGCCGCGCGGCCTGGCGGTCACTGGCCGAGGCCCTGCCCGCGATCCAGGGCCTGCGCGAGGTGCGCGTGCTGTTCCTGCCCGAGGGCGACGACCCCGACAGCCTGGTCCTGCGCGACGGCCTCACGGGCTGGGAACAGCGCCTGGAGGGTGCCCTGCCGCTATCCGAGACGCTCGTCCGGTTGTTGCGCGAGGAACACCCGACCGATACCGCCGAGGGACGCACCCGCTTCGCGCACGCCGCGATGAAGCTGGTCGCCACCACCCGTGACCCCCTTTTCCGCGACCAGCTGGTCGAACGTGTCGCCCAGGAAACCCACCTGAGCCCGGAGCGGCTGGGCGAGCAACTGCGCGAGGCGGAAGACGGGAACGCCCGCGCGACGGGCCCGGCCTCGGCACCCACGGACATCCCCGAGACACCATCCGCCGAGCCGGCGGGCACCACCGCGCAGGAGACGCCCTCCGCCCTTTGGGGGGCGCTGCTTGCGCGAATCCTGCAGCACCCGGAGCTCGAATGGTCTCAGTCCGAGCTGGCCGAACTCACGGCGTTTGCGGGAACTGCCGCGCAAACCCTGGGCAAGCTGCTGGAGGCCCTGCACGAGCGTCCCGGCTGCAGCAGTGCCCATCTGCTGGAACGCTTCCGTGACGATCGCCACTTCAACCGCCTGCAGGCCCTGGCCGCGCGGGAGCTTGGGGATGGCGATCCGAAGGTCACCCAACAGGTGGCCATGGACTGTGCCCGCCAGCTCCTGCTCCAGCAGGCGCGCACGCGAATTCGTGAACTCACTCGCGCAGGCGGCGGGCTCGCTACGGAACAACGCGAGGAGCTCGCGCGTCTTAGTGAATTACTGCAGAAGAGAAACCCCGGTTAGATTCCCCCGAAATGCGCCCCTCGAAGGGCGTAACCCATTGAAATCGGCTAGCCTGCCCCCAGCTTTACTGTCGGGATTTCCGCAACCGGCAGAGGGTTTGGCGGGCGAATCCCGGCAATATAAGAATCTTCTGCTACAATGCAGGATTGATTTTTCTACGACCCATTCAGCGACCCAGGCACCTCGGAGTACGACGTCAATGAACCGTGAAGAGCAACAATCCCAGCTCAAGGAACTGATTGCCAAGGGCAAGGAGCAGGGATACCTCACGTATACCGAGGTTAACGACCACCTGCCCGACTCGATCATCGACTCCGACCAGGTCGAGGACATCATTGCGATGATCAACGACATGGGCATCGCGGTGCACGAGCAGGCCCCGGACGCCGACAGCCTGCTGCTGTCCGACGGCTCCGTCTCCGCCGACGAGGATGCCGAGGAGGCCGTGGCCGCCCTGGCCGCGGCCGACAGCGACTTCGGTCGCACCACCGACCCCGTGCGCATGTACATGCGCGAGATGGGCACGGTCGAGCTGCTGACCCGCGAGGGCGAGATCCGCATCGCCAAGCGCATCGAAGAGGGCCTGATGCAGGTGCTGTTCGCGCTCGCCCACCACCCGGGCGCGATCGAACACCTGATTCGCGAGTACGACCAGATCGTCGAGAACAACGGCCGCCTGACCGATCTCGTGGTCTCCTTCATCGACCCGCAGAACCCGCTGGACGGCGAAGCCGTGGCGCGCGGGCTGGTCTCCCCGGAAGACGCCCAGAAGGCGGAAGAGGCCCAGAAGGCCGCGGCCGCCGAGGCCTCGCCGGAACTGGACGCGATCGTGGAAGAGGTCGAGGACGCCGAGGAAGAAGACGCCGAACCGGTAGACACCGGTCCCGACCCGGAAGAGGCGCGCGAGCGCTTCAACAAGCTGCGCAAGCTGCACGCCAAGGCCCACAAGGCCTTCGAGAAGGGCGACCGCAAGGCCTATGCCACCGCGCGCGAGGCCACCGCCAAGTACTTCATGGAGTTCAAGCTGGTGCCGCGCATGGTGGACCAGCTGACCACCAAGCTGCACGGCACCATCGACCGCATCCGCAGCCATGAGCGTCGCATCATGGAGCTGGCCGTGAACCAGGCGCAGATGCCGCGCAAGGCGTTCATCGACAGCTTCCCGAAGAACGAGACCAATCCCGACTGGATCAAGGAAGCCTGCAAGGCCAAGGGCAAGTACACCACCGCCCTGGCCGAGCACGAGGAAGAGATCGTGCGCCTGCAGAAGAAGCTCGCCGAGATCGAACACGAGGCCAGCCTGAACATCTCCGAGATCAAGGAGATCAATCGCCGCATGTCCATCGGCGAGGCCAAGGCCCGCCGCGCGAAGAAGGAAATGGTCGAGGCCAACCTGCGCCTGGTGATCTCCATCGCCAAGAAGTACACCAACCGCGGGCTGCAGTTCCTCGACCTGATCCAGGAAGGCAACATCGGCCTGATGAAGGCGGTGGACAAGTTCGAATACCGTCGTGGCTACAAGTTCTCGACCTACGCCACCTGGTGGATCCGACAGGCCATCACCCGCTCCATCGCGGACCAGGCCCGGACCATCCGCATCCCGGTGCACATGATCGAGACCATCAACAAGCTCAACCGCGTCTCCCGCCAGATGCTGCAGGAGATGGGCCGCGAGGCCACCCCGGAAGAGCTGGCCGAACGCATGGAGATGCCCGAGGACAAGATCCGCAAGGTGCTGAAGATCTCCAAGGAACCGATCTCCATGGAGACTCCGATCGGCGACGACGAAGACTCCCACCTGGGCGACTTCATCGAAGACGAAAAGGTCGCCTCGCCGTCGGACTCCGCAGCGCGCGAGAGCCTGTCCGAGGCCACCCGCGAGATCCTGTCCACGCTGACCCCGCGCGAGGCCAAGGTCCTGCGCATGCGCTTCGGCATCGACATGAACACCGACCACACCCTCGAGGAAGTCGGCAAGCAGTTCGACGTCACCCGCGAGCGCATCCGCCAGATCGAGGCCAAGGCCCTGCGCAAGCTGCGTCACCCGACCCGCGCCGAACTGCTGCGCACCTACACCGACGCCGAGTAACCGGCGTCCCGGCCGAACGGCCGGAGCCTGACCTGCCGATGCGGCGCCATCTCTCCCTTTCCGGGTAGAATGGCGCCGCAGTCGTTTGTACCCTCCCCGATTACGGGCCTGTAGCTCAGTTGGTTAGAGCAGGGGACTCATAATCCCTTGGTCGTCGGTTCGAGTCCGACCGGGCCCACCACTCGCTTGCGCTCCTGCTGGGCGGGTCGGACTATTCCAGTCGCGCGCCTGCCGGCGCACGCCGTTCCGGCCTCGCGAAGACAGGCTTCGCGCCGCTGCGCGGCCGGCCTCCACCCAACCGGGCCCGCCAATCCAGTCCTTGCTGGCAGCACGAGGCCATTCCAGGGCCGTTGCGTTCAGGCCGCCTCGGCGGTGATGTGGCCGCGCTGGAGGTCGACGGTGATCCGTTGGCCCTCAATGACCGTCGCACAGGCCAGCAGGAAGATCTCTACGAACTCGTTTCGCTCCTCCTCCGGCATCTCCGAGGAGGTGCTGGACGCATTAAAGGTGCCGAACATGGTGTCGTGGGCGCCGGCCGAATACAGGATCAGTCGCTGCATGGCGGCCTGGTCGTCCGGCGATGGCGCAGCGGTATCCAGGACCGGCTCGTCCAGCTTCTGCTTGATGGTGGAATAGAGATGAAACAGATATTCCGCCGCGCTCTCACGGCCCCGCCGATCCTGCAGGGTGAAGTCGGCGGAGACGGCCTGACCACTGCGGGCACGCAGCACGATATGCTTCGGCTCTGGCTGATCGTCGGCATACGGGTTCAGTATATGGGCCACGAGGTCTCCCGCAGGGTGTGGACGAATGGCCGGCCAGAGTACGAGACCGCCTGCGAGATTTCCACGACGCCCCCTCCAGCCGTGTAGCTATCCACTGTGGTGCATGCAGAAATGTAGACAGACCTCTACGCGGCCGGCCTCATTCCAACCCGGCGCACCAGCTGTGGCGCACCCGTTCACGCACCTCGACGGAGGCACTTGAAGGGACGCACCCGTGCTGGCACGTTTCAAGTCGAAAGCGTGTTCGTGCCGATTCTGGCCACTAGGGAAACACTGATTAATGTACACCCTCGCGTTGGCGCTCCAGGTTTTCCGAGACAAGGCGCGTCGTGCAGCGGGTAGTGGTTCTACCCGCAAGCGGCGCAACGCAGGATCGGGGAACCTGGGGTGCCAACCCCACAACTTAATGAACGAAGGGGCTCGGCCGCCCGTTTTTTGTAACAACGGGCGCGCGCACGGCGTTGCGGTTCCCTTGTGCAGGATGACTGCACGGCGGTCACCGCGCCTTGTTCGCACACAAAAGCGACTCGAGCTCGAGGGTGTACATTAATCAGTGTTTCCCTAGAGGAGTACCACAATGGCGAAATCCGTTTTGATGTGTCGCCCGGAGTATTTCGCCATCCACTATGAGATCAACCCCTGGATGGACCTTGAGTGCCCCGTGTGTCCGGAGACCGCGACCCGGCAATGGGAGGCGCTTTATCAACTGTATACGGAGACCCTCGGCTGGGACGTAAACCTGATCCCGCCCGTCGAGGGGTTTCCGGACATGGTCTTCACGGCCAACGGCGCGCTCGTCGTGGGTGACAAGGTGGCGCTGCCCACCTTTCGGCATCCAGAGCGTCAGGGCGAGACCTGGTGGTTCGAAAGCTGGTTTCGCGAACAGGGATTCACGGCGCTCTACCAGCCCCGCCACGACTTCGAAGGCGAAGGCGACGCGCTGATCTGGAACGACACGCTCTTCGCCGGCTACCCCTGGCGCAGCGATCAGGCGGCGCACGCCGAGCTCGCGTCGTTTCTGGATGTGGAAGTCGTCAGCCTGCAGCTAACCGATGCCCGCTTCTACCACCTCGACACGGCTTTCACCGTGGTCGATCGCCAATCCGTTGCCCTCTATCCGCCCGCCTTTACCCAAGAGAGCCTGGAGGCGGTACGGCATCGTGTGCCCAATGTGATCGAGGCGAACGAAGCCGATGCGCTGGCCTACGGCCTTAACGCGGTTAGTGACGGCGAGCGAATCGTCCTGAGCGACCGGGCCACTGGCATCGCCGAACGCTACCGACAGCGCGGCATGGAGGTGCATCGGGTCGCGATCGACGAATTTCAGAAATCCGGTGGCGGCATGAAGTGCATGACACTGGACCTCAGGGGGAGACTGCAGGGCCGATAACCGAGATTCCATTCCTCGCCCTAGCACTTCGAATAACCGCAGTCGCGGCAGGTGGGACAGCCGTCGATGAGCTCGAGCGGGCCGTCGCACTGTGGGCAGGGCGCAGCGCCTGTGGCCCCCAGGCGCGGGGCTTCCAGAATGGCGGCGGCTTCCGGGATTCGGTCCCTGTCGCGACAGGCGGCGACCAGTTCGCGGAGCGGGCGGGGGTGGCCGTCCGGGTCGAGGAAGCCGCGGCGCTGGAGGATACGTTGCAGGGCGTGGGCGATCGCGGCGACCTCGGAGGGGTGGTACAGCGGTTTGCCGTATTCGTTCTCGCCGCAGCGGACCGGGCCGCGGTCCCAGGTGACCTTGCGCAGATCGCGCAGGGCGCGGGCGGCGTAGCCGCCACGGGCCGCCAGCGACAGGCTGCGCATGGTCGCGGAGATCCACTGGTAGGACTCGGAGTGCTGTCCGGTGGGCAGGAAGAACTCGATCGGGCGCTCGATAGTGACGCGCTCGCCACTGACCGTGCCGGAGACGGCCACGAAGCTGACCACCAGATAGACCGTCTGCGGCCCGTCCTGGGTCCAGTAGCGCACCTTCTCGGTAACCGACTCGAGCTCGCCCTCGGGGCGCGACGGGATGCGCTTGCCCAAGGGGTGATCGTCGCCGCCGGACGCGCCCTCGCCCTGCGGGGCATCCGAGCGGCGAAAGGCGATGATGGGCTGGTCGATCCGGTGCATCGTGTCCTCCCCGACGGCGTCAGACGTCGTCGTAGTAGCCCTCGTCCAGCGCGGCGAAGAGATTCGCGGCGGTGTGGATCTGGCCTTCGTATTCGACCTCTTCGTCGCCGCGCAGGGTCAGTTCCCGGCCGTCCGCCAGGGTGAAGGTGTACCAGGTGCTGCGCAGGCGTTCGGGGTCCACCAGCACGCCCATCTGCGCCTGTGGGTTGGGCCGGTAGGTGGTGCAACCCTTGAGACCAGCGCGCCAGGCCTGCAGGTAGACCTGCAGGAAGTCCTCGAACGGGATATCGGTCGGGACGTTGAGCGTCTTGGAGATGGCCGAGTCCACCCACGGCTGGGCGGCGGCCTGCATGCGGATGTGGGCATCCACACTGACCTGGTCCGCGGTGATCGCGTTGGCGGGGAGATCCCCCGGCCCCGCGTCGGCATCGACCCGGGCGCGGTAGGCCAGCAGCTCAAACGAGTAGCAGTCCACCGCCTCGCGGGTGCGCCGCCCGGGGCGGCGGAAGTTGCGCGTGGTGTGGTGCAGAAAGGTCGGCTCGATGCCATTGCTCGCGTTGTTGGCGACCGAGAAGCTGATGGTCCCGGTGGGCGCGATGGAGGTCGCGTGGGTAAAGCGCGCGCCCCCCTCGGCCAGCGCCACGACCAGCGCCGGGTCCTCCTCGGCGATGCGCTGCATGTAGGGGCTGAAGCGCGCGTGCAACTCCCGCCCCTTCAGCACATCGCCGACCTGATAGCCGGCCTCGGCCAGCGCCGGCTGGCGCCGGAGCATGTCCGCGGTCAGCGTGAAGTCCTCGTCCATGATCGGCGCCGGGCCCTTCTCGCGCGCAAGCTCCAGCCCGGCCCGCCAGCTCTCCAGCGCCAGGCGGCGACAGACCTCTGCGGTGAAGTCGGCGGCCGGCTCCGAGCCGTAGGTCTCACCCAGCATCGCCAGGGCCGACCCGAGCCCGAGGATGCCCATACCGTGGCGGCGCTTGCGCAGCATCTCGGCGCGCTGTTCCGGCAGCGGCAGCCCGGAGATGTCCGCGACGTTGTCCAGCATGCGCGTGAACACGCGTACCACCCGTTCGAAGCGCACCCAGTCGAAGGCGGCGTCTGCGGTGAACGGCGCGGATACGAACCGGGTCAGGTTCACCGAGCCCAGCAGGCAGGCCCCGTCCGGCGGCAGCGGCTCCTCGCCGCAGGGGTTGGTGGCGCGGATCACCTCGTCGAACCAGGCGTTGTTCTGGCGGTTGACCTGATCGATCAGGATGACGCCGGGTTCGCCGACGTCATAGGTGCTGCGCATCAGGGTGTCCCACAGCTCGCGGGCGCGCACACGGCGGTAGACACGGCAGGCGACCCGGCCCTGGTCGTCGACGCGGTAGCCGTCCTCGACCACCGGCCAGTCGCGATAGACGAGATCGGATGCGGGCACCCGGTCCTGCTCGACGGGCAGCAGCGGGAAGGCCAGCGCCCATTCGTCGTCGCGCTCCACGGCCTCCAGAAAGGCATCGCGCACCAGCACGGACAGGTTGAACTGCGTCAGCCGCCCCTTGCGGCGCTTGGCGAGGATGAAGCGCTCGATATCCGGGTGGCCGATATCGAGCGTCGCCATCTGCGCCCCGCGGCGGCCGCCGGCCGCGCCGATGGTGCGGCAGGTCTGGTCGAAGATCTGCATGAACGCGACCGGGCCGTTGGTCGGCGCGCCGGCGCCCGCGACCAGTGCACCCTTCGGACGCAGGGTGCTGAAGTCGTAGCCAATGCCGGCCCCGGCCTTGAGCGTCAGGCCGGCGGCGGTATTGGCATCCAGGATGGCTTGCAGCGAATCCCGGATCGTGCGCGAGACGGTGCAGTTGATCAGCGTGGTCTGCGGCTTGTGCACCTCGGCCCCGGCGTTGGCCAGGATGCGCCCGGCCGGGATGGCGCCATTGTCCAACGCCCATCGGAACTCGCGCTCGATCGACGCGCGCTTGTCCGGCGCCTCGACCGCGGCGAGGGCCCCGGCGACACGGTCGAACATCGCCTCGACCGAGGCATCCACCGGCTCGCCCTGGGTGTCATGCAACTGATAGCGCTCGGCCCAGATCGAAGCCGAGGAGGCCTGCAACGGCACGTCCGTGGACGTGTCCTGAAGTGAGGTCGCCTTGTCCTGCCTTTGCCGGCTCTTGCCCATACTGGCCCGCCGCGTTGCGCTCGATCGAAGGGCGCTGAGGCCCTTCCCCGATCATGGGCGCCGGCGTCGCAGGCTGCAAGAACGTACCGCGGCCGGTTTCAGGAGCGTCAGAAGCGGTCGAGACCCGCAAGCGGGTTGGAGAGCTCGCGCACGCGCATCCAGGAGGCGATGCTCGCGCGCCAACGGCGGGTGGGGAGCACTGCGTGCGGCACGGTCTGACTGAGGAACATCACCAGCGTGCCGGCCGTCGGCTGGATGCGCTGGCCTTCGCGGTCCGCATCGTCATAGATCGCGAGCTGGCCGCCGTCCCGCTCGTTCCAGCCGCGGTTCAGGTAGAACACCAGCGACAGCCGGCGGCAGTTGCCGGCCTGGAAGGCATCCACATGCCGGGCGTAATGAGTGCCGGGCGGGTACAGGGCAAAGTGCGATTCGGTCTCGAACAGGCCCGGGATCAACGTCCGGCCCACCTGCAGCCGGATCGCGTCCAGGCGCTCCATGAACGCCTGCTGGGCCGGGCTGGCGCCATCCAGCCAGTGGATCCAGTCGCCGCGGGTGGCCCGATCGCGATGGCGCTCGCCACCCCGACCAATCCGCGCCTGCGCCAGCTGCGCGGCATCGCGCAGGGCGTAGACCTCGTCGTGCAGGGCATCGACCGTGCCCGCCGGCAGGAAGTCGGGCCAGACGCACCGCTGATCGCGCATCAGCGTATCCAGCCAGCCCTCCGGCTCGCAGGCCTCGGGAACCCGGGATTCGATGACGGCCGGCGCGCGGGCCGGGAGCCTCTCGGCAGGGTCCAGCCACTCGGGGCCGGGAACGGGCAGATTCACGTGCGGGGTCTTCCATTCGGGCCGCGAACGCGGCACGCAGGCAAGTGCCTGCCCAATGCAATATACCGGGAAAGCAGGGGCGCGCAAGCCCCCAATGGCGCTGCGCGACACCACCCTGTCAGTGGCTCAGAAAGCCCCCGGAAATCAGCTGTTGGCGCAGCGCGGCCTGGCCCTCGGTTACGCGGGCGCGGGGGCCGCGCAGGCCCAGCTCGACCTGCGGGGCCTGGCGGTCCATCCGGGGCAGGCAGGAGATGCGCAGATCGGGGAATGCCGCCTCCATGGCCTCCAGCACCGGGACCAGGCGGCTCTCGGTCACGTTCTCGAGCACCAGGACCTCCTCGATCGAGCCGGCGGCGGCATCACGCCCGGGGAATCGCTGGTCCAGCACCCAGCGCACCATCGGTTCGGCCATGACCGGGAATCCGGGCACGCAGTGATGACGCTGGCAGCTGAGCCCCGGGATGCCGTTGACCGGATTCGGGATCAGGCTGGCCCCTTCCGGCAGTTCGGCCATGCGCACGCGGTGCGGCCAGGCCTCCGCGCCAAAGCGTTCCTCGAGGATGGACATAAAGTCCGGGTGCGGCTGCAGAGGAAGCCCAAGCGCCTCGGCGAGGCAGGCGCGGGTGCGATCGTCCGGCGTGGCGCCGATGCCGCCAAAGCTGAAGACCTCCGCCCCGGTCGCCAGCGTCTCGCGAAAGGTCTGCGTCAAACGACCGGCGTGGTCCCCGACAATGCGGACCCAGGCCAGCTCCAATCCCTTCTCCGCCAGGGCCGCGGTGAGGTGTTCCTGGTGCCGGTCACGGCGCTTCCCGCTGAGCAGTTCATCGCCGATGATCACGGCACCGATCTCGGTCTCTCCGGGTGCCTCGACTTGTCCGGGCGCGGTGGGCTCGTCCATCGCGGCCTACTGCTGCGCGCCCAGGGCCAGCGCCCGTTCGCGGGCGGCGGCGCGGGCCTCGGGGGCATTATCCGGATCGTTCAGCCACGGGGCGATGTGCTGGCGGGCCAGTCCGGCCAGGAAGTCGAGGTGGTCGGCCCGATCGTTCAGCGCCGGGATGTAGTGGAAGCGTTCGCCGCCGGCCTTGAGGAAGATCTCACGGTTCTCGTCACCGATCTCCTCGATGGTTTCCAGGCAGTCGGCCGAGAAACCGGGGCAGATCACGTCCACCGAACGCACGCCCTCCTTGGGAAGCGCTTTCATCGTCTTGTCGGTATAGGGCTTCAGCCACTCCTCGCGGCCGAAACGCGACTGGAAGGTCACCTGCCACTGGTCGTCGTTCAGACCCAGCCTGGCGGCCAGTTTCTGGCCGGTGGCATGGCAAAGGCAGTGGTACGGGTCGCCCTTGAGCAGATAGCGCTTCGGGATGCCGTGGAACGACATCACCAGGCGGTCCGCCCGGCCGTGCGCATTCCAGTGCTCGCGCACGCTGCTGGCCAGGGCTTCGATGTAGCCGGACTCGGCGTCGTAGGAGGCGACGAACTGCAGATCCGGGACCCAGCGCCAGCCCTTCAGAACATCCGCCACCGCATCGAAGGTGGAGCCGGTGGTGCTCCCCGAATACTGGGGATAAAGGGGCAGCACGATCACGCGGCGAACACCCTGGCGGCGCAGCTCGTCCAGGCCCGCCTCGATCGACGGGTTGCCATAGCGCATGCCCAACGCGACCGGGACCTCCTCGCCGGCCTGCTCGGCCAGACGGGTGCGTACACCCTCGGCCTGACGCCGCGAGATGGCCAGCAGCGGCGAGCCGTCGTCGGTCCAGACGGTGGCGTACTTGGCGGCCGAGCGCTTCGGGCGGATGTTCAAGATGATGCCGTTGAGGATCAGCCACCACAGCGGGCGCGGGAACTCGACCACGCGCGGGTCCCAGAGGAATTCCTTCAGATAACGCTTGAGCGCCGGGGCCGTGGGCTCGTCCGGCGTACCGAGGTTGGTCAGCAGTACGCCCGCCTTGCGTGGCTGGCCATGGCGGTAGTCCGCCTCTCCGAAGTACTTCATGGTGCTCCCTGCGGCAATAGAGAGTGGATGACTCCTGTCGGAGTCACGCGGGTCAGGTTGGTTCCCTGCCAAGGATAGCGCGAGCGGCGCGCGGGGCGCGCGGGTGCGGTCAGCCGAGGCGGCCGCGCAGGGGGCTGGTTCGGGGGAAATGCGCCAGCAGGAACTCCATCTGGTCGGCCAGCACCCGCTTGCCTTTCAGGTAGATATATTCCGCGTGCGTGGGCGTGAACGGGATCGCCAGCAACTGCATGCCGGCCTGCTCGGGGGTATGCCCGGCCTTGTGGTTGTTGCAGCGCTTGCAGGCGGTGACCACATTGTTCCAGGTATCCGCCCCGTTCTGGCTGATCGGGGTCACATGGTCGCGCGAGAGATCGCGCTCGTAGAAGTGCTGTCCGCAGTACAGGCACAGATGCGCGTCACGACGGAACAGCGTGGTGTTGTTGAGCGGCGGGATGTAGTGATTGAAGCGGGACTGGCGGGTGCCGAAGGTAGCGATAATCGAGTTGACCTCGACCCGGGATCGCAACCCGGTGCGGGCGTTGATGCCGCCACGCACGCGATACAGCAGACTCCCGCAGGCGTAGGCGACCTGCTCGGTGTAATAGAGGCGCACGGCCTGTTCCAGGCCGATCCATTCCAGTGGCATGCCCGCAGCGTCCGTACGCAGGACCTGATGCTCGGTCGGCAACATGACCTCGTCCCGTCTCCAAGGAAACACGGATTTGCTCACGCGGAAATTGAGCAGGCTCGACGCACCAGGCGTGAGCAAATCCATGCCCCCTTCGCCGAAGTCGACCGCTTGCGCGGCACGGGATCGCACAGAACTTGCTTGACAATAAACAGGCCGACCGTTCAACGCAATTACAGGGGCATGAATGCCGGTTTGAGCGGCCCGATTCTGGTTTGGAAGTCGTGACAAATCGGCAGGCTGTTTAAGCGCGAAGGCGATTCCGCTACACTTGCTGGCCGTTTTTTCCGCCGAATGGGCCACAAAAGCCTTGTTCGGCGTCCTTATTACCACCCGCGAGCGCGGCCGAACGTCCCGGAGGGATTGCGGGAACGCTTGGCCCGGGGAGAGAGCGCATGGCAATCAAATTATCCGTTCCCAAGGAGAGTGCCAGCGGCGAGCGCCGCGTGGCCCTGGATCCGACGGTGGCGGCCAAGTTCGCCCAGTTGGGCGTCACCGTGCAGCTGGAGAAGGGGGCCGGCACCAACGCCCATTTCCCGGATGACTCTTACGAGTCGGCCACCGTGGTCGACACCGAGACGGCCTACGGCCAGTCGGACCTGATGGTCCGCGTGGCGCCGCCAACGGTGGAAGAGGTCAATCAGCTGCCGGAAGGCTCAACCGTCGTCAGCCTGTTCCACGCCCACCGCAACCCGGACGTGGTCAAGGCGATGCAGGAACGCAAGATTCTGAGCTTCGCGATGGAACTGATCCCGCGCATCTCGCGCGCCCAGAGCATGGACGTGCTGTCCTCGCAGGCGGCCGTAGTCGGCTACAAGGGCGCGATCATGGGCTCGGATCTGTCCTGCCGCTTCTTCCCGATGCTGACCACCGCGGCCGGCACCATCCGCCCGGCCAAGGTCATCGTGATCGGCGCCGGCGTGGCCGGGCTGCAGGCGATCGCCACGGCCAAGCGCCTGGGCGCGATGGTCGAGGCCTACGACGTGCGCTCCGCGACCAAGGAGCAGGTCGAGTCGCTGGGGGCGAAGTTCCTGGATCTTGGCGTCTCGGCCGAGGGTGAAGGCGGCTATGCCCGCGAACTGACCGCGGAAGAGAAGAAGCAGCAGCAGGACGCCCTGGGCGAGTTCATCGCCAAGGCGGACGTGCTGATCACCACGGCCGCGATCCCGGGCCGCGAGTCCCCGAAACTGATCCCGAAAGACATGGTCGAGGGCATGAAGCCGGGCGCGGTCATCATCGACCTGGCGGCCGAAGGTGGCGGCAACTGCGAACTGTCCAAGCCGGGCAAGACCAGCCGGAGCAAGGGCGTGATCATCCACGCCCCGCTGAACGTGCCCTCGCAGGTTCCGCTGCATGCCTCCGAGATGTACGCCAAGAACCTGCTCAATTTCCTCACGCCGATGATCGCCGAGGGCGGCGAGTTCAAGCCGGACTGGGAAGACGAGGTCATCGCCAAGAGCGTACTGACCCGCGACGGCGAGATCGTGCACGAGGCCACCCGTGAGGCCCTGAAGGGAGCGCAATCATGATCATCGAAGGCTTTATCGCGCTGTACATCTTCATGCTCGCGGCCTTCACCGGCTACGAGATCATCTCCAAGGTGCCGGTCATCCTGCATACCCCGCTGATGTCCGGTTCCAATTTCGTCCACGGCATCGTGCTGGTCGGGACCATGGTCGCGCTGGGCCATGCCCAGACGCCGCTGGAACAGGCGATCGGCTTTGTCGCCGTGATCCTGGCCGCGGGCAACGCCGTGGGTGGCTATGTCGTCACCGAACGCATGCTGGAGATGTTCAAGACCAGCAAGAAGGACGACAAGAAGGGAGATAACGCATGAGCCTGATCATCAACCTCGCCTACTTCGCGGCGGCGGTGCTGTTCATCGTCGGCCTCAAGCAGATGTCCTCCCCGACCACCGCGCGTCCGGGGATCATCTGGGCCGGCGTGGGCATGGTGATCGCCACGCTCGTGACCTTCGTGCATCCGGAGATCTCCGGCGGCGTGAACTACACCCTGATCATCCTGGGTATCGCCATTGGTGGTGCGCTGGCCTGGTGGAGTGGCAAGAAGGTCGCGATGACCGACATGCCGCAGATGATCGCGCTGTACAACGGCATGGGCGGCGGCGCCGCGGCCGGTATCGGTGCGATCTACCTGCTGCAGGCCACCCCGGAAACGGTCACCAACACCGGCCTGGCGATCGCCGTGACCGGCTCGCTGATCGGCTCGGTGGCCTTCTCCGGCTCGCTGGTGGCCTACGCCAAGCTCGAAGGCCTGATGAAGAAGACCTTTACCTTCGGCGGCCAGCAGATCGTGAACATCGCGATCTTCGCGATCACCGTGCTGCTGGGCTTCATGATGGCCACCGGTGGCGGCGAGATCGGCTCGTTCAGCCTGCTGCTGTTCTTCGTCCTGGCGCTGGCCTTTGGCGTGCTGATGACCCTGCCGATCGGCGGCGCCGACATGCCGGTGGTCATCTCGCTGTACAACGCCCTGACCGGCCTCGCGGTCGGTCTGAAGGGTATCGTCCTCGACAACCCGGCCCTGATGATCGCCGGTATCGTGGTCGGTGCGGCCGGTACGCTGCTCACACAGCTGATGGCCAAGGCGATGAACCGCCCGATCAAGAACATCCTGTTCAGCCAGTTCGGCGGCTCCTCCGGCGGTGCCGAGGAAGAGATCGAAGGCACGATGAAGGAGATCCAGGCCAACGACGCCGGGATCATGATGGCCTACGCCGAGAAGGTCATTATCGTGCCGGGCTACGGCATGGCGGTGGCGCAGGCGCAGCACAAGATCTGGGAGTTCACCCAGCTGCTGCAGAAGCGCGGCGTGGACGTGAAATTCGCGATCCACCCGGTCGCGGGCCGCATGCCCGGGCACATGAACGTGCTGCTGGCCGAGGCCGGCGTGCCCTACGACATCATCTTCGATCTCGACGAGATCAACGAGGAGTTCAAGACCGCGGATGTCGCGATGGTGATCGGCGCGAACGACGTCGTGAACCCGGTGGCCCGGACCAATCCGGAGTCGCCGATCTACGGCATGCCGATTCTGAACGCCGACCAGGCCCACAACGTCATCTGCGTGAAGCGCGGCAGGGGCGCCGGGTTCTCGGGCATCGAGAACCACCTGTTCTATGCCGACAACAACCAGATGCTGTACGGCGACGGCCAGAAGGTGGCCGCCGAACTGGTGGCCTCGGTCAAGGCCCTCGGCTAGTCTTGGGTCGGGCCTGGCGCCCGTCCCTCGCTTGCGAGCCCGGCCCCGTTTTCAACGCGGCCGGGCTTTTTTGTGCGCACCCTCCCGGGAGACCAATATCGGAGCAACCCCTGTACACCCCCTGTACACGATACCCACAGGCGCAAGGAAACGATGGCAATTAGGTGACACAACGGCCAACCGATATCACCAAAGAAACGCAAGCCACTGATAACACGATAAAAATGGCTTTGGTCGCTTTTTAGCCATTCTGACACGACCCAAGCAGCAACAGGCATTTAGTGGCTTTCACCCCATTTCCTCCACAGAGTTGTCCACAGGTTTTGTGGATAACGATCACACTCTTGCACCCACGCGGACTGGCGTAGACTAGTCGAATGCCCGAGACCGGAATTGCCCAGGTCGTACTCGACCGACCGCTGGACCGCCTGTTTGACTACCGGATCCCCGCCGGGACCGACCTGAGGGCCGGACAAAGGGTCCGTGTACCCTTCGGGCGCAGCGAGGCGATCGGCATCGTCGTCGCACTCGCGGACCAAAGCGACGTGCCCGAGAACAAGCTGCGCGAAGCATTGGGTTCACCCGATGCGGGGCCCATCCTGACACCCACGGTGCTGGAGCTCCTGCGCTTCGGGGCCCGCTACTATCACCACCCGCTGGGCGAGGCTGTGCTGGGCGCGCTGCCACCGGGCCTGCGACGGGGTCACCCGCTGCCCGGCCTGACCCCCGAGCCCCTCTGGCGGCTCACCCCGGAAGGCCACGCGGCGCTCGCGGAAGGGCAGGTACGGGGCCGCCGCCAGCTCGCCATCCTGCGCGCCCTGCCCGCGCTCGGGGCCGCGCTGGACCGGACGACGCTGGCCACCACGGCCGCACTGCAGATCACCGCGAAGGACCTGCGACAGCTCGAGGCACGCGGCTGGCTGGAACAGACGCGTGCCGATCCCGGTGAACCCGCGCCCCCCACCAGTACTGAATACACCCTGACCCCCGAGCAGGAGGTGGCCACCGCGGCGTTGACGCCGGACGCCCCCCGCCCGATGCTGCTGGAGGGCGTCACCGGAAGCGGCAAGACCGAGGTCTATCTGCGCATGGCCGCCGATGCAGCCGCGCGTGGCCGTCAGGTCCTGTTCCTGATCCCGGAAATCGCGCTGACGCCGCAGCTTGCCGGGCGCATCCAGCAACGTTTTCCGGGACAGGTGGCACTGCTGCACTCCGGCCTGGCCGAGGGCGAACGCCTGCGCGCCTGGGAGGCGGCCCGGCAGGGCGAGCGCCGCATCGTGGTCGGGACTCGTTCGGCCCTGTTCGTCCCGCTGCCCGAGCCGGGCCTGATCATCGTCGACGAGGAACACGACAGCGCGTTCAAGCAGCAGGACGGCTTTCGCTACAGCGCGCGGGACCTGGCGGTCAAGCGTGGCCAGCTGGAACAAGTCCCGGTCGTGCTCGGCTCGGCGACGCCCACCCTGGAGACCCTGCACGCCGCGCGCCAGGGCCGTTACACCCATGTGCATCTGCGCACCCGGCCGGACGGCACGCAACCACCCGGTGTGGAGACCATCGACACCCGCGTGCACAGCCCGGACGAGGGCCTGACCGCTCCACTGCTGGATGCGATGCAGCAGACCCTGGCCGAGGGCCAGCAGTGCTTTGTCCTGCTCAACCGGCGCGGCTTTGCCCGGGTGCTGACCTGCGAGGCTTGCGGCTGGGTCGCCGACTGCCCGGACTGCGATGCCCACCTGACCGTGCATGCCCATGATCGCCGCGCGAT
The DNA here is from genome assembly GCF_000377265.1 of Thioalkalivibrio sp. ARh3. NCBI lineage: Bacteria > Pseudomonadati > Pseudomonadota > Gammaproteobacteria > Chromatiales > Ectothiorhodospiraceae > Thioalkalivibrio > Thioalkalivibrio sp. ARh3. Next base: position 140,574 of record NZ_KB897947.1, read on the forward strand.
CTGCCACCTGTGCGGGCACCAGGAGCCCCGCGCCGAACACTGCCCGGAATGCGGCGAGACCCTGGCCCACCGCGGGCTGGGTACCCAGCGCCTGGAACAGGCGCTGGCTCGGCACTTCCCGCAGACACCAATCATCCGCCTGGACCGCGACAGCGTGCGTCACAAGGGGGCCCTGGAGGCCGCACTGGATCGCATCCGGCAGCTGGATGCCGCAATCGTCGTCGGCACCCAGATGCTCGCCAAGGGGCACGATTTCCCGCGCGTCGGACTGGTCGGCGTGGTCGACGTCGATCAGGGGCTGTTCAGCGTGGACCTGCGTGCCACCGAGCACACCCTGCAACTGATCGTGCAAGCCGCCGGGCGCGCGGGCCGGGGCGACGGGGGCGGGCGGGTACTGCTGCAGACCGGCCACCCCGATCACCCCCTGATGCGGGGGCTGGATGCCGGTAACTACCCGGCGATGCTGGAGCCGCTGCTGGCCGAACGCGAGGCGGCCGGGCTGCCGCCGTACGGGCACCTGGCCCTGGTCCGCGTCGAGGCCGCCGAGGCCGCGGCGGCGCATCGCCACGCGGAGACCATCGCGGGACACCTGCTCGCGACGCGGCACGGGGACCTGCGCGTGCTGGGTCCGGCGCCCGCCCCGCGCCACCGCGTGAACCGGCGTTTCCGCGAGCAGATCCTGCTGCGCGCAGCCGAGCGTCAGGCCCTGCACCGGACGCTCGCGCAGGCGCGGCATTCCTGGCAGACCGAGGATCTGCCGCGCGGGGTTCGCATCGCGATCGACGTGGACCCGGTCTCGCTCGCCTGAACCCCGCATCCAGCGGGCACTGGCACCGGATTCTGGTTAGAATGCGGGCCTTTTGAGACGACGGACCCGGTTCCCTTGAAAGACGCCCTTACCCAGGCCCTCGCGGCCGCCCTGGAGACCCTGGTGGCCGATGGCCGCGTACCCGCCGATCACGGTGTCGAGGTGCAGGTGACGCGTGCCCGCGACCGCGAGCACGGCGACTTTGCCAGCAACCTGGCGATGCAGCTCGCACGCCCGGCGAAGACCAAGCCCCGCGACCTGGCCGAGGCCCTGTGCGCCGCGATGCCCGAGGTGCCCGGCCTGGCCGGTACCGAGATCGCCGGCCCCGGCTTCATCAACTTCCGCCTCGCCGCAGATGCCCGCACTCAGGTGCTGGGCCGCATCGCCACCCAGAGCGCCGACTTTGGCCGCTCGAGCGTGGGCAACGGCCGCCCGGTGCAGGTGGAGTTCGTCTCCGCCAACCCCACCGGCCCGCTGCATGTCGGCCACGGCCGCGGCGCGGCCTTCGGTGCCACCGTCGCCGACCTGCTGGATTTCTGCGGCTTCGACGTCACCCGCGAGTACTACGTGAACGACGCCGGGCGGCAGATGAACATCCTCGCCGCCAGCGTCTGGCTGCGCTATCTGGAACAGCACGGCGTGCAGGTCCCGTTCCCGGCCAACGGCTACCAGGGCGACTACATCTACCCGGTCGCCGAGGCCCTGACCGCGCAGATCGGCGAACAGGCGTTGCATCCGGCCGAGGCCGTGACCCGCGACCTGCCGCCGGACGAACCGGCCGGCGGCGACAAGGAGGTCTACATCGACGCGGTGATCGCACGCGCCCGCGAACTGCTGGGCCCGGAGCTGTACCGCACGGTATTCGACTGCGGCCTGAACGCGATCCTCGAAGACATCCGCGACGACCTGCGCGAGTTCGGGGTCGAATACCAGTGCTGGTTCTCCGAGCGCAGCCTGGCCGACTCCGGCGCGATCGATGCCGCGGTACAGGATCTCGAGGCACACGGCGCGCTGTACGAGCAGGACGGGGCGCTGTGGTTCCGCTCTTCCGACTACGGCGACGACAAGGACCGCGTGGTGCGCCGCGAGAACGGCGACTACACCTACTTCGCCTCCGACATCGCCTATCATCGCGAGAAGTTCCAGCGTGGCTTCGAGCGCGTGATCAACATCTGGGGCGCCGACCACCACGGCTACGTCCCGCGCGTGCGCGCCGCCCTGCAGGCCCTGGGCCTGGAGGCCGACCGCCTCGACGTGCTGCTGGTGCAGTTCGCGATCCTCTACCGCGGGGGCGAGCGCCTGCCGATGTCCACCCGCGCCGGGCAGTTCGTCACCCTGCGCGAACTGCGCGACGAGGTCGGATCGGATGCCGCACGCTTCTTCTATGTGCAGCGCCGTTGCGACCAGCACCTGGACTTCGACCTGGACCTGGCCAAGTCGCAGTCCAACGACAACCCGATGTACTACATCCAGTACGCCCATGCGCGCATCGCCAGCGTGCTGCGTACCGCCGCCGAGCGCGGCCATACCGCCAGCGCGCTGGACGACGCCGGGCTGTCCGCACGCCTGACCGAGCCGCAGGAAGACGACCTGCTGGATCGGCTCGACCGCTTCCCCGAGGTGATCGCGGCAGCCGCCGAGGCCTGCGAGCCGCACCAGATCGCCCAGTACCTGCGCGAGCTGGCCGCCGGCTTCCATACCTACTACAACGCCGTGCCATTCCTGAATGCCGAGGACGCCAACGTCATCGGCGCGCGCCTGGCGCTGCTGACCGGCATCAAGCAGGTGCTGCACAATGGGCTGCGCCTGCTCGGCGTCACCGCCCCCGAACGGATGTAGCCCATGGCCCAGGCCCGCCGCAAGCGCCGCAAGACGACCCCCGCCCGCGCCTCGCGACCGATCCCGGGCTGGGCCTGGATGTTCGCTGGCCTGCTGATCGGGCTGGGGATCGCCGCCGTACTCTACCTCCAGGGAGCCGATCGCTCGCCCGACATCGGCGCCCTGTTCGGCGAACCGGAGACCCCGGCCGAGCGTGCACCCGCGGCGGAGCCGGAGCGCCTGCCCACCGATGACGAGCCGCGGTTTCGCTACTACGAGCTGCTGCCCGAAGACGAGGTCCGCGTCCCCGGTGCCGAGCGCGAAGTCCCGCAAGATCAGGTGGTCCCGCCCCCGGCCTCCCCGGCCGAGGGCGATCCGGTGATCCTGCAGATCGGGTCGTTCCGGCGGTTCGAACAGGCCGACGAGATGAAGGCCCGCATCTCCCTGCTGGGCCTGAGCCCGCAGGTGCACGAGGTCCAGATCGAGGGCGAGACCTGGCACCGCGTCTTTGTCGGCCCCTTCACCCAGGAGGACGACGTCAACCGCGCCCTGGACCGCCTGCGCTCGGAGAACATCGAGGCCCTGCGCCTGCGTCACCGGGACGGTTGATGGCCACGGCCGGCCCGGACCTGGACGCGCTGGCGAGGACCGTGGAGGCCCTGCCGCAGGGCAACGAACGCCGCGAACTGGGCGAACTGCTGCGCCGGGCCCGCCAGCGGCACAAACGCGGCCAGCCCTGTGACCGGCTCGTCTCCACCCTGACCAAACGCCTTGCGCGCGCCGAACAGGGCGCCGCCGAACGCGAACGCCTGCGCCCGCAGCCCACCTACGCCGGCGACCTGCCGATCCACGCCGAACGCGAGCGCATTGTCGCCGCGATCCGCGAACACCCGGTGCTGGTGCTGTGCGGCGAGACCGGCTCCGGCAAGACCACCCAGCTGCCCAAGCTGTGCCTGGAGGCCGGGCGCGGCGAGGCCGGGCTGATCGGCCACACCCAGCCGCGCCGCATCGCCGCACGCTCGGTCGCCAGCCGCATCGCCGAGGAGCTGGGCACCACACTGGGAGGCGATGCGACCTCCACCGTCGGCTTCAAGGTGCGCTTCTCCGACCAGACCGGGCCGAACAACTGGGTCAAACTGATGACCGACGGCATGCTGCTGGCGGAGCTGGCGCATGACCCGGAGCTGCGCGCCTACGACACCCTGATCGTCGACGAGGCGCACGAGCGCAGCCTGAACATCGACTTCCTGATGGGCGTGCTCAAGCGCCTGTCGAAGAAGCGCCCGGAACTGCGCATCATTATCACCTCCGCGACGCTGGACCCGGAGCGGCTGTCGGCGTTCTTCGACGACGCGCCGATCCTGACCGTGTCCGGACGCACCTACCCGGTGGAGCTGCGCTACCGCCCGATCGAGCCGGAAGACGCGGCCGAGGACAAGGGCGGGGACGAAGCCCCCGGCCGTGGCGAGCGCGACCTGTTCGACGGCATCCGCGACGCGGTCGCCGAATGCGAGCGTGCCGGCCCCGGCGACATCCTGGTGTTCCTGCCCGGCGAGCGCGAGATCCGCGACGCCCACAAGGCCCTGCGCGGCCAGGTGCGCGCCGACACCGAGGTCCTGGCGCTGTACGCGCGCCTGTCCGCGCGCGAGCAGTCGCGGGTCTTCCAGTCCCACGCCGGCCGGCGCATCGTGCTGGCCACCAACGTCGCCGAGACCGCGCTGACCGTCCCCGGCATCCGCTTCGTGATCGACTCGGGGCTGGCCCGCGTCTCGCGCTACTCCTGGCGCTCGCGGGTCCAGCGCCTGAGCCTGGAGCCGATCTCGCAGGCCGCCTGCGACCAGCGCGCCGGGCGCTGCGGGCGATTGGGCCCCGGTATCTGCATCCGGCTGTTCGCGGAGGACGACTACAACCTGCGCCCGCCGTTCACCGACCCGGAGATCCAGCGCTCCAACCTTGCCTCGGTGATCCTGCAGATGGCCGCGCTGAAGCTCGGCCAGCCGCGCCAGTTCCCGTTCGTGGACCCGCCCGACCCGCGCCTGGTCAAGGACGGCTACCGCCTGCTGGAGGAGCTGGGCGCGGTGGATGCGCGCGGGCGCATCACCCCGCGCGGCCGCCAGCTGGCGCGCATGCCCATCGACCCGCGCCACGGCGCAATGCTGCTGGCCGGGGCCGACCACGGCTGCGTGACCGAGACCGCGACCATCGCCGCCTTCCTGTCGCTGCAGGACCCGCGCGAACGCCCGGCGGAGGCCACGCAGGCCGCGGACCAGACCCATCGCGAGTTCCAGGTCGAGGGCTCCGACTTCATGGGCATGCTGCGATTGTGGGAGGCCTGGCACACCGCGCGCGAGGACCTTGGCTCGAATGCGCTCAAGCGCTGGTGCCGCGAACACTTCCTGAACTTCCTGCGCATGCGCGAGTGGCAGGAGCTGCGCGTACAGCTGCTGCGCCAGGCCCGCGAGATGAACCTGAAGCCGAACCACCCGCCGGCCGACGCCGAGCCCGTACACCGCGCGCTGCTGACCGGGCTGGTCAGCCAGATCGGGCAGAAGACCGAGCGTGGCGACTACCTGGGCGCGCGCAACCGCCGCTTCCAGATCCATCCCGGGTCGGTCCTGGCGAAGAAGAAGCCCGCCTGGGTGATGAGCGCGGAGATCGCCGAAACCACCCGCGTCTATGCCCGCGACAACGCCCGCATCGAGCCCGACTGGATCCTGGCCGCGGCGCCGCATCTGCTCAAGCACCACATCTTCGAACCGCACTTCCAGCGTCGCAGCGGGCGGGTCGGGGCCTTCGACCGCATCACCCTGTACGGCCTGGTCGTCGCACCGAAAAAACCGGTGGACTTCGCCAGGCACGACCCGGCCGAGGCGCGGCGTATCCTGATTCGCGAGGGCCTGGTCGGCGGCGAGCTGCGCACCCGCTCGAAGGGGGTGCAGGCCAACCGCGAGGCGGTGGCCGAGATCGCCGAGCAGGAGGCACGCGGACGCCGGCGCGACCTGCTGGTGGAAGAGGATCGACTGTTCGACTTCTATGACACCCGCCTGCCGTCGGAGATCACCGACGGTACGAGCTTCGAGACCTGGGCGCGCAAGACCGAGAAGCGGGACCCCGACGCCCTGCGGATCGACCGCGCGGAGCTCCTGAACGAGCCGGACACCACGCTCCCGCAAGGGGCCTATCCCGACCACTTGGAGGTCGAGGGCCTGCGCCTGCCGCTGGCCTACCGCTTCGAACCCGGCCAGCCGGACGACGGCGTGACCGTGACCATCCCGATCGCGGCGCTGAACGCGGTGCCCGACTGGCTGGGCGACTGGCTGGTGCCGGGGCTGCTGGAAGATCGCGTGACCGGCCTCTTGCGCAGCCTCCCCAAGGGCCTGCGCCGCCAGTTCGTGCCCGCGCCGGACTTCGCGCAGGCGGCGCTGGCGCGCATCGAACACCGCCAGGGCCCGCTGATCCCGGCGCTGGCCGAGGCCCTGCGCGCGATGACCGGCACCGAGATCCCGCTGGATGCCTGGCGCCCGGAGAACCTGGAGCCACACCTGGTGATGCGCTTCCGCATCCTCGACCCGGAAGGCCAGGAGCAGGCCAGCGGCCGTGACCTGGCCGCGCTGAAGCGCCGGCTGGGCGACAGCGCCGAGGCCCACTTCGACGCCAGCCGCCCGGACGAGATCACCCGCGAGGGGATCACCGAGTGGGACTTCGGCGCACTGCCGGAGAGTGTGGAGTTCGACCACCAGGGGGCGCAGCTGCGCGCCTTCCCGATCCTGGTCGATCGCGGCGACGCCGTCTCGCTGGAGCTGGAACCGGACCCGGCCCGGGCCACGCGCGCCCACCGTGCGGGCCTGCGTCGGCTGTTCCTGCTGGGCGCGCGCAAGACCGCCCGCGACCTGCGCCGCCAGCTCCCGGAGATCGAGCGCGCCTGCCTGAACTACTCGACGCTGGGCAGCTGCGAGGCCCTGCGCGACCAGATCCTGGAGGCCGCGGCCGACCGCGTGTTCCTGGCCGAGCCCTGGCCACGCGATGCCGAGGCCTTTCAAGAACGCCTGGAGGCCAGCCTGCCCGACTTCTCGCCGACGGTGATGGAGCTCTCGCGCCTGGCCGCCGAGATCCTGCGCCACTGGCATGATCTGCGCACCCGGCTGCAGGGGGATCTGCCGCTGTCCTGGATCGAGGCGGCACGCGACATCCGCGGGCAGCTCGAAGCACTGGTCCCGGCCGATTTCCTGCTGCGCACCCCGCACGACGTGCTGCCCGAGCTGCCACGCTACCTGCAGGCGATCGACAAGCGCCTGGAACGCCTGACCCAGGCCCCGGACAAGGACCGCGCCCGGCGCGTGGCGGTCGAGCCACTGTGGCAGCAGGCACAGGAGCTGATCGCGCGGGCGCCGGACCACCCCGACGTGCTCGCCTTTCGCTACCGCATCGAGGAGTTTCGCGTCTCGCAGTTCGCCCAGGAATTGGGCACCCGCGAGAAGGTGTCACCGAAGCGGCTGGAACGCGAATACACCGACGTGATCCAACGACTGGCAAGCGGCCAATAAGCAATCTGGACAGAGGAAGCAACGGATGCGCGTAGTCGTGATCGGGGCCGGTGTAATCGGCGTGACCTCTGCCTGGTACCTGCAGGAGGCCGGGGCCGAGGTCGTGCTGGTGGATGCCGGCCCTGCCCCCGCGACCGGCTGCAGCCAGGCCAACGGCGGCATGCTGCACGCAAGCCACGCCGAGCCCTGGAACACCCCCGGCGTCGGCCTGGACCTGCTGCGCTTTCTCGGTCGCACGGAGTCACCGCTCCTGCTGCGCCCGCGCGCGCTGCCGGGGCTGGCCGGGTGGGGCCTGCGTTTTCTCTGGAACAGCCGCCGTTCGCTGTTCGAGCAGCACACCCGCCTGAATGCCCGGCTGGCCGCGTTCTCGCTCCGGGAGATCGACCGCCTGCAGCGGGAACTGGCGAGCGAGGGGCTGGACTTCGACTTTCGCCGCTGCGGCATCCTGAAGCTGTTCCAGGACCCGGCCAGCCAGGCCCACAACCGCGCCGCCAGCGAGGCGATGACTGATGAGGACGTGCGCTTCGAGGACTGGGACGTGGAGCGCATCATCGCGGAGGAGCCGGCGCTGGCCCCGGTGCGCGACCGCCTGTGCGGCGGGCTGTTCTTCCCTGGGGATGCGATCGGCGACGCCGCCCGCTTCACCGAGCAACTGCTCGCGATCGGCCAGCGCCGGGGCATCCGCTATTACCCGAACGTCACCGTCCGACGCCTGCGCACCCACCGCGGCCGGATCGACGCGGTGGAGACCTCCGAAGGGCCGATCGCGGCGGCGGCCTGCGTGGTGGCCAACGGCTACCACGCCCCGGACCTGCTACGCCCGCTGGGACTGCATCTCCCCGTCGCCCCGGTGAAGGGCTATTCGCTGACCCTGCCGATGGACGCCGACTGCCGCCTGAACCTGCCGCTGATCGATGACGCCAACAAGGTGGTGATGACCCCGCTGGGGGAGCGCCTGCGCCTGGCCGGCACCGCCGAGTTCGCCGGCCGCGACCGCCACCTGAATGCCGAACGCGCAGCCAATGTCCTCGATCAGTGCCGGCGCACGCTGACTGGCCTGCCCGCAACCTTCGACTGGGAGACGATGGCGCCCTGGACCGGGCTGCGCCCGATGAGTGCCCGTGGCACGCCGGTCCTGGGGCCCACCGTCATCGAGGGCCTGCACCTGAATACCGGGTCCGGCCATCTGGGCTGGACGTTTGCGTGCGGGGCGGCGGCACTCGTGCGTGCAGGGGTGCTGGGCGAATCGCCGTCTCTATCCATGGAAGACCTGAGGCTCTGATCTCGGCCCGGGGCGATGCGTTTCGCTGCGCTCAACACATCCTACAGCCCTTCCTGTCTGTCGTAGGATGCGTTGAGCGCAGCGAAACGCATCATCCGGCACGACAGGCCACCCCGTTTACGATGCCGGGAACACCATGCGGATGCGGGCCCCGTGCAGTTCCGGGGCCTGCTCGATATACAGCTCGCCACCGTGGTCCTGCACCAGGGCCTGGATAATGCTTAGCCCCAGCCCCTGACCGGCCTCGCCATCGCTGCGCACATCCGCTCGTTCACCCCGCTCCAGCACGCGGGCACGATCCCCCGGCGCGATCCCGGACCCGTCATCGTCGATGGTCAGGGTCACCGCCTCCGCTGTGCACTGCGTCGAGATCCATACCCGGCTGGTCGCGTGGCGGATTGCGTTATCCAGGGTGTTGCCCAGGAGCTCGAAGATGGCACCAGGCTCCATGCGCAGGGCACAACCCGGCTCGAGGTAACTGTCCAGATCCACCCCCTGCTGGCTGGCAAGCCGCCCGAGCGCCTGACAGGTTCGTTCGATGATGGGGTTCAAAGGCTCGGGCGCCTGGAAGGGCGCGGGACCCAGGCGCTGCGCCTGGCTGAGTTGGTGCTGCACGATCGCCTGCAGTCGGTCGACCTGGCGGCGCATGTCTTCCGGGTCGGGGTTCTGGCTTTCCAGGTTGAGGCGCAGCGCGGAGATCGGGGTTTTCAGACTGTGCGCCAGGTCGGCCAGGGCATTCTGCTGGCGAGTCAAACGTGCACGCTCGAACTCGATCAGGTCGTTGATACTCCCGGTCAGGGCCTGCACTTCGGTCGGATAAGGGCCCTCCAATCGCCCATAGTCCCCGTGACGCAGCGCCTCCAGGTCACCCTGCACGCGGCGGAGCGGCCACAGCCCCCAGAACCACAGCGCCAGCCCGAGCGCGACGATCAGCGAAATCGTCATGGTCATCAGCCCCTGCCAGAGGCTGACGCGATACTGCTCGACCTGCTCCTCGAATGCCTCGCGGTCCTCCAGTATCTGGAAGGTCAGTCCGACCTGGCCGCCGTCCAGCTCCCACTGCACGGGCAGGCTGAAGGCAAAGAAGTCATCCTCCGACCAGTCACGCAGGGAGACCCCCACCGCAGAGGGGGAACGCCAGAGCGTGCGCCCGTCCGGGCCGAGGATGCGGGCGTAGAGGCCACTGGCGGGCAGTTGCAGCCGACTCTCGGGCAGCATCTCGGGGACGCGTACCTCGTTGCGCCCGACGACCTCGACCAGCCCCATCAGCAGCAGTACCTGGGCCTCCAGGCGAGTCTCGACGGCATCTGCCGCGTTGTCGCGAAAGGCCGCCTCCAACACCCAGGCCGTGAGCAGGGAAAACACCAGTACGGTGACCCCAGCGACCAGCGCCAGGCGCAGGGTCAGGCTGCTGCGGATTTGGCGCAGAGGGCGTCTCATGGGGTTCCGAACACGGGACTGGCGTGGACCGTGCGCAATATCAGGCGCCGCGGGTGGAACCAGACGACGTCTCGGTATCCGCCTCGCGGGCGAAGCGGTAGCCCCGACCGCGCAGGGTCTCGATCAGTCCGAGGCTGCCGTCCGGATCGAGTTTGCGGCGCAGGCGCCCGATCAGCACCTCGATCACGTTGCTCTCGCGGTCCTCGTCATGCTCGTAGAGATAGTCCGCCAGCGTCTCCTTGCTGAGCACCCGCCCGGGCTGGCGCACCAGGGTCAGCAGCAGGCGGTACTCGAAGGTGGTGAGGGAAACCAGCTCGCCATGGAGGCGGACGTCATCGGTGGCCGTGTCGATCACCAGCGGCCCGAATTCCAGCCGTTCCCGGCCGGCCTGCAGGCTGCGCCGCGCCAGGGCGCGCAGGCGTGCCACCAGCTCCTGGATGTGGAAGGGCTTGGTCAGGTAGTCGTCGGCCCCGGCCTCGAGCCCCTCGACCTTGTCCTGCCAGCGGTCGCGTGCCGTAAGGATCAGGATGGGCAGTTGCGGCTTCACCTCACGGGCCTTGCGAATGACGTCGAGGCCATCCATGCCGGGCAGCCCCAGGTCCACCACCGCGATGTCGCAGTGGTACTCGGTCAGCAGGTAAAGGCCGGTGTCGCCGTCCGAGGCGGTATCCACACGGCAGCCGTTGTTCTCCATCTCCTCGGCGATCTGGCTGCGCAGAGCCAGATCGTCCTCGATCACCACCACGCGCAGATTCATGGGTCGAGCTCCGCCCCCTCCTCGATCTTGATCGTTCGTACCTGCTGACTGTCGGTCAGGATACGCACGATAAACACGCGATTCCCGTACTCGGTCAAATCTTCGCGTGCGGAAAGGACCCGGCCCGGGTAGTTGGCCTCGACGCGTGACACGGCCTCGTCCAGTGTCCAGACGGCCGCACGCGGGTCTTCGGTGATGAACTGGGCCTGAGCCGCGAAAGGCACCATCAGGGCCGCCAGCAGAAGCCCGAGCACACCCGCGCCGCCGATGATTCGGCGTCTCCGGCCACCGCCTTTGGCAACGGTCTCCGGTCCGGGGCGCATAGCGGTAGTCTCCGTGATGGTGTGGGCGAACAAACTCTTGCAGCTACAAGGCTATAGGCCTAGCCTGAACGTTATCTGAAACTGGATGTTCCCGTCATGACTCAAGCCCCTGCCTCCTCCGAACCCGAGGTACCCCTGGAGGAAGAAGCCGGCCCCCTGCGCTGGGACGAACTGATGCCACATTTCGCCCGTGGCGTGGTGATTCGCGTGGCCCCCGAGCTGGACCTGATCGAGGTGGCGCGCGCATTTCGCGACGATGCCACGCATCAGGTCAGCGAATGGCTGGCCAGTGATCAGGTCGCACGCGCGACGGATGACGACGCGCGGCGCTGGGCGGCGAACAACCCCGTCTTTACCGCCATCGTCGCCGCCCCCTGGGTACTCGCCCAGGAGCGCAGCACGGCGCACTGACCCGGCCATGGCCTCCCCCCTGGGCATCGAGGACGACACCCTGGCCCGCCTGATCCAGGCGGCGCGGGAGTTCCACGCCAAGGAGGAGGTCGTGTTCCCCGACTCGAACCCCGACACCTCGGACGATGACTGGGCCATGCAGGTCCTGGCGGATCACGCCGGTGACCTGACGCTGCGCGAGCTGGAAGGCACCCTGAGCGGGCTCGGACCGGAATACCAGGCGGAGTTGCAGGCGCTCAGTGCGCTAGGGCGTGGCGACTACGAGGCCGAAGAATGGGAAAGCGCGCTAGAGGATGCCCGCGACGACTGGAGCCCGGACACGGCCCATCGCCTGATTGCCAATCCGATGATTGCGGACGAATGGGAGGCCGGCCTGGAACAGATGCAGGCCGCCGAGTAGGGAACCGTTGCCCCCGCCCGACGGGAGAAGCAATCACGTCCCCAGTGCGGAGGGGTCGAACTGTACTGCGACCCCGTCTTCCATCACACGGACGATCCGGGCCCGTACCCGTGGCGGCTCGCCACCATCCCCGAGCAGACCGAATACCTGCAGCATGAGCTCATCGTCCGGGTTCAACTCCTTCAGGAGGCTGATCCCGGACTGCCCCCGATCCTCCCAGGCCAGAAAAGCCCCGCCACCGGAGATATCATTCGTCGTAAGTCTGACCTGGCTCCCGTCACGGCATTCCGCCACCACCTCGACGGTCATCGGGATGCGCGGATGGCGCCGACGTTCCCCTGTCATGGCCTGTCTCCTGCTGCAGATGCCTTCTCAAGGCATCGAAAAGATAGATAGGTTGTGCTATATCCCACACAATGATCGTTCCATCACACGATCAGGTGCAACTCCAGGCCAACGAACCTGGAAGTACGGCCCAGCCCGGCAAATGCACCGGGTGCGAGGAGTCAGGCAGTACGCAGAAGACTGTCGCCTACCAGAAAGCCACTTTGAGACGGAGGAGTCCGTTACCATGAAGCAATCACGTTTGTTCGTGGCGGGGCTTGTGGCCTCGCTGGCGATGGTTGGTACCACATCCCAGGCAATCGCCGACAATGACGAAATCACCCGTGGCCAGTTGATGGCCGCTTCCTGCAAGGCCTGCCACAACGCCGCTGGCGCCGAGAAGGGCGTGCCCGATCTGGGCCGAATCTCGCCAGAGGTCATCCAGAGCCAGATGCGCGCATTCCGCGATGGCGACCGTGACGCGACCATCATGGATCGTCACGCCAAGGGCTACACGGACGAAGAGATCGAAGCGATGTCGGTCTACTTCGCGCGCTTCTGATCACGGGGGGATTACAACAATGCACAATTTTACTCGACGCCACTTCCTGAAGGCCTTCGGGATTACCAGTGCAGCTGCACTGACCGGTATCGGTTGCGCACCGCACGCAGCCCGCAACGGGGCCAAGGCCCATGTGGTCGTGGTCGGGGGAGGCTCCGGCGGGGCCACCGCGGCACGCTACCTCAAGCAGTTCTCGCCGGACATGATGGTCACGCTGGTCGAACCCAATGCCACCTACGTCACCTGCTACGGCAGTAACTGGGTGATCGGCGGGTTCGAGAGCATGGATTCGATCACGCACGGCTACCACAACCTGCGCGACCGCGACGGCATCGACGTGATCGAGGACAAGGTCGTCGGCGTGGACGCTGACAACCGCACCGTGCGCCTCGAAAGCGGCGACAGCCTGCAGTACGACAAGCTGGTCATGTCCCCGGGGATCGACTTCAAGTACGACGACATGCCCGGCATTGAAGAGGCCGACGCGGAAAAGATCCCGCACGCCTGGAAGGCTGGCGAGCAGACCGAGATGCTGCGCTCGCAGCTGCTGGAGATGCCGAACGGCGGCGTGTTCGTGATGGTCGCCCCGCCGAACCCGTTCCGCTGCCCGCCGGGGCCGTACGAGCGCGTCTCGCTGATCGCGCATTACCTGAAGGAGCACAAACCGCGCTCCAAGATCATCGTGCTCGACGCCAAGGACAACTTCTCCAAGCAGGGCCTGTTCGAAGAAGGCTGGGAGATGCACTACGGCGACATGATCGAGTGGCGTGCTGCATCGGATGGTGGCCTGGTCGAGGAAATCGACGTCGGCGAGATGACCGCCCGGGCCGACGCCGGCTTCGAGCGTGTCCGCGCGGACGTGATGAACTTCATCCCGGCACAGCGTGCTGGCCAGATCGCCCACGACGTCGGCCTGACCAACGACGAAGGCTGGGTCCCGGTGGACCAGCGGACCTTCAAGTCGGAGATGGACGACAACATCTACGTGCTGGGGGATGCCAGCGTGGCGGGCGCCATGCCGAAGTCCGGCCACTCGGCCAACAACCAGGGCAAGATCGTCGCCGCGGCGATCGTGCGCGAGTTGATGGACCAGGAGCCGATCGATCCCTCCTCGGCCAACACCTGCTACAGCCTGATCACCCCGGAACACGGGATCAGCGTGGCGGCCGTGTACAAGTACCAGGATGGGGCACAGGCTGGCGTCGAAGGGGCCGGCGGTGTCAGCCCCTCGGGCGAGACCTCGAGCTTCCGCGAGCGTGAGGCCGCGTTCACCCGGGCCTGGTACGCCGGGATCACCCAGGATATCTGGGGCTAGACCCGCTTACGGCTGCAAAGCAGCAAACGATGGACGGAAACGGCGCCTGCGGGCGCCGTTTTCTTTTTCGGCGATGAGTCAGGCGTTCAGGTCGGGGATCAGGCGACTGCGCAGCCGCTGGATGGCGTCTCTCAGCTGGAGCTTGCGCTTTTTTAGCCGCTGGATCGCGAAGGCATCCGGCGCAGGCTGCTCGTGCATCACCGCGATCGCGGAATCCAGCGCCCGATGCTCGGACTCAAGCTCCGCCAGTCGTGCACGAATCTGACTCTCCGTCTCCAACAGCCCCTCCTTAAGGAAACACTGATTAATGTACGCGCTCGCGCTCGAGTCGCTTTTGCGCGCGAACAAGGCGCGGTGACTGCCGTGCAGTCATTCTGCACAAGGGAGCCGCAACGCCGTTCCCGCGCCCGTTTTCGATAACAACGGGCGGCCGAGCCCCTGCTTTCAATGGCTTGTGGGGTTGGCACCCCAGGTTCCCCGATCCGGCGTTGCGGCCCTTGCCGGTAGAACCACTACCGGCTGCGCACCGCGCCTTGTCTCGGAAAACCTGGGGTACCAACGCGAGCGTGTACATTAGTCAGTGTTTCCTTAATTGTTTGTGCGGGTCACGAGATACATTCAGCTCGCGTATCATCGCAGACCCACCCCGCCCGGACCATCCCGCGCCCATGGCCATCCGCAACACCAGCCTGCCCATCGACACCCCGCGTGGCATCCAGCTGAACGGCGTTCTGGTAGAGCCCAGCGAAGGCCCGCTACTGGGCCAGGCCTGCATTGCACACTGCTTCGCCTGTTCCAAGGACTTTCCCGCGACCGTGCGCCTGGCGCGCGCCCTGGCGGAGGAGGGGATCGCCACGCTGCGCTTCGACTTCGCCGGGCTGGGCGACTCCGACGGACGCTTTCGCGACAGCACGCTCGACACCTATTGCGAGGACCTGAACGCGGCGCTGGACGCATTGCAGCAGGCAACCGGCGAGCCCACTGACCTCCTGATCGGTCACAGCTTCGGCGGGGCCATGGCCATCCATGTCGGCAGCCAGCGCGAAGAACTGGGCGGCATTGTCACCATCGCCGCCCCCAGCCGGCCCGGCCATGTCGCGCATCTGTTCGGTGACATCGCTGCGACCATCCAGCGCGAAGGCTTCGCGCGCGTCAATATCGGCGGCCGCCCGGTCGAGATCGGGCAGCCCTTCCTGGACTCGATCGAAGAACCGACACTGGACGGCGCGCTGGAGCGCATGACGCAGCCGCTACTGCTGCTGCATGCCCCCGGAGACACCGTGGTCAGCGTCGATCATGCCCGCAAGATCTTCCAGCAGGCCCACCACCCCAAGAGCTTTGTCGCCCTGCACCAGACCGACCACTTGCTCTCGCGCCCCGAGCACACCCGCTATGTCGCCGGACTGATCCACGCCTGGGCCGCCAACCTGCTGGATTAACCTCGGCGCACGACACGACTTGTAGGAGGCCAGCCCCCTGGCCGATCGGACGCAGGCAAAACCCCATCGGCCAGAGGGCTGGCCTCCTACACCATGAGCGAGGCTCTACCAGTAGTTCTCGGTGGTGATCTGCCCCGGCTTGCGGCGGCGGTTCTTCTCCAGCCCGCGCTCGCGGAGGATGGCGGCGGTATCCTTCACCATTGCCGGGTTGCCGCACAGCATCAACTGCGAGTGCTCCGGCGCGATCTTGAGGCCGGCGTGATGCTCCAGGCGACCCTCGGCAATCGCGGCCGGGATACGGCCCTCGAGCCCGCCCGGGCAGGGTTCGCGGCTGACGAAGGGGATGTACTGGAACTGTTTCGGGTCGCGCTCCTGGAACTGCCGGATCGTGTCCTGGTAGGTCAGTTCCTCCGCCTTGCGCACGGCGTGGATTAGTCGGATGTTCTCGAAACGCTGCCACGGCGTGTCGGTCTTCAGCATCGACAGGAAGGGCCCCAGCGCGGTACCGGTGGACAGCAGCCACAGATCGCGACTGTCCGGCAGCTCGTCCAGCGTGAAGAACCCCGTGGCGCGCGGCATCAGTTCCACCGTGTCCCCGGGCTCCAGCTGCACCAGCCGGTTGGACAAGGGGCCCTCGGGCACCGTGATCAGGTAGAAGTCCAGCGGGGTCTCGTCCGGGGCATTCACATAGGAATAAGGGCGCGCGACTGGCTCGCCGTCAATCTCCAGGCGCAGCCGATTGAACTGCCCGGCCTTGAACGGCTCCACATCCGCCTCTACCCGCAGCGAGAAGAGGCGGTCCGTCCATTGTTTGCGCTCCTGCACGGTCCCCGTGACCCAGCCCATATTCCCGACTCCATGACTCAAGTATTATCCAGACTGGCGCCGCGTCCGGATGGTTTCAAGCTGTCCTTCGGGCGATGCGGATTAATCCGCCCCGCCCCAATCCGTATAATCGGCGCCCGAATCCCCCATCACAGGTTAACGGAGCAACCATGGCCCGCACCCCCTCGCAGATGATTGAACTGGGCACCGAGGCCCCGAACTTTTCCCTGCCGGACGTCGTCTCCGGCGACACCATCAGCCTCGACAGTTTTCCCGACGCGAAAGGCTACATGATCGCCTTTATCTGCAATCACTGCCCGTTCGTGCAACTGATCCGCCACGAGTTCGCGCGCTACGGCCGCGAATACTCGGACAAGGGCATTGCGGTGATCGCGATCAACTCCAACGACATCCAGGCGGTACCGGACGATGCCCCGGACAAGATGCGCGACGACGCCCGCCGCTTCGGCTACAAGTTCCCCTACTGCCTGGACGAGGACCAGTCCGTAGCCAAGGCCTACCACGCGGCCTGCACCCCGGACCTCTACCTGTTCGACGCCGACCGCAAGCTGTTCTATCGCGGCCAGTTCGACGAGACCCGCCCCGGCTCCGACACCCCGGTCACCGGGCGTGACCTGCGCGCCGCCAGCGATGCCCTGCTGGCGGGCCAGCCCGCCCCCGACCCGCAGCACCCAAGCCTCGGCTGCAACATCAAATGGCGCCCGGGCAACGAACCGGACTATTACGGCTGACGCACCCGCCGGGGCGGGCCGGCCGAAGCGACCGTACGGGAGCGGGCTTGCCCGCGCGGCGGGCGCGCCCGCCGTATACTGAACACACACCCCGAACCATGGCCACCGCATGCCGCCCAGCAACGTGATCGACGGCCCGCGGGTCGCCACCTGGCGCTGCCCCTCCTGCCAGGAGGCGGTCCCGCGCCTGCTGCCCAATGGCGAGAGCAACCGCATCCCGATCCCGCCAGCGCGCATGGCGCTGCCGGACAACACCGTACGCCAGGCCTGCGAACGCGTGCAGGGGCTGCGTGCACCGGAGATCTGCTTTGCCTGCGGCCAGGCCTACCAGGAGCTGCTCGGCACGCTGGTACGCCCGCCGGCCGAGTTGGGCGACGCCCGTGGCGAGCCCGGGCTTAATGACACCGGCATCATCGGGGCCCTGCTGCCGATCGCCGACCAGGGCACACAGATCCTGATCTTCAACGTGGTCAGCGAAGAACTGCGCTGCACCGAGATCGAGCGCCTGGCCACCTTCAACCCCGACCGCCTGACCTACCCCGGTTCGCGCGGCGCGATCGCCCCGCGCATCTGGGCCCTCTACGAGGACCACCTGGCCCAGCTGCACGCCCGGGCGCCCGTCCCGTACCACCCCGAATAGCACTTGTCATCGCGAGGCGCGCAGCGCCGTGGCGATCTTTCGGGGCACCCCCGGGCACTCACATCAACGCGGCGTCTCGACAACACGCGATCCGTTACGCGTGACCGCCTTCCCCGTCATCGTCCCCGGCAGCATCCACACGCGCCAGCATGCGCATACCACCCACCATGCAGCGCAGCGCCTCCAGGGTCTGCAAGTCGAAATCGGCCCCGGTCTCGCCGGGCAGCTGCCAGTACTTCGGCCGGCAGTTCGCGGGACGATGTGCCGGCATGGCGCGGGCCGCAGCCGTGTCGACCGCCACCAGCAGATCGGCCCAGGCCAGATCGGCGTCCGTCACCTCGGCCATCGCGCGCGCCGGGCGCACCTCGATCCAGTCCTCGAACTCGGCCGCCGCGGCCAGCTCTGCCACGCGCGCAGCGCGTCCATCCGGCCGTTCCGCCGCCACCAGCAGGCGCGCACGGCGCTTATACATCTCCACTCCCCAGGGAAACACTGATCAATGTACACGCTCGCGCTCGAGTCGCTTTTGCGTGCGAACAAGGCGCGGTGACCGCCGTGCAGTCATTCTGCACAAGGGAACCGCAACGCCGTGCGCGCACAAAAGCGGCCGAGCCCCTTCGGGGTTGGTACCCCAGGTTCCCCGATCCGGCGTTGCGCCGCTTGCGGGTAGAACCACTACCCGCTGCACGGCGCGCCTTGTCTCGGAAAACCTGGGGTGCCAACGCGAGTGTGTACATTAATCAGTGCTTCCCTAGCAGGTGCTTTTGAATGGCACCGCAGGCCACCGTCAGGCTATAAGCCAATTGATCGAAACGGAGAACGGACGCCATGGCCCACCTCGACTGGTCGCAGTACCCGACAAATGAACTCAAGCTCGTCTACAGCACGCTGCACGCGCAGCTGACGCTGGCGCCCGAGCTGATGGATTCCGACCTGATGGCCGACCTGCAGACCCACCTGCAAAAGGCCGCCAAGGCCGACGGCGTGGATGTCTCCACCCACTCCCAGTGGGCCGCCTGGCTGAACGACCGCTAGCCCCACACACCCCACCGTGGGAGCCTGTTTGCAGGCGAAGCCCCTGCCCGCGTCCGACTCTGGCAGCCGCATTCGCCTGCAAGCAGGCTCCTGCAGGGACGCCGCGTCAGGCGTCGCCTTCGGTGGCCTTGCGGTGTTCGGCGGCGAAGTCGAGCATGCGCTGCGTGGCCACCAGGGCCTTCTGACGCGCGGTCTCGTCGACGAAGATCTCGTTCTTCGCCGGTTCCGCCGTGTCTTCCAGCGTCTCGGCCAGCGAGACCAGGTCGTTCATCGCCATCCACGGGCAGTGGGCGCAGCTGGTACAGGTGGCGCTGTGGCCGCCGGTGGGGGCCTCGATCAGGGTCTTGCCCGGGGCCGCCTGCTGCATCTTGTAGAAGATGCCCTTGTCCGTGGCAACGATGAATTCCTGCTCCGGGCGGTTCTTGACCGCCGCGATCAGCTGGCTGGTGGAGCCCACCACGTCGGCCTGATGGATGACCTCGCGCGGGGACTCCGGATGCACCAGCACCGCCGCGCCGGGATGGCGGCCGCGCAGATCCTCCAGCGCCCAGGAGCGGAATTCGTCGTGCACCACGCAGGAGCCGTCCCACAGCACCATGTCGGCACCGGTGGTGCGGCGGATATAGTCGCCCAGGTGCTTGTCCGGGGCCCACAGGACCTTCTTGCCCTGGTCGCGCAGATGCTCGACCAGCGGCACGGCGATGCTGGAGGTGACGACGTAGTCGGCCTGTGCCTTTACGTCCACCGAGGTGTTGGAGTACACGACCACGGTGTGGTCCGGATACTGGGCGCGGAATTTCGCGAACTCGTCGGCCGGACAGCCGAGATCCAGCGAACACTCGGCCTCCAGCGTCGGCATCAGCACACGCTTTTCGGGGCTCAGGATCTTGGCCGTCTCGCCCATGAAGCGCACCCCGGCCACCACCAGCGTCTCGGCCGGATGTTCCTTGCCGAAGCGGGCCATCTCCAGCGAATCGGACACGCAGCCGCCGGTCTCGTCTGCCAGACGCTGGAGGGACTCGTCGACGTAGTAATGCGCCACCAGCACCGCGTTGCGCTCGATCAGCAGGCGCTTGATACGACGCACCAACTCGTCGCGCTGGGCATCGGTCAGCGCATGCAGCGAGGCCGTCACGTGATCCGTGCGCGGAACCTGGAAGATCGGAATTTCGGCCACCGGTGCAGTCATGGGTCCTCTCACCCCGGCATACGGGGTAGATTATCGTTAACTAATAGTACGACAGGCTCGCGGGCGCTGTCGTTCCTACACATTGTGGGGGCGTCCCCGCGCATCCCAACCCGGGCGCCTATAATGCGCCGGCCATGACCGACCTGAAGCAGCAATACAAGGCGATGACATTCGAGGAGCGCATGGACCTCGCCCTGTCCGCGAACCTCGAGGCGCACTGGCGACCGCTGCTGGTGCGCGACCAGCACGCCCAGGTGAAGGCCTACTTCTCCCGCCGCATGGACCTCACACCCGAGGAGGTCGCCCTGCTGCTGGCCGACCCCAACCAGACCGTGCGCCTGAACTGCGCCAAGCGGCCCGATCTGACGCCGGAACAGGTCGAGGCCTGCGTGAACGACCGCGACCCGAACCTGCGCTACTTCGTCGCGCGCAATCCACTGCTGACAGACGCCCAGCGGGAACAACTGATGGATGACGAGGACGAACTGGTGCGCATCGCGGTGCGCAAGGGCCCGAAAAAACGCGGGACCCGCGCCCGCCCCGGACAGGCCGAGATGATCCGTTGACCGAGACCCGCCCCGAAAAACCGAAACGCCCGAAGCCCTCCCGGCGCCGCCGCGCCCTGAGCTGGGGCATCCAGATCGGGATCGCGCTGGTGATCTTCCTGGCCGTGCGTGCCTGGATGGCGCGCGACATGGTCGAGGGCCCGGCGCCCGAGTTCGAGGCACAGCTACTGGATGGCACGCCAGTAACGCTCGCGGACTACGCGGACGAGCCCATGCTGCTGCACTTCTGGGCCAGCTGGTGCCCGATCTGCCGCCTGGAGGAAGGCGAGATCGTGCGCCTGTCGCAGAGCCACCCGGTACTCACGGTGGCCATGCAGTCCGGCACGCCGGAAGAGGTACTGGAGCACCTGAACGAACGCGAGCGCCAACTGGCCGTGATCAACGACCCGCAGGGCGAGCTCGCTTCGCAGTACAACGTCCGTGGCGTACCCGCGACCTTCATCATCAACCCGGATGGCGAGATCGTCTTCCGCAAGCAGGGCTACGCCCCGCCCCTGGAGCTGCGCCTGCGCCTCTGGCTCGCTCGTTGGCTGTAGGGAAAACTGAGCAGTCTCACGTCGAGACGGTGCAATTCGCTGCGCTCAGCGCACCCCACGCCGACCTCATGTCCACCCGCGCCCTCGCTGCCGCCACTCAAGCCGCCCGCGGCTCAATTTCACGACGCACGCGTTCCGAAAGTTCGAGTTGCGCCTGCCTCAGTTCATACTCGAGCTGGAGGTTCAGCCAGAAACGCTCGGAAGTGCCGAAATAACGCGCCAGCCTCATGGCCGTGTCAGCCGAAATGCCACGACGCTCGCGCACAATGTCGTTCATGCGCGTCGTCGGAACATGCAATGCCCCAGCAAGCGCGTTCACACTGAGATCCAACGGGGCAAGAAACTCCTCGCGCAGGACCTCGCCTGGATGGATGGGTCGCATACCGCTTGTGCTCATGGTCTAACCTCCCTCCGGAACCCTTCAGTGGTAATCGACGATCTCCACATCCTCGGGACCTTCGTCCGTCCACCGGAAACAGATGCGCCACCAGGGAAACACTGATCAATGTACGCACTCGCGTTGGTGCCCTCTGTTTTCCGAAACAAGGCGCGGCGCGTAGCGCCGTAGCCATTCTACGGCCAAGCGGCGCAACGCAGGATCGGGGAACAGGGGGCACCAACCCCACAGGGGCTCGGCCGCTTTTGCGCGCGCACTGCGTTGCGGCTCCCTTGTGCAGAATGACTGCACGGCAGTCACCGCGCCTTGTTCGCACGCAAAAGCGACTCGAGCGCGAGTGCGTACATTGATCAGTGTTTCCCAAGGCGTTGATTCGGATGCTGTGCTGCCCTTCGCGGTCGCCAGACAGGGCCTCCAGCCGGTTCCCCGGCGGAGACCGCAAATCCTGCAGTGTCTCCGCCGCTTGAAGCTGAATCAGCTTGCGCTCCACGATTGGTCGAACGTTCGACCAACGCCGACTCCTGCCCGTTTCGAACAGCGCCCGGGTTTCCCTACACCGAAAGCTTCTGATCATGGAAACAGAATATAACGCTTAACGGTAAACGGCAAACTAATGGTGCAGTTCGCTGCGCTCAGTGCATCCTACGCTTCACACCCCAACCGTAGGATGCGTTGAGCAAAGCGAAACGCATCGCGCTCAGGCAACCTGAGCGCCTAATCGTCCAGCTCCCGCAGGACGCGGAAGCCGAGATTGGTATCCATCTCGTCGATGTTGCGGCGGCGCCGGGCGGCGCTTCGGGTATTTACGGCCGGGTCGAACCACGAGCCACCCTTGGCCACGACCCATTCGTTGTCCGGGTCGCGACGGTATACGCCATCGCGCGGCAGGCTGGCGTGGTCATCATGCCAGGGGGTGGAGGTGAACTCCTGCACGTTGCCATGCATGTCGTACAGCCCCCAAAGGTTCGGCTGGAAGCTGCCGACATCCAGAGGACGGGACAGCGGGAAGCAGGCCGGGATGTACCACCTGCGGCGCTGGCGACGCTCCTCGTAGGGGAACAGGGAGTTGAAGTGCACATCGCGGCAGCCAACCGCCTCGCCGAAGGCAAAAGGCGTGCGCGTGCCGGCCCGGCAGGCGTATTCCCACTCGGCTTCGGTGGGCAGGCGATAGCGCTTGCCGGTCTCCTCACTCAGCCATTCGAGATATTGCTGGATCGACGCGGGCTTGATGTTGAAGATTGGCGTGCGCGGCGTCCTTGGCCACACCAGCCAGTCCCAGGTATCCCAGCCCGTCGCCTCGGCAAAGGCATCCCACTCCTCGCGCGTAACGGCAAAGCGACCCAGGGCAAAGGGCTTCTCCAGCACCACATAGCGCCGCGGCGACTCGTGCTCCTTATGTCCGTACTCCGAGGCGTCCGAACCGATCTCGCACTCGCCCGCCGGAATCACCTGCAACTCGGGCGTCAGCGCACCCGAACGCGCCTCGTCACGGAACGTGATATCCAGCCGCGCCTTGCGCGCCGCCCGCTGCTGCAGGTCCAGCAGATCCGCCTGCTCCATCGCCTGAACACTCTTCGCCATTGGCTCCTTCCAACCCGTACTTGAACCGTATAGGGCGCCCGCCGAGGGCGCGCGCCCATTCTATAGGCAACATCCGCCTGGGGCCGTTCCCCGAGAAGTACTGGTGGGAGGCGTCAAGGTAGTCTAGGCTCGGGCTTGCACGCGATCTCAGGGAGGAGAAGCGATGCGCCACCAAGGCCTCACGGCCATCGAACTGATGGTCACTATTGGCGTGCTCGCCATACTGACCATGCTGGCCGCCCCGGCCTTCAGCCAGATGCTCGAGCGCCAGCGCGTCATCGGCGCCACCAATAGCCTGCTCAACGCCATGCACCTGGCGCGAAGCGAGGCGCTCAAGCGCAACGAACGCGTCACCCTGTGCCCGTCCAGCGACGGCGAGACCTGCCGTGATAACGGCGTCTGGGCAGATGGCTGGATCTGGTTTGCGGATCGAGGAAGCACGGGAAACAGAGCCGCCGAAGATCCGCTGATCGGGCATGCTGCCCCGAACTTGGAAAACGTCCAGGTCAGCGGCAATTCACCGGTTCGGGACTACGTCTCGTACCTGCCCCGAGGCACGACCCAGCGCACCAATGGAGCCCTTCAGATGGGGAGCTTCACCGTATGCGGCCGCGCCGAGGAGGGACGGCGCGTGATCGTCAGCAGCATCGGGCGGCCGCGGAGTGAGCTGCATTCAGGCTGCCAGGCCGAACCATAATCCGGTTCAGGCAGCCTGCTCGACAGCCCGGCTCACCAGCATTCCTCCTCCCCTGGAGTCCCACCACGCTCGGCCGATCCGCCGGTAACTGTGAGGGTGATCGTCTGACACCTTGAGTCATTGGTTTGACGCCCCTGAGGAGTGGCTACCGCTTGGTAACCGGTGCCGCTCGGTGAGCCACTGCCATCAGGGCCGGTGATACTCAGGGTGTAATTCTCATTGCTGAAATCTCCCGACCCTCCCAGCTCGCTCATGGTGGCGTATGTATCGCTGTTGGCCCGCCATCTCTCCTGCTCTAGCTGGATCCGGAGCAGCGCATCGTGCGCATCGGCACGCTGTGACTTGAGGATGTAGTTCTGGTACGAGGGATAGGCGATCGCCGCGAGGATTCCGATCACCACCACCACGATCATCACCTCGATAAGCGTAAATCCGGCCATCCGGCGTTTTGTCTGGTCCATCCCGATCTCTCCCTCTAGGAACAGCTATACGGCTACCCCCGATTCCACCACAAGCCGAGCCACTCGCCCCCTTCCAGATCGACGAAGGGTCTCTTTCGCCCCGTGAGCGGTAGCCGTGCGCCATGCCCAACATACCCCAAACCGTATAATGGGAGTCGACACCTTCCGGCACTCCGAACAGGACCCGTGCATGGCCGCAACCTCCCGACAGTCCGGATTCACCCTGATCGAGCTGATGATCACCATCGCCGTCCTGGTGATCCTGATCACACTGGCCGTCCCCGCCTTCAACCTAGCCGAGCAACGGCGCGTAATCGGCGCAACCGAGAGCGCCCTCGACCAGATTCAGACTGCGCGCTCCGAGGCCATCAAGCAGGGGCGCGACATCTGGTTCGTCAGCCAGACTGATGGGAATGAGTGGTGCCATGGCATCTCGCAGGCGGCCGGTTGTAACTGCTTCGAGCCGGCGGGCGCTGGGGATGCGTGCGAGATTACAATGGCCGGCGGCGACTCTCCCGTCCTGCGCACAACGCATTCCGACAAATTCCGAAATATCTCGATGGCAGGAGGCCAGGAACTCCGATTCGATCATGTCCGCGGCACCGTATCTGGCGGCGACCCGGAAGACATGGTTTTCACCTCCAGTCCCAATAGCTTCGGCATGGAAGTGCGGATCAACCTGATTGGCCGGCCGAGCGCATGCGGCGTCGGGCGCGCGATGGGAGCTTATAGCCAATGCTGAACCATAAGCGCACAAGGAGCTTCGCTCATTCGAGCCGGGCGCCACGACAGCATTGTGATGGCTTCACACTGATCGAACTCATGATCGGGATCCTCGTTGGCACGATCGTGATCGCCGCTGTAATTGCTCTTTACGTCACCGCCATTCGAGGGGCCATTGCGGTAACACAGGAAACGCGGGTCACCCAGGAAACGCGCATTGCGATGGACCTGATGGTCAACGACATCCGGCGCGCCGGATATGCATTTCCGCATCCGAACCGTATCGATGAAGACCCGGACACTGGCCTCCCACTCAACCCCTTCATGAGCGCTGACCTGAATATCGGCATCCACGGCGGGAGTTGCCTCATGCTGAGCTACGACCCCACGTTCCGATATCCACCTGACCCCTCCAGCATGAGCAGAGACCTGTCAGACCTGGATGCAGCCGAAGTCCAGTATGTATTCGGCTACCGCCTAAACGGGAATGCCATTCAATTGCTGACGAACGAGTCGCAAACCACGAGCACCGGGAACTGCCCCGACCGTCCGTGGGCAAGCCTTACTGACCCCAATACCACCAACGTGACCTCTCTCGAATTCGACCTCGAGACCTTCTGCCTGAACACGACAGACGATGATGCCGATTGCGCAACCGCCAGCAGTGGAGACGTCCTGATCGAGAAACGCCGCGTGAACATCACGCTGACAGCCGAACACGCTCAGAACCCAGATACACGCATCCAGCTCGAGGAGAGTGTCGCGGTGCGAAATGACCACGTCTATGCCGCAGAGTGACACACGGGACAAACTGATGAGCTCACGCCACACGCACCCAGGCCGCCTTGGCCGTCAACGCCAAAGCGGCCTGGCGACACTTCTGATCACCGTGGTCATCCTGGTGGCGATCACGCTCATGGTGATCTTCGCGGCCCAGACGGCAATCCTGGACCAGCGAATGTCCGCCAACGAGCTTCGAATGAAGCACGCGGCAAGCGCTGCCCAGGCGGGCGTAGAGTTCGCGACGGCGCGCCTTAATAGCGGCCAGGGGTTACCTTCCGGGCCAATCACTCATGCCTTCGATGGTGACGACGAAAACAACGCCTCTTTCCGCGCTACATTCTTGGCGCCCGACGACGAGATTGAGGCCTGCCCGGAAGACCCAGCCGACTTTCCCGGGGTGTCGGCAGAAAATACCCGCGAAGCCGTTGTTTTCTCCTGTGGCTGGAGTGACGACTTGTCCGCGCGCAAAGGTATATCGGTTGCCATGCAGGCCAGTCCCTCGCTGGCCGACCCACCCACCAACCCGCTGACATCACTCTCCGGCGTTGACACAAATGGTGCGGCGAGGGTCTTCAACTACTTCAACAACCTCACCATCTGGACTGGCAACGCGGTGGATGTCACCGGCAACCCGGGTACCACTTATGTCCGAAATCAATCGGCCACGCCACCGACAGATATCGGGCGCGTCACTGATGACATGAGAAACCCCGACATTAGCGAGTTCTATACCAGGACTACCGACAGAAACGTGCTCGGTCCGGATGTCGTCGATGCCGACCTAACGCTCGACAGCCTGAAAGCTCGAGGCGGTGACGCCTATTTCGAGAATTTCATGGGTGCGACCCGCGAGGATTACAAGAGCCAGTCCACGGTGATCGACGACTTCGATCAACTGGACGGGATGGAGGGGCAGGCCATCTGGCTGGATAGCACCGATGCCTCACTCGGCGGCAACCTGACGATTGGGAGCCGTGATGAGCCGGTGGTTCTGGTCGCACCTGGCGACCTTACAATTTCAGGGAACGTCGACATCTATGGCGTGCTGTATGTAGCCGGCGACCTGCGAGGTAGCGGGACGCTCAACAACTTCGGCGCTGCAATCATCGAAGGAACGACCCGAATCGGCGGCAGCCCCTACTTTATTTTCGATCCCGAGAGCGCGTTCGGCGCGGGCAATGTGGGCGCCCGGGGTGTAGTCAGCGGAACCTGGCGCGACTGGGCACATGAACAGCCCTGACAAACGACTAGCGACGCCAGGATCTACTGCCAATAAGTGGGACAAAAAGATGCACAACAGCAGCCCGAACATCACTACACAGCGCGGAATCACCCTGATCGAGGCCCTGATCGCACTGGCTGTTATCTCCCTGGGCATCCTGGCAATTGCCAAGCTGTACGGGGACCTCATTTTCAGCACCGCCGACAGCAAGGCACGCACCGAGGCAGTCCAGCTCGCCGAGGGAGAGATCGAACGCCTCCGCAGCGCGATGAACCGCGGTGACTTTGAATTGCTCGCGGATGCTGGCCCACAGCCCCGGACCGGAACCAACGCGGAATTCACGATAACGCCATCCGTTGGTTGGGACGATGACACCGAGCAAAATCGCCTGGATGTTCAGATGCGCGTCGAGTGGACCGATGCCCGAGGCGATCCACAGAGCGTCAACATATCCAGCAGCGTCGCATGGATGGACCCCCGGCTGACGACCAACATCGCCAAGGGTCGCCTCTCCGAAGGCGAAGACCCCATCGCACGCCCCACCGGCCGCGCTACCACCGGCGATGACGGACGGGGTGTACTCGACACCGGGCTGGATGACGCCGACCTGGCCCCGGAAGATCGCGAACGGCTCCTGGACCTTGCCGATCGCATTGATGTCGATCTCCACGAGGAAGAAGGAGTCTTTCAAGTCGTCCGTGATGGAGAAGCCCTGTTGACGACCAGGAACGCCGCGCTCGGATCAATCAGTGGCCGTGTGTTTCTGGAAGGCGGTGAAGATGATACCGCGGAAGTCTGGCGCGTCCTTTCCTCGGATGCTGCGTTCTGCGACACGGAGTTCGGCAGCAACAGCCGAGCCTTCGGGGACAAAGCACTACCTTACTTCAACTACGTCTGTTTTTTCGGGCAGGGTTGGTTCGGAAACATCGGAATTCTTCGCGAAGAATCGGAATTGGAATCGGGCATATGCCTAGGGGATCCTGAAGGTGAAGGTGACCTGGAGTATGGAGACTGGGACTCGGCTGACTTTCAGCGCAGCGCGATCCGGCGCTACCGGGGTTTTATCGAGGGGTCTGACGGCCAGGTCACCGGCAGCGAAGGGCTTGGAGACGGAAACAATCCTCTCTTCATGGAACGGCACGATTTTCTTCGGGTATCGCTACGGGGCAACATCAAGACATGCGACGCCAAGATTGATGACCTTCCCACTCAGTTTTCCTCGGAGTTCTCCGGATCCATTTTCGGCATCGCGGAGCACGCCAACCCCGGGCGTAATGTCTGCCTGAGAGGACCTGGCCTGTGCATGGATGACGGCGACGTCGGTCCACGAACTGAAACAGCGGATGTCATCCTCCGCTTCCAGTCTGAAGACTCTGGGCTCGGGGTCGAAGAAATCATGGAACAGCTGTTGTATGAAGGCCCCGGCGGCGGCGGGCAGGACGAAGATGCGCCGATGCAGTGCGCACCCTCCGACGAGTGGTTAGAGGAGGGGGGAATTGCCGAAGTGGCCTGCGAGGTGGATGTGCCAGAAGGCGCGTCTTCTTGGCGCGCGGACTTGGAACTAATCCCCAACGAAGATAACGCCAACGAGGTCTATGCTTGCAACGGCTCGGAAGAAGCAGAGCTAGAAATCGGGCAACATGGCAGTGTAAGCTTCAGTCGCCAAGGCAACCAGATTGACGGAACCACCATTGAATTCAGGAGAATTCCCGACGTAGGGGAGATCATCTTCCCCTCTCCGGAGGCAGACATCGACGTCATCGAGCTTTGCATCACTCCAAACTGAGGGGAGTTAAGTGGGGCAGGTCTATTTCTCCCCTTCGAACCCCGGCTTCGCGCCGGGGTTTCTTGTGGTCTGCGAGAGGGGGCAGAGCTTGTCTTTTGCCTGAGACCCCGCAAGAAGCAAGCTGCCTTTACATACGGAAAAGCGCCCGGCGGATGATCCGACCGGGCGCTTCTTTTTGCCTGGCCCACTGGCGGGGCGTTGGCGTCCGCCTTATGCCGAGGCGGCGCGGGCGGCCTTCTTGCGTTCGCGCGCGTGGGGTCAGAGCTCGCCTTTTGCCCCCGGATTGGTCGCCCCCAGAGCTCTCAAATTGTTCGACGGCTGCGCTTGGGGCGTGACTGTCGTATCGTATTCCGGAAGGAGGCTCGGGCATGCATCCATTGATTGAACAACATCGCAGCGCCCTCGAATCGGTATGCCGTGACTTCGGCGTCTCGCGGCTCGACGTTTTCGGATCTGCAGCTCGCGGCGAAGATTTCGACCCTGAACGTTCGGACGTGGATTTCCTCGTGGAATTCGGGCCGGATCAGACCAGATTGTCCCTGGAACACTTCCTCGGTCTGCGCAGAGAGTTGAGCGACATTCTTGGACGGCCCGTGGACCTGGTGACGCCGGAAAGCGTGAGCAATCCGTATGTCCTCGCGGATATCGAGCGAACCCGGGAAGCGGTCCATGCGGCGTGATCCGCGTGCTTACGTTTGGGATGCACGTGAAGCCGCGAGACGCGTGGCGGAATTCGTGGAGGACGCAAACGAAGATGGCTACATGGCCAGCGACCTGATGCGCTCCGCCGTTGAGCGGCAGCTGGAGATTCTGGGCGAGGCGCTGGGGCAGCTGGAAAAGGCGGATCCCGATCTGGCCCGACAGATTCCACAGTTGAGGGCGGCCGTGGATCTGCGAAACCTGTTGATCCATGGTTATGCCAAGATCGATAGCCGTATTGTCTGGAGCACTGCCACGACCGACGTCCCGGTTATGGCGCGAGAACTGGACAGTTTACTGCGGCAACTGGATGAGTGAGGCCCGCAATAGCGGCCGTCACGTTGGGCTGCTAGCTGTTTGGGAAACCTTGCCTACGTTGCCCCTCGGCGGAGCACCACATACAGGTCCCGGATAAACGCTTTGCAATTCCCGGGGTGGCAAAGAACCTGGTTCCAGCGGACATGACACGAAAAAGCGCCCGGCGGATGATCCGACCGGGCGCTTCTTTTTGCCTGGCCCACTGACGGGGCGCTGGCGTAGGCCTTATGCCGAGGCGGCGCGGGCGGCCTTCTTGCGTTCGTGCTCGAGCAGGAACTTCTTGCGGATGCGGATGTTTTCCGGGGTGACCTCGACCAGTTCGTCGTCGTCGATGAACTCGATGGCCTGCTCAAGGGTCATGCGGATCGGCGGGGTCAGCTGGATGTTCTCGTCGGTCCCGGCAGCACGGATATTGGTGAGCTGCTTGGCCTTGAGCGCGTTGACGACCAGGTCGTTCTCGCGCGAGTGCAGGCCGATCACCATGCCTTCGTAGACCTCGTCGCCGGGGCCGATGAACAGCTTGCCGCGATCCTGCAGGTTGAACAGGGCAAAGCCCAGCGCCTTGCCGGCGGCGTTGGCGATCAGCACACCGTTCTGGCGCGAGGCCACCGCCCCCGGCTGGTAGGGGCCGTAGTGGTCAAAGATGTGGTGCAGGATGCCGGTGCCGGAGGTCGCGGTCATGAACTCGGTCTGGAAGCCGATCAGTCCGCGCGACGGGATGATGAAGTCCAGGCGCACGCGGCCCTTGCCGTCCGGGACCATGTTGGTCATGTCGCCGCGGCGTTCGCCGAGCTTCTCCATGATCGTGCCCTGGTGCTGCTCCTCGACGTCGACGGTGACGGCCTCGTAGGGCTCCTGCTTCACGCCATCCACTTCCTTGATGACCACTTCCGGGCGCGAGACGCCCAGCTCGTAGCCTTCGCGGCGCATGTTCTCGATCAGGATGCCCAGGTGCAGTTCGCCGCGCCCGGAGACCTTGAACTTGTCAGCGTCGTCGGTCTCTTCCACGCGCAGGGCGACGTTGTGCTTGAGCTCTTCCAGCAGGCGGTCGCGCAGCACGCGCGAGGTCACGTACTTGCCCTCGCGCCCGGCGAACGGCGAGGTGTTGACCTGGAAGGTCATGGTCACCGTCGGCTCGTCCACCGTCAGCGGTTCCATCGCCTCGACGTTATTCGGGTCGCACAGGGTGTCGGAGATGTACAGCTCGTCCATGCCGGTGAAGGTGATGATGTCACCGGCGCGGGCCTCCGCGACCTCGACACGCTCCAGGCCATGGAAGCCCATGATCTGCAGCATGCGGCCGTTACGTACCTTGCCCTCACGGTCCACCACCTTGACCGGGGTGTTCGGCTTGATGCGTCCGCGCTTCACGCGGCCGATGCCGATCAGACCCTGGTAGGAGTTGTAGTCCAGCGAGGAGACCTGCATCTGGAACGGGCCGTCGGCGTCCACGTTCGGCGCCGAGACATGCTCGACGATGGTCTCGAACAGGCAGGTCATGTCGCCTTCGGTGACACTGGAATCCATGCCGGCGAAGCCGTTCAGCGCGGAGGCGAACACGATGGGGAAATCCAGTTGCTCGTCGGTCGCGCCGAGGCGGTCGAATAGGTCGAACACCTGGTCCACGGCCCAGTCCGGGCGGGCGCCGGGGCGGTCGACCTTGTTGACCACCACGATCGGCTTGAAGCCCATCGCGAAGGCCTTCTGCGTCACGAAGCGGGTCTGCGGCATCGGGCCGTCGACCGCGTCCACCAGCAGCAGCACCGAGTCGACCATGGACAGCACCCGCTCGACCTCACCACCGAAGTCGGCGTGTCCGGGGGTGTCGACGATGTTGATGCGGTAGTCCTGCCATTTGATGGCGGTGTTCTTGGCGAGGATGGTGATCCCGCGTTCCTGTTCAATCGCGTTGGAGTCCATGACCCGCTCGCCGTGATCACCACGTTCGTCGAGGGTGCCGGACTGGCGCAGGAGCTGGTCCACCAGCGTGGTCTTGCCATGGTCGACGTGAGCGATGATGGCGATGTTGCGAAGCTTTTCGGTCATGAACGCGAGAACTCTGATACTGAGGAAAAAGGGCGGCTACTATACAGGACTCTGACCGCGCGCGTTGCTTCTTCCGCGTCGCGGGTGCAGGCAAAGCCCCTTCGGGCCGCGCGATGGCCGAGTCATTTTCCCGTCACCGCGAGAAGGCGCTGCCGCCACGCCGGTCGGGTGGGATACCCCGGGTTGGGGCAGCGCCAGGCGAATGGTGCCCGGTCCAGCGCCGTGATCGGCCAGGGGCTGGCCTCCTGCACGGCAGGTCGAGACCCCGGGAACGGGACGGGCTGCCCCCAAGGCTTTGGTTACCCCGGCGTACGGGCAACCCCGAACTGTAGGAGGCCGGCCCTCCGGCCGATGCGACGGCGTGCATCGCTCCGGCGCCCGGACCCGCCCCGGCGTTGGGACAGCACCCGGCGAATGGTGCCCGGTCCTGCGTCGTGATCGGCCAGGGGGCTGGCCTCCTACACGGCAGGTCGAGGCCCCGGAAACGGGACGAGCTGCCCCCAAGGCCTTGGTCACCCCGGCGTACGGGCAACCCCGAACTGTAGGAGGCCGGCCCTCCGGCCGATGCGACGGCGTGCATCGCTCCGGCGCCCGGACCCGCCCCGGCGTTGGGACAGCGCCCGGCGAATGGTGCCCGGTCCTGCGTCGTGATCGGCCAGGGGCTGGCCTCCTGCACGGCAGGTCGAGACCCCGGAAACGGGAAGAGCTGCCCCCAAGGCCTTGGTTACCCCGGCGCACGGGCAACCCCAAACTGTAGGAGGCTGGCCCTCCGGCCGAGGCCGGCGGCACATCCGTGTGCCGTTGGGAAACGCCGATGAATCCGCGTTTCTTCAGGCGCCGGGGACCTGTTCTTCTTCCTCCGGGGGCGGGAACTGGAGGTGGAAGCCCTGCTCCTTGAGGTTGGCGAGGACCTGCTGCGGGTCTTCCTGGGCCAGGGTGCGGTCCGGCGTCAGTTCGAACTCCAGCGCAAACTCGAGGCGACCCAGAGCACGGGTCAGGCCATCGGGGAGCTCGGAGAAGTCGTCCTTCTCGGGCAGGTAGACATAGGTATCGGCGCGCCGGGTCGCGCGGTAGACATAGCACTGCATCGGTTCAGTCCTCGAGATAGGTGTATCCGGTCAGGCCCTGTTCCAGTTCGGCCAGCAGCCGCCCGGCCTCGCCGCCGCGCAGGCCCAGGGCGTCGATCTTGGCGCGGAAGGCGCGGCGCAGGTCGTCCGGGGCAAAGTGCACGTAGGACAGCAGTTCGTCCACGGTGTCGCCGCGCTCCGGGTCGACCAGCCGGTAGCCGCCCTCCGGCAGCAGCTCCACGTTTACGGTGTCGGTGTCCCCGAACAGGTTGTGCAGGTCGCCCAGGATCTCCTGGTAGGCGCCGACCAGGAAGATGCCAAGATAGTACGGCTCGCGGTCGTTCCACGGGTGCAGGGCGAGCGTGGTGTGCGTGCCCTCGCGCTCCACGTAGTGCTCGATGTGACCATCGGAATCGCAGGTCAGGTCCTGCAGCACCGCGCGCCGAGTCGGCCGCTCGTCCAGCCGGTGCAGCGGCACGATCGGGAAGATCTGGTTGATCGCCCAGGTGTCCGGGATCGACTGGAATACGGAGAAGTTGCAGAAGACCTTGTCCGCCAGCTTGTCCGTCAGTTCTGCGTGGATCTCCGCCGGCAAAGCCTCCGGCTGCGCCAGCAGGCGCTGGCACAGCGCGAAGTAGATTGCCTCGGCGCGGGCGCGGTCGGCCAGCGACAACATCCCCCGGGCAAAACGCGCCTGTACCTCGGACAGGCCGTAGGCGGCATCGTGGTAGATCTCGGAGGCCGGGCGCTCGCCGTCCTCCAGCAGGGCACGCATGGCGGCGATTTCGGGCAGTTCGCCATCCTCCGCGGGCGGCACGTCGCCATCCCCCGGGGCCGGCTCGCAGTCGATCACGTTGGTGATCAGCACCGCGTGGTGCGCGGTCAGCGCGCGGCCGGACTCGCTGAATACCTCGGGCATGGCCAGGCCATGCTCGTCGCAGACGCGCTTGAGCGGGCGCAGGATGTTCAGCGCGTACTCCTCCACCGAGTAGTTGATCGAGCACTCGTTGCGCGAGCGCGAGCCCTCGTAGTCGATCCCCAGCCCGCCACCGACATCCACCACCTGTAGCGCGGCGCCCGCCTCGGTCAGCGCGGCGAAATAACTGGCGGCCTCGCCCATCCCGTTCTGGATGTCGCGGATGTTCGCGATCTGCGACCCCATGTGAAAGTGCAACAGCTGCAGCCGATCCAGCCAGTCGAGACCCCGCAGGCGTTCCAGGATGCCCAGGACATCCGCCGCGGACAGGCCGAACTTGGCCTTCTCGCCTCCGGTGTTCTGCCACTTGCCCTTGCCGATCGAGGCCAGGCGTACACGCAACCCCAACAACGGCGCGATATCCATCTCGTGCGACTGGCGGATGACTTCTTCCAGTTCCGAGGGCTTCTCGATCACGATAAACACGCGATGCCCCAGCTGGCGTCCGATCAGCGCCAGGCGCACATACTCGCGGTCCTTGTAACCATTGCAGATGATCACCGACCCGGGGCGCGACTGGGCCAGCACCGCGATCAGTTCCGGCTTGCTGCCCGCCTCCAGCCCCACTTGCGGGGTGAAGCCCTCGGCGTCCGGGGTATCGCCCGCGGCCAGGATGCAATCCACCACCGAGCGTTGCTGGTTCACCTTGATCGGATAGATGGCGGTAAATGCGCCGGCGTAATCCAGCTCCTCGGCGGCATTGGCGAAGGCCCGGGCCAGGCGCCGGACCCGCCCGTCCAGCACATCCTGAAAACGCACCAGCGCCGGCGGCCCGATATGCTCCTCGCGCAGGCGGCTGGCCAGGTCGTACAGATCCACCCCCGGGTGCTCCGGCCAGTCCGGACGGCGCATGACCACATGTCCCGCCGCACTCAGCTCGAAGAACCCACCGTTCCAGTGGTCGATGCCGTAGGTGGCACGGGCCTCGTCCAGATTCCAGGGCGTAACGGTCATGATGTTCCCGGATTTCAAAAGCTAGGAAAGTCCCGTCATTGCGAGGAGCGAAGCGACGTGGCAATCGCCTTCATCATCCCCCCGAACACCAGGGGCGATCAGGGCAACCAACCGCACTGCCCTCATTCAGGAGATTACTCGCTACGCTCGCCCTTCGGGCCGGCCGGCGGCCGTTCAACGCAGCTTCGCTGCTTTTGTACGTCGCCGCCTGCGGCTCCTCGCAATGACGAGAAGAGCAGAGTTGCCCGCAGGATACAGGGCACTATCATAGCGGCGCATCATACCGTCCACCGCACCGGCAAGGGGAGCCGCCAATGGCACTCGACAACAACTGGTTCAGCGAACCGCACGAAGACATGGCGCTGTCCCTGCGCATCAAGCAGAAGCTGCATGAAGAGCAGACCCCGTACCAGAAGATCGAGATCTACGAGACCGAGGCCTTCGGCAACCTGATGGTGATCGACGACTGCGTGATGCTCACCGGCCGCGACAACTTCATCTACCACGAGATGATGTCGCACCCGGTGCTGTATTCGCACAGCGCGCCGAGGAACGTAGTGATCATCGGCGGCGGCGACTGCGGCACCCTGCGCGAGGTGCTCAAGCACGACGAGGTCGAACACGCCGTGCAGGTGGATATTGACGAGCGCGTCACCCGCCTGTCCGAGCAGTACTTCCCGGAGCTTTGCGACGCCAACGACGACCCGCGCGCCGAGCTGCTGTTCGACGACGGTGTGCAGTACTTGAAGGACGCCGCCCCCGGCTCCATCGACGTGATCATCGTCGACTCCACCGACCCGGTCGGCCCGGCCGAAGGGCTGTTCTCCACCGCGTTCTACAAGGACTGCGTGAAGGCCCTGGGCGCAGACGGCCTGCTGGTGCAGCAAAGCGAATCACCGCTGCTGCACACCGACAGCATCATCCGCCCAATGCACGACAGCCTGCGCGCGGCGAACTTCATCGACGCCCTGGCATTGCACTTCCCGCAACCGACCTATCCCTCCGGCTGGTGGACCTGCACCATCGCCGCGAAGGACTGCCCGGTGTCGTTCCTGCGCGAAGAGGCAGCCGAGGAGCTGCCGTTTCTCACGCACTACTACAACGCCGCGATCCACCGCGCGGCAGGCGCTACTCCGGAGTTCTTCCGCCGCAAGCTGTTCGCCTGATCGCGCGCCAGGCCCCTGGCGGGGCCCTTCAATAACCCGTCATTGCGAGGCCCCGCATGGGCCGTGGCAATCTCCCAACGAAACCCCCGACGTCTGCCCCGGCCGGCGTCAGGGCCGCCCACGGAGATCGCCACAGCGCTGCGCGCCTCGCGATGACGGGCACCACAAACGCCGCAGGGTGCATTGAGCTCGTGACTAGGCGTGGCGGCCGGCCTTGAGGCGGTCGAGGCGCAGGCGTTCGCGGGTGTCGAAGAGGCGGCGGGAGGCGAACCAGACCGCACCGAGGGTGCCGAAGCCCGTGCCCGCGGTGATCAGGAACATGATCAGGATCTGGTACTTGACCGCCTCCACTGGCGGGGCGCCGGCCAGGATCTGGCCGGTCATCATGCCCGGCAGGCTGACGATGCCGGCGGCGGCCATGGCGTTGATGGTCGGCATCAGGCCGGAGCGCGCGGCCTCGCGGCGCATGGTCGTGACCGCCTCGCTCCAGGAGGCCCCCATCGCCAGCCGGCCCTCGATGGTGCGGCGCTCGCGCCAGACGGTCTGCGTCAGGCGGTCCAGCCCCAGCGCGATGCCGGTCATGGTGTTGCCGAGCAGCATGCCCAGCAGCGGGATCGCGTACTGCGGCTCCCACCAGGGGGTTGGTCCGACCATGGTGGTCAACGCCAGCACCGTGACCGCGAACGCCGAGATGAACATGG
Organism: Thioalkalivibrio sp. ARh3; assembly: GCF_000377265.1. Lineage (NCBI taxonomy): Bacteria > Pseudomonadati > Pseudomonadota > Gammaproteobacteria > Chromatiales > Ectothiorhodospiraceae > Thioalkalivibrio > Thioalkalivibrio sp. ARh3. The sequence goes on from NZ_KB897947.1 coordinate 177,117, forward strand.
TGACGGTGCCGATCCCGTAGCCCCAGAGCCCGGCGAAACGGCGCTGCTGGCGCGCCATCACCTCGTAGCCGGCCACCGCCAGCATGACCACGGCCATCAGCGCCACCCAGCCGAGCTGGGCGTGATCGAACAGCGTCTGCAGGATCAGCCCGACCAGCAGCAGCTGGATCACGGTGCGCGCCCCGGCGATCAACAGGCTGCGCCCCAGGCCCATGCGTGCCCAGACCGTCACTCCGGCCAGGGCAACGACCAGCAGCGCGGCCAGCGTCAGATCGAACGGGGAGAGCGAGATCAGGTCCATGCCGGCGCCTCCAGTTGTCCGTCGCGGATCGTGAGGATGCGGCCGCCAAGGCGCTGGCGTTGCAGGGTGTCGTGACTGACCCACAGCGCCGCCGCTTCTTCCTCCGCGAGATACGCCCGCACGGCGCGCTCGATGCGCTTAGTGTTCTCCAGATCCAGGTTGGCGGTGGGCTCATCCAGCAGCAGGACACGCGGCTGGTTCATGAGCGCGCGCACCAGGCCCAGGCGCTGCTTCTCGCCGCTGGAGAGACGTTCGATCTCCCAGCGCAGTGATTCCTCCGGGAGGGCCACTTGTTCCAGGAGGTGCAGCGCCTTCGGGCGCGCGAAATCGGCCGGGAGGTGCTCGTCTACGCGCTCGCCCCACCAGGCGGTCTCCGCCGGCACGTACGCCACGCGTCGGCGCCATTCGACCGGCGGGATGGAATCGCGCGGTTCCCCGTTCAGCGTCACTGCGCCGGCGTTGGGGTCGAGGTCCGCCAGGGCCCGCAGCAGCAAGGACTTGCCGGAACCCGAGGCGCCCGTGATCTGCACCAACTCGCCCGGCTGAACCGCCAGGTCCAGCGGGCCAAGATGTGCGGTTTTCAGTTGGCGAACGTCCAGAAGGCGATCCATGCGACAGGGTTCCGAGGCGACGAACTGGCGATCGTAACCGAAGCCGGGGCAGCGGGATGAATGGCCGGACCGGAAGGCGCTGCTTGCTGCGAGAAGAGCGGTCGGCTGGGTCGGGTTACCTCTGCGGATGTCGACCGCGCGGTCCGGCGCGGGCCAGGGCTTCGCGGGCGAGCCCGCTCCCACAGCTTTGTAAACAAAAAAAGGCGCCCTGGGAGGGGCGCCCAAAGGCCAACATCCGAGTCCCGGGAGACTGTCTTGTCGGCGTCGGAGGAGACGATATCGGGGCCGAGCCAGCGGCCCGACCCCGGTTCAGGTTAACGCGGGTTTATTGCTTGCCGGTGAACTCCGGATAGGCCTCGAGGCCACACTCGGTGATGTCGGCACCCAGGTCCTCGTCCTCTTCGCTCAGGCGGATGCCCATTACCGCCTTCAGGATGGCCCAGACGATCAGGGAGGCCACGAAGACGAACACGAAGATGGACAGCAGACCCAGCAGCTGGGCGACGAAGGTCGCGTCCGGGTTGGACAGCAGCACCGCGAACACACCCCAGATACCGGCAGTACCGTGCGCGGAGATCGCGCCGACCGGGTCGTCGATCTTCAGCTTGTCCAGCGCGACGATCGAGAACACCACGATCACGCCACCGATGGCACCGATGATCATCGCCAGGAACGGGCTGGGCATCAGCGGCTCGGCGGTGATGGACACCAGACCCGCGACTGCACCGTTCAGCGCCATGGTCAGGTCGGCCTTGCCGAACACCAGACGGGTGGTAATCAGAGCGGCGACCACACCCCCGGCCGCAGCCAGGTTGGTGTTGGCGAACACGGCAGCCACGGCGTTGGCGGACTCGATGTCCGAGACCTTCAGCTCGGAACCGCCGTTGAAGCCGAACCAGCCCAGCCACAGGATCAGCACACCGAGGGTGGCCAGCGGCATGCTGGAGCCCGGGATCGCGTTGATCTGGCCGTCCTTGCCGTACTTGCCCTTGCGTGCCCCGAGGAGCAGCACGCCGGCCAGCGCCGCGGCGGCGCCCGTGAAGTGGACGATGCCGGAACCGGCGTAGTCGAGGTAGCCGATCTGGTCGAGGAAGCCCTCGCCCCAGCTCCAGAAGCCCTGGATCGGGTAGATGAAGCCGGTCAGCACGACCGCAAAGGCGAGGAAGGCCCACAGCTTCATCCGCTCGGCCACGGCACCCGAGACGATGGACATCGCGGTGGCCACGAACACGACCTGGAAGAAGAAGTCGGCACGATCGGAGTAGTAGATGTCGCCATTGCTACCCAGCACGTCACCCACCGCGTTATCGCCCGTGATCAGGAAGCCGATACTCGGGATCACGGAGCTCAGGCCATCGCCGTACATGATGTTGTAGCCGATCAGCATGTACATGATGCTCGCGATCGAATACAGGGCGATATTCTTGGTAGCGATTTCGGCGACACTTTTGGTGCGCACCATCCCGGCCTCGAGCATGGTAAAGCCCGCGGCCATCCACATCACCAGTGCACCGGCCACCAGAAAGTAAAATGTGTCCATCGCATAGGCGAGTTCGACGACTTGTTGTTCAATTTCCATGATTGAAATTCCTCATTCGATGGAAGAGGGAAAACCCTTAAAGGGCCTCCGGGCCGGTCTCGCCCGTGCGAATACGCACGACCTGCTCCACCGGGGTGATAAAGATCTTGCCGTCGCCGATCTTGCCCGTGCTGGCAGACTTGGAAATGGCCTCGACCACCTGATCGACCAGGTTTTCGTCGACAGCCACTTCCAGTTTCACCTTGGGCAGAAAATCGACCACGTATTCGGCACCGCGATAGAGCTCGGTATGGCCGCGCTGACGACCAAAACCCTTTACTTCGGTCATGGTCATGCCTTGCACGCCGATCTCCGAGATCGCCTCGCGAACATCATCAAGCTTGAACGGCTTGATCACGGCGGTAATCATCTTCATGTCGGACTCCTTGAGCGGGGCCGCCGAAAGGCGGGCCCGCGGTTACTTGAGGGTAAAAGCCGGGTCTAGAACGTCTTGGTCCAGCCCACCCAGGCACCAACGTCCTCGTCGGACTCGTCGACGTATTCGAGATTGAAGCTGAACTCGCCCCAGTCACCGGCATCGCGCGTGAGGCTCGCGGTGTAGTGGGTGTAGTTGTCGTTCTCGTTGGTGTCGTCGAAGGTCTGGCGACCGACCAGGAAGCCGGCGCTGTAGACATCCATGAACGGGATGTCGAGGCCGCCGTAGTAGTACGTATCCTTGCGCTCCAGGGCGGAGTCGGAGCTGTCGGTGACGACGTGCGCGATACCGCCGTACAAGCCGACGGGGCCAGTGTCGAAACTCAGTTCGCCGTAGATCTCGCCAAAGTCGGCGCTCAGGGATCCGCTGTCATCACGGGCATCGGGATAGGCGTAATAGAGGTAGCCGACGTCATAGCCAAAACCATTGTCGAACTCGTCGGCAAATCCGAGATAAAGATCCATCTCGTAGCTGGTGTCGTCACCAAAGTCGACATTGGAGAGCCAGGTACCGACGTAGAAACCGGACTCATGTTCGTAATCAATGCCACCCTGGATTGCGGCGCCATCGTCGGTCTCGGAAAAACCGCGGAAGTAGTAATTGGAGACCGCCCCGATGTTTACGGAAAGCTCCGCGGTGGCAGTCGAGGTAAAGGCCACACCGCCGGTGGATCCGACAGTGACGATGGCGGCGGCCAGTGCGGAACGAGTGAACTTCTTCATGTTGTGTTCTCCCAGTTGTGCAATCGAGTGTCGCGTAATCGACACCCGGTCCTTGCACGGGGCGTGCCATATCGGGAAAACGGAGCCAGATCGGCTTTTCACAACACCTGTTGCAGGCGAACGACGCCAGCACGCACAAGAGCGGTGCGCACTAAAAGTGCACACGCACCAAGATGGGTCAGGAAATGAGGAATCTGTGACCGGCCGCACGGCCGGAGTCGAGAGGAGCTAAGGCAGGAATCGAGGCGAAGGGATCAGGAGGAGGCCGGGAGGGTGCCGCGTTCGACCGCGATGCCGACTTCGGCCACACCGGCGACCGCGCCGGGCTTGCCCAGCTCGATGCGCACCCACGGAGTGCGAAACTCGGTCATCAGGGCCTCCGCGATCTCTTCGGCCAGGGACTCCAAAAGCGCGTGGGGTTCGCGCGTGACGATCGCGCGCACGGCATTCGCCACGGCCTCGTAATCGACCGTGTCCGTGATCTCGCCGGAGTGCGCGGCCACCCGCGTATCGGTAGCCAGCTCGATGTCGAAGCGCAGGGGGCGCCGGATGCGCTGCTCCCAGTCATAGACGCCGACGACGGCATCAATGCGCAGATCCTTGAGGTAGATTCGATCCATCCCGTACCTTCGCGGTCCGGCCGTGGCGGCCGGCGCCTATCGTACTGGCTTGCCCACAGCAGGTACACCGAACCGTTATCATGACGCGGCACCTCCCCGAGGACACCCTTGATGCCCGAGGCCTTTCACGAACTGCCCTGGCCCGACAATCCGGAAGGGGCACCCCGACGGGTGGGCGTGGAGATCGAGATGGCCGGCGTCTCCCTCGAGCGCATGGCCGAGGCGATCCGCGCGGAATTCGGCGGACAGGTGCACTGTGACAGTCCGTTCATTGCCCGGGTCTGCGATACGGAACAGGGCGACTTTCAGGTCGAGCTGGATGCCCGGGTACTGAAGGACCGGGCCTACCGCAGCCACCTGCGCCGCCTGGGGATCGAGCTCGACGACTCCGACGAGGCCGCGCTGGACCGCTGGCTGGCCGATGCCGCCGGGCGCCTCGTGCCGCACGAGATCGTCGCGCCACCGATGGCGGCCTCGACACTCCCGCGCCTGGACCGTGTACGCCACGCACTGCAGGAGGCCGGGGCGCTGGGCACCGAGCGATCGCTACTCTACGCGTTCGGGTTGCAGCTCAACATCGAGATACACAGCACCGATACTCAGTGGATCCTCGACGTCCTGCGGGCCTTCCTGCTGTTGTACGAGATGCTGGTGAATGCGGGCGCGATTGACCTGGCAAGACGGCTTTCCCCCTACATCCGCGCGTTCCCCGGTACTTTCGTGCGCGAGACCCTGGACCCTGATTTCGAGCCGGACCAGGGGCAACTGATCGACCATTACCTCGCGCACAACACCACGCGCAATCGTCCACTGGACATGCTGCCGCTGTTCGCAGAACTGGACCCGAAACGCATCGACGCCGCACCGGTGGAGCACGAACTGGTCAAGGCTCGACCCGCATTCCACTATCGCCTGCCCAACTGCGAGATCGACGACCCCGACTGGAGTCTGGCCCACCCGTTCAATGGCTGGGTCGAGGTCGAACGGCTGGCCGCGGACCGCGAACGCTTGCAGCGGATGAGCCGCGAATACCTGGAACGCCCCACCCAGGCGGTGGGCCGCTGGGCCGACGACTGGGCACGGAGGCTGCGTGGCTGGTTCTGAGCGCGGCACCACGACCTCGGCCGACCACCCGCAACCACGGCGACCTGTGATTGCCATCACCGGCCCTGACGAGGGGGGAGGCCCCGCCTGGCTGTTCACGGCACTGGCCGTCTGGCGCGCCGGCGGGCGCCCCCTGCGCGTACGTCCCGGCAAGCCGCGCCACCACCAAGCATTCGACGGGCTCGTGGTCGGGGGCGGAGCGGATGTCGACCCCGAACTCTACGGGGAATCACTGCCTCAGGGCCCGAAACCGGAGGCCATTCGCGGCGCAGAGCGTCGACTGTCCCAACGGCTGATCGGCTACCTGTTCTATCCCGCACTGTGGCTGCTGCGCCGGCTGTTCCAGTCGCACGGCGGCGTACTGGACATCGAGCGCGACCGGCTGGAGAAGGCGCTGATCCGTCGCGCGCTGGACGAGCACCGGCCGGTACTGGGCATCTGCCGCGGGATGCAGCTGATCAACGTGGTACGCGGCGGGACCTTGCGGCAGGACCTGGCGGAGTTCTATATCGAAACCCCACAGGCGCGCAGCCTGCTGCCGGTCAAGCCAGTCATGCTCGACAGCCGCAGCCATCTGGCCGACATTCTGGGCTCAGGCGCCATTCGCGTGAATGCACTGCACAATCAGGCGGTGGACCGGCTGGGCCAGGGGATGCGCGCCGTCGGACGCGAGGCGACGGGTGTCGTCCAGGCGATCGAGGCCGAGCAGGGCTGGTGCATCGGCGTGCAGTGGCACCCCGAATACCTCCCGCAAAAGGGCCGCCACCAGCGCCTGTTCCGGGCACTGGTGGCGGCAACACGGGTCCCGGAAGGGTCCCGCTGATCAGGCCTCCAGGGCCCGGGCCGGGCCAAAGAACTCGAAGAAGCAGCGTTCGTCCGGCACGCCCAGCTCCCGCAGCTGCTGACGCACCTGCCGCATGAACGGGGTGGGCCCCAGGAAGTAGACATCGACCTCGGTGCGATGCGGGAGCCACTCGGCGAGCCGCTCGCGGGTCAGAAAACCCGTCGCGTCGGCGGCATCCTCGTTGGCTGGCTCGCTGTAGCAGAAGTACGGGCGCAGGTGCTCGTGCTCTTGCGCCCGCGCCTCGACCTGCTCGCGAAAGGCATGGACCCCACCATGGCGGGCGCAATGGATAAAGTGCACCTGGCGTCCGGCCTCCAGTGCCGGATCCAGCATGGCCATGGTCGGGGTAATCCCCACACCCGCCGAGATCAAGGCCAGCGGACGATCGCTTTCGCGCAGGACGAAATCACCGGCCGGCGGGGTGAGCTCCAGGACATCGCCCTCCTGGATGCGGTCGTGCAGAAAGCGTGATACCTGGCCTTCGGGCTCCCGTTTCACGCTGATGCGCAACCCGCCCGCACCCGGGGGGATGGAGAGCGAGTAGTTGCGGCGCAGCTCTTCGCCATCGATGTCGACCTTCAGCCCGATGTACTGGCCGGGCTGGAACGGGGGGACAGCGCCACGGTCCTGAGGCTCCAGATAGAACGAGGTGATCTCCTCGCTCTCCGGCACCTTGCGGCGCACGACAAACGAACGCAGTCCGCGCCAGCCGCCCGCCTGCGCCTCGGCCTGCTGATAGGCATCCTCCTCGGCGGCGATCAGGATATCCGCCAGCTGCTGGTAGGCCGCACCCCAGGCCTCCAGGACGGCGTCGGTCGCGACCTCCTCGCCCAGCAACTCGCGCATCGCCCGCAGCAGACACTCGCCGACAATCGGGTAGTGCTCCGGCTGCACCTGCAGCGACACATGCTTGTTCACGATCTGCCCGACCAGCGGCCCCAGGGCCTCCATCTCGTCGATATGCCGCGCGTACTGCAGCACCGCATTCGCCAGTGCCCGCGCCTGCTGGCCGCTCGCCTGATGGGCCTGGTTGAACAGGGGCCGCACCTCGGGGTAGTCGCGGAGCATGATGTTGTAGAAGTGGCGGGTCAGGTCCTCGCCCCCGGATTCCAGAATGGGGACCGTCTTCTGGATGATGGCCTTGTGGTCGTACGACAGCATGTATCTCTCCTTATGTTGCATTGTGCGTGCAGCTTTATACGGGAACGGCGGCTGCCCGTCAAACGGTGCATAGCATATGCAACTTAACGGCGGGTACCGCCAGCATCAGCCGCTCCCTCGGTCACGGTGGTAAACTGCGCGCCCGCAAGCCCGAACAGCCAGAACCGCCATGGATACCCAGACGGCCCATTCCGTAGCTCATGTCCTGATCGAGGCGCTGCCCTATATCCAGCGCTTCGCGGGCAAGACGATCGTGATCAAGTACGGCGGCAACGCCATGACCGAGGACCACCTGAAGGCCTCGTTCGCGCGCGACATCGTGCTGCTCAAGCAGGTGGGCGTGAATCCGGTGGTGGTGCATGGCGGCGGCCCGCAGATCGGCCAGCTGCTGGAACGGCTGGGCAAGCAGACGGAGTTCGTCAACGGCCTGCGCGTGACCGACCGCGAGACCATGGACGTGGTGCAGATGGTGCTCGGCGGGATCGTGAATCAGGAGATCGTCTCGCTGATCAACCGCTTCGGCGGGCGCGCGGTGGGCCTGACCGGCAAGGACGGCCAGATGATCCGCGCAAACCCGCTGCGCGACTACGGCGCGTCCGAGGGCCAGCCCACTGTGGACCTGGGGCACGTGGGCGAGGTCGAGGGCGTGGACCCGGCGATCGTGCATACACTGGATGACAGCGACTTCATCCCGGTGATCGCGCCGATCGGCTTCGATCGTGAGGGCAAGGCCTACAACATCAACGCCGACACCGCGGCCGAGAAGCTCGCAGTGGTGCTGGACGCGGAAAAGCTGTTCCTGCTGACCAACACACCGGGCGTCCTGGATGGTAACGGCCAACTGCTGCCCAGGCTGTCAGCCCCCGAGGTGGACGAGATGATCCGCGACGGGACGATTCACGGCGGGATGATCCCGAAGATCCGCTGCGCGCTGGATGCCGTACGCAGCGGCGTCAACGCCACGCATATCGTCGATGGCCGCGTGGAGCACGCGGTGCTGCTGGAGCTGCTGACCGACGAGGGCGTGGGCACCCTGATCAGCCGCTAGTAGACCGACCTTTAACGGCGTTGCTAGCCTTCGCCGTCGAGGACCAGCCGCTGATAGTCCTCCCGGTCCAGATCCAGCCGCTGCTGGATGGCGGCGAGTCGATCTTCCTGCCCCTGCCGGTAGGCGCGCTCGCGGGCGATACGCTCTTCCAGATCCTCGAGCTGCACCTCGAATCGCTCCCGATCCGTGGCGGACTCGCTGTCGGCACGCTGTTGGCGGATACGCTCGCGCTCACGCAATAGCGTTTTCTCCTGAGTCTCGGAACGCGCGATATCCGCACCAATGGCCGCTTCGCGGCGTGCACGTAGTTCCTCGATCTCGTCCAGATTCTCGTAGGCCTGACGCAACTGACGCTCGCGCGCCGCCCGATCGGCCCGCGCCTGGCGCGCAACTTCCAGGTCCTGCTGCGCCTGTTCCTGTTCGGCCCGGGCCTGTTCGCGCTCCTCGAGGGTGGGGGGAGCGGGTATGATCTCCCGCATCAGGCCACGCGAATCAAATACGCGCCGCTCGCGCTGGCTGGCCTCGGGCTGCGGGGTGTTCGAGTAGTGCACGGTGCCGTCATCATCGACCCAGCGAAAAATATCCGCATGAGCCGGCAACGCCAGCACCAAGACCAGCAGTCCCCAAAAAACACCGTGCCCCCACACGGAACCGCGCTTTCTGCCCCCTGACATGACCATACTCGAACACCTCGGCCTGCTCGTGATCGCCATCCTGGCGAACGGATTCTCCGCCCTCGCAGGCGGCGGGGCCGGCCTGTTGCAGCTGCCGGTCCTCATTTTTCTGGGACTCCCCTATCCCGTTGCCCTGGCCACCCACAAGATCGCCACCGTTGCGCTGGGCGCCGGGGCCAGTGTGCGGCACATCAAGCAAAGCACATTCGAACCGGCGCGCCTAGCGGTCATTCTTGCGGCCGGTCTTCCCGGGGTGCTGATCGGTGCCTGGCTGGTGCTGGAGATCCCCCCGCGGGCCGGCGAGATTGCGCTGGGGCTGCTGACCATTGCCCTGGGCTGGTACTCCTGGCGCCGGCCACAACTGGGCCAGGTCGTGCGCGAGACCGACAAGACCCTGCAGCACGCCCTGATCGGCGCGCTGGGCCTGTTCATCATCGGCATCCTGAATGGCTCGCTGGCCTCCGGCACCGGGCTGATGGTGACCCTCTGGCTGGTGCGCTGGTACGGGATGAGCTACACCCAGGCGGTCGCCTACACCATGGTACTGGTGGGGCTCGTCTGGAATGGCGCCGGGGCCCTGCTGCTCGGCACCTTCGGCACGGTCCAGTGGGACTGGCTGCCGGCACTGCTGATCGGCAGCTTTATTGGCGGCTATCTGGGGGCGGCCCTGGCCCATCGCTACGGCAACCGGCTGGTCAAGCGGACGTTCGAGGTGGTCACGGTCCTGACCGGGATCGCGCTGCTGGCCCCGGTGCCCTGAGCCAGGACGGAAACACGCACAAAAAGAAGCCCCGCGCGAGGCGGGGCTTCGATTAGCGGCATGTCTTGTAGCCGATCAGGCGGACCGGGCCTCGCGCTCGGCCCTGGCTTCCGCCTTGGCCTCGTCGCTGTCGTCGTACCCGATATTCGGCGCGAGCCAGCGCTCGGCCTCCTCGAACGACATGCCCTTGCGCTTGGCGTAGTCCTCGACCTGGTCGCGGTTGATCTTGCCCAAACCGAAATAGCGCGACTCCGGATGGGCGAAGTACCAGCCGGACACGGCCGAGACCGGCAGCATCGCGTAGCTCTCGGTGAGCGTCATGTCCGCGTGCTCGTCGGCCTGCAGCAGCTCCCAGAGCGTGCCCTTCTCGGTGTGCTCGGGGCAGGCCGGGTAGCCCGGGGCCGGGCGGATGCCCTGGTACTGCTCGTCGATCAGGTCTTCGTTTTCGAGCGCCTCGTCCGGGACATAGCCCCAGTAGTGCTTGCGCACGTACTGGTGCATGCATTCGGCAAAGGCCTCCGCCAGACGGTCCGCCAGGCTCTTCACGAGGATCGCGTGGTAGTCGTCGTTGGCCTTCTCGTACTCCTCGGCCTTGGCATCGACGTCGCCACCGGCGCTGACCGCGAACGCACCCAGGTAGTCCGGGCCACCGGCCTCCTTCGGCATCAGGAAGTCGGCCAGCGAGTGGCTCGGCTGACCACGGCGCTTCTCGGTCTGCTGACGCAGGTGGTGCAGCTTCTTCAGCACCTTGGAGCGACTCTCGTCGGTATAGACCTCGATGTCGTCGTCATTGACGGTGTTCGCCGGGAAGAAGCCGACCACACCACGCAGGGTGACCCACTTCTCCTCGATCATGCGATCGAGCATCTCCTGGCCATCCTTGAACAGCTTGCGCGCCTCTTCGCCCACCTTCTCGTCATCGAGGATGCGCGGGTAGGCGGCGTGCAGCTGCCAGGAGTGGAAGAACGGCGTCCAGTCGATGAAGTTCCTGACCTCGTTCAGGTCGAAGTCATCGAAGCGCAGCAGCACGGAACCGTCGCCATGCGGGTGCAGCACCTTCGGCGCGCCCGGCAGGTCCTCGGTCTCCAGCGCCTTCGGCTTCGTCGGGGTGTAGCTCGACCAGTCGATCTGCGGCTTGTTGGAACGCGCCTTTTCCAGCGAGAGCCACTGAACCTTCTTCTTGCGGCCGGCCGTCTGGACCCGCAGCTTCTCGTATTCCTCGCGGATCTCGGCGGCGTAGTTCTCACGCAGCTCGGGGCTGATCAGGCTCTGGGCCACACCCACCGCACGCGAGGCGTCCTTCACCCAGACCACCGGGCCGGAGTAGTTCGGCTCGATCTTGACCGCGGTGTGGGCGCGTGAGGTGGTGGCACCACCGATCATCAGCGGCGTGGTCATGCCCTCGCGCTCGAGGTCGGCGGCGAAGTTCGCCATCTCCTCCAGGGAGGGGGTGATCAGGCCGGACAGGCCGATCACGTCGACATCGTGCTCCTTGGCCGCCTTCAGGATCTCGGCCCCCGGCTGCATCACCCCGATGTCGATGACCTCGAAGTTGTTGCACTGCAGCACCACGCCGACGATGTTCTTGCCGATGTCGTGGACGTCGCCCTTCACCGTGGCCATCAGGATCTTGCCGTTGTTCTCGGTACCGGTCTTCTCGGCCTCGATGTACGGGATCAGGTGGGCCACGGCCTTCTTCATCACGCGCGCGGACTTGACCACCTGCGGCAGGAACATCTTGCCCTCGCCGAACAGGTCGCCGACCACGTTCATGCCGTCCATCAGCGGACCCTCGATCACCTGGATCGGGCGGTCATAGGCCTGACGGGCCTCTTCGGTGTCGTCCACCACGTAGGTGTCGATACCCTTGACCAGTGAGTGCTCGAGGCGCTTGGTGACTTCCCACTCGCGCCACTCGAGGTTCTCTTCCTTCTTGCCGCCGCCCTGGCCCTTGTACTCATCGGCCAGGTCCAGCAGCCGTTCGGTCGCATCGTCGCGACGGTTCAGGACCACGTCCTCGACCGCTTCCTTCAGCTTCTCGTCGATGTCGTCGTAGACCGCCAGCTGGCCGGCGTTCACGATCCCCATGTCCATGCCCGCCTTGATGGCGTGGTACAGGAACACCGCGTGGATCGCCTCGCGCACCGGCTCGTTGCCGCGGAAGGAGAACGAGACGTTGGACACGCCGCCGGAGACCAGCGCGTACGGCAGGTCCTGCTTGATGCGACGGGTGGCCTCGATGAAGTCCACGCCGTAGTTATTGTGTTCCTCGATACCGGTCGCGACCGCGAAGATATTCGGGTCGAAGATGATGTCCTCGGCCGGGAAGCCGACCTTCTCGGTCAGCAGCTTGTAGGCGCGGGTGCAGATCTCGACGCGGCGGTCCTCGTTATCGGCCTGGCCGTCCTCGTCGAAGGCCATGACCACGATCGCAGCGCCGTAGCGGCGGCACAGCTTCGCCTGTTCGATGAAGTTCTCCTCGCCCTCCTTCATGGAGATCGAGTTGACCACCGGCTTGCCCTGCACGCACTTCAGGCCGGCCTCGATGATCTCGAACTTGGAGGAGTCGATCATCACCGGGACCCGGGCGATGTCCGGCTCGCCGGCCAGCAGGTTCAGGAAGCGCACCATCGCGTCCTGCGACTCCAGCATGCCCTCGTCCATGTTGATGTCGATGATCTGGGCGCCGCCCTCGACCTGGTTCAGGGCGACTTCCAGCGCGACGTCGTATTCCTCGTTCTGGATCAGACGCAGGAACTTGCGCGAGCCGGTCACGTTGGTGCGCTCGCCGACGTTCACGAACAGCGAGTCGTCGGTGATGTTGCACGGCTCCAGGCCCGACAGGCGGCAGGCCGGCGCGATCTCCGGCACCTTGCGCGGCGGGTGCTTCTCCACCGCCTCGCGCATCGCGCGGATGTGCTCCGGCAGCGTGCCGCAGCAGCCCCCGATGATGTTCAGCATGCCCTGCTCGGCCCAGGGGCCGACGTCCTCGGCCATCTGCTCCGGGGACTCGTCATAGTCGCCGAACTCGTTCGGCAGACCGGCGTTCGGGTGCGCAGACACGTGGGTGTCGGCGATGCGCGACAGTTCTTCGACGTACTGGCGCATCTCTTTCGCGCCCAGCGCGCAGTTCAGGCCGATGGAAACCGGGTTCGCATGACGCACCGAGTTCCAGAAGGCCTCGGTGGTCTGGCCGGACAGGGTACGGCCGGAGGCGTCGGTGATGGTCCCGGAGATCATGATCGGGAGGTCCTTCCCGAGCTCGTCTTCCAGGGTCTTCACCGCGAAGATCGCCGCCTTGGCGTTCAGGGTGTCGAACACCGTCTCGATCAGGAGCAGGTCCACACCGCCCTCGACCAGCGCCTCGGCGGCCTCCTTGTAGGCCTCGACCAGGGTGTCGAAGTCGACGTTGCGCGCACCCGGGTCGTTCACATCCGGAGAAATGGAGGCGGTACGGTTGGTCGGGCCGAGGATGCCGGCGACAAAGCGCGGCTTGTCCGGGGTCTTCTCGGTCCAGGCGTCGGCGGCCTTGCGCGCGAGCTTCGCGGATTCGCGGTTCAGCTCGGGGACCAGGTCCTCCATGTGGTAGTCCGCCATCGCGATGCGGGTACCGTTGAAGGTGTTGGCCTCGATGATGTCGGCGCCGGCCTCGAGGTAGTCGTTGTGGATCTGCTCGATGATGTCCGGACGGGTCAGCGACAGCAGGTCGTTGTTGCCCTTGAGGTCGCTCTTCCAGTCCTTGAAGCGCTCGCCGCGATAGTCGGCCTCCTCCAGCTTGTACAACTGGATGGTCGTGCCCATCCCGCCGTCCAGGATCAGGATGCGCTCTTCAAGCGCCTTCTCGATGTCTTTTCGCGTTGCCGTCATGTGCGGTACACCATTGTGTTGAATGGATTCATTGTCGTGGCCGGGCGGCGCGTTGCGGCCCGGCGAGAACCCGCCCTCCGCGGCGGTGTTCCGGATATTGCGGTACGGGTCCGGCTTCCTGTTTTGCGCCCGTCGCGAGTCGTGTCACGATAGCGTCATGCAGGAGCACCCGATCCGTTGGTTTGTTACGGCCCCGCAGGCCTGCCCCTATCTGGACGACCGCGAGATGCAGAGCCTGCTGGTCGACCCCGCGGTCAACCTGGGCGGCGCGCGCTACGGGCAGCTGCTCGCCGAGGGTTTTCGCCGCAGTGGCCAGTTCGTCTACCGCCACCACTGCCCGACGTGCACGGCCTGTGTTCCGGTGCGCATCCCAGTCGGGGACTTCGCGCCCAGCCGCAGCCAGCGCCGCTGCCTGAAACGCAACCATGATCTCGCGGTCACGATCACGCGCCCTCCGGATCAGCCAGGGCATGCACCCTGTGCGGACCTGGACGAGCACATGCCGCTTTTCTCGCGTTATCTCGCCCATCGCCATACCGGCGGCGGCATGGAGCGCATGGGGCGCGACGATTACGCGGGCATGCTCAGCCACCGCAACGGTCCGGTGGATATCCTCGAATTCCGCCAGGACCACGCGCTGGTGGCCGTTGCGCTCACCGACCGCACCCCGCAGGGGCTGTCGGCCATGTACAGTTTTTTTGATCCGGAGGCTCCGGATCGCGGCCTGGGCACCCTCGCCGTGCTTACGCAGATCGCGCATGCCCGGCGGCTGCGCCTGCCGCATGTCTATCTCGGGTACTGGATCGACCAGGCCCCGAAGATGGCCTACAAGACCCGCTTCCGCCCCATCGAGGGCCGGGTGAGCGGGGTCTGGAAGCGGCTGGCGGACCGCCCGTAGCGCTCGCCAACCGCTTCCAGGGCCGCCTTACTCGGCCGGCTTGCGGAAGCGGAAGATGCCCCAGGTCAGATAGCCCGAGTTGCCGCCATCCACCCAGTGCTGAAGCCCCTGCTTCATGCGGTCGATGTAGTCCTGGGAGATGTGTTCGCGCAGCTCGTCTTCACGCGACTCCAGTTCCTGCTTCACGCGGCCGTAATGGGTCGCGATCTGGCTGGAGTGTTCCTCGAACCCGACCTCGTAGAGGCCCGCTTCCTTGGCCGCCTCGCGATAGAGCGAGGGGCTGGCCAGCGAGTCGAGGTGGATGCGGGCCAGGATCGGATCGAGCACGCCATCCGGGCAGTTGTCCGTCTGCATCGGATCGGTAAAGATCAGCCAGCCGCCCGGCTTCAGCAGGCGCGCGGCCTCCTTGATCACTTCCTTCTTCTTGTCGTTCTGGCTGTGCAGGAACGAGTCCTCCGACCAGACGACATCATAGGATTCGTCGGGCTCGTCGACCTTCTCGAAGGAGCCGTCGACTACGGTGATCTTGTGGTCGAGATGACGCGCCTTGTTGATCTCGCGATCACGCTCGTTTTCCTTCTCGGAAAGATTGAGCGCGGTCACGTCACAGCCGTAGTTTTCGACCAGGTAGCGGGCCACACCGCCATACCCGGCACCCATGTCGAGCACGCGCCATTCCGGCTGTGGCTCGCCCAGCAGGTCGGACATGTGCGCGACGGTACGCCGGCTGGCATCACCGATCGGCTCGCCCTGGTACTCGTACATGCCGATGTGCAGGTCTTCACCACCCCACACCAGCTTGTAGAAGGTATCGGCGTCTTCGCTGTTGTAGTAGTCGCGCGCCGTCTCGACGACGTCGGAATACTGCGTGCTCATCGGTTCTCGTCCTCGATGTACTTCTTGTCGGCCACGTGGATGAAGAAGTCCGGATCCGACTCGCGGTAGGTCTCCTGGAAGTCGCCGTAGGTCTCGATCTTCTGGAAACCGACCTCGCGCATCAGACGACGCACATAGGCCTTGCGCAGCGGGAACATGTTCAGGAAGTACTCGGAGCCATCCGGGAAGCGATACTGGAAGCGGGCCAGGCCCTCGTCCACATGCGCCGGCTGTACCTGCACGTCGTCGCCGCAGTAGTAGTACGTGTGCTTGGACGAGTAGCCGTGGTCCATGATGGTGTCGTAGTTGCGCTGGTCGAGGATCAGCACACCGTCATGGTTCAGGGCGGAGTAGAACTCGGCCAGGGCCTTGCGGCGGTCGTGTTCGTTGAACAGGTGGGTAAACGAGTTACCCAGGCAGACCACCGCGTCATAGCGGCCGTAGATGTCACGGTTCAGCATGCGCCAGTCGGCCTGCACGGTGCGCAGGATGTGGCCCCGCTTGCGACCGTTCTCGAAGGCCTTGGCCAGCATCTCCGGGCTGCCGTCGGCAGTCACCACGTCGAAGCCCGCCTCGATCAGCTGGACCGAATGGAAGCCGGTACCGGCTGCCACGTCCAGCACGCGCTTGGCGCCACGCTTCTTCAGCTCTTCGATAAAGAAGGTGCCTTCGCTCTTCGCGCGGTTGTCCCAGTCGATCAGGTCGTCCCACTTGTCGACAAAACCGGTGGTGTACTCCTTGCGATAGTTCTCGGTATCGCGACGCTCGGTCGGCTTCTCGCCGAAATCCTGATCATTCTTGATGTTCGCGGACATGCTGATTCCTCTTGTCTGTACTGCGTTGTTCACGCGGTCCGGCCGACCTTCGGCCGGACCGCCGGAACCAGGGTCACACCGGACGCCGTCGCGCACCCCGTTCGGTCGGCACATCGACGATGATCCGGACCGGGCTGACTGCGCCCGGCGATCAGGCGTCCTCTCCCACAGGCGCGTTGATATCTGGCAGCGCCTGCGGCCGACCGAAGCCGGCTTTCCCTTGCATCCGGGAGGGCAATCAGGCCCGGATACCGAACCGTGGTCTGGCGGGCCCACCCGCCTGGCTCGGGGAAACGGTAACGGCGCCTCGCAACGCATTGGGTCGCAGGCGATTGGTTCCGAAATCGTTTCTATACCCTGAAGGTTTTGCGCAAAAATTACAAGTTGTTTTGCGCAAAAGTACAAGCGAGCGGCCGCCGCGGGGGCCTCGAACACGGACCACCCCTCCCGACGAGCTTCGCTATAATGAGGGCTTTTGATCCGATTCCAGAGGCCCCGAATGACCGCCAGCCGCCCCGTCCGCCGAGCCCTGCTGTCCGTATCCGAGAAGACCGGCGTGGTCGAACTCGCGCGCGCCCTGCACGAACGGGGCGTCGAACTCCTGTCCACCGGCGGCACCGCGCGCCTGCTGGCCGAGGAAGGCCTGCCGGTGACCGAGGTCTCGCAACACACCGGATTCCCCGAGATCATGGATGGTCGGGTCAAGACCCTGCACCCGCGTATCCACGGCGGCCTGCTGGGGCGGCGCGATATCGATGCCCAGGTCATGGCCGAACAGGACATCCCGCCGATCGACCTGCTGGTCGTCAACCTGTATCCGTTCGAGGCCACCGTGGCCCGTCCCGGCTGCACGCTGGCCGAGGCGATCGAGAACATCGACATCGGCGGACCGGCGATGCTGCGCGCGGCCGCCAAGAACTATCGCGACGTGGCCGTCGCCACCAGCCCGGATCAGTACGGCGCGATCGTCGAGGCCCTGGGCGAGCATGGCGAGATCCCGGCGCGCCTGCGCTTTCGCCTCGCGGTGGCGGCCTTCGACCATGTCGCCCGCTATGACGCGGCGATCAGCAACCACCTCTCGGCGGTGGACGAAAATGGCGAGGCCGAACCCTTCCCGGGTCAGCTCAATGCCACCTTCGAGCGCGTGGAGGCCCTGCGCTACGGCGAGAACCCGCACCAGCGCGCGGCGTTCTATCGCGATCCCGCGCCCGCACCCGGCTCGCTGGCCAGCTACCGCCAGCACCAGGGCAAGTCCCTTTCCTACAACAACCTGGCCGACGCCGACGCCGCCTGGGAATGCGTGCGCCAGTTCGAGGCCGGGGCCTGCGTGATCGTCAAGCATGCGAACCCCTGCGGCGTGGCCGTCGCCCCGACCCAGCTGATGGCCTACGAGCGCGCCTTCCAGACCGACCCCACCTCGGCCTTCGGCGGCATCATCGCCTTCAACCGCCCGCTGGATGGCGACACCGCACACGCGATCGTCAGCCGCCAGTTCGTGGAGGTCGTGATCGCCCCGGAGATCACCCCCGGGGCCCTGCGCGCGCTGTCCACGAAGAAGAACGTACGGGTGCTGGAGATACCGACTGCGGCGGCCGCCCCGGGCCTCGACTACAAGCGCATCGGCGGCGGCCTGCTGGTACAGGATGCCGACCGCGGCTCGCTCGCGGACGTGGAACTGAAGACCGTGACCGCGCGGGCCCCTTCCGAGCAGGAGGCCCGGGACCTGTGCTTTGCCTGGCAGGTCGCGAAGTACGTGAAATCGAATGCCATCGTCTATGCGCGTGACGAACAGACCATCGGGGTTGGCGCCGGCCAGATGAGCCGGGTCTACTCCGCACGGATCGCGGGCATCAAGGCCGCCGACGAGGGCCTGCAGGTGGCCGGCTCGGTGATGGCCTCGGACGCCTTCTTCCCGTTCCGCGACGGCATCGACGCGGCCGCCGAGGCCGGCATCACCGCCGTAATCCAGCCGGGCGGCTCGATGCGCGACGACGAGGTGATCGCCGCCGCCAACGAACACGACATCGCGATGCTGTTCACCGGCATGCGCCACTTCCGCCACTGAGGTCCGTGATGAACGTACTCGTTATCGGCAACGGCGGCCGCGAGCATGCCCTGGCCTGGAAACTCGCCCAGTCCCCGCGCGTGCAGCGCGTGCTGGTCGCCCCCGGCAATGCCGGCACCGCGCGCACGGACAAGTGCGAGAACCACGCGGTGGACGTCACCGACATCGACGGCCTGCTGGCCCTGGCCGAGCGCGAAGACATCGCCTTCACCGTGGTCGGCCCGGAGGCGCCCCTGGTTGCCGGGGTGGTAGACGCCTTCCGCTCCGCCGGACGGCGCTGCTTCGGCCCGACGGCGAAGGCCGCGCAGCTCGAGGGCTCCAAGAGCTTCGCCAAGGACTTCATGCAGCGCCACAGCATCCCCACCGCGGCCTACGGCAGCTTCGAGGACGAGGCGGCCGCGCTGGATTTCATCCAGGCCCACGGGGCCCCGATCGTGGTCAAGGCCGACGGCCTGGCCGCCGGCAAGGGCGTAATCCTCGCGCAGACCGAGGACGAGGCCAGCGCCGCGGTGCGCGACATGCTGGCCGGCAACGCCTTTGGCGAGGCCGGGCACCGCGTGGTGATCGAGGAGTTCCTGCGCGGCGAGGAGGCGAGCTTCATCTGCATGGTGGACGGCGAGCATGTCTTGCCGCTGGCCTCCTCGCAGGACCACAAGGCCCGCGATGACGGCGACCAGGGCCCGAACACCGGCGGCATGGGCGCCTACTCGCCGGCCCCGGTGGTCACGGATGCGCTGCATGCGCGCATCCTGCGCGAGGTCATCGAACCGACCGTGCGCGGCATGGCCGCCGACGGCGAACGCTACACCGGCTTCCTGTATGCCGGCGTGATGATCGACGCCGAGGGCAACCCGAAGGTGCTGGAGTTCAACTGTCGCTTCGGCGATCCGGAGACCCAGCCAATCCTGAGCCGCCTGGAATCGGACCTGACCGACCTGGTCGAGGCCGCGCTGGACGGACGCCTGGACCAGACCGAGGCGCACTGGGATGCCCGCGTGGCCCTGGGCGTGGTGCTGGCTGCCGGGGGCTATCCGGGCGCCTACCGCAAGGGCGACGTGATCACGGGCCTCGAGGCGGTGGAGCGAGACCCCGAGGCTTACGTTTTTCATGCCGGGACCGCAACACGCGAGGACGGCGCGGTTGTAACCTCGGGTGGGCGCGTGCTTTGCGTGGTAGGCCTCGGAAACGATGTGCGATCCGCGCAGAAAAAGGCCTACGAGGCCGTGCAACGGATCCAGTTCGAGGATATATACTGCCGCACAGATATCGGCTATCGCGCCGTCGCTCGCGAGGGATAACCCCGGGCGGCGGTCCAACCCTTTTCTGGAGACCGCCGAATGGCCGCCCCCGAAGTAACGCACCTGCCCCACCTCCCCAACGACGTGGAGGGCCTGCGGCAATCGATTCGCGATGCCGTCGTCCGCGTGGTGGGAGAGGACCCGCGTGAGGCCAGCGACCGCGACTGGCTCGAGGCCCTGGCCTTCGCCATCCGCGAGCGCATGATCGAACGTCGTCTGCTGACCCGCCGCCAATTCGTCGAAGAAGACGTCAAGCGCGTCTACTACCTGTCGATGGAATACCTGATCGGGCGCATGCTCGAGGCGAACCTGCGCAACATGGGGATCCTCGACGAGGCACGCCAGGCGATGGCCGACCTTGGGGTGGACCTCGACGGCATCATAGACCTCGAGGATGACGCGGCCCTGGGCAACGGCGGCCTCGGTCGGCTCGCCGCCTGCATTCTGGAATCGCTGGCCACCCAGGGCTTCCCCGGTTACGGCTATGGCATCCGTTACGAATACGGCATGTTCCGTCAGGACTTCGAACCCTACCGGCAGGTGGAACACCCGGACACCTGGCTGCGGTACGGAAACCCCTGGGAGTTCCCGCGCTCGGACCGGAAGTTCCCGGTCCACTTTTACGGCTACGTCGTCGAGCACCACCACCCCCGTGGTGGCACCCGCTATACCTGGGAAGACGGAGAAGAAGTCCTGGCCATGGCCTACGACTACCCGACCGCGGGCTACGGAAGACGCAACGTCAACAACCTGCGCCTGTGGGCCGCCAAGGCGACCCGCGACTTCGACCTGCGCTACTTCAACGAAGGGGATTACATCCGGGCGGTGGCAGACAAGGCCGAGTCCGAGACCATCTCCATGGTGCTGTACCCGAACGACGCCACCGCAATCGGCAAGGAACTGCGTCTGAAGCAGGAGTACTTCTTCGTCTCCGCCTCGCTGCAGGATGCCCTTGAGCGTCACCTGGCGCTGGGCTACTCACTGGACGCCCTGCCGGACAAGGCCGCGATCCAGCTGAACGACACGCATCCCGCAATCGCCGTGGCCGAACTGATGCGACTGCTGGTCGACTGCCACGAAGTGCCCTGGGATCGCGCCTGGGACCTGACACGACGAACCCTCGCCTACACCAACCACACCCTGATGCCCGAGGCCCTGGAAACCTGGCCGGTCCCGCTGATGCAGCATGTACTGCCGCGCCACATGGGCATCATCTACCAGATCAACCACGAGTTCCTGGAAGAGGTACGGCACCGCTACCCGGGGGACAGTGACCGCCTGGCGCGCCTGTCGATTATCGACGAGGAAGGCGAACGCCGGGTCCGCATGGCGCACCTGGCGGTGGTCGGATCGCACCACATCAATGGCGTCGCCGCGCTGCATACGCGTCTGCTGCAGGAGACCCTGTTCGAGGACTTCTACGAGCTCTGGCCGGAACGCTTCGTCAACGTCACCAACGGCGTAACCCCGCGGCTGTGGATGATCCAGTCCAACCCGGCCCTGACCGAGCTCCTGGGCCGGCGTATCGGCAACGACTGGCAATATGACCTGGAGCGCCTGCGCGCCCTGGAACCCTACGCCACCGACCCCGAATTGCAGCGGGAATTCATGTCGGTGAAGCGCGCCAACAAGGTCCGGCTCGCGGAACTGGTGCGCGAGCGCACCGGCGTGGAGCTGAACCCGGACGTGCTGTTCGACGTCCAGGTGAAGCGCATCCACGAGTACAAGCGCCAGCTGCTGAAACTGCTGCACGTGATTGACCTGTACCGCCGCATCCGCGCCGGCGAGGACATCCCGCCGCGCGTCGTGCTGTTCGGCGGGAAGGCGGCCCCGGGCTACGCCCGCGCCAAGGCGATCATCCAGGTGATCAACGAGGTGGCCGACATCGTGAACCACGACCCGGCCGTTGGCGACCGCCTGAAGTGCGTGTTCTTCCCGAACTACGAAGTCAGCGCGGCCAGCATCATCATCCCGGCCGCGGACCTCTCCGAACAGATCTCGACAGCCGGTTTCGAGGCCTCCGGCACGGGCAACATGAAACTGGCCCTGAACGGGGCCCTGACCATCGGCACGCTGGATGGCGCCAATATCGAGATCCGCGATGCGGTAGGCGACGACAACGTCTTCATTTTCGGCATGACCGCCGCCGAGGTTGTCGAACACCGCGCCCGCGGCGAACAGCCATCCACCATCCTTGAGCGCGCGCCCGGTCTGGCGGCCGCCGTGGACATGATCGAGTCCGGGTTCTTCACCCGTGACGATCCGGAGACCCACCGCGACCTGGGGCGCTACCTGCGCGAGGACGACCCGTTCTTTGTGCTGGCCGACTATCAGGCCTATGCGGAGGCCTGCGATCGAGCGGACGCCCTGTATGCGGACACGTCCGCCTGGGCCGAGGCGGCGATCCACAACGTCGCGCGCATGGGCTTTTTCTCCATCGACCGCACCGTGCGCGACTACGCCAACCAGATCTGGGACGTCGTCCCCGAACCGGTCGCCCCCTCCAAGACCAACGGGGCCGCCTGAGCCGGACTCCGCCTCAGTGCGCGGAGGGTTCGGGTGCGATCGCGCTGTAGATCGCGGAGTAGTCGGCATCCGCCAGCCCGCGCTCCTGCGCCTGCTCCAGCAGCTGCGCCAACAGGGGCAGCCACGGAGCCACCAGCTGTGCATCTTCGGCGGCCCGTTCGACCAGGTGCACGTCCTTCAAGAGGTGCTTGACAGGGAAATTCGCCTTCCCGAAATCGCCGGAAAGCATCTTGTCCAGCTTCTTGTCGAAGGTCGGCGCATACAATGCCGACTCGCGCAGGATGTCCATGAAGGTATCGATGTCCGCCCCCTCGCGGCGGACCAGACCCAGGCTTAGCGAGAAGGCCGCGGTCAGGCTGGCGATCAGCTGGTTGAACGCGAGCTTCAGGGCCGCGCCCTGGCCCACCGGTCCGACATGGCGCGGGTTTTCACCCAGTGCGGCCAGCACCGGGGACGCCCGCGCAAACTCCGTCTCCTCGTCAGCGCCCGCCATGATCAGCAGCCTGCCCTCGCGTGCCTCCGGGATCGACCCCAGCACGGGGGCCTCGACATAACAGGCCCCGGCGCGGCGCAGGTGCTCGGCGAGCTGACGGCTCTCGGCCGGCAGGATCGTTGCCATCTGGATTACGCAGCGCCCGCTCAGCGCGCCTTGCGGCAATGCCCCCAGTGCGGACTGGATCGCGGTGGCGTCCGAGAGCATCAGCACCAGGGTATCGGCCCCGGCTACCGCGGTCGCCGGTTCGCTGTGTACCGGCACCCCCTCGCTGGCCAGCTCGCTGGCTCGCTCCGGCGTGCGGTTGTAGGCCTCGACATGGAAACCGGCGCGCAGAAGACGCAGGCCCATGGGTTGCCCCATGAGCCCACAGCCCAGCAGCGCCACGCGGGACGCAGCCATAGTGACCTCCTACTTGATCTTGTCGTCCAGATCGTCGGTATACCCGAGCAGGGTATGTGGCGGTGGCGCCTCTTTCTGGTACTTGGTGGGCGTGACGGCCTCGGTCTGATGCAGGCTTTTCCAGAGCCCGATCACCATCACCAGCATTACCACCGAAAACGGCAGGCCAACACTGATCGCCGCCGCCTGCAGCGCGGCCAGCCCCCCCGCCAGCAACAGGATCGAGGCCACAACCCCCTCGAGGACCGCCCAGTAGACCCGCTGGGTCACGGTCGGGTTGCGCACGTCGCCGGACGCCAGGGTGTCGATGACCAGCGAGCCCGAGTCAGACGAGGTCACAAAGAAGGTCACGATCAGGACCGTCGCAGCGGCCATCACCGCCACCGCAAACCAGTCCCACAACGGCATGGCCTGAATGGTCGCGAACAACGCGGTGGACACGCTTTCCTCGACCGCCCCGGTCAGGTCGGCCACGCCACCGAGCTCGTAGCTCATCGCGGTACCGCCGAACACGGCCAGCCAGACGAAGGCCGCAGCGGTCGGGGCCAGCAGCACGCCCACCACGAACTCGCGAATGGTGCGCCCGCGCGAGACGCGCGCAATGAACATGCCGACATACGGCGCCCAGGAGATCCACCAGCCCCAGTAGAAGATGGTCCAGGCGGTGGCCCAGCCGGTCTCGTCGATGGTATCGGCCCACAGGCTCATCGCGGGCAGGTGCTGCACGTAGGTGCCGGTGGACTCCACCAGCACGCGCAGGATAAACAGCGTCGGCCCCATGATCAGCAGCAGCGCGAGCAGGATCACCGCCAGCCCGATATTGAAGTTGGACAGCCGCTTGATGCCCTTGTCGATCCCGAGGGCAACCGAGCCCACCGCAATCAGGGTGATGATCGCGACCAGGGTGATCTGCATGGTCGTGGATTCCTCGATCCCGAACACGAAGTTCAGGCCCGAGTTGATCTGCATGACCCCGAGACCCAGCGAGGTCGCCACCCCGAACATGGTCCCGAACAGGGCCAGGATATCGATCAGGTGCCCCCAGGGGCCGTAGATGCGATCACCGATGAACGGATACAGCGAGGAGCGGATCAGCAGCGGCAGGTTATGCCGGTAGGCGTAATAGGCCAGCGACAGGCCGACGACGATGTAGATCGCCCAGGCGTGCAACCCCCAGTGGAAGAAGGTATAGCGCATCGCCTCGGCAGCGGCCTCGCTGGTCTCGCCCTCGGCATGCGGCGGACTCAGGTAGTGGTACATCGGCTCGGCGATGCTCCAGAACAGCAGCCCGATCCCCATGCCCGCCGAGAAGAGCATCGCAAACCACGCGGCGTAACTGAAACGGGGCGCCTCGAACTGGTCCCCGAGCCGTATGCCGCCGTAACGCGAGAACATCAAGTAAAGGGAAAAGACCAGAAAGACCGTCACCACCAGCATGTAGTACCAGCCGAGATACTCGGAGATGCCGGTCTGGAGCTGCTCGAAGATGCCCTCCGCTGTCGTCGGGAACAGGGCCCCGAACAGTACGAATGCGGCGATAACGGCGGTGGAAACCCAGAAGACCGGACTGCAGATCACACCGAACCCGGCGATCCGAGTCTGGTTCAGCCCCGGGCTCGAAGACGACTCTTCCATGGGTGGCTCCCCTTATCTTGTGTTGCGTTCCAACGCCGCACCGGCATGCTCGGCACACCCCCGGGACATTGCATCCCGAGCCTTCCTGTGTACCTGACGGTCGGGGACGCGCTCAGCCAGCGCAATCGCGGAGCCGACTGACGACGCCCTTACCGTAGCCAATGGCCTGACAAACTGCAAAGCACATTCCTGGCGCCCCTTCTCACGCACTTCGCGTCAGGAGAAGGCCTCGGGCCTGTCCGCCCACCCGTTCGCGCTCGATGTCCCAGCCGGGGCCGGCCACGAGCGCCGGATCGAGGTCCGATTCCAGCTCCGCATAGACGCGCGCACCGGGGGCCAGCCAGCCCTGCGCGACCAGGGCCGCCAGTGCCGGCGTCACACGCTCCTGCCCAAAGGGGGGATCGAGAAACACGAGATCAAAGGGGCCGCCTTCGGGCGGCTGGCTTAACAGGCGGGCTACGTCGTCGCGCCGGACATGCACCTGAACGGCACCGAGCCGCTCCCGGTTGGCCTCGAGCTGAGACGCCGCGCGCGCGTCACGCTCGACCAGCCAGACCTCCCGGGCTCCCCGCGAAGCCGCCTCGAACCCCAAGGCACCCGTCCCGGCATAAAGATCCAGCACCCGCGCCCCCGGGAGTTGCGGCTGCAGCCAGTTGAACAGGGTCTCGCGCTGGGCATCCGCGGTCGGGCGCAGGCCACCGACGGACGGCACCGGCAGCCACTGCCGGCGCCAGGCCCCGCCAATAATGCGGATGCGCGCGCTGCGCCCCGGCGGACCTCGCCTAGTCTTCCTGGCCACCAACGATGACCGTCACCAGGGCTTCGGGGTTGAGACGCTCGGCCAGCTGCGCATTCATCGTCTCCAGTTCCACCGCCTGCATGCGCTCGACATAGCGTTCCAGGTAGTCATCGGCCAGGCCGTAGAAGCCCATCATGCCCAGCAGACCGACGATGTCGCTGTTGGACGCCAGCGACAACGGGAACGAGTTGATCACGTTCTCGCGCGAGGCCTCCATCTCTTCGGGCTCCACGCCGTTGGCATGCCAGCGCAGCACCTGTTCGCGCAGGACCTCGGCGGCTTCATCGGCCTGATGTACACCGGTCTGCATATTGATCATGAAGGGGCCTTCGACCGCCATCGGCTGGAAACGGCTGTGCACGGAGTAGGCAAGGCCGCGGGCACTGCGCACCTCCTGGAACAGCCGCGACGTGAAACCGCCTCCGCCCAGGGCATGGTTGGCCAGCGTCAGCGCGAAATGGGCCTCGTCACCGCGGCTCAGGGCCGGAGCCCCCATGAAGATATGCGCCTGTTCGGACGGGAATGCGATCCGCTCCTCCACCGGCTCCTCGCGCATGGGTACCGGTGGCAGTGGATCCACCGCCCCACCAGCGGGCAGCGCGGCGGAGATCCGGTCGGCCAGTGCCTCGGCCTGCTCGCGGCTCACACCACCGGTGATCGCCAGCGAGCCGTTGCCCGCCGCGTAGTGGTGCTCGAAGAAGGCCCGCGCGTCGTCGCGCGTCATCGCCTCCAGCGAATCGACCTCGCCACCCGGCCAGCTGGCATACGGGTGGCCCTCGTACATCAGCTCGTAGAAGCGTCGGCTGGCCACTGCCGCAGGTTCCTGGCGCTCGCGCTGGAGGGACTGCAGGGCCTGGCGGCGGCTGCGCTCGAAATCGGCCTCGGGGAAGGCGGGGGCGGACAGCGCATCGGCCAGCGTGCCGACCGCCGTCTCCATCCAGTCCGGTTCGGTCAGCGTGCGCAGGCTGACGATCGCCATGTCGCGCAGGGAACTGGTGCTGAAGCGCGCGCCAACCGACTCGAAGCGCTCGGCCAGCTCGGAGGCATCCATGTCCTCGGTGCCGTGGCGCAGACTGCGGGAGGTCATCATGGCCAACCCCGGCAGATCGCCATCCCGTGCCGCACCGCCATCAAAGGTCAGGCGCAAGTCCACCATCGGCAGATCGGGCGCCTCGACATACAGGACCCGCAACCCCTCGTCGGTTTCCCAGCGGTCGACCTCCACCGCCTGTACCGGGATCGTCAGCAAGGTCAACGGCACCAGGGCCAGTCCCGCGAACAGAGACCGGCGCGATAGTTTCTTGATTGCGTGCAGCATTAGTGATCCCCCTCCGGATAGCCACCATCGAGGTCCGGGGCACCATAGGCCCCGGGTGCCGGGGCCTCCTCGTCATCCATCGGCTGCGGGTCGAGGACCCCGACCGTAAGCCGCTCGGGCACCAGGTACTCGCGCACCACGCGCTGGACGTCCTCGGCCGTCACCTCGCGCACCCGCTCCAGGAAACGATCGTTCTCCCGCCAGCCCACACCGACGGTCTCGAGCATACCCAGCTGGAAGGCCTGTGCCCGCACCGAGTCACGCTCGTAGACCTCCGAGGCAATCACCCTCGCCTGCACGCGCTCCAGTTCGCGATCATCCACGGGCTCGTCAGCCAGGCGATCGATCTCGTCCAGAAGCGCCTGCTCCAGGGTCTCGATATCCGTGTTCGAGGTCGGCACGGCGGCAACCATGAACAGGTCGTCCAGCCGCGCGAACGGGCTGTAGCGTGCCGAAGTGGCGCTCGCCAGCTCCTGCCCCCGGACCAGTTCGCGCGCAAAGCGCGAGGCCTCGCCCGAATCCAGGATCCCGGCAGCCACCAGCAGGGCGTAGGCGTCCTCATGCGAGTCCAGCGTGTTCAGCACCGGGGTCTTCCAGCCCATCATCAGAAACGGGACCTGGGCCGGGGCCTGCACGGTAATCCGGCGTTCCCCCGTCTGCGGGGTCTCCCGGCGCGGCTTGGCCTCCGGCACATTACCGCCGGGGATGGCGCCAAAGTGCTTCTCCGCGGCCGCAACCACCTCGTCGGCGTCGACATCGCCCACGACCACGACCACTGCGTTGCTGGGGTGGTAGTAGCGGTCGTACCAGTCCTGGAGATCTTCCAGGGTGTAGGACTCGATGTCGGTCATCCAGCCGATCACGGGCTGACCGTACGGGTGGTTGAAAAAGGCCGTGGCCATCAGCTGCTCGCGCAGCAGGGCGTTCGGCTGATCCTCCACGCGCAGGCGCCTCTCTTCCTGCACCACCCGCAGCTCCGGACGGAACTCGTCCTCCTGCAGCCGCAGGTGCTGCATGCGCTCGGCCTCCATGGCCATCACGGTCTCCCAGTGGTCGGCCCCGATCACCTGGTGGTAGCCAGTATAGTCACGCCCCGTAAACGCGTTCTCGCGACCACCCATACGCGCGACGACACGCGAGAACTCGCCCGGCTCGTACTTCTCCGAGCCGCGAAACATCATGTGTTCCAGCATGTGCGAGACACCGGTGATACCGCTGTGTTCATCAGCGGATCCCACGCGATACCAGACCATGTTGGCCACCACGGGTGCGCGCCGGTCCTCCAGCACCAGCACGGTCAGACCGTTGTCCAGCGTGGCCTCCACCACATCCGATTCGATCTCCAGCTCCCCGGCCACGACACTGGCACCGAGCAGCCAGACCACCATCCATCCAACGAGACTTCCGAGCACTGCTCTACGCATTGCAATACGATCCCCGTGCTAGCATGAACACTTTCTACTGGACCTCCTGAAACATGTTCGGTTTCCGCAAGAAGAAATCCGAAGAATCCGCCACGCCCCGCCCCGAACCCCAGCCGGAGGCCCCGCCGGAATCCGCAGCGGCCCCCGAGCCGGAACCCGACGCGCAACCGGCCCGAGGCGGCTGGTTCCAGCGCCTGCGCCAGGGCCTGGCCAAGACCGGTCAGGCGCTCGGCGGCGACCTCAAGAGCCTGTTCCGGCGCAAGATCGACGACGAGCTGTTCGAGGAACTGGAAGAGCGCCTGCTCCTGGCCGATGTCGGCCTGGATGCGACCCAGCGGATCATGGATCGTATCACCCGCGAGGTAAAACGGCGCGAACTGGACGACGCCGACGCCCTGATGGACGCGCTGGAGACCGCGATGGTGGAGATCCTGGAGCCGGTCTCGCGGCCGCTGGAGATCCCGCAGGCCGAGCGGCCGTTTTCGATCCTGGTGGTCGGCATCAACGGCGCCGGAAAGACCACCACCATCGGCAAGCTGGCGCACCGCTTCCAGGCCGAGGGCCGCTCGGTGCTGCTGGCCGCGGGGGATACCTTCCGCGCGGCCGCCGTGGAACAGCTGCAAACCTGGGGGGATCGCAATGGCGTCGCGGTCATCGCCCAGGGGACCGGGGCCGACTCGGCCTCCGTGGTCTACGACGGCCTCCAGGCCGCCCAGGCGCGCAGCACCGATATCCTGATCGCCGATACCGCCGGGCGCCTGCACACCCAGACCAACCTGATGGACGAGGTGCGCAAGGTGAAGCGCGTGATGGGCCGGCTGGACGAAAACGCCCCGGATGAAGTACTGCTGGTGGTCGATGGCGGCACCGGGCAGAACGCGCTGAGCCAGGCACGGCAGTTCCACGAGGCCCTGGGGCTGACCGGGATCGTGGTCACCAAGCTGGACGGGACCGCCAAGGGCGGCGTCCTGTTCGCGCTGGCGGAGCAACTGGGGGTACCCGTGCGCTTTATCGGCGTGGGCGAGAAGGCCGAGGACCTCCAGCGCTTCGATGCCCGCGCGTTCGTGCGGGCGCTGCTGGGTCGCGAGGAAAACTAGCCGGCATGATCCAGTTGCAGCGCGTAACCAAGCGCTTTGGCAGCGCGTCCGATGCGCTGTCCAGTGTCAGCCTGCGCGTGGATGCCGGCGCCATGGCCTTTGTCACCGGCCCGTCCGGGGCCGGCAAGAGCACCCTGCTGCGCCTGATTGCCGGACTGGAACGGCCCACCCGCGGCCGCATCCGCGTGAACGGGCACGAACTGGACCGCCTGTCCGCGCGCGCCATCCCGCGTTTTCGCCGCAGCATCGGGCTGGTCTTTCAGGACCACCGCCTGCTGTTCGACCGCCCCGTGTTCGATAACGTCGCCCTGCCCCTGGAGATCCTGGCCTACCGCCGCCCGGAGATGCGCAAGCGGGTGCGCGCGGCGCTGGACAAGGTCGGGCTGCTGCACAAGGAGACAGCCAATCCGCGCACGCTCTCGGCCGGGGAGCAGCAGCGTGTCGGCATCGCCCGGGCCATCGTGCACCGCCCCGTGCTGCTGCTCGCAGACGAACCGACCGGCAACCTGGACCCGGCCCTGTCGCAGGAGATCCTCGCGCTGTTCGACGACTTCAACCGCGTGGGCATGACCGCCCTGATTGCCAGCCATGACCAGGAACTGATCGGCCGCATGGGCAAACCGGTGCTGCACCTGGAAAACGGCCGCATCGAGGCCCGCGGCGGGGCCAGCGCATGAGACCCGGGCGCCGCCTGATCGATGCCCTGCCCGCCTGGCTGGACAGCCACCGCGATGCCGCCCGACGCAGTCTTGGCCGACGCCTGCAGGCACCGATCCTGAGTCTGATCACCATCGCGGTACTGGGCTTCATCCTCGCGCTCCCCGCGTATCTCTGGGTACTGCTGGACAATGCGCGCGCCCTGTCGGCGCATATCGACCACGATCCGCGCATCGCGCTCTATCTCGATCATGTCGACGAAGAGACCGCCGGGCGGCTCGAGGATGCGCTGGACGACGACGAGCGCGTTGCACGCTGGGAGCGCATCGACGCCGACACCGCACTCACCACGTACCGCGACAGCCTGCCAGACCCGGAGCTACTGGACTGGCTGGAGGACAACCCGCTGCCGGACGTAATCGACGTCGTACCCGCGAGCACGCAGCCCCACACGGTGGCCGCACTGCGCGAAGACCTGCGGGCGCTGGCGCCCGAGGCCGGGCTGGTCGCCGACGACGAGTGGGTACGCCAGCTCAACAGCCTGCACGAGCTGGGCCTGCGCATCCTGTCCGTAGTCGCCGCGCTGCTGGGCCTCGGGGCGGTGCTGATCCTGGCGCTCGCCACCGCCTCCGAGCTGCGCGAACGCCAGGAGGAGATCGCGATCTCGCGCATCAGCGGCGCCACCCACCGATTTCTGCGCCGCCCGTCGCTGTACGGGGGCGTGCTGACCGGGTTTGGCGGGGGCGTCTTCAGCGTGATTCTGCTACTGGCGGGGGTCGCGCTGAGCCGCGAACCGCTAACCGAGGCCGCCGCCGCCTTCGACCTGGAGTTCACCCTGCGCCTGCCGCATGCCGGGGATCTTCTGGGCCTGATCCTGGCAGGCCTGATATTGGGCTGGCTGGGCGCGCGACTGGGCAGCGGCCATGCCCTGCGCGATGCCCCCTGAGGCCGGCGGGATACCGGGTGAAGGGGGTGGAACTCCCGGAACTTTCGCCGGGTTTAGCACTCTATTTGCATGAGTGCTAATCTCTAACTTTATTCTCAGGAGGCATCCATCACGATGAGCAGCAAGGCCCTGGCAACCGTGCATGCAGACCTGCCCGTTCCCGTCGGGAACCTGGACCATTACATGCAGGCGGTCAGCCGGATCGAGGTACTGGACCCGGAACACGAGCGCGAGCTCGCGCGGTCGCTGCATGAACGCAACGACCTGGACGCGGCGCGCCAGCTGATCCTGCACAACCTGCGCTTTGTCGTGCATGTGGCCCGCGGCTACCAGGGCTACGGCCTGCCCCTGGGCGACCTGATCCAGGAGGGCAATGTCGGCCTGATGAAG
Organism: Thioalkalivibrio sp. ARh3; assembly: GCF_000377265.1. Taxonomy (NCBI): domain Bacteria; kingdom Pseudomonadati; phylum Pseudomonadota; class Gammaproteobacteria; order Chromatiales; family Ectothiorhodospiraceae; genus Thioalkalivibrio; species Thioalkalivibrio sp. ARh3. Next base: position 208,483 of record NZ_KB897947.1, read on the forward strand.
GCCGTGCGGCGCTTCGACCCGAACCAGGGGGTGCGCCTGGTCTCGTTTGCGGTGCACTGGATTCGCGCGGAGATCCACGAGTTCATCCTGCGCAACTGGCGGATCGTGAAGGTGGCGACGACCAAGGCCCAGCGCAAGCTGTTCTTCAACCTGCGCAGCGCCAAGCAACGCCTCGGCTGGATGTCGAACGACGAGGTCTCGGCCGTCGCCCGGGACCTCGGGGTATCCGAGAAAGATGTCTGGGAGATGGAGCGGCGCCTGTCCAGCCAGGATGCGAGCTTTGATCCCGTGCCCGAGAGTGACGACGAGCAGACCTACCTGGCCCCGGCCCAGCGCCTGAGCCTGGAAGACATGAGCGACGACCCGGCGCAGATGGCCGAAGACGAGGACTGGGACCGCCATTATCAGGAACAGCTGGCCACCACGCTGGGCGAGCTGGACGACCGTTCGCGCGACATCCTGGCGCGGCGCTACATGAGCGAACCCAAGGCCACGCTGCACGAACTGGCGTCAGAATACGGCGTCTCCGCCGAGCGCATCCGCCAGATCGAGAACAGCGCGATCAAGCGTATTCGCGCGGCCTTCGCCGACTGACGCACCGCGTCGGCAACGCCCAACGAAAAAGGCCCCGACCGCTTGCGCGATCGGGGCCTTTTTCATGGCTGCCTGCGCCGCTCAGGCGGCGCCCGGAAACCCCCGGCTCAGCCGCCGAACAGGATGACCGAGAAGAAGCTCAGCCAGGAGAAGATGATCAGGCCGGCCGTGAAGGTCAGCGGGAAATTCTCGAAGGTAAACCAGTCACGCATGGCGCAATCCCCTGAAACGGTTCGAATTCGTATGCGCAAAGGGTACGCCGGAGCGCCAGGGGCGCGCAAGTTTCCGGATCGCTCTGCTCAGTCTTCCCGATCCCGGCGCGCGCCGGATTCGTGCTCGTTGTCGTTATCCGGGGTCGGAATGCGCGGATCATCGTCATCCATCAGGATGCGGTGGGCCGGCCCCTCCAGATCCTCGTACTGACCCGACCGGATCGCCCAGAACAGGACCAGGCCCACGACCAGTGCGAACAGCATCGCCAGCGGAATCAGCAGGTAAAGGATCGTCATAGTGGACAGTCTAAGGAAACGCGAATCCCTGGCTCAACCCGGGGGAGCGGCCGAAACCGTGCTGGCTGCACGGCTCGCGCGCTCGGGCGGCACAGCGACCCGGTCGCGCCCTGGACGCAGGCGCAGGGCATTCCCCACGACCAGCAGCGAGCTCATGGACATCCCCAATGCCGCCAGCCAGGGAGTGAGGAGGCCGGAAGCGGCGAACGGCAAGGCCACTACGTTGTAGCCGATAGCCCAGGCGATATTCTGGCGCACGATCCGGGTGGTTCGGCGGGCCTGGTCCAGCGCCTCCGGGAGCCGATCCAGGCGATCCGAGGTCAGCACGAGATCGGCCTGCGTCTGCGCCAGTCGGGTGCCGCCCCCCATGGCCAGCGAGACATCGGCCCCCGCGAGCACCGGTGCGTCGTTGATCCCCTCCCCAGCCATCAGCACCGTCCGGCCCCGGGCCTGGAGTTCGCGCACGTGGCGCAGTTTGTCCTCCGGCGTCAGGCCGCCATGGACACGCTCGATCCCCAGGTGTTCGGCGAAGCGCTGCCCCGCCTCCGGCCGGTCCCCGGTCAGCAGGACCACCTCGAGCCCGCGGGCGCGCAGTGTCGCAACAGTCTCGGCCGCCTCGGGCCGCGGTGTGTCAGCGAGCCAGAAGGTAGCGACCGGCTGGCCGTCCACCACCAGCCAGACCGGGGATGCGAACGGGCGGTCCACAGGGGCCTGTGCATCAGGGGGTTCCGCGCCAGACAGCATCGCACGCCCCCCAATCGCCACCTCGTGCCCGTCAATGCGCCCGGACAAACCGCTTCCCGGCTCGTTGTGTACGTCCTGCGCCTCCACACCAGGGGCAGGAACGGCTTCGCGGAAAGCCCGGGACAGCGGGTGCTCGGAATGGGCCTCCAGTGCCGCTGCCCAGGCACGCCAGTCCTGACCCGCGGGTGGCGCGGCATGATCCTGCTGGGCGACCAGGCGCGGGCGGCCCTCGGTCAGGGTTCCGGTCTTGTCGAGGCAGACGGTATCAACGCGGGCGAGGGCCTCCAGGGTGCGCCCGCGTGTGACCAGGAGTCCGAGACGCGAGAGCGTACCCGTGGTCGCCGTCAGGGCAACCGGCGTTGCGAGCGCCAGCGCACAGGGGCAGGTGGCGACCAGCATGGCGACCATCACCCACAAGGCCCGGCTCGGGTCGATCCACGCATACCAGACCAGACCCGCCAAGGCAGTCAGGATCAGGACGGCTGCGACAAACCACCCGGTGCCCGTCTCTGCGAGGCGGGCGATGCGGGGTTTCTCGCTCTGGGCACGATCGAGCAGGCGCTGGATCGCGGCCAGAGTGGTTTCGGCACCGACGCGACGGACCTGCACCACCAGCGGGCCATCCACGTTGACGGTACCGCCCACGACTTCGTCGCCGCTGGCGACCGGATCGGGATCCGGTTCGCCGGTAAGCAGGGCGCGATTGATGGTGGAGCGCCCCTGGACGACCACGCCATCAGCGGGGACCGATTCTCCGGGACGGACCCGCACACGGTCGCCGGGGACGAGCTCGCCAAGGGCGACGGGCGCCTCGTGGCCGTCGCCATCCAGACGATGCGCCAGGGCCGGCACAAGTCGGTCCAGACGATCGATCTCCTGACTCGCGTGCTGACGCGCGATCAATTCGAGGTAGCGGCTGGTGAGCAGGAAGAACACAAACATGACCACGGACTCGAAATACACATGCTCGCCCGTTCCGAGAAAGACCGCGTAGAGACTCGCCACGTAGGTCACGATAATCGCCAGACTGACCGGGACATCCATGCCGAGGCGCCTCTGGCGGAGGTCACGCCAGGCGCTCTGGTAGAAGGGAATCGCCGAATAGAAGACCACCGGAGTGGTCAGGCCGGCCGCCACCCAGCGCATGAACTGCATCAGGTCGGCGTGCTGGGGATCGTCCTCGCCCAGCCAGATGGCAACCGCCAGCATCATCACCTGCATCATGCCGAGCGCCGCAACCCCGATCCGGCGCAGCGCCAGGCCACGTTCGCGGGCAATGGCTTGTTCGCGGGTGCCCGGGTCGTACGGGTGGGCGTGATAGCCGATATCGCGAATCGCCTTCAGGATCGCGGACAGGGCAATACGTTCCGGGTCCCAGACCAGGCGGGCGCGGTGGGTCGAGTAGTTGATGTTGAATTCGAGCACACCCGGGAGCGACTGCACGTGTCGCTCGTTCAGCCAGACACAGGCGGCACAGGTGATCCCCTCGAGAATCAGTGCGGCTTCGCGCCGGGCCTCGCCATGCCCCATGGCCGGGTCGTTACGGGTGACGAAAGAGCGCTGGACGGCCTCGGTGTCGAATAATTCAAGTTCGCGCAGTTCGTCGGGCACCAGTGGCTGGCCCGCCTGACCCGGTGGCGCTGGACGGTGGTGATAGTAGGCACCGAGCCCACGCTCGATGATGGCTCCGGCCACGGCCTGGCAGCCGGGGCAACAGGTGGGCCGTTCGCGCCCTTCGAACTCGACCGGATAGTGAGCGCCCTCCGGTACCGGAAGGCCGCAATGAAAGCAGTCAGCCACCGCCCCGGCAGTTCCAGCGGGCGATTCCGGCACGGGACGAGATCCCCTCACCGGCGGTTACGCAAACCTAGCTCGACTCGCCACGAACGCGCGTACGCGCCTGCTGCTCCACAAGCTGTCCGTCGTGCTCGACGTGGAACCGCAGGTCCCAGCGCCCCGGAGCGGGCAGCGTGAGCTCAACCTGATAAAGCCCCTCGCCTACGGACTGCATTCGGAAGGCCTGGTCTTGTCGTTCGTCGGCGACCCACATGAACAGGCCGTTGATATCGGCATCGGAGATCGGGCGCCCCTCGGCGTCGTGGACCTCTACCTGGAACGTGGCGGTCTCGCCCTGAACCGGGCTTTCCACCCAGCCCTGGCGCACCTGCCAGCCCAGTTCGCGCTGCTCCTGGAGACGCGACATGCGGTGGACTGCCAGGGCCTCGTCACGCTCCTGGATGCCGCCGACGGTTCCGGGGAAGGCCGAGGTCACGCGCTCAGCGGGTGTCTCGGGCTCGGGCAGCAGGGTACCGATATAGCGCTCCGGCATGCCGTTATGGGCCAGCGTGATCAGCACGGCCTGAACTGAGGCAATGATCGTGAAGAAGCCAACGATCACCAGGGGCGCCCAGTGGAAGCGGAAGCTGCCCTTCTCGCCGTTCGCGGCCTCCGCCTCCTTCTGCGTTAGGATGATCCCGAGCCCGTACGGGACGATGATGTACAGGGCCAGATGGATCGCGAACACGTCGGCGCCCTGCCACGTCAGAATCGAGGCCGGGATAAAGACGAACAACATGATCGCCACCACGACCGCAGCGGTGTGGTAGGCGCGAAGGCGCGTGAACTTGTAGATCAGCGCGAACAACAGTGCCAGTGCGGCACTGCCAAGCCCCAGGGAAATGACAAGGTTACTCATGATGTCTTCATCGTCTCGTTCCGGCGCAGCAGGGTATCACTCGGCTGGCGGTGCGCCAGTTTCGTCAGCCGTATTGTCGGTTTTCGGGGCTTCAGCGATGGCTGAAGCGGGCATCGGCCTCGACCGGGTCAATCCGGCCCTCGCGGTCACTGATCACGAAGTAGAAACGGATGGGTGAATCCGCCCCGTCCTCGACTTCGTGGCGCACGCGCGCCAGCACCGTCAGCCGCTGCCCGGGCTCAAGCTGGATATCGCGAACCTGCCCCAGGTCGAGCTCCGCGCCTTCGAGCCCCTCAAGGTCGAGGGTGAAGTCCAGTTCCTCCTGGGAGACATTATTCAGGCGCAGTTCGTAGCTGTTCTGTACGCGCCCATCGGACATCTGCACGAACAACGGCTGCCGCACCTGGTTAACGTTCACGTCCACCGGGGGGCGCTCAATAATGCTGAACACGAGCGCCCCGAGGACCACCAGTATGGCCGCCCCGTAACCCAGGCTCTTGCCCTTCAGCCAGCGGGTCTTCTCGCCCTGCAGCTCGCGTTCCGAGGAGTAACGGATCAGACCGCGCGGCCAGCCCTGCTTGTCCATGATCGTGTCGCAGGCATCAATGCACAGCGCGCAATGGATACACGACACCTGCAAGCCGTCGCGGATGTCGATCCCGGTGGGACAGACCTGAACGCAGTAGCCACAGTCGATGCAGTCACCGACCCCCGCCGCCTGACGCTCCTCGCGCGTCTTCAGTCCGGCCTGGACCTTCGCCCGCCCGGCCGTCCCCTCGCCCCGGTTCGGATCGTAGGAGACGATCAGGGTGTCGCGGTCGAACATCACGCTCTGGAAACGGGCATACGGGCAGATGAAGGTACAAACTTGCTCGCGCGCCAGCCCGGCGAAGGTGTACGTCGTAGCGGTCAGCAGCCCCGCGGTCACATAGGCGGCAAACCGCGCATCCCCGGTGACGAAATCGCGCACGAGCGTCGGGGCATCCCCCCAGTACAGCACGAACCCAAGCGCCGTGGCGAAGGCGACAAGCAGCCACGACAGGTGCGTCGCACCCAGCTTCAAGACCTTCTCGGCATTCCAGGGTTGCTTGGACAGGCGGATACGGGCCGGACGCTCGCCCTGGATCTTCCGCTCCAGATACATGAACACGTCGGTCCACAGCGTCTGGAAGCAGAAATAACCGCAGAAGACGCGGCCCAGCACGCCGGTCACAAAGAACAGCAGCAAGGCCGCCAGGACAAGGATTCCCGCGAGCCAGAAGATATCCTGCGCGTAGACGACCAGATCAAACAGGAAGAACTGCCGGTTCGGGATGTCGAACAGCACGGCCTGGCTCGGCCCGAACTCGCGATCCCAGCGCAGCCACGGGAGTCCGAAGAACACCCCGTAGGCCAGGAAGAGGATCCCGGTCTTGAGGTTACGAAAGCGCCCCTTGACCGATCGCGGATGGATCGGGATGCGGGCCTCGTACATTGGCTGGGCTTGCGCCATGAATCCTCCCGGGCATGAACCCGGCGTGCGCACACCACTATGTGCGTGGGAATGTCTTCCCAACGGAAGCAGGGCCCGGTGCGGCGGTCAAGAAACCCGCGCGCGAGCCCTGTAGTGCGGCCCGGGACTCTTTACGTGGAGAGAGCCCCGGGATCCAAATCCTTACTGACCACCACCCAGCGAATGCACGTACGCCGTCAGCATCTTGATTTCGTCATCCGAAAGCCGATCGGCGAAGCCGGGCATCTCGCGCTGAATGCCATCGCGGATAAAATTGGACACCAGGCGCAGGCGCTCGGAATCGCTTTCCGCACCCGGGACGTCAATCAGACCCCACAGGTTGTTGGTCAGATTGGGCGCCCCCTGCGAGGCCAGTCCCTGCCCTTCCTCGCCGTGGCACTGGAAGCAGCCCCCTTCCATACCGGTGAAGATACGTTCACCGGCATCCGCCATGTCGGCGTCGACATCGTAGTCGTTCAGCGCCAGGACATACGCCGCCACTTCGTTGAGCTGGTCGCTGCTGAGGGTGTTGCGATAGCCCGGCATGTAGCCCAGGCGACCCTCGCGGATCGTTTGCTCGATCTGATCCACGGTGCCGCCCCACTTCCAGTGGTCGTTACGCAGGTTCGGGTACTGACCGATCACGCCGGCGCCACCCACCTGGTGACACGCCGCGCACCAGGTCCCGAACGAGCCCTGGGCATACGCGTTCACGAAGCTCATCGAATCGGCATCGGCCAGGATCGTCTCGTAGTCCTGGGCGGCGACCTGTTCCAGCATCTCGCGCTGACGCACCGCGTATTCGCCGGTCTGCATGTCGCGGGCCAGCAGGGCACGGGTATTCCAGTGCGTGGTGCGTTCCTCGCCATCGACCTCGTAGGTAATGGTGGCAAAGCCCTTGGTAAAGGTGTCACCGATGGGCCAGGCCGGATAGATCAGCCAGTAGACCAGCGCGAACACGACCGTGGCGTAGAAGCCCCACAGCCACCAGCGCGGGAGCGGGTTGTTGTATTCCTGGAGGTTCTCGTCCCAGACGTGCCCAGTGGTCTCGACCTGATTCTTGTCGCCCTGGTTTTTATCGCGATTGTCCTGTGTGCTCATTGCTTTTCGCTCTCGGTTTTGTCGCGCCGGGCCGTGGGCTCCAGGTGCGAATCATCTTCTTCCAGAGGAATGTAGCGATACGTCTCGAACTTCCTGGCCCGGCTCGGCTTGGCGAACAGGTAAATCACGATTCCGATGAACGTGCTCATGAACAGCACCAGCGCGAACATCTTGCTGTTGCCGAGATCCGTGATCCATTCCCAGGCTGCTGCCATTTCTCCCAACCTTGGCCGGGCCGAATTCCCTAGCGGAATTCGGCGAAGTGGCCGTCGTCGTATTCGCTAAAGTCCACCATAGTGCCGAGCACCTGCAGGTAGGCCACCATGGCGTCCATCTCGGAGATGAACGAGGAATCGCCGTCGAAGTTCTCGGCCTGCGCCTGCTCGATCAGCATTTCCTCGGCGTTGTTGATGTCGAACATCCGCGCGTGCTCTTCGCCGAACTTCTCGACGTTGGCCTCGTACTCCTCTTCGGTAATGGAGTACGGCACGCCCACTCGCTTCAGGGCACGCATGCGCGCCGCGACATCGGAGTAGTCCAGCGGTGTGGTCGCCAGCCACGGATAGCCGGGCATGATCGACTCGGGCACCAGGGACTGCGGGTCGATCAAGTGCTGGACCTGCCACTCGTTGGAGTACTTGCCCCCCACACGCGCCAGATCCGGTCCGGTTCGCTTGGAGCCCCACTGGAAGGGATGGTCATACATCGACTCCGCCGCCAGCGAGTAGTGGCCGTAGCGCAGCATCTCGTCACGGAACGGACGCACCATCTGCGAATGGCAGGTGTAGCAGCCCTCGCGGACGAAGATGTCTCGCCCGCGCTGTTCCAACGGGGTGTAGGGGCGCACGCCGTCCACTTCTTCGATCGTGTCGTCGATGTAGAACAGCGGGACGATTTCGACCAGGCCGCCCACACTGATCACCGCGAGCGTCAGGATGATCAGCAGGCCGGCATTGGTTTCAACGCTTTCGTGCTTCATGGATCTAGTCTCTCCCTATCAGGCCGTGCGGGCTTCGGCCGCGCGGGCTTCTTCACGCTCGCGAGCTTCGGACTTGATGCCCATGCGGACGGTCATGGCGATGTTCCAGGCCATGATCAGCATGCCGGCGAGGAAGAACCCGCCACCAATGGCACGCACCACATACGGACGGTGCAGGAACACCACCGACTCGGTGAAGGTGTAGGCAAGGTTCCCGTACTGGTCGAAGGCACGCAGCATCAGGCCCTGACCGATACCGGCCACCCACATCGCGGTGATGTACAGCACGATCCCGATGGTCGCCAGGAAGAAGTGCACATACACCAGCTTGAGGCTGTACAGGTTGACCCCCCACAGACGCGGGATCAGATGGTACAGCGAACCGAAGGTGATCATCGCCACCCAGCCCAGTGCACCGGAGTGCACGTGGCCGACGGTCCAGTCGGTGTAGTGCGACAGCGCGTTCACGCTCTTCAGCGACATCATCGGACCTTCGAAGGTCGACATGCCGTAGAACGACAGCGCGGTGATCAGGAACAGCATGATCGGGTCGGTGCGCAGCTTATCCCAGGCCCCCGACAGGGTCATGATCCCGTTGATCATGCCACCCCAGGAGGGCAGCAGCAGCAGGATGGAGAAGGTCGCCGCCAGGGTGGAGACCCAGTCCGGCAGGGCGGTCCAGTGCAGGTGATGCGCGCCCACCCACATGTACAGGAACACCAGCGCCCAGAAGTGGATGATCGACAGCTTGTACGAATAGATCGGTCGACCGGCCTGCTTGGGCACGAAGTAGTACATCATCCCGAGGAAGGCCGCGGTCAGGAAGAAGCCCACCGCGTTATGGCCGTACCACCACTGACGCATCGCGTCCTGCACCCCGGAGAACAGCGGGTAGGAGTGCGAGTGGAAGATGCCGACCGGCACCTCGAGGTTGTTGAAGATGTGCAGCAAGGCTGTCGCCAGGATGAACGACATGAAGAACCAGTTCGCCACATAGATGTGCGGCTGGTTGCGACGCAGCAGGGTCTGCAGGTAGATCCAGAAGTAGGCCACCCACACGACCAGGATGATGATGTCGATCTGCCAGTTGAACTCGGCGTACTCGCGGCCCTGGGTGATCCCCATCATGTAGGTAATCACGCCAAGGATCAGCGCCAGGTTCCACCCGTAGAAGGTGAAGCTCGACAGCGAATCACTGTACAGCCGTGTCTGACAGGTCCGCTGGACGACATAGTACGACGTCGCAAACAGCGCATTACCCCCGAAACCGAAGATGACCGCGGTGGTGTGCACCGGACGGAAACGGCCGAAGGTGATCTGGGCGATATCGAAGTTCAGGAACGGGAACGCGAGCTGCGAGGCAATCCAGACCCCCGCGGCCATGCCGAACACGCCCCAGAGGACGGCGGCAATCGCGAACCGCTTGACGATCGCGTAGTTGTACTGCTCGGTTGAAGCGACTGACGATGCGGGTACGGAACCCGCCGTAGTGGCTGCTTGCGACATGACTTTTTCCACCTTGCTGCGGGGAACACGGATGTCCCGATGGTTTCGGGGGGCGTGAACTTTACCCCATTCCAGACGCACAAAAAACCAAGACCGCCTGTAACACTCGGAAATAGTCCCAAGTCAGGCGGAACTTTCAGCGCCAGAGAGAATACATCTTTATGGGCGCGTTCTGCGAGGGGTCAGGCCATCCCAATTTGATCTGGATCAAGAGACCGGCCGAACCGGGATCACGCGGCCTTGCGGTCGCGAAGGCGGCGGGGCGTCCGGCACCCAGGCATGGCCGTACACGATCTCCCAGGTCGCCGGCAGGCGATCCTCGACCGCGAACGCCCGCGCATAGGCGCTGGCCACGGCCTGCAACCGGCGCGGGCCCAGCAGTCCACGCGCCCGCCCGGCCAGCGCATTGCGCACCCCTACCCCGCGCAGATCCCGCAGCAGGGTCTCGAAGTCGCCATAGGTAAGCGTCAGGGTCTCCTGATCCATCACGGGGTCCGCGAAGCCCGCACGCACCAGGGCATCGCCGATGTCATGCATATCGACAAACGCATTCACGTGTTGCGCGCCCCCGCCGTCGACCTGGGCAAAGGCCGCGCGCAGCTCGCGCAGGGTATCCGGGCCGAAGGTGGAAAAGGTCCACAGCGCCCCTGGCGCCAGCACGCGCCGCACCTCGGCAAAGGTCTGGTCGAGGCTGGAACACCACTGCAGCGCCGCGCTGGAGACCGCCAGATCGTAGTGCGCCTCCGGCAGAGGCAGGGCCTCGATATCCGCACAGGCGACCACAGGCCGTCGCCACCAGCGGCCGCGGCGCTGCGCCGCCGCGACCATGCCCGGGGCAAAATCGACACCGGTCAGCTCGGCCTTGCGGTAGCGCCGCGCCAGGAGGTCCAGCGCCTCCCCGGTCCCGCAGCCGAGATCCAGCACGCGGGCCGGCTGCAGCTTGACCAGATCGAGGCGCTCGAGCAGCCGCCCCTGGACCTCGCGCTGCAGTACCGCATGCGCCTCGTAGCCCGCGGCCGCCCGCCCGAAGGCCTCGCGTACGCGCGCCTTGTCCAGTGCGTATTCATCCACCTCCGTCATGGGTCGCCGACCACTCCAGTGCCGCTACAAACTCATTGATAAAGGCCGCCACGGGCGCCGGGTCCTGCCACCACTGCGCATGCCCCCCGGGCAGCACAGCCAGCCGGGCATCCGGGCGCAGCCTGCGCAGGTCTTGCGCCACGGCGGGGGGCACCAGCGCATCGCCCTCGGCGAGACAGGCGCCGACCGGCCCCGGACTGGACTGCCAGCAGGCGCGCTGGTCGCGCTCCATCAGACAGGCCAGCCCGGCCGCGAGCCCCTGGTCGGTCGCCGGGGTACCCTCCAGCTCGCTCACCAGATCGGCGGCCAGCGAGGCCGCCTCCGGCGTCCCCCTGGCGCAGAGCATGGCCAGGCGCCGGTGCAGCCGCCGCCGGGGTCCGTCGAGAGCCAACTGAAAGTCCGCAAGCTCCGCGGCCGGCAGCGCATGCGTCCAGTCCGGGGCCGCTGCAAAACGCGGCGTGGAATTAAGCAGCATCAGCCCCCGGGTATCCGGCATCCTGCGCGCCAGTTCCAGCGCGATCAGTCCACCCAGCGACCAGCCGGCCCAGACCGGACGTGAAAGCGTAGGCGGCAGCTGGGCACGGATGGCCTCGCAGGTGGCCACAGGATCGCCCAGGGCGTCGCCGGCGGCGAGTTCCCCGTGCCCGGGCAGGGCCGGCGCGTGGATCTCGACCTCGGGCAGCGCGGCGCGCAACGGTGCCCAGACCGAGGGCGAGAACCCCCAGCCGTGCAGCAGCACCAGGGTCGGGCGCGTCATCGCGAGCCAACCCCCCGCCATCCTGAACGCAGCGCCCCGGCTTGCGTATCATGGGCGCCGGTTCGCCCCACACCCCACCCAACCGAATCTTCAGGTCGAGTTTGCATGGACATCGTACTGGGCATTGTCATCGCGTATCTGCTGGGATCGCTTTCCACGGCCATCGTCGTGAGCAAGTTGCTGCGGCTGCCGGACCCGCGCCAGACGGGCTCGGGCAACCCCGGTGCGACCAACGTACTGCGCTACGGCGGCAAGAAGGCGGCCATCATCACGTTGATCGGGGATGTCGGCAAGGGCTGGTTGCCGGTGTTCATCGCCGCCCAGCTCGGCATCTTTCCGACCTGGGCGCTCGGCCTGATCGGCCTGGCCGCCTTCCTCGGACACGTGTTCCCCGTGTACTACGGCTTTCGCGGCGGCAAGGGCGTGGCCACCGCGCTGGGCGTGCTGCTGGCACTCAACCCGCTGGTCGGCGGGCTCACGCTGCTGACCTGGCTCGTGGTCGCCGCGATCTGGCGCTACTCCTCCCTGTCGGCCCTGGTGGCTGCAGCCCTGGCGCCCGTCTATTTCGTATTCCTCGAGCCGGATTTCTGGGTCGCACTGATCGTGGCGGCCATGGCGGTGGTGCTGTTCATCCGCCACGACAGCAACATCCGTCGCCTGATGCGCGGCGAGGAAGGCAAGATCGGCTACAAGAAGGACGAGGCCGAGGCGGAAGAACCGCCGCGAGACTAGCCTTTTGCCTCAGGCGGAGAGTTCCGCCAGCGGCCAGCGGGCACGCGCCGTGATCGCCGGGGCCTGATCGTCGGGCGCCCAGCCCGCCTGCAGGCGGCGCAGCCCGGCGAGCGCGATCATCGCGCCGTTGTCCGTGCAGAACTCGATCCGCGGGAAATACACCGGCACGCCCTGCTGCGCGGACATCGCCTGCAGCCCGGCGCGCAGCCGGGTATTCGCGGCCACCCCGCCGGCGACCACCAGCGCCGGGGCCTGGCTCTGCTCCAATGCCCGGCGGGTCTTCTCCACCAGGGTCTCGCTGACCGCCTCCTCGAACGCGCGCGCGACATCCTGCGGGCGGTATTCCTGCTTGTTCAGCGCGGTCAGCACGGCCGTCTTCAGGCCGGAAAAGCTCATGTCCAGCCCCGGCCGGTCGAGCATCGGGCGCGGCAGGCGCAGGGCATCGCTCGCCCCCTGCTCGGCCAGGCGCGACAGGGCAGGGCCGCCGGGATAACCCAGCCCCAGGAGCTTGGCGGTCTTGTCGAAGGCCTCGCCGGCGGCGTCGTCGATGCTCTCGCCCAGCAGTTCGTAGTCGCCCAGAGACCGGGCATGGATCAGCTGCGTGTGCCCACCCGAGACCAGCAGCACCAGGAACGGGAAATCGAGTCCGGCGTCTTCCAGGAACGGGGCGAGCAAATGGCCTTCGAGGTGGTGCACCGGCATCACCGGCACGCCCCAGCCCCAGGCGAGCGAGCGTGCGACCGAGGCCCCCGTCAGCAGGGCCCCGAGCAGTCCCGGCCCGCCGGTATAGGCGATTGCATCCAGCTCGGGCCCCTTCACGCCCGCCTCGTCCAGCACCGCCCGCAGCAGTGGCAGCAGGCGCCGGATGTGATCGCGCGAAGCGAGTTCCGGCACCACGCCGCCGTAGACCGCGTGCAGGTCAGTCTGGCTGTACAGCCGGTGCGCAAGCAGACCGCGCTGATCATCGATCAGCGCCACGCCCGTCTCGTCGCAGGAGGTCTCGATACCCAGGACTTTCATAAGCGCAGCATGCCTCGGGGCACGGGTACGGGGAAGGATTCCGGGCGAACCGGACGGAATTGCGAGCCCTTCACAGGCGGCCGCGCCGATCGGGAATCGCGGAGAAGTCGAGCGCGGCACTACGGCGCCCGAGGGTCATCACCTGAAAGCGCTCGCCCATCTCTCCAGGCAGGGTCAGCATGCGCACGGCCTGGGCGGCCTGCATGGTCTTGCGGGCATCCTCGCCACTGCCGACGCGCGCCTCGAAGCGCTGTGCCAGGCCCGCACCCAGCAGGAACTCGCCCTGCGCCGCATAGCCGAGCACATCGAGCCCCGCCGCGTCCGCGGCCTCGGCCACCGCAGTGAAATCGACGCTGGCCGTCAGATCCATCAGCCCGGGCTGCGCCAGGGGGTCCAGCATCATCTGCTGACGGTAATAGCCGACCAGCGTGCCCTGGTGGCGCTCCGGGGCGTAATACGCCGCCCGCGGAAAACCGTAGTCAACCAGCAGCGCGACACCCTGTTCCAGGCAGGACGCCACGCTCGCAATCCAGGCCGCCTGCGCCGGGCGCCACTCGGAGGTATACCCGTCGGGCCAGGGGCCATGTGCCGCCTGCAGCTCGCGCACGACCTCCGCCAGCGGTTCCGCAGCCGGCTGTTCCGCCAGCACAAGGGCACCGTCGCCATCCACGGTGACACCCATCTGCCAGGGCTGGCCCTCGCGCCAGCGAAAGAGCTCCACCGGCAGCGCGTCGAGCACCTCGTTCGCCAGTACCACACCCCGGATTGGCTCCTCGGGCAGGGCATCGAGCCATTCCACCCGGGCGTACTCCTCCGGCTCCAGGCGTTCGGCCAGGTGCTCCTGCTGCATGGCCCGCAGGTCCGGGCTGACCTCGATGATCTTGAAGCACTGCCAGCCCACACCCAGCTCGCGCAGTGTCACGAGCACATCGCCGGCCAGCCGCCCGCTGCCCGCGCCAAACTCCAGCAGCTGCCCAGCCCCCGCCAGCTCGTCGCGCAGCAGCGGGGCCAGCCAGCTGGCCAGGGTCTCGCCGAACAGCGAGGACAGCTCCGGCGCAGTCACGAAATCCCCGCCCGCGCCCAGCTTGCGCGCCCCGTTCACGTAATAGCCGAGCCCCGGCGCGTACAGCGCCTGGTGCATGTAATCGACAAACGGGAGGAACCCGCCGTGCTCGGCGATACTCTGTTGCAGGGAGTCGTACATCTGCCGCGCGATGGCGGCGGCCGGGTCATCCGGCGTGGTTGTGCTAGGTTTCGGCGGCAGCATGGCGACAAATGGTACCAAGGCGAGGCATGACGTGACGGAACACACACAGGGAGCACCACAGGACGCAGGGGTGGTACTGGTCACCGGATCCGCGCGCCGCGTCGGCGCGACCATCGTGCGCTGGCTGCACGACGAGGGTCTGCGCGTGCTGATCCACTATCGCGGATCGCGCGAAGACGCTGCCGCCCTGGCCGACTCGCTGAATGCCCGGCGCGAGGACAGCGCGCGCATCCTGCAGGCGGACCTGCTGGACCCGAACGACATCCAGCGCCTGGCGCGCGAGGCCGAAGAGGCCTGGGGACGCCTGGATTACCTGGTCAACAACGCCTCGACCTTCTACGCGACCCCGGTCGGCGAGATCGATACGCAGGCATGGGACGACCTGGTCGGCTCCAACCTGAAGGCCCCCACGTTTCTGACCCAGGCCTGCGCCCCGGCGCTCGTGCGCACCCGGGGCGCGGTGGTCAACATTGTGGATATCCATGCCCTGCGCCCGCTGAAGGGCTACCCCGTGTATTCCGCGGCAAAGGCGGGGCTCTGGGCCCTGACCCAGGCCTATGCCCGCGAGCTGGGCCCGGACGTGCGCGTGAACGGTGTCGCACCCGGCGCGATCCTCTCACCCGAGGATCCGGCCAACGCCGGCACGCACGAGGCGATGGTCGAGCGCACCGCGCTCAAGCGCGAGGGCCACCCCGACGATATCGCGCGCACGGTGCGCTTTCTGCTGCTGGATGCGCCCTACATCACCGGGCAGGTGATCCCGGTGGATGGCGGACGCTCCGCCTCGCAGTAACGATCCGCGCGACGCGCTACACTGAGTACATCCCGAATCAAGAGAAGAGAACGGCCCATGATCGACCCCAAGCGCTTTGACGATCTCGCGCGCCGGATCACCGAGAGCCTGCCGGAATCCGTGCGCCACATGCAGGAGGATGTCCAGCGTCAGGTCCGCTCGTCGCTGCAGCACGGCTTCGAGCGCATGGATCTGGTCACCCGCGAGGACTTCGACGTCCAGGTCGCGCTGCTGGAGCGCACCCGCGAACGCCTGGCCGAGCTGGAAGCCCGCGTGGAGGCACTCGAGGCCGAGCGCAAGACCGCGGAGTAGCACACCCCCGATAGAACCGCCGGGCATGGAGGCCCGGACCCGCAAACAGGGAGGGCAAGGATGCCCATTGCCATCAGCCATGCCCGTGCGGTCGCCGGCATCCAGGCACCGCTGGTCACCATCGAGACCCACCTGGCCAACGGCCTGCCGTCGTTCCAGATTGTCGGCCTGCCGGAGGCGGCCGTGCGCGAGAGCCGTGACCGCGTGCGAGCGGCCATCCAGACCAGCGGCTTCGACTTTCCCCGCCGCCGCATCACGGTCAACCTGGCCCCGGCCGACCTGCCGAAGGATGGCGGGCGTTTCGACCTCGGCATCGCGCTGGGCATCCTGGCCGCCAGCCAGCAGATCCCGGGCAGCGCCCTCGAGGGGCGCGAGTTTCTGGGCGAACTGGGACTGGACGGGACCCTGCGGCCGGTCGGCGGCACGCTGGCCGCCGCACTCGCGGCCGCCGTTGACGCGCGCGAGCTGATCGTGAACCCCGAGGACGGGGCCGAGGCGGGTCTGGCCAGCGCCGCGCGGGTGCGCACGGCCGGCCACCTGATCGCGGTCTGCGCCGGGCTGCAGGGCCAGGGCGAGCTGGACGAGGGCCGCCCCGTCGAAGCGGAACCGGATCGTTACCCCGACTTGGCCGACGTGCGCGGACAGCACCAGGCACGTCGCGCGCTCGAGATCGCGGCCGCCGGCGGCCACCACCTGCTGATGGTCGGCCCGCCCGGCAGCGGCAAGTCGATGCTGGCCGCGCGCATACCAGGCATCCTGCCACCGATGTCCGAGGCGGAGGCGCTGGAGACCGCCGCGATCCACAGCCTGCGCGACACCGGCCACCTGCAACGCGACTGGCGCGCCCGGCCGTTCCGCTCGCCCCACCACACGGCGTCGGGGGTCGCGCTGGTCGGCGGCGGCTCCACGCCGCGCCCGGGCGAGATCTCGCTGGCCCATCACGGCGTGCTGTTTCTGGACGAGCTAACCGAGTTCCAGCGCAGCGTGCTGGATGTCCTGCGCGAACCGCTCGAGACCGGGACCATCCATATCGCCAGGGCCGCCCGGCAGGCCGAGTTTCCCGCGCGGTTCCAGCTGGTGGCCGCGATGAACCCCTGCCCGCAGGGCTTCGACTGCGACCTCGGGGCGCGCTGCCAGTGCTCGCCGGAACAGATGGCGCGCCACCGGCGGCGCCTGTCCGCCCCACTGCTGGACCGTATCGACCTGGCGATCGAGGTCCCGCGCATCCCGCCCCGCGAACTGGTCACGCACAGCGCACCTGGCGAGGACTCCAACACTGTCGCGCAGCGAGTCGCCCTGGCTCATGAGCGCCAGCGGCAACGCCAGGGGTCACTCAATCGCGAACTGGCGGGCCAGGCGCTGGATCAGCACGCCACCCTCGAACCGGACGATCGCGCACTACTGGACCGGGCGGCCGAGCGCTTTCGTCTGTCGGCGCGCGCCTACCACCGCATCCTGCGGCTCGCACGAACGATCGCCGACCTCGAATCCAGCGACCCGATCACGACCGCGCACCTGACCGAGGCGCTAAGCTATCGCGCGCTGGATCACTGGCGTACCCAGTAAACCAGGCAAAGAAAAGGCCCGCACGGCAATTGCCGGTGCGGGCCTTGAGATCACATCAAACTCGATCAGTCGTCGAAGGTCGCGACGTACACCGCCAGGTCGGCAATGTCCTGGTCCGACAGGCGGGCCGCATTCGGCGCCATCAGGGCCGTGCGGTCACCCACGGTCTCGCCGGCACGATAGCGCGCGAGCTTGTCGGCGGTGTACTCGGCGGTCTGGCCGGCAATCTTCGGGAACGCGGGGGAACCCTGACCCTGGGCACCATGGCAAGCGATGCAGGTGCTGTACAGGGACTCGCCACGGCTCACATCGCCGTCGTCAAGCGGGATAGCCGCCAGCAGGTCATCGTCATCCTCAGCCGCGACTTCGTCGTTGCCGTTTTCCTCGCCATTGGCGTCTTCCGCCTCCCAGCCATGATCAATGCCCGCTTCATCCAGCATGTAGGCGACCACCAGCTTGACGTCCTCGTCACTCAGGCTGGCATCGCCACCGCGCGGGGGCATCGCGCCCATGCCGCCGATGGCATTGTCGAACACCTCGTCCAGGCTGCGCTCGTCGAGACGGGCGGCCCAGGCGTCGGAATCGTCCTTGAGCGGGGCGTCGGAGGCTCCGGTATCGTGACAGGCCGCGCAGACGTTGCTGTAGATATCGCCCGGGCTCAGGTCAGCGGCCTCCTCCTCGACGTCCACCGGACCGTAGGCCACGCGACCAATCGGCTGGATGCGCTCGGCGATGCGTTCGAGCTCGGCCTCGCCGGGCTCGCCCAGCTGGAGCCCTCCCATGAAGTTCGCCAACTGGATCAACAGGTAGATCACAGTGGCGAGCAGCGCCACGGACGAGATGAACATCAACACCTTGTTACCGGTGTCCATCTTGATCGGTTGATTCGCCACTTGCTCTCCCTCCGAAAAGTGCGGGCCGCGCGCGGCCGTAATGGTTCCTAGCCCAAGTCTTCCCACGCGCCAGGCGCGCAAATCGGGCGCCGAGTATAGGGCATCGTCCCGCTCGAGACCACAAACCCAGCAGGGCGGTCAAAAAATGCGCTGGACGGACCCATTCGGCGCCCCGTATCATTAGCCGTCTTGCGCCCGTAGCTCAGCTGGATAGAGCGCTGCCCTCCGGAGGCAGAGGTCAGAGGTTCGAATCCTCTCGGGCGCGCCATCATTAAGAAGAAGGGCCCCTTAGCGGGCCCTTCTTCTTAATGGGGGTGTGCCCCGAGGGCCCGATGAGAACCTCCGTTCGAATCGAGGGCCGCGAAGCGGGCCGACATCGCGGTGCAGCCAATGGCTGCACCGGTCCGAAGGACCGAGCCGCCACAGGCGGCGAAGCCATCCTCTCGGGCGCGAAGCACGAACACCCAGGAAGCCAGCCCCATGCCTCCGTTCGAGCCGAGGCCCGCGCAGCGGGCCGACGCGCGGCGCCGCCGCAGGCGGTGCCAGTCCGCAGGACCAAGCGACCAAAGGTCGCGCAGCCATCCTCTCGGGCGCGACGCCTGAACACCCCCGAGCCCAACGCCGCGCCCCCAGCGAATCAAGGCCTGCACAGCGACACGACATCGCAACTCACTCCTCGGCGATAGCCTCGGGGCGTTCGCCGGTGCGAAGCCGTGCTTCGCGAAACCCCGGCTCACCCTCTCGGGCGCAATATCGTTGTGCTTCCCAACAGGCTCTCGCTCCACCAGCCAGGCGCACCAACATCCTGAACCGCAAATGCCGCCAATCCCTTGATCCAGATCAAATCGAGGCCCCGGCAGTGGCGCTAGCTTGAGGGTGACCATTGAAATCGGGAGAGCGTGATGCTGACGGAAATCATGTTTCAATCACCCATCGGGATCCTGACGATCCTGACCCTCGTGGGCATCGTGGCGTTCTTCGTCTACGTCGGATACTTCATCCTGCACGGCATGCACGAACAGGACGACAAGACGAAGTAACAAAGCCGAGTTTGCTGTACACCATAAAGAAACGGGCCAGGATTCTGGCCCGTTTCTGGTTGCGTGTTCGTTTCCCAGCCTCCCGGCGATTCACCGGCAATATGCCGGACAACCGCGGGTAGCTGGTCGGCATTACGAGCCGGATCCCCCGGGGGTATCCCCAAGCTCCCAGCGACGGGCGTCGGTCGGGTCGGTGGCCGGCGCAACCGCGGCTCGGCCACGAGCGGGCTCGGCCAGGGAGTTGGTGCAGGTCTGAGCACCGTGGTACAGGCGCACGACGTGCTTGGCCTCGGCGAAAAACAGCCAGCGTTCCATGCCGATGCCAATCAGGCTCGAGACCGCCGCCAGCCAGGCGATGCCCGCCGGGGCACCCGACAGGATCGACGCGAACACCAGGACCGGGGCCACAAAACCGAGCAGGAATACACCCATCTTCACGTTGTCGATGGTGTCCTTGCGCGGGTCGTAGCCAAACTCGTCGGTCAGGAAGGTGCCGGCGGTGTGGCCGGTATCCAACAGACGCACGGTCGCCCGGTTGAAGGTCGTCGCGGTATTGATCGTCGGGCCGTTCACGCGCGAGATCCAGAAATAGTAGATCCCCTTGAGCACGGCGGCGGCGACCAGCGCGACCATCGCGACACCCGCGTGCAGCGTCGTGGCATTGCCGAACACGGTGGCAATGGCCGCGAACAGCGTGGCACCGGTCGCGATGCCCAACATGATGTAGTTGGCCGGGGTCAGCGCGGTGTTCCACTGGCGGATGGTCTTCAGACAGCCGTAGATCATGCCGGTGGAGAACAGGGTGATCACCGCCAGCACGGCGGCGATCACGCCGGCCAGCGCCGGCAGCGGCCCAATGGCCGCGCCCTGCAGCAGGACGCCCAGGCCGTAGATCCCGGCGAAGGGATAGAACAGCACTGCGAACACGGCCTCGCGCGACAGCCAGGAGGTCTTGAAGCGCATGAACGACCGCCAGGCGTTTTTCTTGTTCGCCAGGTGGCCCGTCGAGAAGACCAGGCCCAGGGTGATCAGGCCCAGTGACGCCACGCCGTGCGCCAGCAGCTCGCCGTGGCTCATGGCCGGGCCGATGCCCGCGAGGTGGAAAGCCGCCAGCAGGATGAACAGGCCGTAGCCCGCACCGGAGATGACGGTAAACAGGATGACGGAAAATGCCGGATGCATATGAATTCTCCCGATCGGGCCGCGCCTAGCGCGCGACCATCTTGTTGACCCAGTCCTTCACCGAGCTGACCACGCGGTTGGCCCGCACGTCGTCGATGGGGATGGGACGGGTGATACGCGGGGGCAGATAGGTGTTGACCGGCTTGTAGCCCAGCTCCGGCATCTGCTTCACGCCGCCGCGCTCGCGCACCAGGCGGCTGACCTCGGAGTTGTCGTCGTCGAAGTCACCGAAGAACCGGGCATGGGCCGGGCAGGTGATCACGCAGGCCGGCTGGCGCTCTTCCGGCGGCAGGGCCTCGTCGTAGATGCGGTCCACGCACAACGTGCACTTCTTCATCACGCCGTCTTCGCGGTCCAGCTCGCGGGCACCGTAGGGGCAGGCCCAGGCGCAGTAGTTGCACCCCATGCACTTGTCCTGGTCGACCAGCACGATGCCGTCTTCCGGGCGCTTGTAGGAGGCGCCGGTCGGGCAGACATTCACGCAGTCGGCATGCTGGCAGTGCATGCAGGACATCGGGATGTTCACGGTCTTGTTGTTGGGGTAGTCCCCGACCTCGTAGTGGCGCACACGGTTGAACCAGACGCCGCTCGGATCCTCGCCGTACGGGCGATAGTCGGTCAGCGCACCGGTGGTGCCACTGGTGTTCCACTGCTTGCAGGCCACCGCACAGGCGTGGCAGCCCACGCAGGTGTCCATGTCGATTACGAGTCCAAGTCGCATACAACTACTCCTCAAATTTCCTCGGGCCGCCGGCCGGGGCCGGCGGCATGGCCCGGATCCGTGATGCCTAGCGGTCTTCGTCCAGCGAACCGCGGGTCAGCACGTCACGGATGGAACGATTCAGGTGCACCGGCTTGTGCGCGGCGTAGCGCAGCTGGTCCGGGGCCTCGGACATGCCGGGGGCCGGCTTGACCGTGTCGAAGTCGGGCCAGGTGCTGGCCTCTTCCGGATCGGCCGGGGTGATCTTGACCTTCAGGTCGTACCACGCGGCCTGGCCGGTGACCGGGTCGGAGTTGGTGATGTTGTCCACCGGATCGCCCTTCTTCGGCAGCAGCTCGCTGATCAGGTGGTTCATCAGGAAGCCCTTGTTGGACTCGTTCGCCTCCGGCTTCAGGCCCCAGGCGCCCTTCTGCTTGCCGATCGCGTTCCAGGTCCAGACGGTGCTCGGCTCGCAGCCCTCGATCAGCTTGACCTGCACGCGGACACGGCCGTTGTGCGATTCCATCCACACCCAGGACAGGTCCTCGATGCCCATGGACTCGGCCTTGCCGCGGTTCATGTACAGGTAGTTCTGGGCGCAGATCTGGCGCAGCCAGGCGTTCTGCGAATCCCAGGAGTGGTACATGAACATCGGGCGCTGGTTGACCGCGTAGAACGGGTACTCGTCCTCGTCGATACGGGTCTGTTCCAGCGGCTTGTGCCAGATCGGCAGCGGATCGAAGAACTGGGTCAGGCGATCCTTGTGCTCCTGCTTGGTCGGCTGCGGGCCGTCATACAGGCCCTGGCCGGCCAGCTTGAAGCGCTGCTGGGTCTCGGAGTAGAGCTCGATCGTGATCGGATCGGTCTTGCCCACCCAGCCGGCGTGTTTGGCCAGCTCCAGGTACTCCTTGTTCGCGAAGCGGTAAAACTGCTGGTTCGGCGCCAGGTGATGCACGAAGAACCCCTGGTTCTCGATGTACGCCTCCCACTGCTTCGGGTTCGGCTCGCCACGCAGGTGGCTCTTGCCATCCTTGCCGCGGTAGCCGGACAGGAAGCCGATGCCCGGCTCCTTCTCGAAGTTGACGATGAAGTCCTTGTAGTCCTCGAACTTGCGGCTACCGTCGTCGTTGGTGAACGCTGGGAACTTCAGGCGACCGGCCAGCTCGACCATGACCTCCTGCCAAGGACGCACGTCGCGATCGACCTCGAGGATCGGGTGGCGGATGGAGTCCGCTGCCGCGGCCGGCTCGGAGATCGGGCGGTCCAGCATGGAGATGGTGTCGTAGCGCTCCAGATAGGTCGTATCCGGGAGCACCAGATCGGCAAAGTTGACCGTCTCCGAGTGGAAGGCGTCCGCGACCACCAGGAACGGGATCTTGTACTCGCCGCTGTCGTCCTTCGCCCGCAGCATGTCCATCACCTCGGCGGTATTCATCGAGGAGTTCCAGGACATGTTCGCCATGAAGAAGATCAGCGTGTCGATCGGGTAGGGATCGCCGTTGACCGCGTTGGTCACCACCATGTGCATCAGGCCATGGTTGGAGATCGGGGCATCCCAGGAGAAGGCCTTGTCGATGCGCAACGGGTTGCCGTCGTCATCGATGACCAGGTCCTCCGGCGCGGTCGGGAAGCCGAGCGGCGGGCTCTTCAGCGGGGTGTTCGGCGCGCATTCCTTGGCCGGCTTGATGCCCGGCGGGACGTGCTTGGGGTACGGCGGCTTGGCCAGGTGACCACCAGGGCAGTCCACCGAGCCCAGCATGATCTGCAGCAGATGGATCGCGCGGCAGGTCTGGAAGCCGTTGGAGTGCGCGGAGATGCCGCGCATCGCGTGCATGGACACCGGACGGCCGAACACCTTGTCGTGCTTGCGGCCCCAGGAGTCGGTCCACTCGATGTCGAGCTCGATCGTCTCCTTGAACGCGACGTGGGCCATCTCCAGCGCCAGGCGCTCGGTCTGGTCGGCCGGCACGCCGGTGATCTTGGCGGTGTTTTCCGGGGCGTATTCCTCGGACAGGTAACGCTCGGCCAGCAGCGTCATCACGGTCTTGACCGGGCGGCCGTCGGGCGCGGTGTACTCGCCGAACAGCGCCGGCTTGATATCGACCTGGGTGCCGTCGACGAACGCTTCCTGCTCCAGTTCCCAGACCAGCGGGTTGCCGGCCTCGTCACGCAGGATCAGGCCATCACCCTTCTGCCCCGGGGTCTGCACCACCAGCTGGGTGGCGTTGGTGTAGCGCACCAGGAAATCCCAGTCGAACTGATCGTTCTTCAGCAGCACGTGCAGCATCGACAGCGCGAACAGGCCGTCGGTACCGGGCTTGATGCCCACCCACTCGTCGGCGATCGCCTGGTAGCCGGTGCGCACCGGGTTGATCGCAACGAACTTGCCGCCGCGGCGCTTGAGCTTCTCCAGCCCGATCTTGATCGGGTTGGAGGCATGGTCTTCCGCCACGCCCCAGAGCATGTGGTACTTGGTGCGGTCCCAGTCGGGGTCGCCGAACTCCCAGAACGCGAAACCGGTGGTGTACAGACCGCCGGTGGCCATGTTGACCGAGCAGAAGCCGCCGTGGGCCGCCCAATTGTAGGTACCGAACTGGGTCGCCCAGAGACCGGTCAGGGCCTGCATCTGGTCACGGCCGGTAAAGAACGCCAGCTTGCGCGGGTCAGTCTCGCGGATCTTCTGCAGACGCGTGGACAGCATGTCCAGGGCCTCGTCCCAGGAGATCGGCTCGAACTCGCCGGCGCCACGCTCGGTGCCGGGCTTGCGGCGCATCGGCTGGTGCAGGCGCGCCGGGGACTGCTGCTTCATGATGCCGGCGTTGCCCTTGGCACACAGCACACCCTTGTTGATCGGGTGGTGCCGGTTGCCCTGGATATAGCGGACCTTGTTGTTCTGGACCGTAACCTTGATGCCGCAGCGGCAGGCACACATGTAGCAGGTGGTGTACTTGATCTCCTGCTCGCTGTGGTTCTCGAACTCGGGTAAGGCACTCATTCAGGCGACCCCATAGATTATGGTTTGCTTATTCACGCTGGGCATATTGGCCATAAAGAAGCCTTTTGGCCAACGAAAAGTTCTTATCTATGAATAAGCAGAAATAATCTGCGAGAGAATTTATTTATTGCCGCATCGAATTTGGGGCCTTGTTGTGGCAATCGCGGAAAAGTGGTCTACGATGTGTACCATGAAACATATCGCCCCCAGCGGCAGGACGGGACACCGTATGCAACACGCCCTCAAGGACGAGAACGCCCTGGTCGACGCCTTCGGCCGCCGCATCGAATATGTCCGTCTCTCGGTTACCGACCGCTGCGACCTGCGCTGCTTCTACTGCATGCCCAAGGGCTTTCGTGACTTCGAGGAGCCGGAGCACTGGCTGAGCTTCGAGGAGATCGAGCGCGTGATGGGGGCCTTCGGGCGCCTCGGCACCCGCCGCGTGCGCCTGACCGGCGGCGAGCCGCTGGTACGCAAGAACCTCCCGGACCTGGCCGCACGCCTGAACGCCCTGCCCGGCATCGACGACATCTCGCTGTCCACCAATGCCACGCGCATGGGGCGCCATGCCCAGGAACTGAAGGATGCCGGGGTCGCCCGCATCAACGTCAGCCTCGACTCGCTCAAGCCCGAGGTCTTCAAGGAGATCACCGGCGGCAAGCTGGAGAAGGTGCTGGACGGCCTGATGGCCTCCAAGGCCGCCGGCCTGAACCCGATCAAGATCAACATGGTGGTGATGGGCGGGATCAACGAGCCGGAGGTCGAGGACATGGTCGACTTCTGCATCGAGCACGGCTTCACCCTGCGCTTCATCGAGACCATGCCGATGGGCGACACCGGCCGCGAGGCGAAAGAGGGGCACTATGTGAACCTGCAGGACGTGCGCGCCCGCCTGGAGCAGCGCTACAACCTGGTCCCCGGAGTGATGCCCGGCGGCGGCCCGGCGCGCTACATGCAGATCCCGGATACCGACGTGCGCATCGGCTTCATCACCCCGATCTCGCAGCACTTCTGCGACACCTGCAACCGCGTGCGCCTGTCGGTGGACGGCACCATCTACACCTGCCTGGGCAACGACCACAGCCTGAACCTGCGCCCCTACCTGCGTGAAGGCTGCAGCGACTCGGAACTGGAAGACCTGGTGATCCAGGCGATCAACCTGAAGCCGGAACGCCACGAGTTCTCGGAACGTCCGGAGAAGGTCATGCGCTTCATGTCCATGACCGGCGGCTGACACCGCCACAAGGCTTCCCAAAAGAAAGGCCCGTCTCGCTGGACGGGCCTTTCTTTTTTGGCATCCGCGCCGGGCACTGACGCCGCCAGGGGAAACGCTGACTAGCCGAGCAACCCGCGCAGAATGAAGAAGAACACGATGGCCAGGATCGCCCCGGCCGGCAGGGTCACGATCCAGGACATGAAGATCATGCGCACCAGGCGCAGGTCGATCGCGGCGATCCCGCGCGCCATGCCGACACCCAGGATCGCCCCCACCAGCGTATGGGTGGTGGAGATTGGCAGGCCAGTACCGGAGGCCAGTACGACGGTCGCAGCCGCCGCCGCGGTGGCCGCGTAACCGCGACTCGGGGTGAGCTGGGTGATGCCGGTGCCGACCGTCGCGATCACCTTGTGGCCATAGGTGAACAGCCCGAACACGATCCCGAAGCCGCCCAGCAGCAGGACCCACATCGGCACCACGGTCTCCGGGTCCACCTCGCCAGTCTGGATCACGTCCACCACCGCGGCCAGCGGCCCGACCGCGTTCGCGACATCGTTGGAGCCCAGCGCGAAGGCCATCGCGCAGCCGGTAACGACCATCATCACGCCGAAGACCTTCTCGACATCACTGAAGTGCGAGCCATGGGCCTGCGGGGAGGCCTCCTCGAAACGCAGGCGCCGGATCGCGAAGAGCCCGGCCGCCACCACCGCCAGGCTGATCAGCACGGCGAGGCCGTAGGCCTGCCCGCTGGTCAGGTCCAGCCCGACATGCGTCAGGCCCTTGAACATCGTGACCAGCGCGGTCACGAGGGCCGTCAGGAAGATATACAGCGGAGCCCAGCGCTTGGCGTTTTTCAGCGGGTCGACGGTATCCAGGATCAGCAGCTGGATGCTGCGAAACAGCGCGAAGGCGATCACCCCGCCGATCATCGGGGACAGCACCCAGGAGATCGCGATGGTCCCGACGCGCTCCCAGCGCACCACCTCGAACCCGAGGCCCACCACCGCAAACCCGATGATCGCGCCAATGATGGAGTGCGTGGTGGAGACGGGCCAGCCGAAATAGGAGGCGGTCAATAGCCAGGTGCCCGCCGCGGCCAGTGCCGCGAGCATCCCGTAGACGAGAAGCGAGGGGCTGTCCGCGAGCAAGGCCGAGTCCACCATCCCGCTGCGGATGGTCTGCGTGACCTCGCCGCCGGCCAGCCAGGCCCCGGCAAACACGAACACCGCGGCCACAAAGACCGCCTGGCGAATATTGAGGGCCCGCGAGCCGACCGAGGTACCCATTGCGTTGGCGACATCGTTGGCGCCGATGCCCCAGGCCATGAAGAGCCCGAAGATGACTGCAAGGCCGAGCAACAGGGTGCCGTATTCCATGCGGTCTGCGTCCGTTGGTGGCGGTGTTTACTTGGCCAGCATCAGCTGCAGGCGGCTGCCCACGCGCTGGGCCAGATCGGCCAGTTCGCCTATGGAGTCAATCACGCGGTACATGAAGATCACGTTCACCGGGGGCAACTCCGCCTCCTGGGCGAACAGGATCTCGCGCACCTCGCGCTGGGCCTCGTCGGATTCGTGCTCGATCTGGTCCAGCTCGGTCAGGATGTCGTTGACCACCTCGACCTCGTGCCCGCGAAAGCCCGCCTCGACCAGCTCGTCCAGCTCGTTGACCGCGCGCCCGGCCTGATTCACCGCATCCACACTGCGGTCCAGAAAGCGCTGCAACGGCTCCTGCATATTGGCCGGGAACTGCATCTGTCGGCCCAGCATCAGCCCTGCGATGTCCTTCGCCATATTCGCGATGCGGTCCTGGATCAGCAGGGTGTCGAGCACGTCGCGGCGCGACATCGCCAGCATCATCCCCTTGGGCAGGTGCAGGCGCAGATCCTTCTTCAGGCGGTCGGCCTCGTGCTCGAGCTTGACGATCTTCCTCTGCTGTACGCGCGCGGTGTCCCAGTCGTCCCGGGCCATCGCCTCGATGAACGGCGGGAGCTCGGCGATGCAGGCGCGCACCTTCTCCATGTGCGCCTGCAGGGGGCGCACCGGCGAACGGCCAAACAGTTCGAAGACGAAGTTCTTGGGGCTCATGGCGGCGCGAAGAATGTCACAAAGGCCTAATGTACCGCAAAACAACCCTCAATACCCTGTCACCTGCAGGCGAATCTGCGCCGCGTGCGCTACAATCGTCGCCCAGAGCTGGGGGTGCCCGTACCACATGTCGGGCTGAGAGAGTCCCCTAGGGAAACACGGACCAATGTACACGCTCGCGTTGGTGCCCCAGGTTTTCCGAGACAAGGCGCGCCGTGCAGCGGGTAGTGGTGGTTCTACCCGCAAGCGGTGCAACGCAGGATCGGGGAACCTGGGGTACCAACCCCAAGGGGCTCGGCCGCTTTTGCGCGCGCACTGCGTTGCGGCTCCCTTGTGCAGAATGACTGCACGGCAGTCACCGCGCCTTGTTCGCACGCAAAAGCGACTCGAGCGCGAGCGTGTACATTGGTCCGTGTTTCCCCGCACCTGAACCGGTTAACACCGGCGGAGGGAAGCTCGGTCAACGGTCTGCTGTACCCGGGGTCCCTGCCCCGCGATCGCCCTGCCCGCGCCCCCTTCGCCTCACGCGACAGCAGCAGAGGTCCGATCATGAGCGCCATCCCCGAGTCGTTTGCCCGCAAGACCGCCGAGGTCTCCGCAGAGGTCACCCGCCCGTTCCCGAACTCCGAGAAGCGTTACGTCGAGGGTTCGCGCGCGGACATCCGCGTGCCGTATCGCGAGGTCGCGCAGACGCCGACGATGACCTCCGGCACGCCCGAAGAAAACCCGCCGATCCCGGTCTACGACACCTCCGGGCCCTACACCGACCCCGAGGCGACCATCGACCTGCACCGCGGTCTGGCGGATCTGCGCGGTGGCTGGATCGACGAACGCGGCGACACCGAGTGGCTGGACGGCCCGAGCTCGGAGTACGGTCGTGCCCGCGCCGCCGATCCGGAACTGGCTAGCCTGCGCTTCGAGCATATCCGCCCGCCACGCCGCGCGCAGGCCGGCGCGAACGTCTCGCAGATGCACTACGCCCGCCAGGGCATCATCACCCCGGAGATGGAGTACGTCGCGATCCGCGAGAACAACCGCCTGCAGGAGCTGCGCGCCGACCCGCGCTACCGAAAGCTGCTGCGGCAGCACGCGGGCGAGTCCTTCGGCGCCTCCATCCCGGATGAAATCACCCCCGAGTTCGTGCGCGAGGAGATCGCCCGCGGCCGCGCGATCATCCCCGCCAACATCAACCACCCCGAGCTCGAGCCGATGATCATCGGCCGCAACTTCCGGGTGAAGGTGAACACCAACATCGGCAACTCCGCGGTCACCTCCTCGATCGAGGAGGAGGTGGAGAAGCTCGTGTGGTCCGCACGCTGGGGTGGCGACACCCTGATGGACCTGTCCACCGGCAAGAACATCCACGAGACCCGCGAGTGGATCCTGCGGAACTCGCCGGTGCCGATCGGCACCGTGCCGATCTACCAGGCGCTGGAGAAGGTCGACGGCAAGCCCGAGGATCTGACCTGGGAGCTGTTCCGCGACACCCTGATCGAGCAGGCCGAGCAGGGCGTGGACTACTTCACCATCCACGCCGGGGTGCGCCTGCAGTACGTGCCGCTGACCGCCGACCGGGTGACCGGCATCGTCTCCCGCGGCGGCTCGATCATGGCCAAGTGGTGCCTGGCGCATCACCAGGAGAACTTCCTCTACACCCACTTCGACGAGATCTGCGAGATCATGAAGGCGTTCGACGTCTCCTTCTCGCTGGGGGACGGCCTGCGCCCCGGCTGCCTGGCCGACGCCAACGACGCCGCCCAGTTCGGCGAGCTGGAGACCCTGGGCGAGCTGACGCAGAAGGCCTGGGCGCACGACGTGCAGGTGATGATCGAGGGCCCCGGCCACGTCCCGCTGCAGAAGGTGAAGGAGAACGTCGACAAGGAGCTGGAGGACTGCTTCGAGGCCCCGTTCTACACCCTCGGCCCGCTGGTGACCGACATCGCCCCGGCCTACGACCACATCACCTCCGGCATCGGCGCGGCCAACATCGGCTGGTACGGCACCGCGATGCTCTGCTACGTGACGCCCAAGGAACACCTGGGCCTGCCCAACAAGCAGGACGTGCGCGACGGCATCATCACCTACAAGATCGCCGCCCACGCCGCCGACCTGGCCAAGGGCTTCCCCGGCGCGCAGCTGCAGGACAACGCCTTGTCCAAGGCGCGCTTCGAGTTCCGCTGGGAGGACCAGTTCAACCTGGCGCTGGACCCGGAGCGCGCGCGCGAATTCCACGACGAGACCCTGCCGAAGGAGGCGCACAAGGTCGCCCACTTCTGTTCCATGTGCGGCCCGAACTTCTGCTCGATGAAGATCACCCAGGACGTGCGCGACTACGCCGCGGCCCAGGGCATCTCCGAACAGGAGGCGCTGGACAAGGGGCTTGAGGAGAAGGCCATCGAGTTTCGGGAGACCGGAGCGGAGATCTACCGGAAGGCTTGACGGCCAGGCAACGAGATCTGGCTGACCAGACAGGTCAGCCGGATTCGAGAGCGGATGCAAGGAAACGCTACCGAACGGCTGTTACGAGCAACCGATCACTGGCTCCAGGCAGGCGGGGCATCTACCCTTTCTGTACTGCGCCCCGCACCAACCTGTTGCCGGGAGGATTACGGCATGGCGACTACCCGCTGCTGTTGTGGCGCCAGCGCCCTTGCCGCAGTGCTGGCCGTCTGCCAGGCCGGGACGGCCGCGGCCGAGGAAGACGGGATGGCCCAGCAGTGGGCGGAGACCTCGGTCTTCGCCTATGGCGCACGCTGGACCGACACCCGCTTCGTCGAGATCCTCCGGTTCCAGACCGAGATGCAGGACTCGCACCTGGCGGCCGTCGGCCTCTCCCGTCGCCTGCACCGCTTCGGTGACCATCTGCATCTCGAAGGCGAGATCAATGTCGCCCGCCACTGGGGTCAGCAGGATCACCTCGAACTGAACGCGGCCGCCAACCTGCGCTGGACACGCTTTCCCTGGGACCACCTGGTGGACACCTCGGCTGCCTGGGGCATTGGCCCCTCGCGTGCCTTCGGCGAGCCGGTCATCGAGGATAGTCGCCCCAGCCGCACCCAAGCGTTCATGATGGCGGAAATCGCCTTCGCGCCACCGGCGTCGCGGGACAGTTCCTGGGAAGCCTTCCTGCGCATCCATCACCGTTCCGGCGTCTTTGGTGTGGTCAGCGATGCCAGCGGCTCGAATTTCATCGCCACCGGGCTGCGCTTCCACTTCGGGCCCCGGTAACGCACGACCCGGCCCTCCAGTCCTCGTCTGGTCCGACTCAACGCGGCTTGCAAGCGCTCTCGGCAGCGGGAGCGCGGCCCCGGTGTTCGCCCTGATGGCCCCACCGCGAGGCATGCTCGCATCCAGGGCCCGGCGCTCCTGTGTACGACTCTCCTTGATCAGCGTACCTCTATGCGGTTGCGGCCGTTCTTCTTGGCCGCGTACAGGGCCCGGTCGGCCCGATCAAAGGTGTCGACCATACGTTCGCCCGGACGGTATTCGGTCACGCCGAAGCTTGCCGTCCGCCGGCCTGCCGTGTCGAAGTCGAAGGCATTGATCCGGGCCTGGAGGTCGCGGGCCGCCGCTTGCGCCTGCGCGACATCGGTTTGCGGCAGCAGCACGAAGAACTCCTCGCCACCAATCCGGCCAATGGCATCCACCTTGCGCAGATTCTGGCGCAGCAGCTCGGCAAACTGTCGCAGCACCGTATCACCAGTACTGTGGCCCCAGGTATCGTTCACGGCCTTGAAGTGGTCGACGTCGATCAGGATCACCGAGAACGGCTGGCCATAGCGCTCGTTACGTGCACGCTCCTCCTCGAACAGCTGCTCGATATGTGCACGGTTCCACAGGGAGGTCAGTTCGTCGGTCTGCGCAGAGCGGGCCAGCTGACGTTGTTGCAGGAAGGTGTGCTTGTATGCCTTTTCCAGGACAAAGGCACTCAGACAGCCGAACGAGAAGGCGGCCAGCACCCAGAACAGATGCAGCTGCTGCAGGCCTGGCTCCAGGGGCGCGTATGACGCAGCCACGATCACTAGCGCGACGATGGCGGTGGCCGCGATGACGGCCTGACGCAGGGCCAGCCCGGAGATCGCAAAGGTCCACATGATGCTCAGATAAATCTCGGGAGCGAAGACCAGGAACTGGGGCGATCCCGCATTCAACCCCAGGTTGGCGGCATTCGCGACCACTGGTGCCACGGTCAACAGGGCCCACATCGGCGGCTGGAACCGCGTACGAAAACTCATGGCCGCCACGGACAGCAACAGGCCGGGCACCAGTACTGCGTGGGCCAGCAGCCGCAGACTCGACGAATCGGCAGCGACTGCCTGCTCGATGACGGCATACAGCAGATACAGTGCAGCCGTCAGAAACGCGATATAGCGGACCTGCGGAATACGTGTCGTGCGCAGCCAGCTCGTAAACGCTTGCCGTGTCTCCTCGCACTCCCCGTACAGCGGATCCGCCCGCATCCGCAGTCGCCTTGCTATATCCAAGATTGTGTTCCTTGCTGCCGGGGCCGACCGCCGCGGCGCCGGTTCGCGTACAGCGTTCCGGCGGGGAGGTGCCCCCGGTATTACTGCACGTGTTCGGCCATGCCGCCGACCCCCATCATCCCGACGCCGATGCCGAACAGCATGCCGACGACCATCAGGATCAGGTAGATCAGCAGCAGCACGCCAAAGATGGTGAAGTAGATGCGCAGCCGGCTCAGCGCATACTTGATCTCCAGCGGGTCGGCGCTGTCGAAGGCGCGCTGCGAGGCACCCGCCGCCTGCATCAGCACCACGCCGGCCCAGATCGGGATCCAGGCGATCAGGATGCCGACAATGGACAGGGCGGTGAGCACGCCCGAGATGATCAGCATCACACCGATCAGCTGCATCCAGAACTTGCCGCGAACCAGTGGCTCGATCAGCTCGCGAAGCTGCGGGTTGCCTGTCGATTCTGCTTCCATGCGGTCCTCCTGTCCGTTGGGTTGCAACGGTCTCGAGCATAGCAGGCTGACCAGCGCGCCGCGCATTGTTCGCCATCGGGGCGGAGGGCATACTCGGGCGGTACACCGCAGCTGCGCAATGGAGGCCGCATGAGCGATCAGGGACGAGACAGTGAACGCGAGCGCAGTGGCCCGCAGGGGACCATGCTGTTCCAGGGCGCGGCCTTGCCCGAGACCGAAGCCGCTGGCGAACACTCGCATACGCCGCCTGGTGGACATCCCGTGCTGGTGGGCGTGGCCGAACCCTTCCGCCAGCAACGCCTGACCCTCAAACCCGGAAAGCAGTCTGTCGGCCGACAGGGCGACAATGACATCGTGCTGCAGGAAGGCAGTGTCTCGTCGCAGCACGCCTGGCTGGTCAACGACGGCGGGGCCTGTCGGGTGGTCAACCTGCTCTCGACCAACGGCACCTGGGTCAACGACCACAAGGTCCACGAGGCCACGCTGAATGACGGCGACCATGTCCGCTTCGGGCGCGCAGAGTTCATCTTCCGGCGCCGGGACGACGGCTCGGAGGCGGTGCCCGCGCGTGGCGTGCGGCGGTCTTCGTGGCGCTGGATCGGCGTGGCGGTCGCGATCCTGGTACTCGCCGCGGTCGCTCGCATCCTGCTCGAAAGCACCTGAACGGGCCGCCCGGCGTGCAGCGGATCGGTCGCTACGACGCAGGCGAGGAAATCGGTCGCGGGGCCATGGCCGTGATCTATCGCGGCTTCGACCCGGAGATTCGCCGCGAGCTGGCGATCAAGTGCCTGCAGGATGACTACGCCCGGCGGCCCGAGTACCGCCGCCGGTTTGTGGCCGAGGCGCGCGCGGCCGGCACGCTGACCCACCCGGGGATCGTGACCATCTTCGATGTCGGCGAGTCCGATGATCGCCCGTTCATCGCGATGGAGCTGCTGGACGGGATCACGCTCGCTGCATTTGCCGAGCAGTTCCGCCCGCTGCTGCTGCGCAACGTGCTGAAGATCGCGATCCAGCTGACCGAGGCACTGGATTACGCCCATCGCAATGGCGTGGTTCATCGCGACATCAAGCCGGAGAACATCATCGTCACCAGCGCCACGGTGAACATCAAGGTGATGGACTTCGGCATTGCCCAGACCCTGAATGACCCGGCCTGGCGGGCCGACTCCGATGGCTACGTCGCCGGCTCGCCCCACTACATGGCGCCCGAGCAGGTGCAAGGCCTGCCCACCGACGCCCGTGCGGACCTCTACTCGGTGGGCGTAGTGCTGTATGAGCTGCTCACGGGCTCGACACCGTTTCGCGGGCACGAGGTCGAAGGGCTGCTGACCCGAGTCGTGCGCGACCCGGCACCGCCCTTGCGCCCCATTGTGGGGGATTGTCCGCCCGAGCTGATCGAGCTGGTCGAACGCCTGCTGGAGAAGCAGCCGGAGAAGCGCTACCAGTCAGCCGGGGAGCTGCTGGTGGACCTGCAACGCCTCGACGAAGAGCGCGTGGAACGCGAACGGGCCGGCGCCGGGAGTCGGGTCATCCCGCTGCGGTGGCGCTGGCCGGCAATCCTCGGAGCGACGGTGGCCATCACCCTGACGATCGCCGGAGCCCTGGTACAACACAAGCAGAACGAGGTCATCACGGATCTCGCCTTCGACTACGGGTCCACACTGGCGCAGATCATCGCGGTGGAGAGCGCGGAGGACCTGCTGCTGGAAGACACCATTGCCGTACAGGGGCGGCTGCAGGACATGCAGGACAATCGCGAGATCGCGCTGCTGAGCGTGGCGGATCACCGGGGACGCGTGGTGGCGAGCAGCGACGACGCCTCGCTCGGCAATTCGTTTGAGCCCCTCCCGGACGAACAGTTACTGGCTCGCCGCGGAGGGCAGGCGATCTGGTCCAGAGAGGACCCGGAGGGGCGCGAGATGATCGTGTTCGAGTCGCCGGTGCGGTTTCAGGAGATGGAGATCGGGCGGCTGCAGGTAGGGCTCTCGACCCGCTCCCTGCGGGCCGCCAATCAGACGACGTGGCTGGCCCTGACGCTGCTCGCACTGGTCACGCTGCTCGCGGTATCGCTGGGCGCCTACGTACTCGCGCGCCGCTTGCAGGCACCACTCGACACCCTGCGCGGCGCCCTGGAACAGACTGGACAGGGCCGGCTGGACACGCGCATCCGCGCCCGGCGGCGCGATGACTTCGAGCGGGTTTACGCCGCCTACAACGCGATGGCGGACTCGCTGGAGGCGCGCATGAAGCAGCGGCCGACAGCCCGACAGGACCCGTCGGCGCAATCCGACAGCGAACGCACGCTGGTACTGGAGGAGGAGACAGAACCGCCGCGCTCGGAGCGCACGCCACCCGCCTGAGCGAGCGCGGTCCGGTCTACAGGAGCTCGGTGTCGTCGTGCGAATAGGGCGGCGAGCAACTGCACAGGATGTGCAGCGGTTCTTCCCCGGTGTTGCGGATGTTGTGCGGGGTACCAGGATGGATACAGACGGTATCCCCGACCGTCACCTCGAAGGTCTCCGCCCCGAGCCGCATCTCCCCCCGTCCGCGGGTGATGTGGTAGAGCTCCTCGGTCTTCGCGTGGCGATGCAGGTGCGTGGTCGCACCCGGTTCCACGATCGCTTCGGCCAGACTCTGGGCCGCATTGCCGTGGCTGTCCGGATGCATCAGCTCGCGGATCTCGGAGCCGTCCTTGGTGTCATAGGCCGGGATGTCGGCGTAGCGCGTATGCATCGTCGGCCTCAGGCGGGCTCCGGAACTTCCTCGAGCAACAGGCTGGCCCCACCCATCGCAGCGGGCTTGGGCACGCCCATCAGCTCCAGCACGGTCGGCGCCACGTCGGCCAGACCACCACCGGTGCGCAGACGCCAGCGCTGCGAGTCGGTGATCATGCACATCACCGGGTAGATCGTGTGCTGGGTATGCGGATCGCCGGTCACCGGGTCGACGTACTCGTCGCAGTTACCGTGGTCAGCCGTCACGATCGCGGAATACCCGGCCTCCTTCGCCGCATCCAGCACACGCCCCACCTCGCGGTCGAGAGCCTCTACCGCCTGGATCAACGCCTCGCGCTTGGCCGTGTGGCCCACCATGTCGCCATTGGCAAAGTTGACCAGGATAAAGCCGTAGCGCCCGCTCTCCATCGCCTGGATGGTCTCGTCGGCCACTTCGACCGCGCTCATTTCCGGCTGCTCGTCGTAGGTATCCACGGACGGCGAGGGCACCATCACGCGCTGTTCACCAGCGTAGGGCTCCTCCTTGCCGCCATTGAAGAAGAACGTGACGTGGGCGTACTTCTCGGTCTCCGCACAGTGGAACTGCGGGATGCCGGCAGAGGCGATGGTACTCCCCAGGGTGGTCGAGGGGCGCTCCGGCGGAAAGGCGATCGGCGACAGAAAGCGCGGGTCGTATTCGGTCAGACAGATCTCTGCGACCGGGCGGAAGTCACCACGGTCGAAACCATCGAAGTCGTCCAGACCCAGCGCGGCGGTCAGCTGGCGCGGCCGATCGTTGCGGAAGTTGAACAACACACAGACCGCATCCTGGCCGAGCGGGGCCCCGCCATTGATGATCCTTGGCTTGATGAACTCGTCATCCTCGCCAGCGGCATAGGCGGCCTCGATCGCCTCGCGCGCCGAACCGGCGGGTTCACCCTCGGCAAAGGCGATTGCCCGGAAGGCCATTTCGGTGCGATTCCAGCGCTTGTCGCGATCCATCGCGTAATAGCGGCCGCAAACGGTGGCGATGGCACCACCGGCGCTCGCCAGTTCCTCTTCCAGCGGATCGAGGTAATTGAGCGCGGAGCGCGGGGGCGTATCACGACCGTCGGTGATCATGTGCACCATCGGACGCGCGCCCTCGTGCTGGCAGATCTCGACCAGCGCCCGCAGATGGCGGATATGCGAATGCACACCGCCGTCGGAGACGAGCCCGATCAGGTGGAGCGGCAGGTCATTGTTGGCGGCCGCACGCGCGGCACTGACCAGGGCATCATTCTCGTAGAAGGAGCCATCGGCGATGGAGTCGTCGATGCGCACGAGATCCTGGTTGATCACAGTACCGGCACCGAGCGTCAGGTGCCCCACCTCCGAGTTGCCCATTTGCCCATCCGGCAGGCCAACGGCACGACCACAGGCATCCAGCGTGGTGTGGGCATGTGTGGACAGGTACTCGTCGAGACGGGGGGTGTTGGCCTCGGCATAGGCATTGTTCACCTTCGAGGGGTTTACACCCACCCCGTCCATGATGAGGAGCAGAACAGGGCGGCGGGGAGTCGGACGCGGGTCGGCCATCGCGGGTTCATTTCCTGGGTCAATGGGTTATCGGGGCATTTTAGCAAGTTCCGATGCGCGTATGGACGCCACAGGGATCCCGTCACATTAATCCGCTAGCGATAACGGCCCTCGTCATAGTCCTCCTGCGACGGCCCATCCTCATCCGGGACATCGTCACTGGCTGGCTCTTGCGGCTCGCCACCCTTCGTCGTACCCGTCTCGGGAGCTTCATCGGTCGGCGCCTGCGCGGACTTGCGGGCATCCCTCTGACGCTGGAGTTCGGCCTGCTCCGCCTCGATACGGTCCAGCTCGGCGTCCATCTCGTCGTCGGTCATTGGGGTATACCCGGCGCGCGCAGAGGCCGGGGTTTCCCGGGCACCAGCACTGGAGGCTGCCGCGCCCCCCGTGGCCGCAGCCGCCGAGCCCTGGCGGTCGGGGGCGCCGGTCGCACCCTTGCCACCGCCACCGGGACCGCCGCCCGGGTCGTCGGGGCCATCGCCCGAATCGTCGCTCAAGTCGTCGGGCTCATCACCCCCCCGTTCGCGGCGCTCGCGGGCTTTCTTGCGCTCCATGATGCGCGAGAGAACGAGACCGATCTCGAACAGCAACCACATCGGCAGTGCCAGCAGTGTCTGCGAGATGATATCTGGCGGGGTGAGCACCATTCCGACCAGGAATACCCCCACGATCACGTAGGGACGCTTCTTGGCGAGCTTTTCGGGTGTTGTCGCGCCCAGCGAGACCAGCAGAATCGTCGCCACCGGCATCTCGAACGCAATCCCGAACGCGATAAACAGCATGATCACGAAGGCGAGATAGCGGGAGATATCGGTCATCACCGCTACGCCCTCGGGCGCCGTCGCCGTAAAGAAGGCGAAGATCAGCGGGAAGACCACAAAGTAGGCGAAGGCCATGCCGAGGTAAAACAGGATGGTGGATGATGCCACCAGCGGCAGGGCCAGGTTCTTCTCGTGGCTGTACAGCCCCGGAGCGACAAACGACCAGACCTGGTAGAGCAGATACGGGATGCTGATCACCACCGCCAGCAGCAGGACCAGCTTGAACGGGATCAGGAATGGCGCAGCCACATCGATCGCGATCATGCTGGTGCCTTCCGGCAGGTGCTGCATCAGCGGATCCGCCAGCCAGGTGTAGATCGGGTTGGCGAACGGGAACAGCACCAGGAACACCACCAGAATGGCGATGAACATCCTGAGGATGCGGTCACGCAGCTCGATCAGGTGCGTGAGCAGGGTTTCGGTGGCCTCCGGACTCGGTTCGACCTCCGGCTTGGTCTTGCTCATGAGTGCTTGTCGGGGGCCTGGTCGTCGTGGGTGGAATCGCCGGTCTGATCCGGGCCGGCATCCGGACGGTCTGCACCGTCATGCGGGTCACGCCCCGAGTCGGTGACCGGGGTAGCGTCCGCCTTGTCGGTCCGCCGGGGGCGAACCGCCGGCTTCTTGCGTTTCGGTCGCTCACCGTCCGCGGCACGCGCCTTGCGTTCGGCCGCCAGCGCCGGGTCATCGGTCATCAGGTTGCCGTCCATGCCCGAGCGGGTTGGTACCCGGCGTACCTCGGGCTGCTCGGGCTCGGGCTCGCCCGTCGCGTCATCGGCATCCTCCGTGCGGCGCGGACGCACAGCCGGCTTCTTCGCCTTCGTTTCCGCCGCCGTGCGCCGGTCGTCCAGGGCACGCAGGTGGTCCTGCGTCAGCCCCTTGCCCTTGGCGGGTTTCCCTTCGATATCCTCGCGCAGGTCCTTTTCGGTTTCCTCGAGGTCCTCGCGGAGATCCTTCTCGGTCTCCTCCATCGTGCCCTTGAGCTGACGGATCTCGCGTTCCTGGCTCTTGAGCATCTTGCGCAGCTCTTCGGTCTGCAGCTCCTGCTCGAAGTCCGAGCGCACGCTGTGCACGAAACGCCGGGTCTTGCCGACCCAGCGCCCGATCTCGCGCGCAAGGCCGGGCAGCCGCTCCGGCCCCACGACCAGCAGCGCGACCAGCACGATGATGATGATCTCCCAGAAACCGATGTCGAACATGCGCTAGCGCCGCCCGAGTCCGGCCATTCCGCGCACGGCGCGGATCAGGATTTCTTGTCCGACTGCGAGGTCTCGGTCTCCTGCTCCGAGCTCTTCTTCGCCTCGCCGTCGACTACACGCCCCTTGTCACCGGTCTGATCCTCGACCTCGGGGGCCTCGCCATCCTGGCCTTCCGCGTTTTCATCCTGCTTGTTCTCGCCATCCGGGTCCTTGACCGCCTGCCGGAAGTTCTTCAGTGCGGAACCGACGTCGCCGCCCATATTGCGCAGCTTCTTCGTGCCGAACAGCAGCACGACGATGAGCAGGATAATAAGAAGTTGCCAGATGCTGATGCCACCAATACCCATGGACTCTCTCCAAGATCATTCAACTTTGAGATCAAGCCTGAACGGCGTCAGGCCCATAATCAATACGCAGCGTTTTATTTATCGTTTTTATCGGAGCGCTGCCCGCTGGCCCGTCGCGCGGCCTTTTCCGCGACGCCTGACAGCCCGAAGCGCCGCGCCAGCTCGTCGAGGACGTCATCGGGGTGTCGGCCCCGGGCCGCGAGGACGACCAGGCTATGAAACCACAGGTCAGCCATCTCCGACACTAGCGCATCGCTGTCCTCGTTCTTGCCAGCGATAATCGTCTCCGCCGACTCCTCGCCCAGCTTTTTCAGCATTTCGTCGAGCCCCCGGGCATGGAGCTTCGCCACATAGGACTGCTCCGGGTCGGCCTGGCGACGCTGCTCGATCACTTCGGCCAGTTTGCTCAGGAGCTCGTCACCTGCCGGGGCCTGTGCCGCACGCCCGGCCATCAGGCGGCCACTCCGGCGTCATTGGGCCGCACGGGCACGCCCGCCGCGGCCATCGCGTCCTTGGCCTCGCCCACCGTGTGCTGCCCGAAATGGAAGATGCTCGCCGCCAGCACCGCATCGGCATGCCCCTCGGTCACGCCCTCGACCAGGTGCTGCAGCTCGCCCACGCCACCGGAGGCGATCACCGGTATGCCTACCGCGTCGCTGACCGCCCGGGTCAGCTCCAGATCGAACCCGATCCGGGTGCCATCTCGATCCATGCTGGTCAGCAGGATCTCGCCGGCCCCGAGAGACTCCATCCGCTGCGACCACTCGACGACTTCCAGACCGGTCTCCCGGCGCCCGCCGTGGGTAAATACCTCCCAGCGGGGGGGCTCGCCTTCCGCGCTGACGCGCTTGGCGTCGATCGCGACCACGATGCACTGGCTACCGACCCAGTCGGCCGCCTCGCGCACCAGTTCCGGGCGGTGCACGGCAGCAGTATTGATCGAGACCTTGTCGGCCCCGGCATTGAGCAGGCGGCGGATGTCCTCGACCGCGCGTACGCCACCGCCGACAGTCAGCGGGATGAAGACCTCGCGTGCGACAGCCTCGACCACATGCAGGATGGTGTCGCGATCGTCACTCGAGGCCGTGATGTCGAGGAAGGTGATTTCGTCCGCGCCCTGCGCGTTGTAGCGCCGCGCGATCTCGACCGGGTCGCCGGCGTCGCGGATGCCCACAAAGTTCACGCCCTTGACGACGCGGCCGGCATCGACGTCCAGGCAGGGGATGATGCGCTTGGCCAGCATCTCAGCCTCCGGAGGCCGCCTTGCGTGCCTCTTCAAGCGTAAACGCACCCTCGTACAGCGCACGCCCGACGATCGCACCGGTGATGCCCTCCTCCTCGTTCTCGGCGAGCTTGCGCAGGTCGTCCAGCGAGCTGATCCCGCCGGAGGCAATCACCGGTACACGCACGTTACTCGCAAGGCGAGCGGTGGCCTCCACATTGGGCCCCTTCATCATCCCGTCGCGGGCGATATCGGTATAGACGAAGGCCACCACTCCATCCGCCTCGAAATGCTGGGCCAGGTCGATCACATCGTGGTGCGACAGCTTCGACCAGCCATCCACCGCCAGCTTGCCGTCCTTCGCGTCCAGCCCCACGATGATGCGCCCGGGAAACTCCAGGCACAGATCATTGACGAAGTGCGGCGCGCTCACCGCCCGGGTGCCGATGATCACGAACTCCACCCCGGCGTCCAGGTAGGCCTGCACGGTATCCTCGTCGCGAACCCCGCCACCGATCTGGATCGGCAGATCGGGGAAGGCCTCGGCGATCGCGTGCACGGCCTCGGCGTTACGCGGATGGCCGGCGAAGGCGCCATCCAGGTCGACGATGTGCAGGCGCTCGGCCCCGGCATCCACCCAGCGCCGGGCCATCTCCACCGGGTCTTCGCCGAACACAGTGGAATCCTCCATCTTGCCCTGGCGCAGGCGCACGCACTTGCCTTCCTTCAGATCGATTGCGGGTATGACCAGCATCTTCGACTCCTCACACGGCCCCGGGACCCTCACCGTCCCAGCGCAGAAAGTTGTGCAACAGGCGCAGCCCGCAGGCGGCGCTCTTCTCCGGGTGGCACTGCATGGTAAACAGCGAACCCCGTGCCAGTGCCGAGGCAAAGGTCTCGCCATAATCGGTGCGCCCGGCGACATCCGCCTCGTTCTCCGGCAACACGCGATAGCTGTGTACAAAATAGAACCACGGGGTCTCGGGCAAGCCGTGCCACAAAGGATGATCGCCGGCCGGCAGGACCCGGTTCCACCCCATGTGCGGGATCTTCAGAGGGCGGCCCTCCGGGCCCTTGCGTTCCGGAAAGCGCGCGACGCGCCCCGGCAGTATGCCCAGAAGATCGACACCCCCGCTCTCCTCGCTGTGCTGCATGAGAATCTGCTGCCCCAGGCAAAGACCGAGAAACGGTCGATCCGCGGTCAGCGCGGGCAACAGACGGTCGAGTCCGCGGCTGCCGAGCGCCTGCATCGCATCACCGGCCGCCCCCTGCCCCGGAAAGACCAGGCGGTCGGCCTCGCGCAGGGTGTCGGGGTCGTCCGTCAGCAGCACGCGCTGGCCGATATCGGCCTCGTGCTCGAGCGCGCGAACCACCGAGTGCAAATTACCCATGCCGTAGTCAATGACGGCAATTGTTTCCATGGTGGAGGAATCCCTTCAGTGATTCGCGTTAGAGGCTGCCCTTGGTCGATGGAGTGATTCCCTCCGCGCGCGGGTCACCCTCGGCCGCCATGCGCAGGGCACGCCCGAAGGCCTTGAAGATGGTCTCGGCCACGTGGTGCGCGTTGTCCCCGCGAATGCTGTCGATGTGCAGCGTCATCCAGGCGTGGTTGACCAGCCCCTGGAAAAACTCGTGGAAGAGATCGACATCGAACTCGCCGATGTGCGAGCGCCGGAAATCGGCGTGCATCTCCAGCCCCGGGCGTCCGGAAAAATCGATCACCACCCGTGCCAGGGCCTCGTCCAGGGGCACGTAGGCATGGCCGTAGCGACGAATGCCCTTCTTGTCTCCCAGGGCCTTCGCCAGCGCCTGCCCGAGCGTGATGCCGACATCCTCGACCGTGTGATGCGCGTCAATGTGCAGGTCGCCCTGCGCACGCACGGACAGATCGACCATGCCATGGCGTGCTACCTGGTCAAGCATGTGATCGAGGAAAGGGACACCCGTTTCCAGTTGGCTCGTGCCCGTGCCGTCGAGATTGATTTCGACGGCGATCTGGGTCTCCAGGGTGTCGCGGCGGACGCTAGCGGTACGTTCAGTCATGATCCCGATTCAAGGCGGCAAAGTCCCAGTGTAGCAAGGCTGGCCGCGCCCCGGTACGCACGGCGAACCGCAAGCTCCGTTCACCATGCGCTGGGTAAAAAAAAGCCGGGACCCGAGGGCCCCGGCTGGACTTCAGGAAGCAGGGCTTCCTTAGCCGACTTCGACTTCGGTCGAATCGGATTCACCCTTGTTGTCCGTCCAGGAGACGGACACGGTGTCACCGGCAGACCCGTCAAACTCGCACTGCAGGAACGGGTTGCGGGAGACGGTGAAGTTCCAGTAGGCGGTAATGGCATCTTCGCCGTTACGCTTGATTTCCACGGTCTCGATGAAGTGCGGGCCACCGTCATCATCCGGGACCAGCATGTCGTGGCTCATCAGAGCGCGGACATTGATAACGCCGTTACTTTCCTGGGCGCGAACTCGAATAGACATATCTTATTCCTCCAATAGGGTTCGATCAGCGATAGGGGCGCGCGGCTTAACCGCCGCAGCCACCGACCGTGACCTTCACTTCGCGGACCGTCTTGTACCAGTTGTCGCCGGACTTCACGGCCGCCACGACATTCGAGGACTCGCCCAGACGGATACGGCCGGAGATTTTCGGCTTGGTGCCGGACGCCAGCATGTAATGGGCGGTCGCGGAGAAGTCGTTTTCTTCGGCAAAGATGGCGATCTCGCTGACATCGTCCATCGTGGTTTCGACAGAAACCGGGACCACGGCGCCGTTTTCGGCGATTTCCGGGGCGCTCAGATCGATGTCATCGCTGTCCGGGATATCGGTGGAGCCGAGCGCGGCTTCCATCGCAGCGTCCAGGCCCTCGGCCTCGAACGTGGAGGACGGCCAGGCGGCCAGCAGCTTGCTCGGAGCCAGCAGGCCAGCCCCAACAGCCACGCCGACAGTGCCGGCGGCGAGAGTGCCTTTCAGGAAGACACGACGCTTGGTGCTAATCATGGAGATCTCCTCTCATCTTTTTGGGTCAATTCCGGATTATCCGGCGGCGTTTTGGCGGTTACCCGCGCTAACGCCTGTTGCTTTGGACGGCGACCCCGGGGGTTCTATTCCGCGGGGCCGGGCTCCATCGCTGACCAGCCACAGTGGTCTTTCGCTGGTCTGGCAGGTTCATCCTCCCAAAGTTCGCTGAATCGATGATGAACGGATCACCAAGGGTTCAAAATCGGGTGAATGGCAACGGATGGACCTGAAGCCAGCGCCGTATCAATGGCACACTATCGGCCCTCATTGCAACGACACCCCGGAACGAACATGCGCTCATGCAAGGCCCAGTGGCTCCTGATTGCGGTCGTGGTCGTGCTTGGCACGATGCAGATGCTCGCCTCCTGCGGACAGAAGGGCGACCTCTACCTGCCCGATGATGACGACCCCGCCGAGGAGCGCCGCTGAATGGACTATTTCGACTACCACGGCGACACCCTGCACTGCGAAGGCGTCGCCCTCGACGGCCTCGCCGAACTGGTGGGCACGCCCGCCTACGTTTATTCCCGCGCCACGCTGGAGCGGCATTATCGCGCGTTCAGCGAGGCCCTGATCGGCACCCCGCACCAGGTCTGCTTCGCGGTGAAGGCGAACTCCGCGCTGGGGGTGCTGAACGTGCTCGCGCGCCTGGGCGCCGGCTTCGACATCGTCTCCGGGGGCGAACTGGAGCGCGTGCTGCGCGCCGGCGGCGACCCGGCCAAGATCGTGTTCTCCGGCGTCGGCAAGACCGCGGCCGAGATGCGCCGGGCGCTGCAGGTCGGCATCCACTGCTTCAACGTCGAGTCCACCCCGGAGCTGGAGCGGCTGGAGTCCGTTGCGGCCGAGCTGGGCGTGACCGCGCCGGTCTCGATCCGGGTCAATCCGGATGTCGATGCCGAGACCCATCCTTACATCGCCACCGGCCTGCGCGAGAACAAGTTCGGCGTC
Organism: Thioalkalivibrio sp. ARh3; assembly: GCF_000377265.1. Lineage (NCBI taxonomy): Bacteria > Pseudomonadati > Pseudomonadota > Gammaproteobacteria > Chromatiales > Ectothiorhodospiraceae > Thioalkalivibrio > Thioalkalivibrio sp. ARh3. The sequence continues at coordinate 252,533 of NZ_KB897947.1, forward strand.
GCCATCGAGGAGGCGCCGGCGCTGTATGCCCGGGTGCGCGACAGCCAGCACCTGGAGGCCACCGGCGTCGATTTCCACATCGGCTCGCAGCTGACCCGGATCGACCCGTTCACCGATGCCCTGAAACGCGTGCTGGCGCTGGTCGACCAGCTGGCCGCGGACGGCATCGAACTCGAACATATCGATGTCGGCGGCGGGCTGGGCGTGCGCTACCGTGACGAGACCCCGCCGGAGCCGGACGCCTGGGCCAGCGCCCTGCGCGAAGTAATGGGCGAGCGCCCGCTGAAGGTGCTGCTGGAGCCGGGGCGCGCGATCGCGGCGAACGCCGGTGTGTTCCTGACCCGGGTGGAGTACCTGAAGCACACCGAGGCCCACGACTTCGCGATCGTCGACGGCGCGATGAACGACCTGCTCCGCCCGGCCCTGTACGGTGCCTGGCAGGAGATCGTCCCGGTTGTGCAGCGCAAGGACACCGAGCCCCGCACCTACGACATCGTCGGCCCGGTCTGCGAGACCGGCGACTTCCTCGGCCGCGAGCGCGAACTGGCGCTGGCCGCAGGCGACCTGCTGGCCGTGCGCTCGGCCGGGGCCTACGGCTATGTAATGGCGGGCAACTACAACTCGCGTCCGCGCCCACCGGAGATCATGGTCGACGGCGACCACTTCCAGATCATCAACCGCCGCGAGCAGGTCGATCACCTGATGATGCGCGAAAGCATGCTGCCCCAGGACCCGGACGACGAAAACCCGCCCGGGAGCGTGGACCCGTGATCCCGCGCCGCCCGGAACCGGAGCTGATGCTGGAGCCGGAGCAGGCCCGCGCCTATGCCGAGGCCGACTTCGCCACCCCGCACGAGGGCTTCGTGGACGCCTTCGCCGAGGCCTTCCCGGGCCCGGTCACCGGCCCCGTGCTCGACCTCGGCTGCGGTCCGGGCGATGCCTCGCTGCGCTTCGCGGCGCGCTACCCGGCCTGCGAGGTCGATGGCCTCGACGGCGCACCCGCGATGTTGGCCGCCGGTGACGTACTAATGGCCGGTCACCCGGCCGCGCCGCGCGTGCACCTGGCCGAGGGCTGCCTGCCCAAGGCGCGCGGCCCGCGCGCCCCGTATGCCACGATTATCAGCAATTCCCTGCTGCATCATCTGCATGAGCCCTCGGTACTGTGGCAGGCCATCCGCCGCGATGGGGCGCCCGGCGCAGCCGTGTTCGTCATGGACCTGCGACGGCCCGACTCGGAAGAAGCGGTCAAGGCCCTGGTCGCGCAGTACGCAGCCGAGGACCCGGACGTGCTGCGGCGCGACTTCGAACACTCCCTGCACGCGGCCTTCACGCCCGACGAGGTCCGCGAACAGCTGGCCGCCGCCGGACTCGACGGCTTCACCGTGCGCGCCACCTCGGACCGGCACATGATCATCTTCGGGCATCTACCGGAGGCCGCCTGATGCGCCTGGAATTCACCAAGATGCACGGGCTGGGCAATGACTTCGTCGTCATCGACGGCACGCGTCAGGACGTCCACCTGGACGAGGCAGCGCTGCGCCACCTGGCGGATCGCCACTTCGGCATCGGCTGCGACCAGATCCTGCTGGTGGAGCCCCCGGGCGACCCGGCGCAGGCCCTGTTCCGCTACCGCATCTTCAATGCCGATGGCTCCGAGGTGGAGCAGTGCGGCAACGGTGCGCGCTGCTTCGCCCGCTTCGTGCGCGAGCAGGGCCTGACCGAGGCCCGCGAGATCCCGGTCGAGACCCTGGGCGGGCGGATCGTGCTGCATGTCGAGGGCGACGAGCGCGTGCGGGTCAACATGGGGCGGCCAGTGTTCGCGCCCGAACAGATCCCGCTGGTCGCCGAACACGAGGCCGACGCCTACACCCTGGACGTACAGGGCCACGCGATCACGCTGGGCGCGGTGTCCATGGGTAACCCCCATGCGGTGCTGCTGGTGGACGACGTCGCAAGCGCCCCCGTGACCGAGGTCGGGCCACTGATCGAACGGCATGAGTGCTTCCCGCGCCGCGTGAATGTCGGCTTCGCCGCACTGCGCGATCGCGGCCATGTGGACCTGCGGGTCTTCGAGCGCGGGGTCGGAGAGACGCTGGCCTGCGGCAGCGGCGCGGCCGCCGCGATGGCCATCCTGCGCCGGCGCGACCTGGTCGACGACGAGGTTGAAGTCTCGCTGCCGGGCGGTACCCTTGTGCTAAGCTGGAACGCACAGGCCGAGGCCCCGGTTTGGCTAACCGGACCGGCCACCACGGTTTTCAACGGCTGGATCGATCTATGACTGGGCAATCCTCCAACGCCTCTGCTGCCAAGAAGGCCCCCAAGACGCAGGCGACGGACGACAAGAACAACCAAACGATCAACGCGGCCGACGTCGAGGCCTATCTGCGCGATCACCCGGATTTCTTCCAGGACCACCTGCCGCTGCTGGACATCCTGCGCCTGCCGCATCCGGCCGGCGGGGCGGTGTCGCTGCTGGAGCGCCAGGTAGCCCTGCTGCGCGAGAAACACCGCGCGATGGAGCAGCACATGGGCGAGCTGGTCGAACGCGCCCGTGACAACGAGCGCATGGGCCAGCACCTCCACGAACTGGCCAAGACCCTGATGCGCGCCGAGAACCTGGATGCCGTGCTGGCACTGACCCAGGACGCCCTGCGCAACGAACTGGGTGCCGAGCGCGTCAGCATCCGCCTGGCCGACCGCGAGGTGGACGACCTGCACGCCCTGGAGTCCGGCGAGCTGAGCACGTTCGACCCGCTGTTCGCGCGCGGCAAGGCCCAGTGCGGCCGTGTGCCGGGCGAGATGCTGGACGTGCTGTTCGATTCGGCCGACGGCATCGGCTCCGCGATCCTGATGCCCCTGGGCGACGAGTCCGACCGCATCGGGGTACTGGGCCTGGCCAGCGACTCCGTGGATCGCTTCCAGCCCGACATGGGCACCTACTTCGTCACCCATATCGGCGACCTGCTGGCCGAATCGATCCGCTGCCATGTCGAGCGGACGCACGCCGCCGCCTGAGGCGGCGACCGATTCCGACCCGCCACAGGATGCGGACATCGCGGCCTTTCTCGGCCACTTACGCGATGTTCGCGGCCATTCGCCGCATACCGTCAATGCCTACCGGCGCGACCTGAATCGCCTGCGCAGCCTGCACACGGGCCCGTGGGCCGACCTCAAGGCCGCGGATATGCGCCGCATCGCCGGACAGCTCGCCCGCCAGGGCCGCCACCCGCGCTCCATCCAGCGCTTCCTGTCCGCCGCCCGTGGCTTCTTCGCCTATCAGGTCGAACACCGCCGCATGCCGGCCAACCCGGCCGCCGGCCTGCGCGGACCGCGCGCGGGGCGCGCCTTGCCGCGCGATCTCGACGTCGACCAGACCCAGCAGGCCCTGACCCCGGCCGAGGACCTCGACCCGATCCTGGCCGCCCGCGACCAGGCCATGCTGGAGCTGCTGTATTCCTCCGGGCTACGCCTGTCGGAACTGACCGGGCTGGACCTGACGGATCTCGACCTCGATACCGGGCTGGTGCGGGTACTCGGCAAGGGCCGGCGCGAACGCAGCGTCCCGGTAGGACGGGTAGCCCGTGACGCGATCCGCACGTGGCTTGAGCGCCGTGGCGACTGGGCCGCGCCCGGCGAACGTGCCCTGTTCGTGACCCGGCGCGGCGCCCGCATCGGCAACCGCGCAGTGCAGCGCCGCGTGGCCGAGGCCGGCCGGCGCGCCGGGCTGGACGTCCGCCTGCATCCGCACCGGCTGCGCCATGCCTTCGCCAGCCACCTGCTGGAATCGAGCGGTGATTTGCGAGCCATTCAGGAACTTCTTGGTCACGCCAACCTTGAAACCACCCAGATCTATACCCATCTCGACTACCAGCACCTGGCACAGGTGTATGATGCCGCCCACCCGCGTGCCCGGAGAGACCGTTCGCCAGGCAAACGCTGAGTCCAGCTTTCTCCGGGCGGGGAACCAACAGCAACGACCGGGACCCAACCGCTTCCGGACCGCAAAAACCCCGGGCGTCGCCAGAGCCTGACTCCCTCGTGTTTGCGAGCAGCCCCTGGCGGCCTCGCAGAGCAACGAGGCAGGCGGCCGGCCCCGACCGCAGCACAAAGGAGAGCGCCCGTGGAACAGTTTCGCGGCACCACCATCGTCTGCGTCCGCAAGGACGGCGCCGTCACCCTCGGGGGCGACGGCCAGGTATCGCTTGGCAACACCGTGATGAAGGGCAACGCGCGCAAGGTGCGCCGTGTCTACCACGACCGCATCCTGGCCGGCTTTGCCGGCGGCACGGCCGATGCCTTCACCCTGTTCGAGCGCTTCGAGGGCATGCTGGAGAAACACTCCGGCAACCTCACCCGCTCGGCGGTCGAGCTGGCCAAGGACTGGCGCACCGACCGCGCCCTGCGCCGGCTGGAGGCCCTGCTGGCCGTGTCCGACCGCGAGAACTCCTTCGTGATCTCCGGCAACGGCGACGTGATCGAGCCGGAAAACGCGCTGATCGCGATCGGCTCCGGCGGTCCGTACGCCCAGGCCTCCGCCCAGGCCCTGCTGCAGAACACCGACCTGTCGGCCCGCGACATCGTGGAGAAGTCGCTGAACATCGCCGCCGACATCTGCGTGTACACCAACCACAACCTCACGCTGGAGAGCCTGGACGCGGAATAACGCGCCCGGCCCCACACGAACGATTCGACCAAGGCCCCTTTGCCATGACCGACATGACCCCCCGCGAGATCGTCCAGGAACTGGACCGCTACATCATCGGCCAGGACGAGGCCAAGCGCTCCGTCGCCATTGCCCTGCGCAACCGCTGGCGCCGCCGCCAGCTGCCGCCGGAGCTGCAGCCCGAGGTCACGCCGAAGAACATCCTGATGATCGGCCCGACCGGTGTCGGCAAGACCGAGATCGCCCGGCGCCTGGCCAAGCTGGCCCGCGCGCCGTTCATCAAGATCGAGGCGACCAAGTTCACCGAGGTCGGCTATGTCGGCCGCGATGTCGAATCGATCATCCGCGACCTCGCCGAGGCCGCGGTCAAGCAGCTGCGCGACGAGGCCATCAAGGAGAACCGCGTCAAGGCCGAAGACGCGGCGGAGGAGCGCATCCTCGATGCCCTGCTGCCGCGCCCGCGCAACGCCGGCTTCACCGAATCCGCGCAGGACGACTCCAACAGCGACACCCGCCAGAAGCTGCGCAAGCGCCTGCGCGAGGGCGACCTGGACGAGCGCGAGATCGACATCGAGGTGCAGCAAAACCCGCACGGCGTGGAGATCATGACCCCGCCGGGCATGGAAGAGATGGCCAGCCAGCTGCAGTCGATGTTCCAGAACATTGGCGGCCAGAAGACCCGCTCGCGCCGGCTGAAGATCGCCGAGGCACGCAAGCTGCTGATCGAGGAAGAGGCCGCGCGCCTGATCAACGAAGAAGAGCTGAAGCTGCAGGCGATCGACCGCGTCGAACAAAGCGGCATCGTCTTTCTCGACGAGATCGACAAGGTCGCCAAGGGCAGCGACAAGGGCAGCAGCGGCGAGGTCTCGCGCGAGGGCGTGCAGCGCGACCTGCTGCCGCTGATCGAGGGCACCACCGTCTCCACCAAGCTGGGCATGGTGCGCACCGACCACATCCTGTTCATCGCCTCCGGCGCCTTCCACCTGTCCAAGCCGTCCGACCTGGTGCCGGAGCTGCAAGGCCGGCTCCCGATCCGCGTCGAACTGGGCCCGCTGTCGGTGGACGCCTTCGTGCGCATCCTGACCGAGCCGACCGCCTCGCTGACCGAGCAGTACACCGAACTGATGAAGACCGAAGGCGTGGAACTGCGCTTCGAGGAAGACGGCGTGCGCCGCCTGGCCGAGATCGCCCATGACGTGAACGCGCGCACCGAGAACATCGGGGCCCGCCGCCTGCACACCGTGCTGGAACGCCTGCTGCAGGACGTCGCCTACCGCGCCCCGGACGTCGACGGCGCCGTCGTGGTCGACCGCACCTTCGTCGACGAACGCCTCGGCGACCTGGTCGAAAACGAGGACCTCTCCCGCTACATCCTTTGAAGCCCGGCCCTGCCACGCGCGACTCCGCCCCCCGCCCCCGACCGAGGTCGCGACGCGGAGTAGCCCGGCTTCAATCCGCGCCAGGGCCTCGAGCTGAGGCCCTCACACGCGGACCAGCTGCATGAGTGACTCGAAACGGTAGACGGCCGAACGCCGGCCGGCAGCCTCGCGTACCGGTTGCAGAAGGCCTTCTTCAAGTAGCACGCGGGTGAACCGAGCGGCCGTCTGCCGGGGAATCCCGGCGCTTCGCGTGAAGTGACTGTTGCGAAAGACCGGCCAGGTGAACAGATAGTCCAGGGCGAGGACGGAATACCGCGAGCCGAGCACCTCGGCAAAACGCACCTTCATCGCCTCGTAGTGATCACGGATGGAACGGGCCACGTCCGTGTTGTTTCGGGCCTGTTCGCGCACGGCGTCCAAGAAGAAACAGCACCAGCCCTCCCAGTTGCCATTGGCCGAAATCTCCCTCAGCCGGGCCACGTACTCATCCTTGTGCTCTTCGAAATAACGGCTGACATAGAAATGTGGTGCGGATATGGCGCCCCCGTGCCACAGCATTAGTGGGATCAGCATCCGCCCTACTCGGCCGTTCCCATCCTTGAACGGATGGAGGGCTTCGAACTCCGCATGCGCCACAGCGGTACGAAGCAACAAGGGCACGTCTTCGGAGGCCATGAACTCGAACAGTGCCTGCATGCCATCGAGGAGCTGTTCCGGCGTAGCGGGGACAAAGCTTGCCTCCCGGCTGCCGCGTTCGCCGACATAATTCTGCTCCGTCTTGTATTCACCGGGCGATTTGTCAGCCCCCCGCCCAAATGAGAGCAGTTGCTGGTGAATGCTCCGGAGCAGACCTTCAGAGAGGGGATATCCCTCTTCGAGCTGCGCCTGTGCCACGTTGAGGGCTCGCCGATAGAGAGCGGTTTCCACGACGTCCGAGCGGTACAGAGCGGTAGCGCCGGTGTCGTCCTCGCCCTGCTGTGCTTCCAGCTCCAGGATCTCGTCCAACGTGCTTATGGTTCCTTCCATTCGCGAGGAAATCACCGCCTCCTGACTACGCAACGGGGCCAGGAAAATTTCGCTGTTGTGGATGTTCTGCAGGGTCTGGTCGTAGCGCGCCAGCGCATCGGTTGCGGCCAGCAACGGCGACATGAGCCGGCTGAAGTCGACGTTATGTGGCGGGAAGCCGCCCGTGTGGTATCGCACGGCGCGAGTGCAGTCGATATTCATCCTGCAAGCCTAATTTGTAGTTAATGTTTGAAGACTTATTATCACCAAAGGACCTTGGCGTCAACGAATTGGCCCAAAAAGCACTTGTATCCAAGAAATCCCTTCAGATTGACAGCAAGGGAGTTTGCAAACGTTCCGTTAACATCAACCCAGGTTGTTTCCCATTCACCCGGAACTACGGGTAACAAGCAGCGCTGGCCTCAGCGCTCGTTCATGCTTTCGCGTGCGGCGCGCAACAGCGGCGCCAGGAAATACTCGATGATCCGGCGGTAGCCGGTCTTGATCTCGACGGTCGCCATCATGCCCGGGGCGATGCGGACATCCTCGCCGTGAACGTCCACGGTGTCCTTTTCCAGACGCACACGCACCACGAACACGAGGCCCTGGTGCTCATCCTGTACCGCGTCCTGCGATACGTCCGTGACCACGCCATCGATCGTGCCGTAGCGGGTGTAGGGGAAGGTCTGCAGTTTCACCTCGGCCTCTTGGCCGGCCCGTACGAACCCGATGTCCTTGTTGGGCAGGGTAGCCTCGACTTCCACCGCGCCATCCTCGGGGACCACGACCATGAGCGGACTGGCGGGCTCCACGACGCCGCCCACCGTGTACACGGCCAGTTGTTCCACCGTTCCATCCACGGGGGCGCGCAAGCGTGTCAGGTCATCCAGACGGCGGGCCTTGATCAGTTCCTGGCGCAGGGATTCGGCATCGGAGCGCGCCCGGTGCAGGGTATCCAGCGCCTCGCGACGACTCTCCGCCTGCAGGGCCTTACGCTGCTCCCGGACCTCATGCAGTGCCGCTTCGGCCTCGGCGAGACGGGCCCGCTGCGCCGTCAACTGGTGCGTCGCCTCAATGTAGTTCTGTTCCAGCTCCAGCTGTTCGTGCGCGGCGGCCATGCCCTGGTCGGACAACTGCCGCAGATCCTCGCTGCGGCGCCGGATAATCGGGATGGTGTTTTCCAGGCTGATCAGCATCGCCCGCGTGGCGGCCATCTCCTGTTCGCGGCGTGCGGTTTCCGCATTCAGTTGCTGGATGCGCGCCCGGTAGTGATGGACATGCCCGACCAGCACGCGCTCCTCGATCTGCCGGGCATCTTCCGGGACGGGGTGGTCGGTGTTCAGGAGCGGGATGCCCGCGTCGTTCTCGAGGGCCTCCAGAAAGGCCTCCGACCGGGCGGCCGCCAGACGCGCGGACCGATATTCCACACCCAGGCGTTCCAGGTCGGCGCCGGGCAAGGTCGGGTCCAATTCGACGAGAATTTCTCCCACCTGTACGCGTTGCCCGTCGCGGACGTGGATGGCATGCACGCTGGCGGTTTCGGTCGCCTGGATGGTCTGGGTGCGGCCATCGGGCACCACACGGCCCTCCGCGACCGCAACGATGTCCATCTGCCCGAGCGTGGCCCAGATCACCGTGAGTACGGCCAGCAGCACGATCACACCCATGATCACCCGCGGTAGCGGGTGGATCGGCGTTTCCTGCAGCGACATCGCCGCGGGCAGGAACTCCTGCTCGTAGGGCTGTCGCCGGGGCGGATCCATTTCCCGGCGACGGGCCCACGCACGCGCGACCACCCGCCGGTAGCGGCCGCCGATGTCACCCCAGGCCTGGCGCAGCATCCCCATGGGTCACCTCACTCGCGCTGCAGACTCAGCAGGCCGGCATAGATCCCGCCCGGCCGCTGGGCCAGTTCGTCGTGCGAACCCGATTCGACAATCTGCCCATGATCCATCGCGATGATGCGGTCGGCTCTGCGAACGGCGCTCAGGCGATGGGCAATGATGATGACCGTCCGCCCGCGGGCGATCCGCTCCATGTTCTGCTGGATGACCCGTTCCGACTCGTAGTCCAGTGCGCTGGTGGCCTCGTCGAAGATCAGGATGCGCGGGTCATTCATCAGCGCACGGGCAATCGCGATACGCTGGCGCTGTCCGCCGGAGAGGCTCGAGCCGTGCTCGCCAACCGTTGTGTCGTATCCCTCCGGTGTTTCCAGAATGAAGTCATGTGCGCCTGCCAGCCGAGCGGCGGTCATCACCTGCTCCAGCGGGGCGCCGGGGCTGGCCAGGGCGATGTTTTCGCGAATACTGCGATTGAACAGCATGTTCTCCTGCTGCACGACCCCGATCTGCCGGCGCAGCGAACTGATCTCGGCGACCGCGAGATCGGTGCCATCGACCAGAACACGCCCGCGCTCCGGGACATACATGCGGGCAATCAGCTTCGCCAGCGTGCTCTTGCCGGAACCCGAGCGGCCCACCACACCAATCACCTGGCCAGGGGGAATCTCCAGGCTCACACCGCGCAGGACCTCGGGCCCGTCGGGGCGATAGCGGAAATGCACCTGATCGAACTCGATCCTTCCCTCCAGCCGCGGCAGGCTGCTGCGGTTGGCAAAGGAGGACTCCGTGGGTGCATTGAGGATGTCGCCCAGACGCTGCATGGAAATCCCGACCTGCTGGAAGTCCGTCCACATATTGGCCAGGCGCATGATCGGCTGGGCGACCCGAGCGGCCAGCATGTTGAAGGCAATCAGCTGACCAACGGTCAGGTCTCCCTCGATCACCAGACGCGCACCCAGCCACAGCGTGCCCACGGTCACCAGTTTGCCCACCAGCGAAATCAGCTCGCGCGCGATGGTCGACAGACGGGTCGTGCGGAGGCCGGCGGATACATAGCCGGACAGCTGTTCATCCCACTTCTTGGTGGTCTGCGGCTCCACCGCCATCGACTTGAGCGTGTCGATGCCGTTGATGCTCTCGACCAGAAAGGCCTGGTTCTCCGCCCCGCGGTTGAACTTCTCGTGCAGGCGCGCCCGCAGCGGCGGCGTGATCAGCACGGAGATCAGCACGTACAGCGGCAACGAGGCGAGGACGATTAGCGTCAGCCAGCCGCTGTAAAACAGCATGACCGCGATGAAGACCACGGAGAAGAACAGATCGAGCAACAAGGTGAGCGCGTTGCCCGTCAGGAATTCGCGGATGTTCTCCAGCTCCCGCACGCGCGCCACCGAATCGCCCACGCGCCGCGACTCAAAATATCCCATGGGGAGGTTGATCAGGTGCCGGAACAGACTGGCCCCAAGCTCGACATCGATGCGACTGGCCGTGTGCGCCAGCACATAGCTGCGCAGGCCGGACAGCACCACCTCGAACACCATGACCGCCAGCAATCCGATGGCCAAGACGTCCAGTGTGGTCAGACTGCGGTGTACCAGCACCTTGTCCATCACCACCTGGAAGAACAGGGGTGTGACCAGCGCGAAGATCTGCAGGAAGAACGAGGCCAGCAGCACCTCGCCCAGCAGCTTTCGGTGCTTGACCAGCGCGGGCACAAACCAGGTGAAGTCGAACTTGCCAAGCTCGGCCGTCAGCGAGGCACGCGAGGTGAACAGGATCAGATCCCCCGTCCACAGCGCTTCCAGCCCCTCGTGCGTGATGCGTTCGGCGCGCCCACGACCGGGGTGCTGGACCAACACGTCCTGTTCCCCGGCGCGCGCCAGCACAAAGAAGCGCCCGTCCACGGCCTGCGCAATCGCTGGCAGCGGCGTGCGATCGAGGCGCGAAAGCGTGGTCCGTACCCGCTTGGCCTTCAGGCCGAGGTGCCGGGCACCGCGCAGGATGTGGTCGCCATCGAACGGCTGGCCATCCGGCGCGAACTCGTGGCGCAGCTGTGCCGGATTGGCGGCCACGCCATGATACTGCGCCAGCATCGCGAGCGCGGTCAGTCCCGTATCGATGGCCCCGTTCTCGCTGTGCGAGTCCGGGGCCGCCTTCCCTGGCGAATCCATACTGCCTCACTGTTATGCCAACGGCATCCTGCCGCTGGCATGCAAAAAGCGGCGGCCCCGAGTCGCGGGCCGCCGGATGTCCTGTGCAGAAAGTGGGGCCGGCGCGTAAGCGCCGCCCCCCACGAAGGGCTACTCGGTCACTGCCATGCGGATGCGACGACGGGCTGTAGCTGCTCCCGGTACGCCTCGGGAATACGGCTCTCGTCGGCCCTCGGCGGGTCGAATGCCGCCATGGCCTGCACCAGGTTATTCACCTCTGATGCCGTCAGGACCTCGCCACTCGACAACTCGACCTGATCCAGGGTCTCGCCCTGCGGCCCGAACCAGGAGTCGACCGTGATGCGATCCTCCGTGCCGATAACCTCCACCGACAGATCGCGGCCATCCTGCCGGAACCAGAGCTGGTCCGCCGCGATATCCTCGCCCAAGAGCAGCGTGTCCTCGCCCGGGTCGCGGGCGCGCTCCACGATGCGGTCGTGGCCATCGCCGCGTTCGAAGAAGTAGGTATCGCTCCCGGCGCCCCCGTACAGGACATTGTTGCCGCGACCGCCGTGGATGAAGTTATCGCCGCCTTCACCGCGCAGCACGTTATCACCGTCATTGCCGATCAGGATGTTGTCGAGCTCGTTGCCCCAACCGCGATAATCGCCATCCCCGGTCAGCGCGAGATTCTCGACATGATCGGGCAGGCGAAAGTGGGTCTCCGCCTTCACCGTATCCGTGCCGCCATTCTCCTGAGCGATGACCTTGGTGCCCGGATTGCTGACCACATAGGTGTTGTCCCCGTCACCGCCGTACAGGAAGTTGGCGGAGCGCCCGCCCCCGATCAGCACGTTGTTGCCGCTCACGCCATAGAGGTGGTTGGGGCGCTCGGTGCCGATGATGATGTTGTCTTCGTCGTTGCCACGCCCCACCCGGGCGTCTCCGACCAGCGTCAGGTTCTCCACGTTATCCGGCAGGGTGTAGTCGAACGGGCTGATCACCGTGTCCGTGCCCTGGTTCGGCTTCTCGATCACCACGTCCTCCTCACTGTTGAGGATGTAGGTGTTGTCACCGCGGCCGCCGGCCATCACGTTCGCGCCGGCCACACCGTTGAGGACATTGTCGCCATTGTTCCCCTGGATGTAGTTGTCCAGCTCGTTGCCGGTGCCGTCGATGTCGGCCGAGCCGGTGAGGATCAGGTCCTCGACGTTGTCGGGCAGGGCATAGGTGACCGAGGAACGGATGGTGTCGTGGCCCTCGCCGGGCTGCTCGATCACCACGTCGTCCTCGCTGTTGACCACGTAGATGTCGTCGCCCGCGCCGCCGATCATGATGTTGGCACCGGCGCGGCCATCGATGTAGTTGTCGCCCTCCACGCCGTTCAGCACGTTGTCGCCGGTATTGCCGATGATCACGTTGTCCAGCTCGTTGCCCGTGCCGTCGAGATCCTCGCCGCCCATCAGCGTCAGGTTGTCCACGTTCTCTGGCAGGGCATAGTCGATGTAGGAGTGGACGGTGTCGTTACCCTCGCCGGGTTTTTCGATCACCACGTCATCGTCGCTGCGTACCACGTAGGTATCGTCGCCCGCGCCACCGATCATGATGTTGGCGCCGCCACGACCGTCGATGTAGTTGTTGCCCTCGACCCCGTTCAGGACGTTGTCGCCGGTGTTGCCGATGAGTTCGTTGTTCAGCTCGTTGCCGGTCCCGTGAAGATCCTCGCTGCCCTGCAGGTTCAGGTTCTCCACGTTCTCCGGCAGGACGTAATCGATGTGGGACTCGACCGTGTCATTGCCTTCGCCGGGCTTCTCGATCACCACGTCATCGGCGCTGTGCACCACGTAGGTGTTGTTGCCGCGGCCGCCGATCATGGTGTTGGCACCCGCCACCCCGTCGAGCCGGTTGTTGCCGGAGTTGCCGATCAGGACATTGTCCAGCTCGTTGCCGGTGGCACTGATACCGCTGCGGCCCAGCAGCGTCAGGTTGTGCAGGTTGTCGGACAGGGTGAACGACACATGCGACTGCACCGTGTTGGTGCCATCCCCCGATTCCGCGATCACCTGATCATCCCGGTGCCGCACCACGAACAGGTTGTCGCCTTCGCCACCCACCAGCACATCCGCATCCCGGCCTCCGTGCAGCCAGTTGTCGCCGGCGCCTCCGGTCAGGGTGTTCTCGCCCTCGTTGCCGACCAGGATGGCGTTCTCCTCCCCGCCGGTCAGCTCGTCACCCTCAGTCGAGCCAAGCTGCAACGCGGACAGATCGAAGCTATGACCATCGGCGAAACGCAGGGTGTTGACGCGGTGGCGCTCGGCATCGGCACTGCCGAACCAGTTCTCGATCGTCACGCTGTCGCGGCCGTTGCTGTGCGCCAGCACCAGCGAACTGCCCTCCGCACGGATGTCCAGATCGCCGGCGCGGATCTCCGGGCCGAACTCCAGCACGCTGTGGCCCTCGGCGCCATGCATCTCGATGATGGTGTTATGACCCTGGCCCACATCGAAGCGGTAGGTGTTGTTGCCAGAGCCGCCATAGAGGATGTCGTCGCCCGAACCGGCCTGCAGCACATCGTCGCCATCACCGCCCAGCACCCAGTCGCCACCGGAGCCGGCGGTAAGCTCCGCCCCGTCGTTGCTCGCGAACACGATTTCGGACGCGGCCGAGCCTTCGCCGTCGGCGCGCACCCCGTCCCAGCCGAAGTCGGCCAGGGCCTCCAGCACGGCCGGGTCATCACCGGCCTGTGCGAGCCAGTCGCGCAGCAGACCATGGGAGTCGAAGCCCATGGGCGAGAGCTGTTCGCCCGTGGCACGCTGCAGTTCCAGAAGATCCGCCACGCCATGGGCCGGGTCGGCATCGAACTGCTGGTTCAGGGCCTCCGTGGTGCCCGCGAAGTCGATGCGGATGCCGTCTTCATCGAAGACCAGGTCCATCCCTTCCAGATAGGGCGCCAGGTGGGTCTGGCGCATCATCTGTGCATACATGGTGGTCTGCAGGATGTCGAAGGCCGCACGCAGCTCCCCCGAGGCCATGACCCTCGGGTTTGGACTGCCGTGCTGACGGAACTCCCGCCCCAGGAAGGCCTCCAGTGTGGCGACCTTGCGCCCGTCGATATGGGATCCCCGGCCCTCCGGGTCCACGTCACTGACGCCGGCCCACTCGTACAGCAGGCTCTCCATGCGGGCTTCGCGCGTCTTCACGTCGGTTTCGGCCATGAAGGCCTCAACCTCCCCGCGCAACTGTCCGCTCTCGTCCCGCACCAGCGCCTGATGCAGGTCATGCACCTCGCCATAGCCCATCAGGTCGGGCAGGGTGGCAATTTCCTCCGGCACATCCAGGCGCTCCCGCGCCTCGGTGATGGCCGTATCCTGGATGAACCACACGTCCGTCGCCTCGCCTTCGCGGCCGTCGGCCCACTCGAACCGCCCGATCTGGCGGTGCTCGTTGCCGTGCTCGTCGACGTAGCTGGAGTCCGAGTAGCCCAGATCGATGGAGCCAATGCCGACTTCGTCCAGCGTCAGGAGTTCACCCTCGTCCACTACACCGTTGCCGTTGGCGTCCTGCCACAGGCGCAGGTCGCCCCAGGCCTCGTCGCCCGGGTCAATGCGGCCGTTGCCGTTGGTGTCGTGGATCGCCAGCGCCTCGAAGCCGTTCATGGCGGTCACGCCTTCCTCGATCTCGCTGGCGTTGCCAAACAGCTCGCTTCCGGTCTCGATCTCCTCGTTCCCGGTCAGGTCCATCGCCAGCAGCGCATCCTCCGGCCCCACCCAGCCGGTGGCCTGCGCAAACCCGTCGCTGTTGTGATCGAATTGCACGCCGGCCTCCAGGCCCAGCGTAGAGATCCCGTTGCCGTCCAGGTCCAGGATGATCGGGGAGGCGTGGGACTCGCCGCGGTTGAAGAAGTCGCGCACGTCGCCAATCAAGTCACCCACCCAGAAGTCCCAAGCGGACTCCAAGATGCCGGGAAGACCCCCGGTCACCTCCAGAAAGTCCGTTAACCAGGATTGGACCGAGCCTACCCCGGAGACAAGTGCTTCACCCACCTCCGCAATTCCGTCCGCCACTCGCTCAATTCCGGCATCTACCGTGTCCGCGACCGATTCAAAGGCATCGGTCAGGGTGTCACCGGCGGATTGCGCGGCATCTTGGACCCCGCCAATCAGATCCATTGTGGCTTCGTAAATCGACGCGTCACCATCAGACTGCGTCAAAGCCACCACCGCAAAACCTGTAGCAGCCACAGTTGCCACCGCCAACACGGCCGCGCCAGCCGTAGCGCCAATAGCTACCGTTGCCCCGGCAGCTGCAGCCATACCGACCAACGCAGTCGTGTCAGCCAGAATCGAGAGGGATGTGCTATTCCGGATGTACCCCAACTCGGCGAGATCCTCTCCTGCCACATTAAGGTTATGCCGGAAAGATGCGACGGCCAGTGGGGCGCCTACAAAATTAATGGTCCTGCTCGCCACCGACGCCAACGATTGCAAACCGTCTAGGGCCGCTATTGACGCGCCAAGGGAGTCCTGGTCATCTAAATTACTCGCTGCACCCGCAAACTCCGCCGGTGATAGCTTCATTTGAAGGGCCGACTGCATCAAGTGCAGATGTTGTTCATCAAACCTACGAGCCATAACAAACATCCTTGTATTGTTATCCGTTTGAAATCTTATTAATCAATATTTCTATTGACCCACCAGACGCGCATGAGAGGAATCACCCCGAGGACGAACCACCATATAAAAAGCCACGGAAACCTTTCCTGCGACGCTTCCAAGCGTGGCTCTATTTCCTCGTAATCCACGAGAGCCTCTCCCTCGAATTCGAGATGATAAACCCTAGTTGATGGACCAAAGATGCTAATCTTCCTGTGCAGCCAGACCGTAACCGGCTCCCCAATGATCTTCTCGCCATCTTCGCCCAAAGGGATCGCCCCAAAATAGCGAACAAGATCGCCATCGCCCACGTCCATGACAATTGAACGACGAGCGCGCCCTCGGCCTTCATTAATACTCTCCACCACACCTTCTTGTCTCGTCAATCCATCCATCCCGGGGACAACATTTAGACTATCCACGTAGTCAGACACAGCAAAGAAAAGAAAAAAAAACGAGAGGATATACCAACCTCTGGAGGTTTTTCTCTGTAGCGCCCGGACCACGAAAACTTGATAGGCCCAACTGTCTTTGGTCCAACTAGCCCATCTAGAATGAGAGGTAGACTCAGGCACCCGTCTCATCGTTTCGGCCCCCAACTTTTCCCAACCTCGATGATAACCTTAGCGGTGTCTGAGCGCCCCTGAAGACGAGGAATTGCGTTACCGCATGGAAACAGGTGCTCGCTCTGGGTCGAAACTGGAGGTCAAGAACGAGACGGGAAATGATCCGTCGTGCAACTACCGTCAGCACGCGATACGGCGAGTGACCACCCTGCGGTTGGCCCCAACTGACCACGATGGTAACCGTTTGGGAGGGCTCCATGAGATGCCGATGAACAGCCCCCATGCCGACGGGATTTCGCAGAAAATTCCGCTCCCAGCGGGCGTGCCAGAATGTGCCAATCCGTGGCGAGGTCATGGCTTTTCCCTGTCCAAGAGTGATGGTTTTAGAGGCGGCCGGCTTCAGGCGACCCTGTCAAAGTTGCTGCCGA
Organism: Thioalkalivibrio sp. ARh3; assembly: GCF_000377265.1. Lineage (NCBI taxonomy): Bacteria > Pseudomonadati > Pseudomonadota > Gammaproteobacteria > Chromatiales > Ectothiorhodospiraceae > Thioalkalivibrio > Thioalkalivibrio sp. ARh3. The sequence goes on from NZ_KB897947.1 coordinate 269,214, forward strand.
AGGTCGGCGCGTTAGCTGCAGGGCGCACCAGCGCCTGATGCAGGTCATGCACCTCGCCATAGCCCATCAGGTCGGGCAGGGTGGCAATTTCCTCCGGCACATCCAGGCGCTCCCGCGCCTCGGTGATGGCCGTATCCTGGATGAACCACACGTCCGTCGCCTCGCCTTCGCGGCCGTCGGCCCACTCGAACCGCCCGATCTGGCGGTGCTCGTTGCCGTGCTCGTCGACGTAGCTGGAGTCCGAGTAGCCCAGATCGATGGAGCCAATGCCGACTTCGTCCAGGGTCAGGAGTTCACCCTCGTCCACCACGCCGTTGCCGTTGGCGTCCTGCCACAGCCGCAAGTCGCCCCAGGCCTCGTCGCCCGGGTCGATGCGGCCATTGCCGTTGGTGTCGTGGATCGCCAGCGCTTCGAAGCCGTTCATGGCGGTGACCCCTTCCTCGATCTCGCTGGCGTTGCCAAACAGCTCGCTTCCGGTCTCGATCTCCTCGTTCCCGGTCAGATCCATCGCCAGCAGCGCATCCTCCGGCCCCACCCAGCCGGTGGCCTGCGCAAACCCGTCCCCGTTATGGTCGAACTGCACACCGGCATCAAGACCCACCGTGGAGATGCCGCTGCCATCTAGATCCAGGATGATGGGGGAGGCGTGGGACTCTCCGCGGTTGAATTTATCGATGATCTCTTCGATTGTTCCGTCGTCAAATCCGTCCCTCCAGCCTTTCTCCCATATGCCGATCAACCCACCCTCTTCCCCAAGACGCCGGGAAAATTCGTCCTTCTCGTCATCCCCGATATGCTTCTTAAGGTTTTCCTTTTCCCAGTCATACAATTTAGCTCCCCCGGCGATCTGGTTATACAAAATCCCCGTTAGAGAGGCCGCCCCAGCCCCAACCACTGAATACTTACTTAGCGCTCCGAACGCCAACCCAGACGCGCCCGTAACGGCGATACCAGCGGCACTATTAGCGACCCTATTCATGTCACCATCCCGAGCCGCCACGAAAAACTCTAGGACAAGCAATGGATACGTTCTAACCAAGCTGTGGAGTCGATCAAAAACCCTTAGCTGGCCAGACCTTTGATTCTCATTTTCAACATCAAGATTATTGTCCGACCAATGAATCAGATCTCGTATCCCGGACATCCAAGTATCAATCGCACCCCGGACAATCGAAATCGCCTGCTCGGGCGAGCTAACACCACCCGAACCACCATCTTCCGTGTCGTCAGGTGTAGTGGTAATTGGGTCTAGGACGAGCACCTCTTCCGCATTCTCGCCATCCCGAAGGATAATCGGATCATCCGATGAACCGATTACCCCTTCGGCTTCCGGATCCGACGGGTCAAGCAGACGCAGCTGATGTTCCGATTCTGGCTGATGATTCAGCTCGCTTTCCATGTCACTCATCACAACCTCCTTGTATTAGTGAATATGCGGAATCAAGGGGCTCGGGCAGCCCTTAAGAGCCTGGGGATCTCCGGAATCAGGGCAAGGTGAACCCCAATGAAAGAACCACAAAACAATGCCAATGGAACCCACGCGGCCAAAATTCCCAAACGAGCCTCAAAAAAAACACCATAATGCCTGTACGACCTGTCATTAGGACCCATAACTGGATCTGGGTCAGAAGAAAAAACAACGAAATAGACCGCGTAGTAGACAATTGGAAGCGCGACGAGGATAACCCCCTGCCTAAAGGCGCCCTCTTGGAGAAAATTTACCGCCATCCCCAGAATCGATCCACGGCGATTACAGCAGGCCACCAGCGCAGCAGTTGCGACCACCAAAAAGAAAAACACCACGAATACGTACGGCATCTGTTCGCGAAGCCCGTAGGAGCTGGTGGTAAAACCACGCGCAGCGGGAACATGCTCCCATAGCCAACCCGCTGGAGCGGCCAGCCAGAATGGAGGCGCTGCCGGGTCCATGTGATAAAGGATGTAGACGAGGATCCCTTCCGCTAGCAACGCGAGCGAAGCCATAGCGATCAAGGCGTTTCGCCAGCGTCGGGCCTCGGCCTCAGTTGGTCCCGGATACTTTGACAGGACGTCGATAAGGGATTGTCGAATACTCATGTGCGAACCCGGACGGGAAGAAGGATCATCGACGCCATGGCAATGCCCCGTGGGTGACTCATTGAGGGAGTACACCTAGTCGACGGAAGCCAATTTAGCCACGACCCGAGCCATACAAATGCACGCTTGCCGGCAGCTGCCGACAGAAGGCCCTCGTGACCCTTGCGCTTCTGATGCACACAGGAAAGGCCGCCACCTTTTCGAGAAGGTCGCTCATTCGGGAAACTCCAAGGTTTGGCCGTCGGCAAGGCGCACGGCGTATAGACGGTGTCGCTTGGGTTGTATGGAACTAAACCAGTTCTGGATGCGGATGCTGTCCTCGCGGTTTCGGTGAGCGAGGACCAGTTCGTGACCTTCGATCTCGATATCGAGGTCTTCGGCGTGGATGCCCGGAGCCACTTCGATGACGCTACGGCCGCGGTCTCCGTACATCTCGATCAGGGTGTTGTGGCCGCTGCCGACGCCGAACCGGTAGGTATTGTTGCCGGCTCCGCCGTACAGGAGGTCATCACCGGGACCGGGGTGCAGGGTGTCGTCGCCATCCCCGCCGAGCAGCCAGTCCCCACCGGGTCCGGCCTTCAGTGTTGCGCCACCCTCATGCGCCACCACGATCTCGCGCGCCGCCGTGCCCTGCCCGTCGATGCGCACCGCGTCCCAGCCCAGCGCCATTAACGCGCTCTGTAGAGTTGGGTCGCTCCCCGCCTCGAGCAGCCAGTCGCGCATCAGGCGGTAGGGGTCGAAGCCCATCGCCCGCAGGCGCTCGCCGCCAGCCCGTTCAAACTCGAACAGGTCGGTCAGCCCCCGGGCCGAGTCACGCGCGAAGGTTTCCTGCAGGTTGCTTGTTGTGTCGGAGAAGTCGAAGCCGAGACCGGATGCGTTCACGCGAAAGGCGATCGCATCGAAATAGGGCGCCAGGTGCGTCTGCCGCATGAGCTGGCTGTACATCGCCGTTTTCAGGATGTCGAAGGCCTTGTGCAGCTCAGCCGCACCGCCGGGGCGCGGGTTGGGGCTCCCCTGCTGACGGAAACCCCGCTCCAGAAAGGCCTCCAGCGTGGCCAGCTTGCGGCCATCGATGTTGGGCCCGCGGCCTTCCGGGTCGATGTCGGCGGCGCCAGCCCACTCGAACAGCAAGCCCTTCATGCGTGCACGACGAGCCTGCACGTCGAGCTCGTCGCGAAAGGCGTCGAGGTGTTCGCGCAAACGCCCGTTCTCGTCATGTTCCAGGGCTTTGCGAAGATCCGGCACGCGACCATAGCCCCGGAGGTCCGGCTCGGCTCCGACGGACTCCAGAAGGTCCCGACCAGAATGATCGCCAAAGGGCGACGAACCCGGCTGCCGTTGAGAATCCCCGGATGCAGGTTCCGGCGAGCCGTCACTCGAGGAGTCTCCCATCGAGAATGAGCGGCCCGTGGCTGCGGAGTATCCTCGCTCGAACCCGTCGGCAAACTCGACCGCAAACTGGTTCATGCCGTTGCGAACATCGGGCACGTACGCGTACCCGGCACCCAGTCCGGCCAGTCCTAGCAATACGGTAACCAGGGCCGGCTTCATGCGATCGCCTTCCGAGCGCCCCCGGCAGTAACAGCCCAGTTCACGTGCGCAGTGGTCGATTGCGAGGGGCACCGGCCGAAGCTGCAGGACCAAGAAGCTTCAGGTCGGTCGTATATGAAACATCCGAATACAACACGAGGGCCTGCCCATCGAATGCTGGCGAGGTCTCCGTAGCCGGATTCTTGTCGAAGTGTGAGCGCGCCAATCCGTGGCGAGGTCATGGACAATCCCTTTCCATGAGAAAGGCTGCGGATGCTGAATGGGCTTTGGATCCGTGTCAAGGCGCGCCCACTGAGCGCCCGGCTCGCGCAAAAGCTGCCGATGCTTCCGGTGGCTCCAGTCTCTGGCATGGCGAGGTCGGTCCCGTTGCGCCCTTGGCGAGGGTTCGGGTCAGCGAGAAGCGTCAGGCCGGGGCCTTTTGAATTCCTTCAGGATGTTCCGGCTCATCTGGAAAATGGCAGCGGAGATCTCGGGTGAGAGCCCGGCGCCATCTTCGAGGCGGGCGGGCTCGATGCCGTGCACGATGAGAGTGTCCGGGAGATCGCCCAGGGAGCGGGCGAGTTCGACGGCCTCGGCGAGGCCGATACCGTGGGAGGAGTAGCGGGCGCCTCGCGGCAGCGGCTCGCGGGCGTCCAGCCGGTGCAGGGTGCCGGGGGCAGCGCCGGTGACGATGGCATCGACGAGGATCACCGGCTCGTAGCCCTGCCACAGCTCCATCAGTTCGGCGGGTTCGCCTTGGCTCTTCGCGGTGGCGAGACCCGGGGTGCCGGCCAGCGCGTCCACCACGGCATGACCGATCCCGTCGTCACCGCGCCAGGGGTTGCCGACGCCGATGACCAACGGCCCTTTGCCGGTGATTGGCACGGCGGGAGCCGTAGCCAATGCCTTTTGCGGGCGTTCCGGGGCTATGGGAGTGTTTCGTGCCGCCTGAACAATTTCTTCGCGGCGCTCGTCGCTCAGATCCGATCGCCACTCTTCGGTCTCGGAGGCCGGCAACAGCCGTTTTTCCTGAGGGTTCTGTCCGGATGGTCGTGCCACGGGGCGCTCCCGGTCCTGGCGATGGCTAACGGGGCGCGCCCTCGCTTTTCCGGGCGGCGGTGGTCGTTTCCAGCCGCTCCGCCAGCCAGATCTTGATGATGGATTGGCGGGTGACGCCCAGTCGGCTGGCTTCTCGGTCCAGGGACTCGATCATCCAGTCCGGGAAGTCCACGTTTACCCGCCGTTGTTTGCGGAGCGGTCGTTGGGCCCCGGACAGATCCAGGGCATCGGTCATCTCTTCTCCGCTGTCAAAGCGCTCGTCAAATGTCTTCGCTTTCATACAGCGCAACCTCTTCTTTGCGCGACCTGCGTACCGAAATGATACGGACGCAGGCCTCTCGGTGAGTGACAACGGCGGTCCAGTGCCTTCTTTCAATGCGACCGATCACCAGAAAGCGGGGTTCGTCCTCCGTGCGGCCGGGGACCTCGAGCAGATCGGGGTCCCGCCAGAGGGCCTGGGCGGTCACGAAGTCGATGCCGTGTTTCTCCAGATTCGATCGGCTCTTCCGTTCGTCGAACTCGAATGAATGCACAGTGTAAAAATTATACCTTTATGCTACCAGATCGGCGGGCTTCGTTCGCGCAGAATCAAGCGTTCCGTTTTGCTCAAGGCATCACTTTCGGTCGACGGTGAGATCGAGGAAGTGGGTGGCGCAGGAGATGCAGGGGTCGTAGTTGCGGATGGCGACCTCGCAGTGGTGGCGCAGTTCGTCGTCCGGCAGGTGGAGGTGGGTCTGCACCAGTTCGCGCAGGTCGGCCTCGATGGTGGGCTGGTTGACCGAGGTGGGCGGGACGATCTTGGCGTCGGTGATGATGCCCGCGTCGTCGATGCTGTAGCGGTGGTAGCAGATGCCGCGCGGGGCCTCGGTAGCGCCGAAGCCGGTGCCGGCGCGCGGGGTGACCGGCAGCGCGGGTTCGGCCGGCGCGGCCCGGTAGCCGTCGACCAGGCGCAGGGCCTCCTCGAAGGCGAGCACGATCTCGACCATGCGCACCTGGATGCTGCGAAACGGGTTGCGGCAGGCCGCGCCCAGCCCGGCGCGCTCGGCCAGCTCGGCGGCGCGCGGGGTGAGGCGTTCGCGGTTCAGCGCGAAGCGCGCCAGCGGGCCCATGAACACCGGTTCGCCACTGTCGGAGCGGTGGCTGTGCAAGGCGTTGGAGTGGGCGACGTGCTCCTCGGTGAAGACGTCGTCGTAGTCGCGGATGGCGGCGTCCAGACCGCTGCCGGAGCCGAGGCGGCCGTGGGTGATCGGGTATTCGTCCGGGTGCACCAGCGACACGAACTCGTAGTCGCGCTCCAGGTTCGGGTAGTCGAGGGTGGCGAGGAATTCGGCCACCTCGCAGGACGCCTCCAGGCCCCAGGCCAGGTCCTCGCGCAGGCCGGCGACCTCGGCAGGCGTCGGCGTGCGGTAGAAGCCGCCGACGCGCAGGTTGACCGGGTGGATCTCGCGCCCGCCCAGCAGGCGCAGGATGGCGTTGCCGATCTTCTTGATGCGCAGGCCGTTGCGCACCATTTCGGGGTGGTCCTTGGCGGCGGTGACCGCGTCGGGATAGCCGAGGAAGTCCGGCAGGTGGAGCATGAACACGTGCAGGGCGTGGCTCTCGATCCATTCGCCGCAGTAGGCCAGCCGGCGCAGGTCCTGCAGCACGCCGTCCACGGTCACGCCGCAGATGTCCTCCATCGCCAGCGAGGCGCCCAGCTGGTAGGCGATCGGGCAGATGCCGCAGATGCGCGCGGTGATGTCCGGGGCCTCGCGGAAGTCGCGCCCGCGCAGGAAGCCCTCGAAGAAGCGCGGGGCCTCGAAGATCGACAGCTTCACCTCCTCCACGCGGTCGCCCTCGGTGCGCACGTACATGGCGCCCTCGCCCTCCACGCGGGCGAGGTAGTCGACTTCGATGGTGCGGGTCTCGCTCATGGTCCGTTTCCTGATTCTTCGCGCTCGCTCTCCTCGCGGAAGGCGTCGGCGCCGGCATTGAAGGTGCGGTAGAAGCGCACGCGGGTGGCGCGCTCCATGCCGAGGGCCTCCAGCTGCCCGGACAGGCCGGGCGCGTTGGGCGTCTCCTTGGGGCCGAAGCAGCCGTAGCAGCCGCGGTGACAGCCGGGGCACAGCGCGCCGCAACCGGCGTGGGTGACCGGGCCGAGGCACGGCGTGCCGTGGGCGACCATCACGCAGACCTGCCCCGCCCGCTTGCACTCCTCGCAGACGCTGGCGCTGGAGACCTGCGGGCGGCGGCCGTAGAGGAACGCGCTGATGACCTCCAGCAGCTGGTACTTGTCGATCGGGCAGCCGCGCAGTTCGAAGTCCACCGGCACGTGCTGGCTGATCGCATCCGAGGTGGCCAGGGTCTCGATGTATTCCGGGTAGGCGTAGACCTGGCGGGTAAATTCCTCGACGTCCGCGAAATTGCGCAGGGCCTGGATGCCGCCGGTGGTGGCGCAGGCGCCGATGGTCACCAGGAACTTCGAGGCTCGGCGGATCTCGCGGATCTCCTTGGCCGCCTCCGGCGTGGTGATCGAGCCCTCCACCAGCGTCAGGTCCCAGGGCCCGTCGATGCGAGTGCGCGTGGCCTCGGGAAAGTGCGCGAGCTGAATCCGGTCGGTCACCGCCAGCAGCTCGTCCTCGCAGTCGAGCAGCGAGAGTTGGCAGCCATCGCAGGAGGCGAACTTGAATACGGCAAGGGTCGGACGTTCGGCACTCATAGTTCCCGTATCCGGAAGGCCGGTTCCATCACCGGGTAGGGGAAGACCGGGCCGTCGCGGCAGACGAACTGCGCCCCGATCTGGCAGTGCCCGCAAAAGCCCACCGCGCAGCGCATGTTGCGCTCCATGGAGACGTAGATGTCCTCCGGCTTCAGGCCGCGGCGCTCCAGCGAGGCGGCGGCGAAGCGCATCATCACCTCCGGGCCGCAGACCATCGCGACCGTGTTGCGCCGGTCGAAGCCGCCGCGGTCGACGAGCTGGGTGACCACGCCGACATCGCCGCGCCACGCGGCGGTGCCGCGATCCACGGTAATGCGCAGATCGAGATCATTGCGCGCGGCCCAGGCATCCAGCTCGTCGCGGAAGATCATGTCGCCGGGCGAGCGCGCGCCGTAACAGATCACCACATGGCCGAAGTCGTCGCGCCGTTCCAGCGCCGCATGGATCACCGGCCGCAGAGGGGCCAGACCGATGCCGCCGGCGACCAGCACCAGGTCGCGGCCTAGGGCCTGCTCCACCGGCCAGGCGGTACCGAACGGGCCGCGCAGGCCGACCACCGCGCCGGGTCCCAGATCCTGCATCGTGCGGGTCACGCTGCCCACCGCGCGGGTGGTGTGCACGATGCCGCCATCAGCGGTGATCGCGGACACCGAGATCGGCACCTCGCCCACGCCGAACAGGTAGAGCATGTTGAACTGCCCGGGCGCCGGCGGCGGCTCCGGCTCCACCCCCGGCTCGGGGTACAGCGTCCAGCTGAACACCTCGTTGCTGGCGACGTCCGGCCGCACGGAACGGATGCGCCAGGGCTGCGGGGCCATCGCCTGCTCCGGCAGGGCGCTGTCGGCGCGGGGCTGCAGGGTCTCAGGTGCCATGCCCGGGCCCTCCGTGGCTGTAGATGTCCAGCGCCTGCAACCGCGCGGCCTGCAGCCGCTGCACGATCAGCGCGGAAAAATGTTTCATCAGCATGTAGCCGAACGCCGGGTCGGCCTCCATGTGCCCCCGCAGCACGCCGGCATCGAAGCGCAGGGTATGCAGCTCGGACAGGGCACGAGCGTCGTAACTGGCGCGATACGGCGGCAGCAGCCATGACCAGCCGAGGATGTCGCCGGGCCCCAGGGTCTGGAAGGTCACGCAGCCTTCGCGCAGCGGGCTCTCCAGCGCGACCTGGCCCTCGCGGATCAGCCAGAAGGTCTCCGCCGGCTCGTGGTCGCGCATCAGCCGCGTGTCCGTCGGGTAGCTGAGCTTCGCGGCGCAGGCCGCCAGCAGGCGCCGGTGTTCCGGCTCCATGTCGGCGAAAAACGGCTGGTCTTCGAGGATCGCCTGCAGCTCGTTCATGCCCGGCCCTCCGGGTCGCGGCGTACCGCCGTGACCTCCTCGGTGATGTCGATCCCCACCGGGCACCAGGTGATGCAGCGCCCGCAGCCGACACAGCCGGAGGTGCCGAACTGATCGTGCCAGGTCGCGAGCTTGTGGGTGATCCACTGGCGGTAGCGCGCGGCCACCGAGTCGCGGTGGGCGCCACCGACCAGGTGCGAGTGTTCCTGGTTGAAACAGGAATCCCAGCGCCGCACGCGCTCGGTGCGCTGGCCCTCCAGATCGGGAACCTCCTCGACCTGCGAGCAAAAACAGGTGGGGCAGACCAGCGTGCAGTTGGAGCAGGACAGGCAGCGCTCGGCCGTCTCTTCCCAGCGCGGGTGCTCGAAGGCCCGGTTCAGCACCTCGCGGGCGTCGCCGGGCATCTGCCGGCCCATCTTTTCCGGGGCCTCGGCCCATACCCGTTCGGCCGCGGCCTGCTCGGCGTCCGTGGCCGGGCGCGGCTCCAGCCGCTCGAACATCGCGCGCCCCGCCTCGCTCCCGGCCTCGACGACCAGAAAGTGCTGCCCGCCGTCGACCACCTCGGTCAGGGCCAGGTCGTAGCCCTCCTGCGCACGGGGCCCGGTATCCATCGAGGCACAGAAGCAGGTGCCGCCGGGCTCCGCGCAGTGGGCCGCGACCATGAACACGTCCCGACGCCGCGCCGCATAGCCGCGATCCTGCACCGCCTGTCCCAGGAACACCCGGTCCTGCACGGCGATCGCCGCCAGCTCGCAGGCGCGCATGCCGATGAACGCGCGCGGCGGGACCGCTTCGCCCGGCTCGGTCACGAAGCCGCCGTCCGGCTGACGGGTCAGCCGGAACAGGGTCTCCTCGGGTGGGAACAGGTACTTCTTCCAGGAGTGCGGCCCGACCACATAGCCGAACAGGGCCGCGTCGTCACGCGCGCGCAGGCGGTAGTGGCCGGGGGCGTGCTCGTCGGTCCAGCCCGCCGGCAGGTCGTCGAGACCGTGCACGCGATCGTAGACGATCGCCCCGTCGCGCCGCGTCGGACCCACCACCTCGTAGCCGTCGCCGGCCAGCAGGCGGATCAGCGTGTCCACGGCTTGCGGTGCGATCACTTCCACAAACGACTCCTGCGCCTCGGGCGAGCCGCGCGGTACGGCCAAGCGCCCACACGCACCCATAGTGCGGCAAGAGCGAGGCGCGATCCAGCGACACCCCTGGCTGGTAATAGCCAGAATACCTGCCACACTCCGTAGAGGGCCGTGTGCGGCCCTGGAGACCCGTTTGTCCGGGGGAAGCGATGGCGGTTATGGATGCGTCGGCGAGGCGCAATATCTTCGTGGTCGGTCTGGACGACTTTCATCTGGCCCAGCTTCGGACCTTGCCCGGGGCGGAGGGCTATGCCTTCCATGCGCTTTTCACGCGCGAGGAGGTCAAGCCCTGCGCCCGGTTTCCGGTGCGCCGGATACTCATCGAGGGTCGCGAACGGCTGGCGCAGTTTCCCGGCACGGTGGATGCCGTGGTCGGGTTCTGGGACTTCCCGGTCAGCACCATCCTGCCCCTCCTGCGCCTAGCCAGGGACCTGCCGGGGCCGACCTTGGAAAGCGTGCTGAAGTGCGAGCACAAGTACTGGAGTCGGCTGGAACAGGCCCGCGTGGTGCCCGAAAACATCCCGGCCTTCTGCGCGGTCAACCCGTTTTCGAGCGATCCGCTGCGCGAGGTCACCCTGGATTTTCCGTTCTGGATCAAACCGGTGAAGTCGGTGCTCTCCTATCTCGGTTTTCGTATCGACGATGCGGAGGACTTCCGGCGTGCCATGCAGCGGATCCGCCGGGAGATCGATCGCTTTGGCGAACCCTTCAACCATGTGCTGGGGCACGCGACGTTGCCGCCGGAGGTAGCCGGAATCGACGGCAACCACTGCATTGTCGAGGCCCTGATATCGGAGGGGCGTCAGTGCACCCTGGAGGGGTATGCCTGGCAGGGCGAGGTGCGGATCTATGGTGCGGTCGACTCGCTGCGCGAGGGTGCGGCCGGCTCGTCGTTCTCGCGCTACCAGTATCCGTCGACCTTGCCGGAGGGCGTGCAGGCGCGCATGGGCGAGATCGCGGACCGCGTGATCCGCCAGGTGGGTTATGACTGCGCCCCGTTCAACATGGAGTTCTACTGGGACGAGGCCACGGACCGGATCTGGCTGCTGGAGATCAATACCCGGATCTCCAAGTCCCACGCCCCGCTGTTCCGGATGGTCGATGGCTGCTACCACCACCAGGTGATGATCGAGCTCGGGCTGGGCCACGAGCCCGCCATGCCGCATCGCCAGGGGGAATTCGCATGTGCGGCCAAGTTCATGGTTCGCCGGTATCAGGATGCGCGGGTCGTGCGGGTTCCGACGGCATCCGAGATCGCGGCCGTCGAGGCCGAGTTCCCGGGACTGGTCATTCAGATCGAGGTCGAGGAGGGCATGCTGCTGTCGGAGCTGTGCTATCAGGACAGCTATTCCTACGAGGTGGCGACACTGTTTCTGGGGGCTGCGAACCACACCGACCTGGAACGAACCTACGCGCGCGTCATGGAGCGACTGCCCATGGCATTCGAGCCCGTCACGCCCCACCGCAAGGAGAACGTGCCGACGTGAGAACAGTCACCGACCTTCCCTGCCCCGTGGCAGTCGAGGAATACATCCCGATCCCGCTGCCCGACGGTACGCAGCTGGCCGCCCGACTGTGGCGCCCAGAGGGCGCCGAACAGCGGCCCGTCCCCGCAATCCTGGAATACATCCCGTACCGCCGGCGCGACTCTACCCGCCTGCGCGACGACGCGATCCACCACTACTTCGCCGGTCACGGCTACGCCTGTCTGCGGGTGGACCTGCGCGGCTCGGGCGACTCCGAGGGGGTGCTGGAGGACGAATACCTGCAGCAGGAGCTCGACGACGGCGTGGAGGTCCTGCGCTGGATGGGCGAGCAGCCCTGGTGCAATGGCAGCGTCGGCATGATCGGCATCTCCTGGGGCGGCTTCAACGGCCTGCAGATCGCGGCATTGCAACCGCCGGAGCTGAAGGCGGTGGTCAGCGTCTGTTCCACCGATGACCGCTACGCCGACGATGTCCATCACATGGGTGGCTGCCTGCTGGGCGACAATCTGTCCTGGGCCTCGACCATGTTCGCCTACAACTCCCTGCCCCCCGATCCGGAGATCGTGGGCGAGCGCTGGCGCGAGATGTGGTTCCAGCGGCTGGAGGGCAGCGGGCTGTGGCTGGAGAAGTGGCTGCGCCACCAGCGCCGCGACGACTACTGGAAGCACGGCTCGATCTGCGAGGACTGGTCCGCCGTGCAGACCCCGGTGATGGCCGTCAGCGGCTGGGCCGACGGTTACTCCAACGCGGTGTTCCGCCTGCTGGCCGGGCTGCAGGTGCCACGCCAGGGGCTGGTCGGGCCGTGGAGCCACAAGTACCCGCACCAGGGCGTGCCCGGCCCGGCGATCGGCTTTCTGCAGGAGTGCCTGCGCTGGTGGGATCACTGGCTGAAGGGAGTCGACAACGGGATCATGGACAAGCCGATGCTGCGCGCCTGGATGCAGGACAGCATGCCACCCACCACACATTACCCGGAGCGGCCCGGGCGCTGGATCGGGGAACCGGAATGGCCGTCGCCACATATGGAGGAGCAGGCCCTTCCCCTGGCCTGGCCAGGACGCCTGGCCGGCGCCGAGGAGTCGGTCCCGGAGCGGGAGATGTCGCTGCAGTCGCCGCTCAGCGTCGGGCTGTTCGCCGGCAAGTGGTGCTCGTATGCCGCGACACCCGACCTGCCGCACGACCAGCGCGAGGAGGACGGCGGCGCGCTGGTGTTCACCAGTGCGCCGCTCGACGCACCACTGGAGATCCTCGGCGCGGCCTGCGTGGAACTGCGGCTGCGCGTGAACCGCCCGGTGGCGATGGTCGCGGTGCGCCTGTCGGATGTCGCCGAGGACGACAAGGCGACCCGGGTCACCTACGGCCTGCTGAATCTCACCCACCGCGACAGCTCGGAGGACCCGCAGCCGCTGGAGCCGGGGCGGCACTACGACGTGCGCGTGAAGCTGAACGACGTGGCGCAGACCTTTCCCGCCGGGCACCGTCTGCGCCTGTCGGTCTCCACGTCGTATTTCCCGCTCGCCTGGCCGCCGCCGGAGCCGGTGTGCCTGCATATCACCACCGGCGCGAGCCGGCTGTGCCTGCCGCGCCGGCCACCGCGGGAGGAGGACGCGGGCATCCGCTTCGACGAGGCCGAGGGCAGCCCGCCGTCCACCGCCAGCGACCAGCTGACCACGCCGCGCCACACCTGGCGGGTAATCCGCGACCTGGAGGAAGACCGCTCCACGCTGGAGGTGATCAACGACAGCGGTACAGTGCACCTGGAGGCGCTGGACCTGGAGATGCAGCGCCGCACGCTGGAGTGGTACAGCTACCTGGGCGACGACTTCAACTCCGCGCGCGGGGAAACCCTCTGGGAACGCGGTTTCCGCCGCGGCGACTGGGAGGTTAGAACGGTCACCCGCACGCTCCTCACCTCGACCCCAACCGAGTTCGAGATCCATGCCCAGCTGGATGCGTACGAGGGCGAACGCCGGGTCTTTGCCCGCAACTGGGATCTACGGATACCCCGCGATCTCGTCTGAGGCAGGCGCAGGACTGGCCCGTTCCGGGCTGGTTCCTGCGTTATGCTGCCCCTGCAAAGACCGGTGCCCGCGCTAAGCGCGCGCGCAAGCAAGACACCCGGGACGCCCTGCGCAGGCCGAGCATGTACCCGGACAATCCCAGGACGAGAGAGACCGATATGCGGGTTACCCTGTTCAGTGTCCAGCAGCATGATCGCGAATACCTGGAACCGGCGCTGGTGGCCGCCGGGATGGTGCCGGGGGTGCACGCCGAGCGCCTGACCGCTGAGACGGTGCATCTGGCCCGGGGCGCGGACGCGGTCTGCGTGTTCACCAACGACGACCTGCACCGCCGCGTGATCGACGGGCTGGCGGACCAGGGGATTCATGTGGTCGCGCTGCGCTGTTCCGGGTACGACAACCTGGATGTGGCGCGGGCCCGCGAACGCGGCGTGCGCGTGGGGCGGGTTCCAGCCTACTCCCCGAACGCGATCGCGGAGCATGCCGTCGCCCTCTTGATGACCCTGAACCGCCGGGTGCACCGGGCCTGGGAGCGGACCCGGCGCGGCGATTTTCGCCTCGACCACCTGACGGGCTTCGATCTCGTCGGACGGACCGTGGGCATCGTCGGCACCGGACGGATCGGACAGGCCTTCGCCCGGATCATGCTCGGCTTTGGCTGTCGCGTGATTGCGCATGACCCGTACCCGAACGCGGAGCTGCAGGCCGCGGGGGTGGAGTATCTGGGCCTGGATACGCTGCTGGCCGAGTCCTCGGTGGTCAGCCTGAGCTGCCCGATGACCCCGGAGAACCGGCATATGATCAATGCCGATACCCTGGCGCGGATGCCGCGCGGGGCCTTTCTGATCAACACCGCGCGCGGGGCGCTGGTGGATACCAATGCCGCCGAGGTCGCGCTGGACTCGGGTCAGCTGGGGGGACTCGCGCTGGATGTCTACGAGGCCGAGGCGGGACTGTTCTTCCACGACTGGTCGCTGTCCGGCCTGCCGGACCGGCGCCTGGCGCGGCTGATGCAGCGCGACGATGTGCTGGTCACCGGCCACCAGGCCTTCCTGACCCGCGAGGCCCTGGCCAACATCGCCGACACCACCGTCGCCAACCTGACCACCCTGCACCAGGACCCGGACGCGCAACCCGAGGGCCGCGTCGTCTGATTCGACTTCCCCGGGAAGTGCGAACCCCGAGGAAGTCGAGTTCCATGCCTTTCTAGAACAAGGCGCTCTCGGCCTCCTGATAGGCGATATTCGCGTTGCGTGGCGCCAGGTCGTCGAAGTCGGCCAGGTCCTGCCACGGCGAAGCATCGAAGGCTCCGATGGCCGACTGCATGTCAGTGCCCATGTCCGCCGCCTCAATCATGTGGTCCCACAGCGCGCGCAGGTAGTCGTGGGTCGGGTGGTCGAAGGTCGACAGTGCGCCCGGCTCCCCGTGGCCCGGGATGAATTTCGCATCCGCGTATTCGTCCTGCAGGAGTTCGTAGGCCTCCAGCCAGCCCTCCATGCTGCCGTCGGACAGGATGGCCAGCAGGCGGCCCCCGTAGAGCACGTCGCCGGCAAATACGACATTGTCGGGCTCGACCACCGCGATCAGGCTGCCGTGGGTGTGGGCACTGCCCACATGGCGAACGCCCAGGGTGACACCGCCCAGATCCAGTTCCTCGCGATCCTCGACCATCACGTTCGGTGGTTCGGGGTGCTCGGTGGAGCCTTCCGGCCGATCCAGCGCGTTCTCGAGCTGCATGGCGAACATCGAGGCGTTGCCCTGCATGCGATCGACGGCCTCGGGCGCGGCCAGGATGTCGGCGCCGGCCTCGCGAAAGACGTCATTGCCCATGAAGCGGTGCGGCTGCGAGTTGGTGTTGATCACGTAGCGCACCGGCTTGTCGGTCGTCGCGCGGATATGCTCCAGCATCTCTTTGGCCATCTCCGGGGTATGGCCGGAATCGATCACGGCCACGGCGTCTTCGCCGACCACGTAACCCAGGTTCATGCGAAAGCCCTGGTTTTCGGTGTCCGGCCCGCCGTATGGCCCGACCCACGCATGGGCATGTTCCGAGACCGCCTCGGGTTCCGGCAGGATGGGCGCCTCCTTGGCCGCGAGCAGCGGG
The DNA here is from genome assembly GCF_000377265.1 of Thioalkalivibrio sp. ARh3. Classification (NCBI taxonomy): domain Bacteria; kingdom Pseudomonadati; phylum Pseudomonadota; class Gammaproteobacteria; order Chromatiales; family Ectothiorhodospiraceae; genus Thioalkalivibrio; species Thioalkalivibrio sp. ARh3. Next base: position 284,660 of record NZ_KB897947.1, read on the forward strand.
CTTAGAGCCAAAGCCGCAAGGGCCAGAACGAGCTGGGCCCTGTTTTGCGTGTTCTTCAGCATGTCACGAACTCCTAGAACAGAAGCTGATACTTCGCACCGAGGCCGGCGCAGACAGCGATCAGCGGGATGATGCCGACCCGGAAGCGGGCCAGGGCGATGAAGGCGGCGATGCCCAGCAGGGCCGAGAACCATTCGAAGGCACCTTCGAATCCGTCCGGCCACAGCACGTGCCAGGTGAAGAACACCGCCAGGTTGGTGATCACGCCGACGACGGCGGCGGTGATGCCTGTCAGCGGCCCGGTAAAGTGCAGGTCCCCGCGGGTGCGCTCGACCAGCGGTGCGCCGACCAGGATGAACAGGAACGAGGGCAGGAAGGTGAAGAACGTCGCGACCAGTGCCCCCAGCAGGGCGGCCAGCACGATCTGGTCCGGCCCGAGAAAGGCCTGCGTCCAGCCGCCGATGAATCCGACGAACGTGACCACCATGATCAGCGGCCCGGGCGTGGACTCGCCCAGGGCCAGGCCGTCGATCATCTGCGTCGGGCTCAGCCAGCCATAGGTCTCGACCCCGCCCTGGTACACATAGGGCAGTACCGCATACGCCCCGCCAAAGGTGACCAGTGCGGTCTGGGTGAAGAACTGGCCCATGCGGGTCAGCGTGGCATCCCAGCCGAACACGGCGAGCAGGGCCCCGAACACGACGGCCCACAGGCCCAGGCCAACCACCAGGAAGCGCGTTACCCGTGCCCAGCGAAACTGCATCCAGGGCGCCGGTGGCGTATCGTCGTCCACCACCGCCGGGCCACGGGACTGGGCACTGCCGGTGCCGTGCGATTCGCCACTTTGGAAGCGCTCCGGCCAGACGCGACTGCCCAGCCAGCCGAGAATGCCCGCCGTGATGATGATGTACGGAAACGGAATGTTGAGCGCGAATATCGCCAGAAAGGCCACGATGGCCATCAGCCACAGCAGGCCGTTGTTGAGCACCCGCCCGCCGATGCGCCAGCCGGCATAGACGATGATCGCAACCACCGCCGGCTTGATGCCGTAGAACACGGCCTCCACCGCAGGGACGTCGCCAAAGACCAGATACGCCCACGACAGCCCGATCATCAGGAACAGCGAGGGCAGGATGAACAGCAGCCCCGCCATCAGGCCGCCGAAGGTGCCGTGCAGCAGCCAGCCGAGATAGGTCGCCAGCTGCTGGGCCTCGGGCCCCGGCAGCACCATGGTGTAGTTCAGCGCATGCAGGAAGCGTTTCTCGGAGACCCAGCGACGCCGTTCCACCAGCTCGTCGTGCATCATGCCGATCTGCCCGGCGGCGCCACCGAAACTGATGAAGCCGAGTTTCAGCCAGTAGCGAAAGGCCTCGGCTCGAGTGGGCGGGGCGGGTCGTTGTGTTGTCGCCTGCTCGGGATCCGTCATCTGGAGGCCCCTCCGGATTGTTGTTCATAGGCCTGGCGGAGGTCGTGCAGCACCGGGGTCATCCGGGCCAGCAGGTCATCGTCGTCCGCGCATTGCTGTTTGGCCCCGGTCAGGATGCTCTCGAAGCCCGGCGCTTCGGGGATGGGGCGGCCGCCGACATCCAGGAAGTGCACCATCTCGGCCAGGCCGGCGAGGCCACTGTCGCGCTCCAGGCCGAAGGCGGCCAGCAGCACCTCGAAGGTGACCCGGTCGCCAACGTGGGTGAAGGCGGCCCCGTCGAAGTCGAAGCCCAGGGCCTCGCCCGGGCACTCGGCTGGCGTGTTGAGCCAGACAAAACGCGCCTGGGGGTCGATGAATTCGCGAATCAGCCAGGCACTGGCGACCCGGTCGACCCACATGGCCGCGCGCGTCGCCCACAACCGGCCCCGGTAGTCCGCCGGATCCAGGCGGGGGATGCCGGTGTCGGGTGCGGGTGAGGGTTCGTCCGGCGAGAGCATTGCCTGAGCCGCGGATTCGAGCCGGGCCAGCTGGGCTTCCAGGGGTCCGCGTCCGGGTCCCGGAAAGTAGTCGGTGCGGCGCAGCTGCTCCGCCTCGCGATGGATCTGGCGCAGGCGCTTGAGCAGCTCGGCTTCGCCGAGTCCAGGCAGCTGGCCCAGGAGGGTCTCGGCGCTGGTCTGCAGGGTGCGGTACTCGGCCTCGCGGTCGAACAGGCCGCGGTAATGCGCCTGTTCCTCGGCGCTGGCGGCTACCGGCAGGTGGTAGGCCTGGTTGCCCGCCGCGCGTGCGGATTCCGCCAGTTCCAGCAGGGCGTTGCGCAGATCGGAGCGGTTGGGCAGGAGATAGACGCCGTCGCGCAGCGTGGCGGCGCCCAGGGCCTTCAGCGCGCGCCAGAGCCGGACCCGGGTCGAGTCCTGACCGCCCTGAAAGGCGAGAATGAGCAATTGCCAGTCGGTATCTGCAGAATCCATGTTACAGATATATCATCAGTGTAACGCCCGTGACAAAGATCAATCTGCGGGCACAAAAAAGGCCCGGCACCTTGCGGGTGCCGGGCCTATAGAAAGGCGCTACAAAGGCCTGGCGATCAGCCCTCGTTGTGGTAGCCGGTGATGCGCTCCACTTCGTTCTTCGCACCGAGCACCACCGGCACGCGCTGGTGGATGCCCTCGGGGCTGATGTCCATGATGCGCTCGCGGCCGGTGGTAGCGACGCCGCCGGCCTGTTCGACAATGAAGCTCATCGGGTTGGCCTCGTACATCAGGCGCAGCTTGCCGGTCGTGCCCTTGGCCTTCATCTTCGTGTCCATCGGGTACATGAACACCCCGCCACGGCACAGGATGCGGTGCACCTCGGCGACCATGGAGGCGACCCAGCGCATGTTGAAGTCCTTGCCGCGCGGGCCTTCCTTGCCGGCCAGGCACTCGTCGATGTAGCGCTTGATCGGCGCTTCCCAGAAGCGGCTGTTGGACATGTTGATCGCGAACTCCTGGGTGTCCTCCGGGATGTTCACGCTGTCCTTGGTCAGCAGGAATTCACCGAAGTCCTTGTCCAGCGTGAACATCTTCACGCCCTGGCCGGTGGCCATCACCATCATGGTGGACGGGCCGTACAGGCAGTAGCCGGCGGCGACCTGCTTGGTACCCGGCTGCAGGAAGTCCTCGGTCTTGGGATCGGTCACACCCTCGGGGGCCTTCAGGATCGAGAAGATCGTGCCGACGGAGACGTTCACATCGATGTTGGAGGAGCCGTCCAGCGGGTCGAACAGGACCAGGTAATGACCGCGCGGCGCACCGGCCGGCATCTCGCAGATCTCGTCCATCTCCTCGGAGGCCAGGCCGGCCGCGTGGCCGTTGTGGCTCAGGCTCTCGATGAACACCTCGTTGGTGATGATGTCGAGCTTCTTCTGCGTCTCGCCCTGCACGTTCTCGGAACCCGCGGAACCGAGCACGCCGACCAGATCGCCCTTGTCGACGAGGTTGGAGATCTTCTTGCATGCCACGGAGATGTCGTTCAGCAGACCGGTGAATTCGCCGGTCGCGCCCTGGATGCCGCGCTGGGTTTCGATGATGCAGTTGGTCAGAGTGGTACCGATATGCATGATGCAATCCTGATGCTGTTGTGAATCGGGCGACACGGCGCGAAATGGGGCACAGCAGCCCCGTCGCGGGGCGAACGGCCCCGGCGCGCCGGGTGTCAAAGGCGGCATAGTGTAGCAAAAGCACCCGGAGGGGCCGATCCACAGTACTGATCGTGGCGTGACCGGCCTGGCACTGTGTTTGCTCGGTATCCGGGAACCAACAGGAAATGGAGGATTCGCATGCCGCAGAACGCGCTGTACGCCCAGTCGGGCGGGGTCACCGCCGTCATCAACGCCAGCGCCTGGGGGGTGATCGAGGCGGTACGCGCCCACCCGGCCCACTTCGGCAAGATCTTTGCGGCGCGCGACGGCATCCTGGGTGTCCTGCGCGAAGAGATCATCGACCTCGACCACGAGGACCCACTGACCCTGGCGGCCCTGCGCCATACGCCAGGCGGGGCGTTCGGTTCCTGCCGCTTCGACCTGGGCGACCCGGACAAGGACCCGCAACAGTACGAGCGCCTGGTCGAGGTCTTCCGCGCCCATGACATTGGTACCTTCTTCTACAACGGCGGCGGCGGCTCCATGGATACCGCGCTGAAGATCGCGAAGATGGGCGATCGCATGGGCTTTCCGATCAAGGCGATCGGCGTGCCCAAGACCATCGACAACGACCTTGCCGTCACCGACTCCAGCCCGGGCTTCGGCTCTGCCGCCAAGTTCATCGCCACCGCAGTGCGCGAGGCCAGTCTGGATGTCGAGTCCATGCACACCAGTTCCACCAAGGTGTTCGTGCTGGAGGTGATGGGGCGCCATGCCGGCTGGCTGGCGGCTGCTGCGGCGCTGGCACAGGAGTTCGACGGCCAGCCACCAATGCTGATCCTGTTCGCCGAGGTCCCGTTCGACCAGGACGACTTCCTGGAGCATCTGAACCGCACCATCGAGCGTCACGGCTATTGCGTGGTGGTCGTCTCCGAGGGCATCAAGAATCCGGATGGCGACCTGTTCTCGGTCGCCCAAAGCCACGATGTCTATGCCTACACCCAGCTTGGAGGTGCCGCCCCGCGCCTGGCCGAGCTGATCCGCGAGAAGACCGGGCACAAGCTGCACTGGGCGGTGGTGGACTACATCCAGCGTGCCGCGCGCCATATCACGTCGAAGGTAGACGTGGAGCAGGCCTATGCCTGTGGGCGCGCGGCGGTGGAGGGTGTAGTGGCCGGCGAGGACGCCTTCATGCCGATTATCCGGCGCGACTCCAACAAGCCCTATCGCTGGAGCATCGGGTTCACCCCGCTGGAGACCGTCGCCGATATCGAGCAGGGCATGCCGCGCAACTACATCACTCCGGATGGCTACGGCATCACCCAGGCCGCGCGCGACTACCTGCGCCCACTGATCCAGGGCGAGGACGAGCCTCCATTCGAGCGCGGCCTCCCCTGCTATACGCGCATTCGTGGCGAGTTGCTGCCAAAACGCTGCCCCCCGTTCGAGGTCAAGACGGAGTAGGCACCGAGGTCATCTGCCCGAAGGGTTCGCGGGTATACAGCAGCCGCCCGGGCCTTTCTGCTGAATGGGCGGGCAGGGCACGGTTCCAAAAGAGCAGAACACGCAGCAATCCCCTGGAAGCGGGCGCAGCAAGACGCCGCAGCCCGTGCACTCGTAGAACCACTGGCAGGCGTCGGTGGGCATCGCTTCCGTCTTCTGATGCCCGCATTCGGGGCAGGTCAGGGTCGACTCCAGGACAACCTCATTCATCGCTCTTTCAGGCGCGCCATGGATGATGGACATTGCAGAGGGGCTCGATCGAGAAAAAACCCTTTGTCGCGCCCGGAAACGGCATATGTGGCGAACTCCGGGCGTCTAATGTGAGATGAAGGCCACGCAAGAGGGCCAGACGAAGTCCAGAGATTGTGGAGGAGATCATGACAAGCCAAATCCTGAACCGGACGCTGGCAGGCCTTGCGGCCGCCGCCTTGATGGGGGCCTTTGCCGCTCCCGCGACCGTATCGGCCCAGGGCGCGTACTGGCTGCCGGCCGAGGGCTCGCCGGAGGGCGTCAAGGTCGAATACCGTCTACGCGACCATGGCTGCGACAACGTGCGGGGCGAGTGGCGTGTCGTCAACGAGACCGATGACTACGTCGAGGTAACGGTCACCAAGACGGCGTACACCTGCCCGGGTGACCTGGATGACGATGTGCGCACCGATACCCGTCGCTTCGGCACCATTGCCCCGGGTGACATGCGCGAGCGCACGCGAGACAACAGCGTCTGTGGTGGCGCCTGGGCCCGCTCGGTCGAGGTGCTCGAGTACGAGATCGAAAAGGTCGATCCCCCAGAAGAGAGCTGATCGCTTTCGCGTGATGGAGTTGCGGTTCCCGGACCGGGGCTCCATAGCGTGACCGGGCGCGAAAAAATGAGCATACGGGGGCTTGGCGAGTTAGCGCCGTCGGCTACACTCAAGTGGTGAAACCCGGCGGATTGTCGGGCCTGTTCAATCGAAAAAGGAGTTCGACCATGTTCCACGCACCGCATCGTCGTTGGTTGTCCGCCCCTGCCGCTTTTCTGGTTGCGATGGCGCTGGTCTTGTTGCCCGCCACCCCAGCCTTTGCAGATGTTGGGATGGTGGATACGGGTTCCATGATCCAGCAGACCAGCGCGGAGGACACCCGTGCTCAATTGCTCAAGCAGCTGGATGACCAGGCCGTTCGCGAAAAGCTGGTCGAGATGGGGGTGGACCCCGATCGAGCCCAGGAGCGTGTGGCCCGTCTGACCCCGGACGAGCTGGCCCAGCTTGAGGCCCGCATGGAGACCGACCCGGCCGGTGCCGCCGGTGTAGTCGGGGTGGTCGCGATCGTGTTCATCGTGCTGGTGATCCTGGATGCGGTCGGCGTGACCGACATCTTTGCGTTCGTGGGCCCGGCGCGCGAACGCTAGATCGCTCGTGATACCTGTGTACTGGCGGCGAGCCTCCGGGCTCGCCGCGCTCGTTTGCGGCCTGTTCGCCGTGCTCTGGCTCAGTGGCTGCGCCACTGCGCCACAGAGTGCGCAGCTCTCCAGTGAGGCCCCTGAGGATCTGCCCGCCCGGGTCGAGCTGGAAGACACCCCATTCTTCCCGCAGGAAGACTACCAGTGCGGCCCCGCGGCCCTGGCCACGGTACTGGGCGCACGCGGGATCGATGCCTCGCTGGAAGAGTTGATCGACGAGGTCTATATCCCGGCCCGCGAGGGCAGCCTGCAGGCGGAGATGCGCGCGGCGGCTCGTGCCCGCGACCTGGTGGCCTACCGTGTGGAGCCGCAACTGGAGGCGATCCTGCGCGAGGTGGCGCAGGGCAACCCGGTGGTGGTGTTCCAGAACCTCGGGGTCGCGATGTTCCCCGAGTGGCACTTTGCCGTGGTGATGGGCTACGACCTGGACGAGCGCGAGGTGTATCTGCGCAGTGGGCCGATCGAGCGCCACGTGAACTCTTTTTCCCGCTTCGAGCGCACCTGGGCGCGCGGCGATCGCTGGGCCTTCCTGGTGACCGAACCAGACCAGCTGCCGGCCACGGCCGAGCCCTTGCGCTGGCTGCGGGCAGTGAACGAGCTGGAGCAGGTGGGGCGTCCAACCCCGGCAGCGACAGGATACCGGGCCGCTATGGAACGCTGGCCGGAGCATCCGATCAGCTATGTCGGGCTGGCGAATGTGGCCTTTGCCCAGGGCGATCTGGACACGGCGGAGGATGCATTGCGCCAGCTGATCGAGCGTGACCCCCAGCGGCACGAGGGCTGGAACAACCTGGCCCATGTGCTGATTGCCCGCCAGTGCGGCGAGCAGGCCCGCGAGGCCGCCAGTTGCGCGAGCGAACTGGCGGGGCCCGGGAACTATGCACCCACCTTGGGGGCGGCGGCCGAGGCGCCAGACGACGGTGATCAGTGCCGCGCCCTGCCACCCTGTCCCTCGGCCCTGGAGGCGCGGGCCCCGTAGGTCACCGCGCCGCTCAGGGCGCGGCTGTATCAGCCCTTGCGTTTCTCCAGGGTCTGTTCCGCGTGCTTTAGTACCAGGCCGAGGTTCTGTTTTTCCACGTCGGTCACCTGCGGGTCTTCCTTGACGGCGTGGCGCAGATGGTCGATCAGCTGCGCGAGTTCCTCGCGCGAGATCTGATGGAAGTTGAACCCGCCCCCGTAGCGGGCTTCGAGCTGGTCCCAGTAGTCCGCCAGCGGCGGACGGTAGTCATCATCGGTCATTGGTAGCCCTTGGCGGTGGACGAGACGGGGCAGTGTAAAGCCTGCCCGAGCGTTTTCCGAACACGCCCGATGGAGGGGGTTTGGTGTGCCTCCATTCCTTGCGGTCTAATACGGGCTTGTTCCCTGCTGGCTGTTGGCATGCCCCACATCACCGCGATTTATCCCGGAACCTTCGATCCGATTACCCATGGGCACACCGATATCGTGCGTCGGGCCGCGCGCCTCTTCGATCGTGTGGTGATCGCGGTGGCCGCCAACCCGGACAAAGGGCCCGCCTTCCCCCTGGAGACCCGTGTCGCCCTGGCCGAGGAGGCGGTGAAGGGGATCGAGGGCGTCGAGGTCCGGGGCTTTGATGTGCTGCTGGCCCGGTTTGTCCATGCCCAGGGGGCGAATGTGATCCTGCGCGGGTTGCGCGCGGTCTCCGACTTCGAGCATGAATTCCAGCTGGCGGCAATGAACCGCCAGCTGGCCCCCGAGGTCGAAACGCTGTTCCTGACTCCGGCGGAGGAATACAGCTTCGTGTCCTCCAGTCTGGTACGGGAAATCGCCCGTTTGGGCGGCGACGTCTCAAAATTCGTAAGCCCCGGCGTGGCGCGCATCCTGGCCGAACAAAACGGCCTGGGACACTAGCCGGACCCCGCGACTGTATACGAGGACAACCCCATGGCCCTGATGATCACCGACGAATGCATCAACTGCGATGTCTGCGAGCCCGAGTGCCCGAACGAGGCGATCTATCCCGGCGACGAGATCTACGAGATCGACCCGGAGCGCTGTACCGAGTGCGTCGGGCATTACGACGAGCCGCAGTGCCAGGATGTCTGCCCGGTCGACTGCATCCCGCTGGACCCCGATCACAAGGAGACGCGCGAACAGTTGCAGGCGAAATACGAGAAGCTGATGGGCGCGTAACCATGCTGGCGCGCCTGCTCCCCGCGGCCCTCGCCGCCACCTTGTGGGTGGCCGCGCCCGTTCAGGCCGCGGGGCCCGGCCAGGGTGCAGTGGCCTCCGCCCACCCGGAGGCCACCGCCGCAGGCGAGCGCATCCTCGCCGCAGGCGGCAACGCGTTCGATGCCGCCGTTGCCGTGACGGCTGCCCTGGGCGTGGTTGAGCCCTATGGCTCCGGTCTGGGCGGGGGTGGTTTTTTCCTGCTCTTTGAGGCGGAGAATGACCGCAGCGTGATGCTGGACGCCCGCGAGACGGCGCCGGGCGAGGCACATCGTGACATGTACCTGGACGACGATGGCGAGGTGGTCGAGGGCCTGTCGCTCGACGGTGTGCTTGCCGCTGGAATCCCCGGTATGCCAGCGGGCCTCGACCACCTGTCCCGCCAGTACGGCAGCCTCGCGCTCGGCGATACGCTGGAGCCGGCGATTCGCCTGGCCGAGGATGGGGTCGAGGTGGGCGGACGCTATAACCAGATGGCGAGTTTCCGCCACCGGGCGCTGCGTAATGGCGCCGACGCCGCGCAGATCTTTCTCGACAACGGGGCTGTGCCGGATGCGGGTATGCGCCTGGTGCAGCCGGATCTGGCCGACACCCTGCGACGCCTGGCCGAAGAGGGCCGCGACGGCTTCTATACCGGGGCCCTGGCCGAGCGGCTGGTCGACGGGGTGCGCGAAGCAGGCGGTATCTGGACGCTGGACGACCTGGCGGACTACGAGGTCGTCGAACGCGACCCCATTCACATCGAGTATCGCGGTGCGCGGATCACCACCGCCTCGCCGCCGTCTTCGGGTGGCGTTGCCCTGGGGCAGATCCTGAACATCCTGTCGTTCTATGACCTCGACGAGCTGGCCCCGGACCTGCGGGCACACCTGAGCATCGAGGCCATGCGTCGCGCCTACCGCGACCGTGCCGAGTATCTCGGTGACCCGGACCACGTCGACATGCCGCTGGAGCGGCTGCTGTCGCGCGACTACGCGGCCGGGTTGCGCGCGACCATCCACCCGGACGAGGCCACACCCAGCCGCTACCTGCCGCTATCGGTGGACCCGCAGGCCGATGTCCCGGACCCGGCGCAGGCCGCCGAGAGCCCGGAGACGACCCATTTCTCCGTGATCGACGCCGACGGCAACCGTGTGGCCGCGACACTGACGCTGAACTACCCGTTCGGCTCCGGCTATGTCGTGCCCGGCACCGGGGTCCTGCTGAACAACGAGATGGACGACTTCTCGGCCAAGCCGGGCGAGCCCAATGCCTACGGCCTGATCGGTTTCGAGGCCAATGCGATTGCCCCGTATCGGCGGCCCCTGTCGAGCATGAGCCCGACCTTTGTCGAGACCGACGATCGTGTGGCGATCCTGGGAACCCCGGGCGGCAGCCGCATCATCACCGTGGTGCTGCACGGCCTCCTGGGTGTGGTGGAGGGCCTGGATGCGGAGGCGATCGTGGAGCAGCCGCGCTATCACCACCAGTACCTGCCGGATCGCGTGGAACACGAGACCAGTGCTTTCGACATGGAGACGCGCGGGCAACTGGTCGCGCGGGGCCACCGCCTGGTGCCGCAGGTACGCCCATTTGGTGACATGCAGGCGATCCTGTGGCATCGCGATGACGGGCGCCTGGAGGCGGCCTCCGATCCACGGGGCGAGGGCGGCGCCCGCGTGCTGTCCGAATAGTTCTCCATTCGCGTCCAGCTGCCTGGCCGGATGTCCACGCACGCAAAAAGCCGCGCCTGGATCATCTCCGGGCGCGGCTCTATTGCGTGCGATCCGGTTCGGGGCCAGGCCCCGAACTGTCAGGGGCAGTTAGCCCTGGGCCAGATCGCGGATACGGGCGTTCAGGCGGCTCTTGTGGCGGGCCGCCTTGTTCCGGTGGATCAGCCCCTTGCTCACGGTCGCGTCGATGACCGGCACGGCCTTCTTGTAGGCCTCGCTGGCTGCCTGGGCATCACCCTGCTGCAGCGGCTTCAGTACGGCCTTCATGGCCGTGCGGAAACGGGAGCGCAGCGCCACGTTGTGAGCGCGATTCTTGACCGCCTGACGGGCCCGCTTACGGGCAGAAGCAATATTCGCCAAAGTACTTCCCTCGCGTTGACTTCGCTAGGTTCTGGAAAAGGCGGCAGAGCATACCGCTGGCCCCGGTTCGCGTCAACCTTGGGGCCCTGGTCCCATGGATGGCATCGCCGGGAAGCGGCGTCTACTGTATAAGGCAAGACCAACCCACAAGGAGAACCACGATGTTTCCGCTCTCCCGCGCCCTTCGAGTTGCCCCCCTGCCCGGTTTCACGATGGCCCTGATGCTGACAGGCCTGCTGTTCGCCGCGCTGGCGTTCACGCCCCGCGCCGAGGCCATGGAACCCGAGGCCAAGGTGGTATATCACGCTGATTTCGAGGACCCCCGGCGCTTCTCCGCGATGCTGACCAGCATCAACAACATGATGACGCACTACCAGAACGAGTTCATGGATGTGGACGTGCGCATCGTGTTCGTGGCGCACGGCATTCGCTTCCTGACGGATGACGACCTGGAAGGCTCGCCCTTCGAGGCCGACGAGGAGCTCAAGGAGCAGCGCGACGAACTGCGTGGCCGGCTGTCCAGCCTCGTCAGCACCCATGGCGTGCAGCTGGAGCTGTGCGAGATCACCCGCAGCCAGATCGGTCTCGACGAAGACCTGGTGTATGACAACGTCGAGTTTGTACCCTCGGGCGTGGTGCGCATCGCCGAGCTCCAGAACGAGAAGGGATTCGCCTACCTCAAGATCGAGTGATCGGTCCTGCCGTCCGTAACCCGAAGCCCCGCCTCGGCGGGGCTTTTTAGTGCTGGCCTAGGACCTCGAGCTTGGCGAAGCCTAACACCAGCCACTTGGATCCGGCGTGGGCGAAGTTCACCTGCACCCGCGCCGAGTTGCCGGAACCCTCGAACTGGGTGATCAAGCCCTCGCCGAACTTCGCGTGGTGCACGCGGGCACCGATGGACAGACCATTGTCGCGGGCCGAGGCATCCGCGGTATCCAATGATCCGAAGCCTGCGGTGCGCTGGCGGCTGGCCGCGAAGCGCCCTGCGCCATATGGCGAGGCCTGCGGGCGCAGCACCTCCAGCGCATCTTCCGGGATCTCGTTGATGAAGCGCGAGGCGACGTTGTAGGACTCGCGGCCGTACAGGCGCCGGGTCTCGGCATGGATCAGGTACAGCTCCTGCTCCGCGCGGGTCATGCCGACGTAGGCCAGGCGGCGTTCTTCCTCCAGCCGCCCCGGCTCCTCCAGCGAACGCGCGTTCGGGAACAGCCCCTCCTCCAGGCCGGTCAGGAAGACCAGCGGGAACTCCAGGCCCTTGGCGGAATGCAGGGTCATCATCTGCACCGCGTCCTCGTGCGGGTCGGCCGCGCCCTCGCCGGCCTCCAGCGCGGCGTGGGCGAGGAACTCGGTCAGGCGATTGCCCTCACCTTCCTCGCTCTCGGCGGTGGATTCCATGTCGAAGGCGCGCGCCGCGCCCACCAATTCGTCCAGGTTCTCCAGACGCGCCTCGCCGCGCTCGCCCTTTTCCTTCTTGTAGTGCTCGCGCAGCTGGGCGCGCTCGATCGCCTGCTCCACCTGATCGGCCAGCGGCTGACGCGGCAGCTCCTGCTGCAGGGTTTGGATCAGCTGCAAGAAGCCGGCAACCGCATTGCGCGCGCGCCCGGGCAGGGCGTCGGCGTCGACCGCATGGGCTGCTGCCTGGAGCAGGCTGGTGTTCGCTGCCTGGGCCGCCTGTCGCAGCCCCTCCAGGGTCTTTTCGCCGATCCCGCGCGGCGGCTGGTTGACCACGCGCAGGAAGGCGGCGTCGTCATCGCCGTTGCCGGCCAGGCGCAGGTAGGCCAGGGCGTCGCGGATCTCCTGGCGCTCGAAAAAGCGCAGACCGCCGTAGACGCGATAGGGCATACGCCGACCAATAAAGGTCTCCTCCAGCACACGCGACTGGGCGTTGGAGCGATACAGCACCGCGCACTCGCGGTACAGCCCGCCCTGGTCCACGTGGCGGGCGATGGTCTCGGCGACGAAGCGCGCCTCTTCCTGCTCGTTCAACGCGGTGTACAGGCGCACCGGGGCGCCCTCCTTGTCCTCGGTCCACAGCTCCTTGCCGAGGCGGCCGGCGTTGTGGCGGATCAGCGCATTGGCGGCGTTCAGGATGTTGGCGCTGGAGCGGTAGTTCTGCTCCAGGCGCACGACCTGGGTGCCCGGGTAGTCCTTCTGGAAGTGCTGGATGTTCTCGATCTTCGCGCCGCGCCAGCCGTAGATGGACTGGTCGTCGTCGCCGACCGCGAATACCGGGCTGTCGCCGGCCAGCAGGCGCAGCCAGGCGTACTGGATGTCGTTGGTGTCCTGGAACTCGTCGACCAGTACATGGCGAAAACGCGTGCGGTAGTGCTCCAGCAGGGCCTTGTTGTCGCGCAGCAGCTCCAGCGAGCGCAGCATCAGCTCGGCGAAGTCCACCACCCCGGCACGCTCGCAGGCCTGCTGGTAGGTGGTGTAAATGCGCACCCACTGGCGCGCGACGGGGTCACCGGTATCCGGCAGGTGTTCCGGGCGCGAGCCCTCGTCCTTGCGCGCGTTGATGTACCACTGCGCCTGTTTCGGCGGCCAGCGCGCCTCGTCCAGCTCCAGGCCGCGCAGCACGCGCTTGACCATGCGCAGCTGGTCGTCGGAGTCGAGGATCTGGAAGCCCTGCGGCAGCCGCGCGTCCTGCCAGTGCTGGCGTAGCAGGCGGTGGGCCAGCCCGTGGAAGGTGCCGACCCACAGCCCGGTGGCCGGGTGGCCCAGCAGCGCCTCGATGCGCCCGCGCATCTCGGCCGCCGCCTTGTTGGTGAAGGTAACCGCCAGCAGGCTGTGCGGGGCCACGCCCTCCACGCCGATCAGCCAGGCGATACGGTGCACCAGCACGCGGGTCTTGCCGGAGCCGGCGCCGGCCAGCACCAGCAGGGGTTGTGGCGGGGCGGCCACGGCCTCGCGCTGGGCCGGGTTGAGGGAATCGAGCAGAGGGGAGACATCCATGCGCGAATGGTAGGGAAACCGGTCCGGAATCGCACGTTCAGCACGCGGGACGTGTGCCTTCCGCCGCGCAAACGCGCTACTCTCGGTCACAGCCGTCATCGGCCCTGCGCGGGGAACCTCGCCGCCGAGACGAGTCCCAAGTAGTAACACCGAGCACGCACTATCGGACCATCGCGAATGAACGACATGCCCTCGCTGCACCGGCTGGATACGCCGGTCTCCGGACAGGAATTGCACCCGGACAACCTGTTTTTTGCCGAGACCCTGCTGGAACGCTACCGCGAGGACCCGGAGTCGGTTCCGCCGGCATGGGCCGACTACTTCCGTTCGCTGGAGGGCGCGCCGCGCCGGGAGCGCCGGCGCTCCATGGACCGCCCGGACCTCGCTCACGAGCAGCTGCAGATTCGTGTGCTGCAGTTCATCAACTCGTATCGCTACCTCGGCCATTTCGGGGCACGCCTGGACCCACTGGAGCGGGAGGCTCCAGAGCCTCCCGTGGAGCTGAGCAGGGAGTACCATGGGCTGGACCGAGTCGGTCCGGATATCCTGTTCGATCCCGGCTCCCTGTTCATCGAGGGGCCTGTTTCCCTGGACACGATCGAGCGGGTGCTGCACGAGACGTACTGCGCGAGTATCGGCGCCGAGTACATGCACATCGCGGCGACCGAGGAAAAGCGCTGGCTGCAGAAGCGTCTGGAATCGGCCCATGGCCACTTCGGCTTTGACGACAAGACGCGACTGGCGATCCTCGAGCGCCTGACCGCGGCCGAAGGGATGGAACGCTATCTGCACCGACGCTATGTCGGACAGAAGCGCTTTTCCCTCGAGGGCGCGGAGAGCCTGATCCCGCTGCTGAATGCGCTGGTCCAGCGCGGTGGCGCTTGCGGGCTGCAGGAGATCGTACTTGGCATGGCGCATCGTGGGCGCCTGAATGTGCTGATCAACCTCTTCGGCAAGGCCCCTTCCGAACTGGCCGACGAATTCGAGGGGCGCCCTCGCGACGACCGCGGCACCGGCGACGTCAAGTATCACATGGGCTTTTCCTCGAATGTCGAGACGCCCGGTGGTCCGATCCACCTGGCGCTGGCATTCAACCCCTCGCATCTGGAGATCGTGACACCCGTGGTCGAGGGCTCGGTGCGCGCCCGCCAGGTGCGAGTCGGCGACCGCAGGGGCAACCGGGTCATGCCCGTGGTGATCCACGGCGATGCCGCGTTCGCCGGACAGGGCGTGGTCATGGAGACCCTGAACATGTCCCAGACCCGGGGGTTCTCCACCAAGGGCACGGTGCACGTGGTGGTGAACAACCAGATCGGGTTTACCACTTCGACCCTGAAGGACGCTCGTTCGACGCACTACGCGACCGATGTCGCCAAGATGGTGAATGCACCGATTCTGCACGTGAACGGCGACGACCCCGAGGCCGTGGTCTTCGTCACCCAGGTCGCGCTGGACTACCGCATGCGCTTCGGCAAGGACGTGGTGATCGATCTCGTCTGCTACCGCCGCCAGGGTCATAACGAGGCCGACGAGCCGGCCGCCACGCAGCCCCACATGTACCGCCGCATTCGCGACCTGCCGACCACACGCGAGCTCTACGCGCGCACGCTGATCGAGGCCGGGCTGACGGAAGAAAAGGCCCAGGATGAGGCGGTCGAGGCCTATCGAAACCGACTGGAAGCTGGCGAGCCGGTGGCCCTGGCCCTGCACGAGGACGGGCATGGCAGCACGACCAACTGGGGGCCGTACCTGCACCAGACCTGGGACCAGGATGTGGAGACCGGTGTGGCCGCCGACCGGCTATCGCGCATGCTCGACCAGCTGTCGACCCCACCCGAGGGCTTTCAGGTCCATCCGCGCGTGCAGAAGGTCCTCGATGCCCGCCGCGCGATGGCCGCGGGCGAGCAGCCGCTGGACTGGGGCGCGGCCGAGACGCTCGCCTACGGGGCGCTGATCCAGGACGGCTATCGCATTCGCCTGTCCGGGCAGGATTCCGGGCGCGGGACGTTCTTCCACCGCCATGCGGTGCTGCACGACCAGGAGACCGGGAAGGCACTGGTGCCGCTGCGTCAACTGGATCCGGATCATCCGCGCTTCTTGATCATCGATTCGCTGCTGTCCGAGGAGGGCGTACTTGCCTTCGAGTACGGCTACGCGACTGCCGCACCAGAGGCACTGGTGATCTGGGAGGCGCAGTTCGGCGACTTCGTGAACGGTGCCCAGGTGGTGATCGACCAGTTCATCTCCTCTGGTGAACAGAAGTGGGGCCGTCTGTGCGGGCTGACGCTGCTGCTTCCTCACGGTTACGAAGGCCAGGGCCCGGAGCATTCCTCGGCCCGGCCCGAGCGCTTCCTGCAGCTGGCCGCGCAGGAAAACATGCAGGTCTGCGTACCAACCACGCCTGCGCAGATCTTCCATCTGCTACGCCGCCAGATGGTGCGTCCGTACCGCAAACCGCTGGTCGTGATGACGCCAAAGAGCCTGCTGCGGCATCAGGACGCCGTCTCCGATCTCGAGGCGCTGGCGCATGGGCAGTACCAGACCGTGATCGACGATGCGCGCATCGAGGATCCCCAGACCGTCAAGCGCGTGCTGCTGACCAGCGGCCGTATCTACTATGACCTGGCCGCCCGCCAGTCCGAGGGCGGCCACCGCGATGTCGCCATCCTGCGTCTGGAACAGTGCTACCCGTTTCCCGAGGCGCGCCTGACCGAATTGCTCGGGCGCTATCCGCACGCAGAGGAGTTCGTCTGGGTGCAGGACGAACCGGAGAACCAGGGGTATCTGCCGTTTGTCGCCCCGCGCATCAACCCGTTGCTGGCGGTGCGCGGCCAGACGCTGCATGCGGTTGCGCGCCCTCCGGCCGCCGCGCCAGCGGTTGGTTATCCGGAGGTCCACAAGGCGCAGCTGAAGGATCTGCTCGAACGGGCGTTCGGGCCGATCAGCTCGCGCGACACCCCGCACCCAACGCCCTGAACACAGAAACCAACGCACAGCACAAGGAAGCGAGATGGCATCCGACCTTACCCCGATCGAGGTCCCCGAACTCCCGGAGTCCGTCGCGGATGCGACCGTGGTCGCCCTGCACAAGAAGGCGGGTGACACGGTCAAGCGCGATGAATTGATCGCCGAGCTCGAGACCGACAAGGTCGTGCTCGAGGTCTCCGCCCCATCTGCGGGCACCTTGACGGCGCTGGAGGTCAGCGAGGGCGACGTCGTGAAGGCCGATGCGGTGATCGGCTATCTGGGCGCGTCCGACCAAGCGGACGAAAATGATATCGACGTCGAGGAAGAGGAGCCTGCGGCTCCCGCACCGTCCTCTGATGACTCCGGGGAGGCACCCGGACAGCCTGCCCGGCCCGAGGAGGATGCCCCGGCCCGCGACACGGCCACCGGTGCGCCCGGTCGCGCCTCCGGCAACGCACCGCCGCCCAGTCCCGCCGTGCGACGCCTGCTGCAGGAGGCCGGGATCAAGGCCGAAGACGTCGAAGGCACAGGCGAGGATGGCCGCATCCTGCGCGAGGATGTCGAGCGCGAGCAGGCGGCTCGATCGAGCCGTGGCGACAAATCTCCTTCGGGGTCGCCTCCCGGGCGCGAGCCGGCACCGTCCACAGGCGGCATCGAACGCGTTCCGATGACGCGTCTGCGCGCACGCATCGCCGAGCGGCTGCTGGAGGCCAAGCAGTCCACCGCGATGCTGACGACCTTCAACGAGATCGACATGTCCGCGGCGATGGACCTGCGCGCGCGCTACAAGGAGACCTTCGAGAAACGCCACTCGATCAAGCTGGGCTTCATGGGCCTGTTCGTGGCCGCCGCCAGTCGCGCGCTGGAGCGCTTCCCGATCATCAACGCCGCGCTGGATGGCGAGGAGATCGTGTATCACCACTACAGCGACATCGGCATCGCCGTGTCCTCGCCGCGCGGTCTGGTGGTGCCGGTGCTGCGCGATACCGGCAACGCCAGCGTGGCCGACATCGAGCGGCGCATCCGCGACTTCGCCGAGCGCGCCCGCGACGGCAAGCTGGATATCGACGAACTGCGCGGCGGCACCTTCACGATCACCAACGGCGGGGTGTTCGGTTCGCTACTCTCCACCCCGATCGTGAACCCGCCGCAGAGCGCGATACTGGGAATGCATACGATCAAGGAACGTCCCGTTGCGGTAGACGGCGAGGTCGTGATCCGGCCGATGATGTACGTCGCCCTCTCCTACGACCACCGCCTGGTCGACGGGGCCGACGCCGTGCGCTTCCTGGTCGCGATCAAGGACGCAATCGAGGACCCGGCGCGCCTGCTCCTCGACGTCTGACCCCGCCCGCCCCGGACCGCCCCCCTGTAGGAGGCCAGCCCTCTGGCCGATAGCGACTTATCCAACGCCCCATCGGCCAGAGGGCTGGCCTCCTACAGTCGGCACCGACACGGCCCGTGACCGAACGGGCGAGTCGGCTCGTGACGTTCAGGTACGATCGACAGGGCGGCGGTACGGGCCTGGACGCAGGCCGAACAGCAGGATAGCGGCACCGACCAGGCCAAGCGGCCAGGCCGGCCAGGCCAGCCCCAGCCAGGTGGCAACGTCCAGCTGGGTCGCCAGTCCCGCCAGCGCGAGCAGTCCCGCACCTCCCCAGGCCTCATGGCGGCGGCGGTTCTGGCGGCGCAGCCCCTCTTCCAGGTCCTGAATCTGCTGGCGCAGGGCGGCGTCACGTTCGGAGCGCTGCTCCTCCACCGTCAGGGCCTTTTCCAGGTGCATGGGCATCTCGGGCAGCTGTGCCAGCAGGCGCGGCAGGTGCTGCTGCGCATTGCGGATGAATGCGCGCACGCCCATGCGCTCGTGCATCCAGTCCTCGATGAACGGCTTGGCGGTGGTCCACAGGTCCAGCTGCGGATACAGCTGGCGGCCCAGGCCTTCGATGTTCAGCAAGGTCTTCTGCAGCAGCACCAGCTGCGGCTGCACCTCCATATTGAAGCGCCGCGCAGTCTGGAACAGGCGCAGCAGCACCTGGCCGAAGGAGATCTCGTCCAGCGGGCGCTGGAAGATCGGCTCGCAGACGGTGCGGATCGCCGCCTCGAACTCGTCCACGCGGGTGTCCTTCGGCACCCAGCCGGACTCCACGTGCAGCTCGGCCACACGGCGATAGTCACGGTTGAAGAAGGCGTGGAAGTTCTCCGCCAGGTAGCGCTGGTCGGAGTCCAGCAGCGAGCCGACGATGCCGAAGTCCACCGCCAGGTAGGTCGGGTCGTCCGGGTGGGTGGCATCGACGAAGATGTTTCCCGGGTGCATGTCGGCGTGGAAGAAGTTATGCCGGAACACCTGGGTGAAGAAGATCTCCACCCCGCGCTCGGCCAGCAGCTTCAGATCCACATTACGTTCACGCAGCGCGGCGATATCCGCCACCGGAATGCCGCCGATGCGCTCCATCACCAGCACGTTGCGGCGGGTGTAGTCCCAGATGATCTCCGGGATGTACAGCAGGTGGCTGTCCTCGAAGTTGCGGTGGATCGCGGCGGCGTTCGCGCCCTCGCGGATCAGGTCCAGTTCGTCGGTGACGGTCTTTTCGTACTCGTCCACCACCTCGCGCGGGCGCAGGCGCTTGGCCTCGGACCAGTAGCGATCCGCCAGATCCGCGATCAGGTGCATCACCTCGAGATCGGCGCGGATGGTCTTGAGGATGCCGGGGCGTACCACCTTGACCACCACCTCGCGCCCGTCCTGCAGCGTGGCCGCGTGCACCTGAGCGATGGAGGCCGAGGCGATCGGCGTGTCGTCGAACGTGGCGAAGGCGATCTCGATCGGGCGCTCCAGCTCGGACTCGATCAGGGCGCGCGCCTGCTCGAACGGGAACGGGGGCACCCGGTCCTGCAACCGGGCCAGCTCCACCGCGATGTCGTCCGGCAGCAGGTCACGCCGGGTGGACAGCATCTGCCCGAACTTGATGAAGATCGGCCCCAGGTCCTCCAGCGCGCGGCGGATGCGCTCGCCGCGCGTACCTTCGGTACGGCGAAACCAGTTCCAGGGCGCGAGGTAGAGCAGGAAGCTGAGCGGGCGCAGCGGCTTCAGCGTGAACAGGATGACGTCCAGGCGATAGCGCACCAGGACCCGCGCAATGGTCCACAGCCGCAGGCCCCGGTACAGCGCGCGGCGCATCAGGCCTGCCGGTCGTCAGGTGCGGAGGACTGTGCCTCCAAACGGCGCAGTCGGGCATCAAGGCGAGCAACGCCATCACGCAGGTCGGCAACGTCCTCGGCAAAGGCCTCGAAGGCCCCTCCGGCCGGCAGCCACTCGAGCTCGTCGCGCAGATAGTCGGCGGTATCCTCGGCGGAGCGGCGGCCCAGGTGGCGCAGGCTGCTGCGCGCCTGATCCAGCAGGTGGCGCAGCGGCCCGGCGGCCCCGGCGCCGGCAAAGCGCTCGAACAGCCCCTCCCAGTCGATCCCGGAGTCGCGCAGCGCATGCTGCAGATCGGAGAGGACGGTGGCGTCACCGGTGATGGTCAACCCGGAGCGGTCGTCACGGCCCAGCGCCGCGGCCAGCGACAGCGGCGAGCCCGCCAGCTGCACATCCACCGGCTCCTCGACACCGCCGATGACCTGCAGGCGATCCGCGGCCCCGACCAGCGAAAGCGCGATCCCCGGCGGTTCGATCACGATCGCGATCGCGCGCCCGGCCAGGCGCGCCCGGTCCTTCTCCGGCGCGCTCGCCAGGTGCTCGTTCAGCGCGACCTCGATCAGGGCCGTGAACGGACTGGGAAGTGCGATGGGTTCGGCCATGAAAACGCTACAGTTTCGTGCCGCGGTGCAGGGCGACGATGCCGCCGGTCAGGTTGTCATACTCGACCCGCTCCAGCCCGGCATCGCGCATCATCCCGGCCAGGGTCTCCTGATCCGGATGCATGCGGATGGACTCCGCCAGGTAGCGATAGCTGTCCGCATCGTTGGCGACCAGCTTGCCCATCAGCGGCAGCATCTTGAATGAATAGACATCGTAGATCGGGCGCAGCGGCGCCATCGGCTGCGAGAACTCCAGCACCAGCACGCGCCCGCCCGGCTTGATCACCCGGCGCATCTCGGCCAGCGCGCGCTCCTTGCGGGTCACGTTGCGCAGGCCAAAGGCGATGGTCACGCGGTCGAAGTAGTCATCCGGATAGGGCAGCTGCTCGGCGTCCGCCTGCACGAAATCGAGGTTGCCCACATGGCCCTCGTCCAGCATGCGGTCGCGCCCGGCCTCCAGCATCGAGGCATTGATGTCGCAGACCACGATCTGCCCCTTCGCCCCGACGCGCGGGGCAAAGGCCCCGGCCAGGTCCCCGGTGCCCCCGGCCAGGTCCAGGATCTTCATGCCCGGGCGCACGCCGGTGCGCTCCAGCGTGTAGCGCTTCCAGATACGATGGATGCCCATCGACATCAGGTCGTTCATCACGTCGTAGCGCGAGGCGACCGAGTGGAACACCTCGCCGACCCGCGAGGCCTTCTCGGACTCGGGGACGCTCTGGTAGCCGAAGTGGGTCTTGCCGGGTTCTTCTTTCATCGTCAGTGCGTCTTGCGCTCGTGGCCGGCTTCTTTCAGCCGATCCAGGTAATCCTGCCACAGACTTTCCTGCTCCGTGCCGAGCTTGTGCAGGTAGTCCCAATCATAGATGCCGGTGTCGTGGCCGTCAGAAAACTCCAGCTTCACCGCATAGTTACCGACCGGCTCGATCCCGGTGATGTTCACATCCTCCTTGCCCACCTGCAGCACCTCCTGGCCCGGCCCGTGCCCGCGCACCTCGGCCGAGGGCGAGTACACCCGCAGAAATTCGCAGGGCAGCTCGAAATGCGAGCCATCGGAGTAGGTCAGCTCCAGGATGCGCGACTTCTGATGCAACTGGATATCGGTGGGTCGGTGCTTACTGCTCATGCGGCCTCCAGAATCCTCGGGTCCGGGCGGGCCCGGTAAGATCTTGCGTGACCGCCTAAAGCGGCCATCGTCAAAGGACTGCGAGGATACCAGCCCTGCAGGCCAGCGTGGCATCTCCCCGCGCATCGCAGGCCCGCCCCCGGGAGGATGCATCGCACGGGCGATCCGGGACTATGTGCGAGAGCGTTGCTCGGCTACCCGGCGTCGCGGCCCCGCTCGGGGACGGGGGGCGGGGTGGCACGGGAGGAGACGCTGAGGGCGGTGACTGTGACCAGGATCAGGGCCATCCCGATGATCTGAACCAGTGCCAGGCTCTCGTGCAGGATCACCACACCGAACAGTGTGGCCGTGACCGGCTCGATCATTGCCACGATCGACGCGACTGCGGGAGCCGTGGTCCGCAGCCCGTTGATGTAGAAGGCGAACGACAGGCCGGCGCCGAAGACGCCGAGCGCAACGAACAACGGCCAGTCGGTGGTGGTCAGGACGGCGGCCATCTGCGTGTTGTCGCCCGGCAGCATCAGCAGGATAACGAGTACGCCGAAGGCGATCGTGAGAATCGCCTGGGGGCTGCCGTGCTGGCCGGCGTACTTGAAGCCGAAGATGAAGATCGCGTAGGACAGGCCCGCAAGCAGGCCGGCACCGGCCCCGATCAGCGTCACGCCCCCCGCTCCGGTGTCGTAGATCTGGGTGAGCAGGACGATGCCCACCATAACCATCGCGATGGCCACCAGCTTGAGCGTGGTCGGGGTTTCCAGCCTCAGGGCGAAGGAGATGATGTAGACAAACACCGGGGCGCAGTACATCAACGTGGCCGCGACCGCCACGCTGCCGTGCGCGATGCTGAGAAAATAGAACGCGAAGTTGCCGGCAACACCCAGCCCGGCCACGGCGGACCAGAACCACATCTTGCCGCTGCCCAGTCCACTGCCGCCCGGGCGCCAGGCGAGCCAGATCAGCACGAACAGCAGGCCAATGGCGCCGCGGTAGAACGAGACCACGAAGGCGTCCCAGCCGTCGGCCATCAGGATGCCGCCGATCCCGCCCGACAGCCCCCAGAAAAAGGCTGCCAGCACCACCAGTCCCACACCCAGGCCCATCAAGAGCTCCCTTTGATCGTTTTTTTACGAAACGGGCCGCCATCGGGGACGGCCATAGCCGAGCTTCATCGACAACACGCCGAACCGCTGGTTAGAGCGGTGCCGACATCCCGCTTGGGCCTATGCAGGATACGCGGCCTGAAAGGTGAATCCAGACGGGGGAATCCGACTATGGCTTTTCCCACCGCTCCGTTGGCGGGGCAAGAAGCGGCCCGGCGATGATCGGGCCACAGTGACCCGCGGGCGACAGACAGGGGCCCTAGCGCACGTCAGTAACCATCGAAGGCCGCGAGGACTTCGGCTTCCAGGACAGGCTCGTCTCCACTGTGGCGCGGCGAGAAATGGAAAGGAATGACCCGCCGCACACCAGCCTCGCGGGCCAGCCGCCCGGCCTGGCGCGCAGTCAGGTGGGCGGTGGCCGCTGCTCGAGGGGCAGCGGCATCGAGAAATGGGGCCTCGATGTAGAACAGGTCGGCGCCGCGGGCCAGTGCCACGATGGCGCGGCGGTTGGCCTCATGGAAGGCGACATCGGTGACGTAGGCGATCTTCTGCCCGCGTGTTTCCTGCAGCACCTCCTGACGCAGGTAGCCGAGCGGCAGCTCGCGCCGGTGCTCGCCGTGGCGGTCGTGCCAGGCGATTTCCACCGGGGTGTCGTCGGTCGCCTCCTCCCGAACCAGGCGCTTCAGGTGCGCGAGCCACGGCCCGGTCGGCAGGCCGAGGGCGTCCAGCCGGTTGCGCCAGACATTGATGTGGGTCTTTTCCTCCAGCATGAAGCCGAGACAGGGGATGCCGTGATCCAGCTGTGCCGCGCGGATGCGAAAACCCGGTTCGTCGAGTAACACCCCGCCGGCAAATGCCGGCGGGGCGACATCCTGGCGGCGGAAGTTGTCGCCGGAACGAAACCGGGCGCGGGCATGGCGACCGTCTGCGGTGAACTCACTGACTTCAAACACCAGTTCGGTGGTGTAGTTGTGCAGCAGGTTCCAGGTGTAGCCCTGCAGGTGGTGGCCAGCATGCTCGATCAGGCCCGGTGGGCCGTGCAGCCGCAGGTGTGCATCGCGCCCGAGCAGCAGCCGCAGCAGGGTATCGAAGCCGATGAAGTGGTCCATGTGAGCGTGCGAAATGAACACATCCGACAACCGCAGCGCACGGCGCGGGGGCAGAGCACTCAACTCGCCGAGGTCGAACATCAGCGCGCGGCGCTGGAACAGGAAGTCGATATAGAGGGCCGGGTCGCCACAGGGGCCGTTGATCAGATGCGGATGGAACAGTGGCGTCACCGGCGATCGACCTCGTGGATGGCCCCGGGAGGACTTCGGGCATCATGGTTCCATTCTAGTCCACCCATCTCGCCAGACCGCTTGGTTGCCGCTGATTACCGGGACCAGCGGCATAGCCGTTTGCGGCCACAGGGACCCGCAAGCGCGGTCACCGCCTGGTCCGCCCGACACACTTTCTCGGCACGTATGGGGCTTAGTGGTGCGCGGAAACCGCAGCCGCAAACTCGCCGCAAAGCTCGTGAGGCGCCGAGTGGGAGATATCGCCCAGGGACAGCATGCCGACCATCCGCTTGTCCTTGTTCATGACGGGCAAGCGACGGATCTCGCGCTCCTCCATGAGGTGTACGGCGTGCTCGAGTTCATCGTCCTCGAAGCAGTAGATGATCCCGGAGGTCATGACATCGCGCGCCGTGAGGGACGCAACCTCTTTGCCTTCGGCGATGCCGCGACAGACGATGTCGCGGTCGGTCAGCATGCCGATCAAGCGGTCGTTCTCGCCTATGGGGACTGCACCAATGTCCTTCTCGCGGAGCAGCTTTGCGATCTCGACGATCGGGGTATCCGGAGCGCACCACTCCACTCCAGTGTGCATCGCTGATTTGACGTGCATCGCCTTGCCCTCGTTGCAGGAAGTTCATTCACCTATATAGCAAAGGGTTACAGCTCTTGCGGGGCCAATAATCTAATGATCCGGGCAAAGGGGAGGAACGGGGTACGCCCTACGAAACCGATTGAGTCGACCACCACAATTCGACCGACGATTCCTGGGGGCAGAGCACAAAGGACACCCCTGCGAACGGCTCTCGGGGCGAGGCCCACCGAAGGCGGTGAAGATACAAGACAAGCCTTTCCAGGAGGATCGCAGGCAATGTTCCTGGCACTATGGTGGGCCCAGAATCTTGCCCCTGGCTCAACACGGAGGGGGCGACCCATCTGCTTCCTGTGGGCTGACGGCAGGGCCATTACGGCTGGCGTTCCTCAATCCGTTTGAGCACACGATCGGCAACCTTTCCACGGACGACGACGTCGTCGGCACCCGCCTGGCGGGCGGCCTTGAGCATCGCGCCTTCCACGTGCGGGCCGAAGGCCAGGATGGAGGCATCGGGACAGCGTTCGCGCCAGATGGCCACGGTGTCCACGCCGCGGGCCGCCAGGTCGATCACCACCAGATCGGGGTGCTCGATCCCATCGCCACTGGTGACTGCGGCCCCGGCCGAGCGCCAGCGGGATTCAAGGCGCACGCGGGTCATCAGGTCCGGGGTATCGAGGTGGATGTGCATGGGCGTCTCCGGCGGAAGGGGTCTGTCACCTGGATACACAGCCTCGCGCACGACGGGCAGCCGCACCAGAGACGCCATGCGGGGCACCGAAAAGCAGGGCGCGGAAAACATCCGCGCGCAGGCGGTTGAGCGCGCCCCCGGGTTGGAGGAAGCTTGGGGCTGAAACGGACTGCACTGACGCACCGAACCCAAGGAGTCGAGATGCACGAGTTTTCGTTGATGGCCGACCTGATGCGCAAGATCGAACAGGTGGCCGCGGACAACAACGCCGAGCGGGTGACCCGGGTGCGGGTATGGCTGGGTGCTTTGTCGCATATCACGCCGGAGCATTTCCGCGAGCACTTCGAGGACGGCACCCGCGGCACGCTGGCCGAAGGCGCCGAGCTGGAGGTGGAGACCTCCGACGACGAGACCCACCCCGAGGCCCAACAGATCCTGCTGCGGAGCCTGGACGTGGCGTGAATACGGCCGCGACACGCACCCCGGCGCGGGAGCGCTGGCGCCTGCTCGTTGCCGGCCGGGTGCAGGGCGTGGGCTTCCGGCCATTCGTCGCGGCGCTGGCGCAGCGCCTGGCCCTGGCCGGCACGGTCGGCAACACACCCGAGGGCGTGGTGATCGAGGCCGAAGGGGACGCGGCCCGCCTGGATACGTTTCGTACGGGACTCGTGCAAGAGGCGCCGGTGGCCGCGCGTATCGATGACATTTCCGTCACCTCCGGGGCCCCCACCGGCGAGAGCGGCTTCCGAATCACTGCGGGGCCGAACCGGGGTGGTGCCCCGGCCCTGGCCCCGGACCGTGCACCCTGTCCCGACTGCCTGGCCGAGATCCGCGATCCGGCGGCGCGGCGTTACCACTATCCGTTTACCGCCTGCACGGCCTGCGGGCCGCGCTGGAGCATTGTCACGGCGCTGCCCTGGGCGCGCGCCCACACCACCCTTCACGACTTCCCGCTGTGCCCGGCCTGTCGGGCGGAGTTCGAGAACCCCGGGGATCGGCGTTTCCATGCGGAGGCCATGGCCTGCCCGGACTGCGGACCCCGGCTGGTACTGCGTGCGCCGGACGGCGCCGAACAGGCCACCGATGATGCGGCACTGGAAGCCGCCGTGGCGACCCTGCGCGCGGGGCACATCCTGGCCCTGAAGGGCCCGGGCGGATTCCAGCTGCTGACGGACGCCACCCGCGAGTCCGCGGTTGCCCGCCTGCGCGCACGCAAGCAGCGCCCGGAAAAGCCGCTGGCGGTGCTGCTGCCGGACGGCGACTGGCTGGATTGTCTGGCCCATGTATCCGATGCGGAACGGGGACTGCTGGATGCCCCGGAGGCCCCGATCGTGCTCCTGGGTCGCAAGATTGATGCGCCGCTGGCCGGGAACATCGCCCCGGGGCTGAACCGCCTCGGGCTGATGCGGTCGGCCACGCCCCTGCACCAGCTGCTGCTGGACGCGCTCGGCGTCCCGCTGGTCTGCACCTCCGGCAACCGCAGTGGCGAGCCGCTTTGTATCTCCGGCGAGGAGGCCGTGGCCCGCCTGGGCGGGATCGCGGATGCCATCCTCGACCACGACCGTCCGATTGCGCGGCCGCTGGACGACAGCGTGTTCCAGATCGCGGCCGGACAGCCGCAGTGTCTGCGCCTGGGACGGGGAACCATGCCCCTTCGTATCCCGATGGGGCAGCCCGGCCCGCTCACGCTGGCGCTGGGCGGCCATCTGAAGGCGGCACCGGCGCTGGCCCTGAACCGCGAGGTCGTGGTCGGCGCCCATGTCGGCGACCTCGACAGCGATGCGGCCCTGCGCCGCCTCGACGCCGAGGCCCGTGCGCTGGCCGGGCTCTGCGGCGCGCAGATCGAACGCATCGCCTGCGACCGGCACCCGGACTATGCCTCCACGGCACTGGCCGAGGGCCCGGGCATGCCGGTCTTCCCCGTGCAGCACCACCACGCCCATGCCGTGGCCTGTCTGGCCGAGCACGGGGTACAGGACCCGGCCCTGGCGCTGGTCTGGGATGGCGCGGGGCTGGGTACGGACGGGACACTGTGGGGGGGCGAGTGCCTGACCGTGGACGCCGATGGTGGCTGGCAGCGTCTGGGTCACCTGCGCCCGTTCCGCCTGCCGGGGGGCGAGGCCGCGATCCGCGAGCCGCGCCGCGCGCTGCTGGGGCTGCTGCATGCGCACTTCGCGGGCGATACGGCGGCCCTGGCGGCCAGCCCGGCCCGGGCGCTGTTTGGCGATGCCGAGTGGCCACCGCTGCTCCGCGCCCTGGATCGCGGGGTCAATGCGCCCTGGACCAGCAGCGTCGGGCGGCTGTTCGATGCGGTGGCGGCCCTGACCGGACTGCGCACCGGCGCCGGCGCCGGCTTCGAGGGGCAGGCCGCGATGCTTGTGCAGCAGGCGGCAGAGGCCGCACCGGGGACGGTGGATGGCCCGGATCTCGTGCCGGACTCCGCCATGCCCTGGCAGGCGGACTGGGGCCCGCTGATCGCCGCCCTGCTGGCCGCGCAGGGGGCCGGTGCCGCCCCCGGGGTGATCGCCGCGCAGCTGCATGTCGCACTGGCGCGGTTCGCGGTGGCCGCTGCCCAGGCGGGCGAACGCGAGACCGTGGCATTGACCGGCGGATGCTTCCAGAATCGGCATCTGCTGCAATGCTGCGTGGCGGGCCTGCGCGACGCCGGCTTTCAACCGCTGTGGCCACGGGCCGTGCCGCCCAACGATGGCGGACTGGCCCTGGGCCAGGCGGTGATCGCGCGCCGCGCCGCGCACCCGGCCCGACCGGAAGGAGGATACTGACCCATGTGCCTTGCGATCCCCGGCCTTATCGACTCGGTGGAGGGCGACGACCCACTGTTCCGCCAGGCGCAGGTCCGATTCGGCGGGGTTGCGCGCACGGTGTCGCTCGCCTGCACCCCGGAGGCCGGGCCCGGCGACTACGTGCTGGTACATGCCGGCATCGCGATCGCCACCATCGACGAGGCCGCGGCCGAACGCACCCTGGCCGCGCTGCGCGCGATCCCCGAGCACGCGCCGCCCGCCCCGGAGGGTCCGTGAGGCACCTGGACGAATACCGCGACCCGGCGCTGATCCTGCAGCAGGTCGAGGCCATCCGTGCGGCCTGCACCCGGCGCTGGACGCTGATGGAGGTCTGCGGCGGCCAGACCCACGCGATCCTGCGCCACGGGCTGGACGACCTGCTGGCGGACGCGGTCGAGCTGCTCCACGGCCCCGGCTGCCCGGTCTGCGTGACCCCGACCGAGACCCTGGACCAGGCCGTGCTGCTGACCCGCCGCCCGGAGGTGATGCTGTGCACCTTCGGCGACATGCTGCGCGTACCCGGCGCGCTGGGCGACCTGAATGGCGCGCGCGCGGCCGGCGGGGATGTGCGCGTGATCTACTCGCCGCTGGATGCGGTCGCACTGGCGCGCGAACACCCGCAGCGCGAGGTGGTGCTGCTGGCGGTGGGCTTCGAAACCACCGCCCCGGCCGCCGCGATCGCGGTGCTGCAGGCCGAGGCCCTGAGGCTGTCCAACCTGTCGCTGCTGGTCTCGCACTCGCTGGTGCCGCCGGCGATGGAGGCCCTGCTGAAGGACCCGGACCACCGCATCCAGGGCTTTCTGGCCGCCGGTCATGTCTGCACCGTGGAGGGTGCCGCGGCCTACCAGGCGATCGCCGAACATTTTCGGGTGCCCATCGTGGTAACGGGCTTCGAGCCGGTGGACCTGCTGGCCGGAATCCGGGCCTGCGTGGAGCAGCTGGAACGCGGCGAGGCCCGGGTCGAGAACCGCTACGACCGGGCCGCCCGCGAGGACGGCAACGCGGCCGCGCGCGAGGCGGTCACCCGCGTGTTCGAGCCGGTGGAACGCGAGTGGCGCGGCATGGGCCGCCTGCCCGCCAGCGGGCTGGGCCTGCGCCCGGCCTACGCCCGCTTCGATGCCGTCGAGCGCTTCGGGGTCGCGCCGCCCGCAACCGGCGAGGACGGGCCCTGCATCGCCGGCGAGGTCCTGCGCGGACTGCGCCGCCCGACTGACTGCCCGGCCTTCGGCCGCGAGTGCACCCCGGACACCCCGCTGGGCGCGCCGATGGTGTCCTCCGAGGGGGCCTGTGCCGCCTACCTGCACTACCGGGACGGGGCATGACCACCGAGGTAGTCCGCCTGGCGCATGGCGGCGGGGGCCGACTGCAGGCGAAGCTGCTGGACGAGTTGATCCTTCCGGCACTGGGCACCCCGGCCCGCGGCGCCCCCGATGCGGCCGTGCTCGACGCAACGGACGGACGCCTGGCCATGACCACCGACAGCTTCGTGGTGCGCCCGCTGTTCTTTCCCGGCGGCGATATCGGCCGCCTCGCGGTGCACGGCACGGTCAACGACCTGGCGATGGCCGGGGCGCGGCCGCTGTGGCTGACACTGGGACTGATCCTCGAGGAGGGGCTGCCCCTGGAGGACCTGCGGCGCATCCTCGCCTCCGTAAGGGCGGCCGCCGAAGAATGTGGTGTGCAGGTGGTGGCCGGCGATACCAAGGTGGTCGAGGCCGGGCGCGGCGACGGGGCCTACCTCAACACCAGCGGGGTGGGCATCGTGCCGGAGGGGGTGCGGATCGCGCCGGATGCGATCCAGCCCGGCGACGTGCTGCTGGCCAGCGGCGATCTGGGCCGCCACGGCGTCGCCATCCTGGCCGCGCGCGAGGGCCTGGGACTGGACCCGCCGATCCCCAGCGACAGCGCCCCGGTCTCCGGGGCCGTAGCCGCGCTGCTGGCGGCCGACGTGCCCGTGCATGCCCTGCGCGACCCCACCCGCGGCGGCGCAGTGGCCGCGCTGCAGGAACTGGCGGACGCCTCGGGCTGCCGCCTGGTGCTGGACGATGCGGCCATCCCGGTGCGCGCGGACGTGCGCGGGGCCTGCGAGATCCTCGGGCTGGACCCGCTGCACAGCGCCGCGGAGGGCCGCTTCCTGGCCGCCGTGCCGGAACCGGCGACCGAACACGCCCTGAGCGTGCTGCGGTCACGACCGGAGACGGCCGGCGCCCTCGCCATCGGCCAAGCCGAGGCGGGCGAACCCGCAGTCATACGACGTCTCGCGACCGACGTTGAACGCCGCGTGATCCTGCCGGCCGGCGAGCAGTTGCCCCGCATCTGCTAAGGAACCACGGAAACCGCCCGATGAACTGCTCACGGCGATACGGGATGACGGGCATGGCGGCGGCGCCCGCTGGGCGTTATGGTGAAACTTACGGTTCAGTCAGGAGGAACCCACGATGTCGATGCGCCCGTTGATTCCCGCAGTCCTCGCGCTCGCCAGCGGCCCCGCCCTCGCCCACCCGGGGCACGGCCATGGCGACGGCTTCTCTCTGCTGCACTACCTGAGCGCCCCGGAACATGTGGCAGGGCTGGTATTGCTCGCCGTCGTCGGCGGGGGGATTGCCGGCTGGTGGCTGCGCCGCCGACGCCGTGACGACCGCCAGGACTGATCCAGACGCCCCGCGCGTTCACGCGCCGGCTTCGACCGGCCACCAGTAGCGCTGCTCGAAGTCCCGGTCCCGGTCGCGTACCGGCACCGACTGGAAGCCGACCCGGGCGAAAAAGCCGGCCGCCGAGGTCTGCGCCTTGACCAGCACCCCGTCAGCACCCGCGGCGCGGGCGGCCTCCTGGCAGGCCGCCACCAGTTGCCGCCCGACACCCGTACCACGGGCAGTGCGGGCCACGTACAGGCCGTGCAGCAGCAGGCCCGTGACCTCTCCATCGGACAGCTCCCGCGCCTCGGCGGACTCCCAGGTCGCCACACCGACCACCTGTCCGGCCCCCTCATACACGACGGCGCTCAGGAACATCAGATCGGCCTCGGTGTAGCGATAGGCCGGCAGAGCCAGTCGGCGTACCCGGTCCGGTAGCGGCCAGTCCTCGATCGCCTCGGCAACCAGCTGATTGATCGCCTCCAGGTCCTCGCGACAGGCGGGGCGCAGGTCCGAACGCTGGACAGAGCTGACGGTCATGGAAATCTCCTGGCTCGGCACGGTTCCTGCTGGGACCACGGGAAGGGGCCGTAGTGCCAGCCGGACCCGCTTCACGACACCGACATGTCCGATCGGGGATAATCACGCCGCACCGAAAAGAGACGACAGCGCACCATGACGGAACTGAAAAAAGCCATCGAGCACCAGCGCGAGTACCTTGAGGCCCGGCTGCAGGAGCCGCTGGCCGAAATCTCAGCCCGCCTGAGCACGGCCTGGCCACAACGCGAGGCGCTGGACTCGATCCTGGAGGAGGCGATCCGGCAGATCCCCGAGGCCACCTTCGTGTATGCACTGAATACCGAGGGCATCCAGCTGTCCGACAACATCTCGCGCAGTGGCGTGCTGCCGGAACACTTCGGCCGCGACCGGTCGCAACGCCCGTACATGAAGGAGGCGGTGCCGGCCGAGGGTTTCCTGCTGTCGGAGGCCTACATCAGCCTGCTCGGTCGGCGCCCGTCGCTGACCGCTTTGCAGTTGGTGCGCGACGAAAACGGCACGGCACTCGGATTCCTCGGCGCGGACTTCGACCTGCGCAACCTGCCGGACCTGTCGGAGGACCTCTACGAGGAACCCAGCGAGTGGCGCCAGATCAAGGGTGACCCGTCCATCCGCGGCACGCTGTTCCTGCAAAGCCGTACCGAGAGCCTGATGGACCAGAACATGGACACCGCGCTGGCCATCATCGAGGAACTGTTCACCGAGCGCGGCGTGTTCCAGGGGGTGTTCCACTTTTCCAGTTCGCGGGCGACGCTCTGGACCACCGAGGACCCCTACCGCTACCGCATCCTGACGCACGAATCGCTGGCCGATCCGGATGTCTGCCTCGCCTTCCCTCACGAGCCATATCCGGAAGAGGCCCTTATCCCGAAGGAGGCCGTTGGCCGCGTACTGCAGGGGCTGAAGGCGCTGCGTTTCGCCGACGAGACCATCTACCTTCGCTCGGCCTCCGTGAACCTGTTCAACGGGATGGTCAGCCTGACCTTTTCCTGCGACGGCTCCCACTACATGACCTGGGACGACTTCCTCGGCCGCTCCATCGACTTCTGGATCGGGGCGACCGGGTAAAGAAACGCCGGGCGCACTGACAGCGACCCACCGCCTGGGCCATGATGGGCTTGGAACCCGGCGCGGAGACAGGGGATGGAGACCGCAACAGCCACGGAGATCGGCGGGCGGCGCGAGCAGCAGGACGCGGTCGGTGTATGGACCTGTCCGGATACCCGGTGCGCATTGATGGTCGTCGCGGACGGGATGGGCGGGCATGCGGGCGGCGCACAGGCCGCGCACACGGCCATCGCCACCGCCGAGCGCCTGTGGAACGAATGCGGCGGTCGCCCGGAGGGCCCGGCGGCGCTCCTGGAACGCCTCTTTCGCGAGACCCACGCCGCCCTGCACAAACCCGGCGCGGCACCCGGCGACCAGCCCGGGACCACGCTGGTCGCGCTGTATGCCGGGCCGCAGCGGGCCTGGTGGGCCCACTGCGGTGACAGCCGTCTGTATCATTTCGAAGGGGAGCGCCTGATCACCCGCACGCGGGACCACACCCGGGTGCAGGCGCTGGTGGATGCCGGCAAGATCCGCGAAGAAGACATGGCGACCCACCCGGAACAGAACCAGCTCCTGCAGGCCCTGGGGGTGGTCGACCCGATACGGGTGGACCATGGCGAGGCCCCGCTGACACCCGATAGCCGCTTCCTGTTGTGCTCCGATGGGTACTGGGAACAGCTGGGTCCGGAGGAAAGCGCTCGGTGGCTGAACCAGTCGGATCTTCAGGCGGCCTGCATGAGGGCCGCCGCCCGCGCGGCGCAACGGGGTGGCACGCATGGCGACAATGTGGCCATAGCGGCCTGGCGCGCGCAGGGCATCGCCTCGCCGGGCCACCGCCACCTGCACGCCGCTGTCCGCCCGATGCTGCTGGGGGCCCTGCTCCTGCTCGCCGTACTGGCAATCCTCTTCTGGCCTGTGGACTGAACATGGCACGTCGTGTTGTCGGGGCAGCGCTGCCCCTTGTCGCCCTGCTGACCGGCTGCGCAATGCTGGAAGTAGAAGACAAAGAGCCGGTCACCGAGGCACCCGAGGTGTCAGAAGAAGCCGCTGCAGAAGGCCCCGCGCCGGCGGAAGACCTGACCATCGCGGAGATCATCGAGGCCCTGCAGGAAGGGGACATCGAACGGGCGGACCCGGCCCTGGACCGGTTCCTGGAGGGCGAGCCCGGTCACCGGGTCGCGCGCAGCCTGCGCGCGCAGCTGGATGCGGAGCCGCGCGACGAGCTCGGTTCGGCCCACTTTTCTCACACGGTGGAGCCGGGCGAGACACTGGGCCAGCTGGCCCGGCGGTACCTGGGTGATGCCAATCGCTTCCTGATCCTTGCGCGTTACAACGATATCGAGCGCCCGTCGCGGCTGTTGGCCGGCCAGCGCCTGCGCATACCGGAGACCGCCGCGCGCGAGGCGTCCGCCGACGATGCGGAGGGACTCGACGAGCAACTGGCGGCCCTTGGCGGAGGGGATGACGAGGAGGCCTACCTGCGCGCGATCGAGGCCGACCTGGAGGCGGGGCGGTACGAGGACGCGCGCGACGGGGTCCGGCAGGCAGGTGCGCTGACCGACAACGGTCTTCACGCGCAGCGACTCGAAGAGCTGGAACGAGAAGCGACCAGTCGCTACTGGGGGCAGCGCGGGGACGAGGCCCGCGATGCGGGCGACACCGAGGCCGCAGTGGCGGCCTACGGGCGGGCGCTGGAGGCCGACCCCGAGCTGGACGACGCCCGGGAGGCACGGGGGGAGTTGCGCGACAAGCGCAAGGAGGAGCTGCATTCGGCGGCAATCCGCCGCTACCGCAACCAGGATCTGGAAGAGGCGATCGCCCTGTGGGACGAGGCGCTGGAGCTGGACCCCGAGTTCGAGGCCGCACGCGGATACCGCCTGCGGGCCCTGGAACTGCAGCGCCGACTGGAGCGGCTGGGACGTTCGGAAGAAGACGCCTCCTGAGCCGGTCAGACCCCGTATTCGGCGCGGTAGGCGCGTAGCGCCTCGAGGTGCTCGGGGGCGCGGCCGGTCTGCTCCAGCATCTGCACCAGATCCCCAAGCCGAGCGACGCGCACGACCTCCAGGCCCAGGTCGTCCTCGACCTCCTGAATCGCCGATCGCTCGCCGCGGCCGCGCTCTTCGCGATCCAGGGCAATGGCCACCGCCACCGGCGTGGCGCCCGCCGCGCGGATCAGCTCCACCGATTCACGGATGGCGGTGCCGGCGGTGATCACGTCGTCGACGATCAGCACACGCCCGGCCAGCGGCGCCCCCACGATGTTGCCGCCCTCGCCGTGGTCCTTGGCCTCCTTGCGGTTGAAGGCCCAGGGACGGTCCATGTCGTGATCGCGGTACAGCGCCTCGGTGACGGCCGCGGCCAGCGGGATGCCCTTGTACGCCGGACCAAAGACCAGGTCGAAGGCGACCCCGGAATCGACGATGGCCTGCGCGTAGAACTCGCCCAGGCGCACGAGATCGGAGCCCCGGTTGAACAGCCCGGCATTGAAGAAATACGGGCTGACCCGCCCCGACTTGAGGGTGAACTCGCCAAAGCGCAGCACGTCGCGTTCCAGGGCGTAGTCGAGAAAGGCATGAGCGGTCATCGCGAGGGCTCCGTCGGAAAACGCCGTATTCTGACACAGGCGCGGCTGGATTCATCATGCCGGCCCTTTTCTGCACGCGCGCGCGCCGGTATCGTTCCCGGCCATGCGCATACTCTCGATGAACGCCAACGGCATCCGTGCCGCCGCCCGCAAGGGCTTCTTCGACTGGCTCCCGACGACCGAGGCCGACGTGGTCTGCATCCAGGAGACCAAGGCCCAGATCCACCAGATTCAAGGCGAGCCCTTCCATCCCCCCGGCTACCACTGCGCCTATGTGGACGCGGTCAAGCCCGGCTACAGCGGGGTCGCCCTGTACAGCCGGCGCCAGCCGGACGAGGTGATCACGCGCATTGGCTTCGAGGAGGCGGACAACGAGGGCCGCTACGTGGAGATGCGCTTCGGAAACCTCTCCGTGGTGTCGCTCTACCTGCCCTCGGGCTCCTCGGGGGACCACCGGCAGGATTCCAAATGGCGGTTCCTGGACTTCTTCCGGCCGTGGCTGGCCGAACGCATGCAGGACGGGCGCGAGTGGGTGATCTGCGGTGACTGGAACATCGCCCACAGGGAGATCGACCTGCGCAACTGGAAATCCAACCAGAAGAACTCCGGGTTCCTGCCCGAGGAGCGCGCCTGGCTGGATCACCTGTTTGACGAGATCGGGATGGTGGACGTGTTCCGGCGACTGGACGACCGCCCCGAGCAGTACACCTGGTGGTCCAACCGGGGGCAGGCCTGGGCAAAGAACGTGGGCTGGCGCATCGACTACCAGATCGCCACTCCCGGTATTGCGGAGACCGCCCGGAATCCGTACATCCATACGGACGATCGCTACTCCGATCACGCCCCGTTCTGGATCGACTATGACTACACGCCCTGAACCCTCTCCGGGCCCCGCATGAGCACGGCCGCCGAGTCGCAGAACCGCCCGCACCGCGACTGGCGCGCGGCCCTGGCCGTCTACCGTCACCCGCGGGTGGTGGGCATGCTGTTTCTCGGCTTTGCCGCCGGGCTTCCACTACTGCTGACCGGCGGCACCTTCACCGCCTGGCTCCGCGATCTCGGCGTCGAACTCGCCTCCATTGGGTTCCTCTCCTGGGTGGGCATGGCCTACAGCATCAAGGTGCTGTGGGCCCCGATCGTGGACCGGATGCCACTCCCGCTGCTGACCCGGATCTTCGGGCGGCGGCGCGCGTGGATGCTGGCGGCGCAGGCGACCATCATGCTGGGACTGTTCGGGATTGCCTTCACCGATCCCACCGAACAGCTCTGGCTGGTCGCGGTCTGGGCGGTACTGACCGCCTTTGGCGCGGCGACCCAGGACATCGCGATCGACGCCTACCGTATCGAGGCGGTCAGCCAGGAACGCCAGGGTGCAATGGCCGCAGCCTATGTGTTCGGCTACCGGGTCGCGTTGCTGACCGCCGGGGCCGGGGCACTGCATATCGCGGCTGCCGGCAGCTGGAGCCTTTCCTATGCGGCGATGGCGACGCTGATGCTGGTCGGGGTCGTCTGCACCCTGATCGTGCGCGAGCCGGAAGTCGCCCCGCGTGACGCAAACACCGCGCAGCTGGAAGAGCGCGTAGTGCACTACATCAACAACACCGCCGACACCGGGCTCTGGCGCGCCTTCAAGGCCTGGTTTATCGGGGCCGTCATCTGCCCGTTCGTGGATTTCTGGCAACGCTTCGGACGGATCGCCCTGGTGGTAATCGCGTTCATCGCGATCTTCCGCATCAGCGACATCTTCATGGGGGTGATGGCCAACCCGTTCTATCTCGACCTGGGCTTCACCAAGGACGAGATCGCGAACATCGCCGCGGCCTTCGGCCTGGCAATGACCCTGACGGGGGCCGCCCTGGGCGGGCTGCTGGTGGTGCGTTTCGGCATCATGCGCATGCTGATCGCCACTGCCATCCTGGCCCCCGCGACCAACCTGACCTTCTCCTGGCTGGCGACGCTGGGGCCGGAAATCTACGGCCTGATATTCGCGATCATGGCGGACAACCTTGCCGGCGGGATGGCGATCTCGGTATTCATCGCCTATCTCTCCAGCCTGACCAACTCTGCCTACACTGCCACGCAGTACGCCCTGTTCAGCTCGATCATGACCCTTCCGGGTCAGTTCCTGGCCGGCTTTACCGGGGTGTTCGCCGAGCACCTGGGCTGGTTCTGGTTCTTCGTCAGCTCCGCCCTCATCGGCATCCCCACCATCCTGCTGGCCCTCGCGCTAATGCGCTGGGCCAACCCCGACCACATGGCCCAGCCGGGCCGTCCCCGGGAATTCCAGGAGCCGCACGAGGAGTCCGAACCCACGCGCTAGCGTCCGGGGATGGTCATCACGAAAGATCGTCGACAAACCCAGGGATCACGCGTGCGCAGGCCGGGAGCTCCCGTCATCCGGGGGGTAAAAAAACAAACGTCCGCCAGCGAAGAGCATCGCGGGCGGACGCATGCGCCGTACCCCTTCAGAAAGAGGCACGGCCATCAAAGGCACCCTGGGTTCAGGGACGCTTCGGCGTCTGGTACTCGGCCTCTTTCTGGAAGGACTCCCAGATCGTCTCGTAACCGACAAAGCCCTTCTCGTTGGGCGGCATCTGACGGGTCACGAGATAACGCGACTTGCCATCCGGGACCTGCGGATGTTTCTTCTCGGTATCCTGGCTCATGTTTCGTTCACCTCGCTTCGATGAAAAAGAGGGGGTGGAGAGCTCTCGCCTCGCTCCCCCGACTTACTGACGGGCCGGGCGAACCGGCCCCCTCATTCGATGGGCACCGCGCGTCCGCTGTCGATCTCCGGGCCCGACTCCACCTTGCCACCATGCGCGATCTCTTCATCGGAGGCGTCACGCACCAGCAATACATTCAGCTTGAAAATCACCTGTCGGCCGCAAAGGGGATTGTTACCGTCGATGGTAATGCTCTTCTCGTCCATCCGCGTGACCAGAAAGCTCTTGGTCTGGCCGCGGTCGTTTTCCATCAGGATCGCCGTACCGACCTTGCGGTATTCCTCCGGCACGTTCTCGATCGCCTCGGTAATCACCAGGGATTCGTCGCGCGGGCCATAGAGCGCGTTGCAGTCGATGGGGACCTCGATGGTCTCACCCTGCGCCTTGCCCTCCAGCTCGCCCATCACCTGGGGCGACAGGACCTCGTTGACGCCGTGCACGTACCCCAGCGGGAATTCGACCTCGGTCAGGACCTGGCCGGTTTTCTCGTCGATCACCTGATAGTTCAGTTCGACGTACTTGTTGTCCTTGATTACATCTGTCATTCAAAGTCCCGCAATCTCAGAAAATGGACGCACCGAAGATGCGTACCTCGCCTTCCTCGTAACCGAGGACCATCCGGCCGAGCCACTCCCCTTCCTTTATCGTGCTGCGCACGCGATACAGGACGGTCACGTGTTCGCCACGACGAATGATGCCGAGGTAATCCCAATCCTCGCTCAGGTTGCGGGTCAGCTCGCTCTGGGCGAACTGCTTGCCCACCTCAACCTCATTAAGGCCGAACAGCAGATGATAGGAGAACCGGCGGACGAACTTACCGTACTGGCCCTTATTCGAGTACTTGATCAGGTCGCTCCACATGGGGTGGGCGATCTCCAGGATCTCCTCGTCGGAGTGGTCGATGATGTTCATCGAGGTCTCCGGCAGTGTCTGTGCTTCAGCTGCACTGGTCATCTTGAAACCCTCAGGTGTGGCGGTTGAAAGAGCAGGCCAATGCGCGCACGCACCGGCCATCGCGACTTCCTTGCTTGTTGGCGGGGCCGCGACCGACCCCGCCACGTTAGCACCCTAGGCTTCCTCTTTCTCGGGTTCGGCCGGGGCCTCGTCCTTGTCGACCAGGTGATAGCACGGCGCCTTCTCCATGGTGTACTCGCCCGTGTTCGGGTCACGACGAGAAACGGTCAAATGATGCCAGTTCTTGTCGTCGAGCTTCATGTAGTCGCCGCGGTAGTAGTACCCCGGCCAGCGGGTTTCCTTCCGGAACAGCGTGTGGTGGAAGACGCTCTCGGCCGTGCGCACGCGGTGCTTCAACTCCCAGGCACGCAGCAGCTCGTGGATGTCCTCCGCCGCCAGCTTTTCCAGATCTTCTTCGAGGATATGCATCTTCTTCAGGCCGATGTTGAGCAGCTTCTCGTTGGTCATGTAGCTGACCGTCACACCACCGCAGTATTCGTCCATCAGCTTCTGCAGGCGGTCAAGACCCTGGCGCGGGTTGATGTAGTTCGGGTTGACCGAACCGGCAACAACTTCGTTGCTGTAGATCTTGTAGTGCTCGAGCGGCTTGTAGATCTCTTCCTTGCGCTTGTTGATCTGCGAATCGGAGACACGGATGCCGTCGGCCTTGCCATCGTCGATGTACTTGCAAGCGGCCTTCGCGGCCAGGCGACCCTCGGTGAACGAGCCGGAGGAGAACGCATGCGGCGTCCCGCCCACGGCGTCGCCCGCCCCGAAAAGGCCTTCGACACTGGTCATGCGGTTGTAGCCCCAGAAGTATTCGGGCGGGGAGACATCCTCCGGACCGGAGCACCAGGCACCACAGCCCGTGGCGTGCGAACCCATCACGTAGGGCTCCGAAGTGGTCAGCTCGGGGTTTTCGTTCTTGGGGTCCACATCGGTGG
Source organism: Thioalkalivibrio sp. ARh3 (assembly GCF_000377265.1). NCBI lineage: Bacteria > Pseudomonadati > Pseudomonadota > Gammaproteobacteria > Chromatiales > Ectothiorhodospiraceae > Thioalkalivibrio > Thioalkalivibrio sp. ARh3. The sequence continues at coordinate 324,160 of NZ_KB897947.1, forward strand.
CCGCCCACAGCACGGCCTGACCGACGGTCATGCCGAGGAAGTTCTCCCAGCCCACCTCTTCGAGGTGCGGATCCTGGAAGGCCTCCATGGTGACCATATGGATCGGGCCGCGGCCGGCATTCACTTCGTTGAGGAATGCATGGTTGCGCAGGCAGGTCGGGATCGGCCGGTGGGTCCGGTGGGAGACTTCCGGATCCAGGTATTCCTTGCCGACCATCTCCTGCAGCTGCGGCCACCACTTGGACTCGTACTCTTCGCCGTTGCAGTTCTGCGTACGCGTCTTCAGGTGCAGGAAGTAGGCGCCGACGGGACCGTAACCATCCTTAAAGCGGGCCAGCACGATACGGTTTTCCATCTGGGTCATCTTGGCGCCGGCATTGATCAACAGGCCGTAGGCCGAGCCGGAAGACCAGGGCGCGTACCAGACGCGACCGGCACCTTCACCAACCGACCGCGGCTTGAAGATCATCGAGGCGCCACCCGCGGCGACGATTACCGTCTTCGACTTGAAAACGTGGTAGTTGCCGGTGCGCACATTGAAGCCCACGGCACCGGCCACCCGGTTTTCCTTGGACTCGTCCATCAGCAGATGGGTGACACAGATGCGGTTGTAGATCGTGTCGGCGGACTTCTTGGCGGCCTCGGCCACGATCGGCTTGTAGGACTCGCCGTGGATCATGATCTGCCAGCGACCCTCACGCTGGTAGGCGCCCGTCTTCGGGTCGCGCATCAGCGGCAGGCCCCACTCCTCGAACTGGTGCACGGTGGAGTCCACGTGGCGCGCCATGTCGAACAGCAGGTCCTCGCGCACCATGCCCATCAGGTCGATACGGGCGTAGCGCACGTGGTCCTCGGGGTTGTTCTCGCCCCAGCGTGTGCCCATGTAGCAGTTGATCGCGTACAGGCCCTGGGCGACCGCACCGGAGCGGTCGATGTTGGCCTTTTCGGCAATCACCACCTTCTTGTCCTGCCCCCAGAACCGGGCTTCCCAGGCGGCGCCCGTGCCGCCCAGGCCGGCGCCACAAACCAAGATGTCGATGTTGTCTTCGACGATTGTCTTGTAGGCCATCAGTAGTACACCCCTTCTTTCAGTTTGAGGCCGGCGGCCTCAAGCGTGTGCAGATCCCCCTCATCCATGCGGATGTACTTGGGCTCGTTGAACAGCAGCTGGCTGTCCCGCATCGACTTGTCCGGCCCAGGCACGTCGGCCAGTTGCGGGATGTGCTTGCCCCAGGGCTTGGTGGTAATCGGCGACAGGAAATTCTTTTCCCGGCCATCGCGGAACTTGATCCTCCAGGCGATGGTGCCGCGCTCTTCGTCGCGGTCGACACGCACGCTGTGGCCCAGTGGCGCAAAGTCCGCGTAGCCACGTACGTCAATGGCGTGGTGCGGGCAGGCCTTCACGCAGGAATAGCATTCCCAGCACATGTTGGGTTCGATGTTGTAGGCGCGACGGGTGGTTTCGTCGATATGCATGATGTCTGACGGGCAGATGTCCACGCAGTACCCACAGCCATCGCAACGGGTCATGTATACGAAAGTTGGCATGGTAATCCTCGATCGATGCTGATGTTCGGGTAAATGGCTTTAGTAGTGGTTGGGCTCTTCACGCTGGATACCCTTCCCCATGTCCATCGGCGCGTCGCGCAGCAGCTCCATCGAGTGGCGCTGTTGCTGCTCGGGGTCGTCGCGCGTGAGGGTCGGGAGGTTCTCGGCGGAACCATCAGCCCGGGTAAGGCGCTTCTGATAAGCCGCAGCGGGCTTGAAGAACATGTGCGCGAACTTGGACCAGTAGACCGTCGCAAACAGGGTCGTGGTGGCCGCGAGGAACAGCGCGAAGAACAGCCAGCCGAGGGCGGTGCCCTGGGTCAGCGACCACAGGATGGCGAACGTCGACATTCCCAGCAGCGACACGATGAACAAGTCGGCACGGACCAGCTGATACCAGCGGCGACCTTCGCAATTCACATCGACGCGAATGAAGAACCAGAACCAGTACCCACCAAAGGCGAGTGACAGGGCGCCCAGGTGCCACAGCAGCCCCCACACACCGGCGGCCGGCTCGGTCGGGTAGCTAAAGATGAGCACGGCGGAGGAGACGACGAAAACGATAAAGCCCCACATGGTGAAGAGGTGGGAGGCGCGGCGCTTCGGATTCTTGAATTCACCGGAGGTGATGACCTCTTTCCCAATGGTCTGCATCGCCAGCGAGAATTTCTCGCCACCGCTCACGGTGCGGGTCGCATTCTTTTCCGCTTTCTTGGCGTTCTCGAAGAAATACGTGGCACTCCTCTTGTGCATCATGTCGAGGATCGTGCCAGCAGCCACCAGGATGACCATGAGCACGACATACCACTGCATTGCGGCTGGTGGAATAAACGCAGCCAGTTCGGCAAAGGGATTACTAGTGATCACGGCGTCAGGCCTCCTCAACATGTCCAATTGGCCCACCGAGTCTGTGATAAATCGATCTTGCGCTTCAAATCAAACTTGCTTGCCGCGACATAAGCCGAATGAATGGGTCGATATGCTAATTTAGGGAAACGCTAATCTATGGCGTCAACCCCCGCTTTATTCGGTACCGGAAATCCACCCTGAGCCGGCCTCGGTTTCGAAAGCTTTGGTACGCGGCCTTTTTGCGTCGCCAAGCCCATTGCGGCGGGCATCCCGATGACGAAATCCAGGCCTGGCCCAGAGCCCCGGTCCGAGCCACTTCGAGACCGCCCATGAAAGTTTCTTTGTGCCGACACAGGCTGAAAGGGGGTCAAGTAACCCGGCGCTTTATGGACTATCTTGTGCTACGTTCGGGTTCGACTCGCACTGCGACCGACCACGCGGCCGGCTGATCGCATGCGACCCGAGCACGACATCCGGCGGCCATGACCGCCCAACCCATGCAGTCCACATCCAGCGTCGGCAGGAGATAAAGCCCCATGATCAAACCGCACGGTGCAGACACCCTGAAGCCCCTGTTTGTCTACGACCCCGAACAACATCACGCCCTGTTGAAAGAGGCGGAAACCCTTCCCTCCGTGGTGATCAGCTCCGCGGCCGCCGGCAACGCCGTGATGATGGGGGGCGGCTATTTCACGCCACTGACCGGCTTCATGAATGTCGCGGATGCGATGAGTTGCGCGGAGAACATGCGGACCACCAGCGGCCTGTTCTTTCCGGTCCCGATTGTGAACCTGCTGGAGAACGCGGATGCCATCCGCGGGGCCCGGCGCATTGCCCTGCGCGACCCCAACATGGAAGGGAATCCGGTGCTCGCGATTCAGGAAGTCGAGGCCATCGAGGAATTCACTCCCGAGCAGATGGCAACCATGACCGAGAAGGTCTATGGCACCACCGATATGGAGCATCCCGGCGTCGCCGCCTTCAACAGCGTGGGCCGTGTCTGCGTATCGGGCCCTATTCAGGTGCTCCACTTCTCCTACTTCCAGGATGACTTCCCCGACACCTTCCGCACCGCGGTCGAGATCCGCAACGAGATTGCCGAGCGCGGCTGGAACAAGGTCGTGGCCTTCCAGACCCGCAACCCGATGCACCGCGCCCACGAGGAACTGTGCCGCATGGCGCTGGAGCAGCTGGACGCCGATGGCCTGGTGATCCACATGCTGCTGGGCAAGCTGAAGCCCGGCGACATCCCGGCCCCGGTACGCGACGCCGCCATTCGCAAGATGGCCGAGCTGTATTTCCCGCCGAACACCGTAATGATCACCGGCTACGGCTTCGACATGCTCTACGCGGGACCGCGCGAGGCCGTGCTGCATGCGCTGTTCCGACAGAACATGGGAGCGACCCACTTCATCATCGGGCGCGACCATGCCGGGGTCGGGGATTACTACGGGCCGTTCGATGCCCAGACCATCTTCGACACCGAGGTCCCGGACGACGCGCTGGAGATCGAGATCTTCAAGGCGGACCACACCGCCTTCTCGAAGAAGCTCGGCCGCGTGGTGATGATGTGCGACGCGCCCGACCACACGAAGGAGGACTTCGTGCTCCTGTCCGGCACCAAGGTGCGCGAGATGCTGGGCCGCGGCGAGGCGCCGCCGGTCGAGTTTTCGCGCCCGGAAGTGGCGGAGATCCTGATGGACTACTACCAGAGCATCAACAAGTAGCGGGACCGGGCTGCGGCCCGGTTCACCAGGAGAAGCGATGGCGGGGAAACCCGCCACCGTTTTGCATTCAGTAGGCCTTCGACAAGGCCGCCTGGATCTCGGCGAAGGTCCGCGCGACATCGAATGTCTGCACCGACACGCCCAGCTGACGGCCAATTTGCGTGGCCGAAAACATGCCACGGATGTGGGTCTCGCCGGTCGCCGGATCGGTCTGCCCGACGAGCGCATGCTGACGCCCCCAGTCCTTCAGGGTCGCGATGATGTCACCGACGTCGGCCTGCATCACCCGTTGCATGTCCAGGAGGTCCACATCCTCCAGGGGCGCCATCAGGTCACGCACCCGAAGGTCCTCGTGCCGCAAGCCACGCTCGTTGACCATCTGGATCGGGCGTTCCCCCTGCGTGTCGCGCGCCGTAATCAGACCGCGCACACGCCGCGCGTCGTCGACCACGATCAGCAGCCGCACACCCCTGGCAATCATCTGCTCCGTCGCCTGACTCAGTGTCGCGTCGGGACCGATCGTGGCCACCGGCACGCGGCGGAAATCGGTCAGCACACAGAGCGCCGAGGAGGCCAGCGTGACCCGCGGTTCCTCGTCGGTTACCTGCTGAAGCCCGGTTCCGGGAGCCGCCTTGCTCGATGGCAGGGGCTTGTGCGGAAATTCTGCGGTCATCGCGTTTCTCCATCCAGGGTGGGAACCTAGACGATGCCCTGAGATGAACGCGCTGACAAGCGGGTCCCGCCGGAACCGAACACCGGACAGAGCCGGACCATTCGAAAGGCTTCAGGGACCCTGACGGGTCACTCGACTCCCGCGGCAGCCTCTTCCGGCGTTGGCCGGATTTCGAACGACATGCTTTCGAGATCCCCCAGTGCCCAGGTCGCCTCGGGTGCGCCGAGACCGGCGACCGTGCCAGGGTTCACGACCCAGGTGGAGCCGTCCTGCACATGCGGCTGCTGGCGGATCTCGGTCTCGTGGCTGTGCCCGCAGCACACCAGATCGTAGTCCCCGGTGCAGGCCATTGCGTGGGCGTAGTGGGGGTAGTGCGTAACAAAGATGCGGCGACCGCCCAGGGTGATGGTGGCATCCAGACCGTAGTAGTGCAGCAGGCCGTTCGACTGGTGAGCGATGCGCGAGATCGCGACCGGGTCCCCCAGGTTGTTGCCATGCACCGCGTGGATCGGCACACCCAGCTTCAGTGATGCCCGCAGTGTGTTGCCGCCGATCACGTCGCCACAGTGGATGACCGCCTCGGCGCCCTCGGCAATCCCGGCCTCGATCGCGCGGGCCAGCATCGGGCCGCGGTCGTGGCTGTCGGAAACAATGCATACCTTCATCGGATTCGCGGGCCTCTGCTGTCAGGTTCCTGGCCCGAGACGATAACACTGCCGCGACCATCCCGACGTCTGCGCCGGATCCGGGCCCCAGATCGATGCACAGATTGCGCCCGAAATGCCTTGTGGTGGACCCCCCGGAACTGCATAGTGGGAGTAACCCCGGGCGGCAGAAAGGGGGACGCAAGTATATCGTAATTGTCTAAACTATCAAGGCGTTAACGATCTATGGCACAGACCCCGTCGCACGAAATCAAGAACACCACCTGTTACATGTGCGCCTGCCGTTGCGGCATCCGGGTGCACCTGCGTGACGGGGAGGTACGGTACATCGATGGCAACCCCGAGCACCCGATCAACGAAGGCGTGATCTGCGCCAAGGGTGCCTCCGGGATCATGAAGCAGCATTCGCCGGCGCGGCTGACCCAGCCCCTGCGGCGCAAGGCCGGCGCCGAGCGCGGCGACGGCGAGTTCGAGCCGATCTCCTGGGAGGAGACCTTCGAGATCCTCGCCGAGCGACTCGGACAGATCCGCGAGACCGACCCGAAACGCTTTGCGCTGTTTACCGGACGCGACCAGATGCAGGCCCTGACCGGGCTGTTCGCCAAGCAGTTCGGCACCCCCAACTACGCAGCGCACGGCGGCTTCTGCTCGGTGAACATGGCCGCCGGCATGATCTACACCATCGGCGGCTCGTTCTGGGAATTCGGCGGCCCCGACCTCGAACGCTCGAAGCTGTTCGTGATGATCGGCACCGCGGAGGACCACCACTCCAACCCGCTGAAGGTGGCGATCTCCAAGTTCAAGCGCCAGGGCGGTCGCTTTATCTCCATCAACCCGGTGCGCACCGGCTATTCCGCGATCGCCGACGAATGGGTCCCGATCCGCCCGGGGACCGACGGCGCCCTGCTGCTGGCGCTGATCCACGAGATCATCAACAAGGGCCTGTACGACCGCGACTTCCTGGTGCGCTACAGCAATGCCGGCCAGCTGGTGAACATGGATGAGGACCAGGACGAGTTCGGCATGTTTCTGCGCACGGAGGACCCGCCGGAAGAGGGCTGCTACGACGCGCAGAACCAGCTCTGGTGGGATCGCAAGACCGGACGGGCAGTGCCGACCCATACCCGGGGGGCCGACCCCTTCCTGCTCGGGGAATTCAAGCTCGACGACGGGACCCGGGCAAAGCCCGCGTTCCAGCTGCTGCAGGACCGGGTCGCCGAGTACACCCCGGAATGGGCCGAGCGCGTCACCGGCATACCGGCCGAGGATATCCGCCGTCTGGCCCACGAGATGGGCGTGACCGCGCGCGATCAGCGCATCGAGCTGCCGATCGCCTGGACGGACTCCTGGGGCGTCGAGCACGAGTCGGTCACCGGCAACCCGGTCTCCTTCCATGCGATGCGCGGGCTGGCCGCACACTCGAACGGCTTCCACACCATCCGTTCGCTGTCGATCCTGATGTCGCTGCTGGGCACGATCGACCGCCCCGGCGGCTTCCGCCACAAGGCCCCGTTCCCGCGCCCGATCCCGCCCTGCGCCCGCACGCCGAAGGGGCCGGAGGGCGTGCAGCCCGGCAAGCCGCTGGACGGCATGGTGCTCGGCTGGCCGGCCAGCCCGGACGACCTGTTCGTGGACGACAAGGGCGAGCCGGTCCGGCTCGACAAGGCCTTCTCCTGGGAGTACCCGCTGGCCGTGCACGGGATGATGCACAACGCGATCACCAACGCCTGGCGGGGCGACCCCTACCCGATCGACACCCTGCTGATCTTCATGGCCAACATGGCGTGGAACTCGACCATGAACACGGAAGAGGTCCGCAAGATGCTGAACGACAAGGACGACAACGGGGAATACAAGATCCCGTTCCTGGTCGTGGCGGATGCCTTCCAGTCCGAGATGACCGCGTTTGCCGATCTGGTGCTGCCGGATACCACCTATCTGGAGCGCCACGACGTGATGTCGATGCTGGATCGCCCGATCTCCGAGTTCACCGGGCCGGTGGATTCGGTGCGCATCCCGGTGGTGCCGCCCAAGGGCGAGTGCAAGCCCTTCCAGGATGTACTGATCGAGCTCGGGTCGCGCCTGAAGCTGCCGGCCTTCGTGAACGAGAAGGGCGATCGCAAGTTCCGCGACTACCCGGACTTCGTGGTCAACTACGAGACCGAGCCGGGCTCCGGCATCGGTTTCCTGGCCGGCTGGCGCGGCAAGGGGGGTGAAAAATCCCTGCGCGGCGAGCCGAACCCCAACCAGTGGGAGATGTACGCGAAGAACAACTGCGTCTTCCAGTACGAACTGCCGCGCAGCTACCAGTACATGCGTAACTGGAACAAGGGGTATCTCGAGTGGTCGCAGCGCAACCGCATCACGCGCTATGGCGAGCCCGTCCTGATCCACCTCTACTCCGAGGTGCTGATGAAGTTCCGCGCCGCCGCCCAGGGCAAGGGGACCACGCGCAAGGTGCCGACGCACCTGGCCAAGCGCGTCGAGACCTTCTTCGACCCGCTGCCCTTCTACTACGACCCGCTGGAACACCAGTCCACGGACAAGCACACCTATCCGCTGGCCGCGGTCACCCAACGACCGATGGCGATGTACCACTCCTGGGACTCCCAGAACGCCTGGCTGCGCCAGATCCATGCCCACAACCTGCTGTACGTGAACGCGCGCACCGCGCGGGCCGCCGGCATCGAGGACGAGGACTGGATCTGGGCGGAAAGCCCCTGGGGCCGGGTGCGCTGCATGGCCAAGTACTCGGAGGCTGTCGAGCCCGGCACCGTCTGGACCTGGAATGCGATCGGCAAGGCCGCGGGGGCCTGGAACCTGACCCCGGGCGCCAACGAGTCACGCAAGGGCTTTCTGCTGAATCACCTGATCTCCGAGGAGCTGCCGGGGCATGACGGCCCGATCTCGAATTCCGATCCGGTGACCGGTCAGGCGGCCTGGTATGACGTCCGCGTACGAATCTACAAGGCCGAAGAAGGGGAGCCGCAGGAGACCTCTCCCCAGTTCAAGCCGCTCAAACCGTATCCCGGCCAGTCCACACGGGCACGTGTTTTGAACTTCTTTGCGGGCCTGGGGAAACGCTGAACAATGTACACACTCGCGTTGGCACCCCAGGTTTTCCGAGACAAGGCGCGGTGCGCAGCCGGTAGTGGTTCTACCGGCAAGAGCCGCAACGCAGGATCGGGGAACCTGGGGCGCCAACCCCACAACCCATTGAAAAGCAGGGGCTCGGCCGCTTTTGCATGCGCACGGCGTTGCGGCTCCCTTGTGCAGAGTGACTGCACGGCAGTCACCGCGCCTTGTTCGCACGCAAAAGCGACTCGAGCGCGAGTGCGCACATTGTGCAGCGTTCCCCCAGGAGGCAAGAAATGACCCAACTCGCCCTCGTCATCGATCTCAACGTCTGCGTGGGCTGCCACGCCTGCGTGACCAGCTGCAAGGAATGGAACACCTCCGGCGATGCCGGCCCACTGGTCGACCAGAATCCCTACGACGCGGACCCCACCGGCACCTTCTTCAACCGGGTGCAGAGTTTCGAGGTGGGCGAATATCCGAACACCGAGACGGTGCACTTTCCGAAGTCCTGCCTGCATTGCGAGGAGCCGCCCTGCGTGCCGGTGTGTCCGACCGGGGCTTCCTACAAGCGCGAGTCGGATGGCATCGTGCTGGTCGACTACGACAAGTGCATCGGCTGCAAGTACTGCTCCTGGGCCTGCCCCTACGGCGTGCGCGAGGTGGATGCCGAGCGCAAGGTGATGACCAAGTGCACCCTGTGCGTGGACCGCATCTACAACGAAGAACTGCCGGAATGGGACCGCAAGCCGGCCTGCGTGCGGGCCTGCCCGACCAATGCGCGGCTCTACGGCGATATCCATGACCCCGAATCGGTCGTCTCCAAGGCGATCCGCGAGGCGGGTGGCTACCAGCTGATGCCGGAATGGGGCACCAAGCCGGCCAACCACTACCTGCCGCGGCGCAAGACCCAGCTGACCATCCGCGAGGACGAGGTCGAACGCGCGGACAACCCGCTGAAGATCGACAGTCAGTTGCCGAAGCCCGGGCAGGACGAACCCTCGCTCGACGACGTCACCAGCTGGTAAACAGGGACGAAGACACTATGCATCCAGCCTTCTCGGTTATCTTTCTCACCACCCTGATCGGCGCCGGACAGGGCCTGTTTCTCGGTCTGTTCGGTGCCGAGGCACTGAGCCTTCTGGGCGTGCTGCCGCCCCCGGGTTCGGACTTCCTCGCGCTGGGCTCCGTGCTGGCGCTGGCCTTCCTGGTGCTGGGGCTGGTCGCCTCGTTCTTTCACCTGGGACGGCCGGAACGCGCCTGGCGCACCGCTACCAAGTGGCGCACCTCCTGGCTCTCGCGCGAGGTGATCGTGCTCCCGGCGTTCATGGGCATGGTGTTCCTGTACGGCGCGGCCCATGCGTTCGGGTTCAACCCGCCCCTGGGTACGCTGGCCGGAGACATACCCATACTGCCGACCATGGTGCTCGGGGCGATCGGGGCGCTGCTGGCAATCGTGCTGTATGTCACCACCGCGATGATCTACGCCTGCATCAAGTTCCTGCAGGAATGGCACTCCCCGCTGACCGTGGTGAACTACACGGTGCTGGGGGCCGCCAACGGCTTTACCCTGGCTGCCGCCTATGCCGCCTGGGCCGGTGTACCACTGGTGGCCTTCATGGCGACAGTCGCAATCGTGCTGACCGTTCTGGGGCTGGGAACCCGCAGCGCGTCGCTGATGCGCAACGCCCGCATCAAGTCAAAGTCGACGCTGCAGACCGCGATCGGGGTGAAACACCCGAAGATCCAGCAGAAGTCCCAGGGCTTCATGGGCGGGTCGTTCAATACGCGAGAGTTCTTCCACCACATGTCGGCGGCGTTCCTGCGCGGGATGAAGTGGATCTTCCTGCTGGGCGCATTCGTGATCCCGGCGATCCTGCTGCTGGTCGTGCTGGTCACACGGGTCGACCCGGTCAACGTGCTGATCGCCGCGTTCGTGATCCAATATCTGGGCATGGTCGCCGAACGCTGGTTCTTCTTCGCCCAGGCGAACCATCCGCAGAACATCTACTACCAGTCGGTCGCCTGAAACCGCTGGGGGGCGGGCGCCCCCCAGCCCACCCGCAGCGAAGACCGCACTTCTCCAAACCCTTCCGTCAGGCCGCAGGCCAGCTCGCGGTCGCGATGCCTTCGCCCAGATCGACCTCCACCAGACGGCGGCGCACTTCCAGCAGCTTTTCCAGCAGGGCCGGCTCGACACGCTCGTAGGCCTCCGCGTCCGGCACCCGATTGACCACCACCCCCAGCAGCTCGGTGATCGCGTTGCCGATGGAGTTCTGGCTGATCGTGACGATCAGGCGACCCTCGTCGTTGCGGTAGATCAGCTGCTTGAAGGCCGGCTGCCAGCGGATGGCATGGGCGTACTTGGCATCGGTGAAGCAGCGGTCGCGTACCTTCTTCGCGGTCTTCAGGAAATCGTTGTTGAACAACAGGACCTCCTCCACTGCATCGGGGAAGTGCACGCCCTCGGGCATCGGCGCATTGCGGGTGGAGACCTGCGAGAAGAAGGTCCGGTAGAAGTCCAGAAAGCCCTGCAGGACCGCGTCGTATTCGCGCCAGAAGCGGATGTCCTTCAGGGCCTCGACGCCGCCCTGAATCTCCCAGCTCGGGAGGCCGTGCGGGTAGCCGGTCAGTCCCAGGCGCGCCTGTTGATCCGGCGCCGGACGCAGGATCTCCAGATCCAGCGCCCGTGTGAAAAACGCCCGGTAGACATCGCGCATGTAGGCCTGGAACAGGCTGTGCTGGCCGCCATCGGTCAGATTAGGATTGCCGGGATCCGCCAGTGGGGCATCAGCCAGCGTGGCCATCGGAAAGACGATGAAATGGTTGTGCAGCATGCGGATGCTGGGCACGCCCGGCGCGGTCAGCGGCCAGGTCGCATCCAGGCTGGCCTCGCCCGCCAGCACCAGGGCCTCGGCCGGATCCGGGTACTGCTCCAGCATGTACTCGATGATCACCCCGTTCATCCGATTCCAGACATGCCGAACCGGCTCCGGCACCTGGGTGCGCCGCACCGGGCGCCCCATCGGGTCGAGGATGGTCTGCGAGGTGTTGTAGATGATGGAGCAGTCGAATTCGTTGCTGTGCCCCAGCGCCTTGCGATAAAGCAGGAGATTCTCCGGGTTCACCAGCAGCCCGTTGTTGTTCACCAGGTCGGCGAGGTTTTCGGTGCTGTTGAAGAACTCGTTGGGTTTCATGCCCTCCGGTATGTCCAGGGGGATGGGCCGAAAGGGCGTGGTGATCTCGCGGGGGCCGGCTTGCATGGCGGTCGATTGCTCCTAGGGAAACACTGATGAATGTACACGCTCGCGCTCGAGTCGCTCTTGCGTGCGGTGCGGCGGCAGGGCCGTTCAGGCAGGGTTGTACCCACAACCACAACCCCTGTACTGTAACTTGCGCGGCTCGGGAGTGTCTGCCGCGACGATAGCACAACCACCCACTCCTCATAGGAGCGAGAGCATGCGACTGATTCTGTTGGGGGCGCCCGGCGCCGGCAAGGGCACTCAGGCCCAGTACATCTGCGAGAAGTACAACATCCCGCAGATCTCCACCGGTGACATGCTGCGTGCAGCCGTCAAGGCAGGCACCCCCCTGGGTCTGAAGGCCAAAGAGGTGATGGATGCAGGCGGCCTGGTGTCCGACGACATCATCCTGGGCCTGGTCAAGGAACGCGTGGAACAGCCCGACTGCTGCGACAGCGGCTTCCTGTTCGACGGCTTCCCGCGCACCATCCCGCAGGCCGAAGCCCTGAAGGAACAGGGCGTGCCGCTCGACTTTGTGGTGGAGGTGGATGTCCCCGACGAAGAGGTGATCCGGCGCATGAGCGGGCGCCGAGTGCACCCCGGTTCGGGTCGCACCTATCACATCGAATTCAACCCGCCGAAGGTCGAAGGCAAGGACGACGTCACGGGCGAGGACCTGATCCAGCGCGAGGATGACAACGAGGAGACGGTGCGCAAGCGCCTGGAGGCCTACCACAGCCAGACGCGGCCGCTGGTGGATTTCTACTCGAAATGGGCGGACAGCGGCGACCCCGACGCACCGAAGTACGTCCACATCAAGGGGACCGGGTCGGTGGAAGAGATCCGCGACCAGATCTTCAAGGCCCTGGGCTAAAAGAACGACCCGCCCGGAATACCGGGCGGGTCGTTGTAAACGGGGCCGCGGCCCCACGCCTGCTGCCCCGCCCCCGGACACGGGACCAGGGGCTTTTTGCTAGCGACCGAGCACCTTGGTCACCTTGTTCTTGCGCAGGCGATAGGCATCCGGCATGCCCGAGCCCAGCAACGGGCGCAGATACATGCGGAAGGCATCGGTGACATCGGTGCCCGAGGCATCGATGAACTCGTCCGGCATCACCTTGGTCTTGCCCGCAACGGCCTCCAGCGGGACGTACTCGTAGTCCACCGAGTAAAAGCCGGTGCGCTTGATCGCGACCGAGCCGTCGCGGCCCTCCCACATCGCGAACTGCACGGCCTTCTCGCCCACCTCGCGGGCCTCGCGCTGGTCGACATCGGAGACACAGCCAATAAAGGCACGCTGGAGGTAGCCGAAGGTATCGCCGCGCACGCGCTTGACCCCCAGCTTGCTGCGGATCTCGTCGCAGAGCATATCGGCCAGTGCCCCGGTACCGGAGAGCTGCACGTTGCCGTGGGCATCCTTCTCCACGTCCTTGGCCAGCTTGGTCGCGATCGGCTCGCCCTCCGCGTCGTGGATGCCCTCGCTGACCGCGATCACACAGCGGCCGTGACGGTCCATGGTCGCCTTGACGTCCGACAGGAAGCGGTCAACCTCGAATACCCGTTCGGGCACATAGATCAGATGCGGTCCGTCGTCCGGAAACTTCTTCCCGAGAGCGGAGGCCGCGGTCAGGAATCCGGCATGACGGCCCATGACGACCGCCAGGTAGATCCCCGGGAGGGCATAGTTGTCGAGGTTGGCGCCAATAAAGGCCTGGGCCACAAAGCGCGCTGCCGAGGGGAAGCCCGGCGTGTGGTCGTTCTCCACCAGGTCATTGTCGATCGTCTTCGGGATGTGCACGCAGCGCATCGGGTAGTTGGCCTTGCGCGCCTCCTCGCTGACGATCCGTACCGTGTCGGAGGAGTCGTTGCCGCCGATATAGAAGAAGTAGGTGATCTCGTGGGCCTTCAGGACCTTGAAGATCTCCTTGCAGTAGTCGAGGTCCGGCTTGTCCCGCGTGGAGCCCAGGGCGGACGAGGGCGTCTGCGCAACCATCTCCAGGTTGTGGGTGGTCTCCTGGGTCAGGTCCAGGAACTCCTCGTCGATGATCCCGCGGACCCCATGGAAGGCCCCGTATACCAGCTCGACATCGGTGAACTTCCGGGCTTCCAGGACCGCGCCCACCATGGATTGATTGATTACCGCCGTCGGGCCTCCACCCTGGGCGATCAGAACCTTGGCCATCTTCGTCCTCCTTCTGCGACTTTAAGTGCGTAGCAACCATGAATCGGCCGCGCAACGACCGGGCATCTCAGTAACGTAAGGCCCGAAGATAGCAAATTCCGCACTCTGCGCACGGAAACGTTTAATTGTATTATCAAAGACTTATTGAATGGAGTGAGTCGACAGCACAACGGCACCGCCCACCCGATGGGTTAGCGGTGCCGGTTCGCCGGCCAGAGAGGGGGTCGAGGCAGAACTCAGTCGCGCAGATGCTGGTTCACAAAGCGGGTGACCCGGATCATCGCGTCACGCGAGGCCAGGTCGTCGGCGAAGGTGCGGTTGTTGCCGTTGCGAAAATCGAAGCCGCGGCCAACGCCTGGATATTCGATCCAGGTCACATCACCGCCGCGGCTTTCCAGCCCGTCGGCGGCCATCTTCGCGGTGCGGTGGCGCTGATACTGCTCCTCCTCGCCAATCAGCACCATCATCGGGATCTCGAGCTGGTTCACCTCGTTGGCATAGCGATACACCTGGTGAGGCTCGCCGAGGTTCGGATCCTGCAGGTGCGGGTAGTAACCGGCCCAGCAGGCAGCATCCTCGACCTGCCGCTCGTAGGTCACGGCGACCTTCAGGGTCTTGTAGCCCCCGCGCGTAATGGAGACCAGGCAGGCGCGATCACCCACGATGTCGTCGCGCTCGAGCAGCACGTCCAGCCCCTTGTTCAAGTCGCCTTCCAGCTCGTAGTCATGATCCAGCGGGTGGCTCTCCATGAAACGGCCGGTATACATGTCGGGAGCCAGCACCACGAAGCCCCGCGCCGCCAGGCGCTTCACATGGAGCTCGGCCAGATCGTCCAGGCCTCGCCGACCATGGGCCCAGAGGATCGCGGGGTAGGCCTCGCCATCGGCGGGACGCGCCACCATGGCCGGGATGTCCACGCCGTCGCGCTCGTATTCGAACCGCTCGATCTCGACTTCGTGATTCTCGAGGTCGGAATACAGGACACCGTCCTCCCACCAGCCGTCATCCCACCACCAGTTGTCGGCACCGGTGGGTTCGTCCGCCGCGAGCGGCGCGGCGACGAGGCTGGCCGCGGCCAGCAGACTGAACGATCGCAGAACAGAAAACATGAATCCCGAACCCCTTGTTGGTTGGAGCCGCGGGGGTCACCCGGCCGGGGTCCCGCAGCGATGAGCCTCGCCGTCAAGCTTAGAACAAAGCACGATCTCCTGCCTGTGCCGTACGGCCTTCCTACAACCCACCCGGAAACCCGAGCTGGCGCCAGGCCTCGTAGACAACGACGGCCACAGCGTTGGAGAGGTTCAGGCTGCGGCTGTGGGGCTGCATCGGGAGGCGCAATCGCTGTTCCGGAGGCAGCGCATCCAGAACCGCCCGGGGCAGGCCGCGGGTCTCCGGGCCGAACAACAGGGCATCGCCGGACTGGAACCCGGCCTGATCGTAACGGGCCTGACCGCGCGTAGTCAGGGCGAACACGCGTTGCGGCCGGACCGATTCCCGCCACTGTTCGAGGCTGTCATACTCTTGCACCCGGGCCAGCTCGTGATAGTCGAGCCCGGCGCGGCGCGCCCGGGCGCTGTCCAGCTCGAAGCCGAGCGGATGGATCAGGTGCAGCGCCGCCCCGGTGTTGGCCGCCAGACGAATAATATTGCCCGTGTTCGGCGGGATTTCCGGTTCATAAAGGACGATGTGAAGCATGAGTGATTCGCGCACCGATCCGCGGCTGGCCGTCGATTTCTGCGGGCTGCATTTGAACACGCCGCTGGTGCTGCTGTCCGGCTGTGTCGGCTTTGGCGAGGAATACACCCGGGTCGCCGGGTTCTCCAACCGCGACGCGGGTGCGATCTGCCTGAAGGGTACGACCGGCCAGGCGCGACTGGGCAACCCGCCGCACCGCGTCTACGAGACGCCCGACGGCATGCTGAATGCGATCGGCCTGCAGAATCCGGGCGTGGACCGGGTAGTGGACGAGATCCTGCCCGCGCTCGATTTCGAGGAGACGCGGTTCTTCGCCAACGTCTCCGGCTCGACCATCGAGGAGTACATCGAGGTCACCCGGCGGTTCGACGACTCGCCGATCGATGCCATCGAGATCAACATCTCCTGCCCCAACGTGAAAGAGGGCGGCGTGGCGTTCGGCAACGACCCGGAGATGTCCGCGCGCGTGGTCGAGGCCTGCCGCTCGGTGACCTCCAAGCCGCTGATCACCAAGCTCTCGCCCAACCAGACCGACATTGCCGAAAACGCCCGCCGCTGCATCGAGGCCGGGACTGACGGCTTCGCCGTGATCAACACCCTGATGGGGATGGCCGTCGACGTGGAAAACCGCCGCGCGGTGATCGGCAACAACCAGGGTGGACTCTCCGGCCCGGCGATCAAGCCAATTGCGCTGCTGAAGGTGCAGCAGGTCCATCAGGTGGCCGCACCGCACAACGTGCCGATCATCGGCCAGGGCGGCGTGCTGACCGCGCGCGACGCGCTGGAATTCCTGATCGCCGGCGCCAGCACCGTGGGTGTCGGGACCGGGCTGTTCTACGACCCGCTGTGCCTTCCGAAGATCCTGGACGGCATCCGCGACTACATGGATCGCCACGGCATCCAGCAGGTCAGCGAGCTGACCGGAACCCTGCAGCTCAACAGCGCGATCTCCGCCTGCGCCGCCCCGGCCCCGGAAGACCCGACGACCTGACTCGGCTTAAGGAAACACTCACTACGTGTTTCCTTAATCGTCGTCGAGACCCAGCTCCTGGATTTTGCGGGTCAGGGTGTTGCGACCCCAGCCCAGCAGGGCAGCGGCCTGCTGGCGGTGCCCGCCGGTCACATTCAACGCCTCGCGAATCACCGTGCGTTCCAGTTGCGGCAGCACACGGCCGAGCAGGTCGCGCTCGCCCTGTTGCCAGTGCTGCCGGGCCACCTGGGCCAGCTCGCTGGTCCAGTCACGCGGCGCGGCCATCGTCGCGTCCGACAGGTTGCCGTGGGACTGCGCGGGCTGCGTCTCCTGATGCAGCTCGGTTGGCAGGTCGTCCAGGTGCACCTCGCGACCCGAGGCCATGACCGTCAGCCAGCGACAGGTGTTCTCCAGCTGACGGACATTGCCCGGCCAGGGCAGGCGCTGCAGTTCACGCACCACCTCCGGCCGCATGGTCTTCGGCTCTACCCCCAGCTCGCACGCCACCTCGGCCATGAAGTGCTGCACCAGCAGCGGGATGTCCTCCGGGCGCTCGCGCAGCGACGGGACATGGATGCGGATCACGTTCAGGCGATGGAACAGATCCTCGCGGAACAGCCCGGCGCGGACGCGTTCCTCGAGATCCTGGTGGGTGGCGGCGATGATGCGGACATCGACGCGGATCGGGGTGTGCCCGCCGACGCGATAGAAGGTTCCGTCCGCCAGCACCCGCAGCAGGCGCGTCTGCAGGTCGAACGGCATGTCCCCAATCTCGTCGAGAAACAGCGTGCCGCCGTCGGCCTGCTCGAAGCGGCCCTTGCGGCTCTGGCTGGCGCCGGTAAAGGCGCCCCGTTCATGGCCGAACAGCTCGCTCTCCAGCAGATCCTTCGGGATCGCGGCGGTGTTCAGGGCAATCAGCGGCTGGTCGGCCCTTGGGCTGTGCTGGTGCAGGGCCCGCGCGACCAGTTCCTTGCCGGTGCCGGACTCGCCGTTGATCAGCACGGTGATGTTGCTGCGCGACAGACGCCCGATCGCGCGGAACATCTCCTGCATCGCCGGCGCCTCGCCGATGATGGGGGTGTCCTCGATCCTGGCGCTGCCCTCCGCGTTCTGTTGTGCGGTGGCGCGTGCCTCGAGGGCACGCTGGACCAGGGCCACGGCATCGTCGATATCGAACGGCTTGGGCAGGTACTCGAAGGCCCCGGTCTGGTAGGCCCCGACCGCGCTCTCGAGATCCGAGAACGCGGTCATGATGATCACCGGCGGCGGATCCGGACGGGTCTGCATCCGGGCGAGGAAATCGAGACCGTTCAGCCCCGGCATGCGGATGTCGGCCACCACCGTATCCGGGGGCTCGTCGGTCTCCAGCGCGGCCCAGGCGGCATCGGCCGTCTCGAATCCGCGCACCTGGATACCGGCACGCTGCAGGGCGCGATCCAGCACCCAGCGGATCGAGTCGTCGTCGTCGATGATCCAGACGATGGGGTCCATCAGTCGTTGGCCTCCTGGGCATCTTGGGGTTCGATCGGCAGCAGGATGTCGAACGAGGTGCTGCCCGGACGCGAACGGCATTCGATGAGCCCGTTGTGCAGCTGGATCAGGCTCTGGGCGATGGGCAGTCCCAGCCCGGTGCCGGCGGCGCGACCGGTCACCATCGGGAAGAAGATGCGCTCGCGGATCTCCTCGGGGATGCCGGGTCCGTTGTCGCGCACGCTCAGGCGCGCCACCAGCCGGTGACGATGGCCGGAAATGGTGTACTGGCGCAGCACGCGCGAGACCAGTGTGATCTCGCCGCCATCACTGAGCGCCTGCACCGCGTTCTGCACCAGATTCAGGATGGCCTGCACCAGCATGTCCCGGTCGGCCTGCACATTGGGGATACTCGGATCGTAGTCGCCGCGGATCTTGAGGCCCAGGGGCAGCTGCACACTGACGAGACCGCGCACGTGCTCCAGCACCTCGTGGAGGTTCACGGCCTCGAGGCGGGGCAGGTTGTGAGGCCCGAGCATGCGATCGACCAGGCCGCGCAGCCGATCCGCTTCGCGAATGATGATGCCGGTGTATTCCTTCAACCCGTCATCGTCCAGCTCGCTGGCCAGCAGTTGCGCCGCCCCGCGCAGGCCACCCAGCGGGTTCTTGATCTCGTGGGCCAGCCCACGGGTCACCGCACGCGTGATGGCCTGCTGTTTCTGCAGTTGCTCCTCGCGGCTGATACGTTCGTGGCGATCAATGGCATTCAGCTCGAACAGGAGTTGTGCCCCCTGGTCATCGTCACCATGCAGCGGCGTGATGGTGATGTCTGCCAGGAAGGGGTCGGCGCGCAATGGCTCCATCTGCCGGGCGCGCAGGGTCATTGGCTGATCGAGCGACAGCACCGACCGCAGCCGACTGGACAGGCTGCGGTCGAGCCTGAGCCACTGCCCCAGCCCGTGGCCGACAATGCGCTCGCGGCTGAGCCCCAGCAGAACCTCCGCCGCACTGTTCAGACTGACCAGGCGCAACTCGCCATCCGTCACCAGTACGGCGGTGGACAGGTCGTCCCACCAGGGCCAGGGGGCCGGGACGGACTTGGCGGCGGGATTGTTCATCAACGGGCCTCAAGCAGGAATCACGCCAAACAGGGCGCCACGCGGGGCGGACCCTCCGCGTGCAGAACAGCGGCCAGGCGAGTTCCTTCAGGGGCAACCACCGACTGCCGCCCCATTATAGTGCAAAAAGAGCACCAACTTGGGGCAGGCTGCGCACACAAACAGTGCGCAGGTTAATTCGGCGGAACCTGCGGGATCTGGGGCTGCGGTGCGCGCGGGGCCTGCGGGGCCCGGGGTGCCTGTGGCGCCCCGCCCTCGGGGAACTGCTGCGGGCGCTGTTGCTGCTGCTGTTCGCGCGGGATCGCGATACGCAGGACATTGAACTGGATGGTGTCGCTGCTGGCGAGCTCCTGCCCGGCCTCGTCCTCCACCCGGGCCTGCAGGCTGTACTCGCCGCGATCCAGCCCCTCGAAGGTGATGCTCGGGTCGCTGCTGTCGCCGGCCTCCTCGCCGTTCAGCAACCAGACGATGCGATGTCCGGCCTCGACGTCCAGCGCCGGTTCCAGCGCAACCTCCGCGGTGACATTGCCATCATTGGCGCGCACGCCGGATCCGTCCTCCGGCTGCGTGATCGCGATGCGCTCGTAGCCGTTGGCTTCGGCCTCCTCCTGCGGAGGCCGAACCGGGCGCTCAAGGATCTCGCGCGCGCCCTCCAGCGGGACGGCCCGCATGGGCTCGCGGATATCGACCGGCTCGCTGTCCCGGCCCTCGGGGGGACGATCACCGAAATGCACGTTGCCCTGGTCGTCGGTCCAGCGGTAGACCTCGGCCTGGGTCAGCGCCGGCAGGCACATCGCGATCAGAAACAGCACCCAGACCTTGTTCATCGCCGATCTCCTTGGGTCGATACCCCGGGCCGCCTAGGCGGCGCGCACCCACAGTCCCTGTACACGGGCGGCCTGCCCCTGCAGCGCGACGAGGCGCTGGCGCTCGCCCTCGCCCGTCGCGCCGGATTCGCGCCGGGCAATCCAGTCCTCCAGTGCAGCCAGACGCAGCAGCGTGGGCGCCGCACCGCGCTCGATCGCGGCCAGCGACCGCTTGGCATCATAGCCGGCCAGCAACGCGCGGTAGGTGTCGCCGCGAATCTCGCCCGCTTCGTCCACCGCGATCACCAGCGCCAGGCGCGCGATCTGCCAGAAAGCGGGCACCGGCGCCGGCGGCATCACCAGATCCGCGAGCCCCGCCCCTTCCGGGTAAACCCGCACCGATTGCCAGAAGCTCCCGGCCAGCGGCAGGTCCTCGAAACGATAGAGGCTCTGATGGTGCAACTCGGTATCCAGCGTCGCGCGTTCGTCCGCCGACAGATCCCGGCCCAGGGCATCGGCGCGCTCTCGCAACAGCTGCTGCAATACGCCGCGGCGATAACCCGTGGCCTCCGGCATCGCGCTCGCCGGGTGCCGGGCCTGCCACTCCGCGGCGCGCTGCCCCAAGGCCTCGAGGCTGCCAGGCCCCTCTGCGGACAGGGCTGCACGCAATGGCTGGCCGCGATCGAGCAGCAGGATCCGCTCGCCATCAGCACCGCCCGTGGCCAGCGGGGCACGGCCTGCGTCGTTCAGGGCGGCCTCGATGCCGGCGGCGGCATCCGCCGACAGGCGCAGGCACTGCACGGGTTGCCCCGCCAGCAGTGCCTCGCCTTCGCGAAATTCGATACTCACCCCGCAGGCCTCGGCACAGGCCTGGAGGTCGTGTTCGCTCATTACCATCGGAATATCACCCAGGACGGCGGGACGAAATCGGGTTCCAGCTCGCGCTGGCGACGATCGAGCAGGCCGTCGCCGGTGCTGTCAATCAGGTAATAGGAAGGACCGACCGCGGGGATGACCTCGACCATCACGAGCTGCCCTCCCATGCGGTACTCGCGCCGGGTCTCGCCGTCGCGCTCGATGATTACGATATCGGCCTCTTCCAGCCCGCGCTGCTCGCGCGCGCGCTCGTCGAGTACGGGTGGCGCGGGGTCGGCCTCCGCCTCGTCCGGCATCTCGGGCGGCGGGGGGGCATCGTCCCACTCGCGCTCTTCCTGGGCGAAGGCCAGGGCCGGCACCAGCAACAGGCCGGCCAGGATAGCGACAGGACAGCGGGTGGAATGGGTGGATTTAGCGGCCATGCTCACAGCTCCATCATGCGTTTCTTTTCTTCCGCGGAAGGCTCGAAGCTGCGTGCCTCGTAGTGTTCGAAGATCACGTCCACCACGTCTTCCGGGGCATCCACCAACGAGTATAGCTTCAGGTCCTCGGCGTCGATTGTGCCTTCGGACACAAGAGTGTCCTCGAACCAGTGCAGCAGCCCCTTCCAGAACTCGGAGCCGACCAGCACGATCGGGATGCGCCGGGTCTTGCCGGTCTGCACCAGCGTCAGGATCTCCGCCAGTTCGTCCAGCGTGCCGAACCCGCCCGGCAGGACCACATAGGCGGAGGCATACTTCACGAACATCACCTTGCGCGAAAAGAAGTGGCGAAAGCCAAGGCCGATGTCCTGATAGGGGTTGGCACTCTGCTCGTGGGGGAGCTGGATGTTCAGACCGATGCTGGGCGAACGCCCGGCAAAGGCGCCCTTGTTGGCCGCCTCCATGATGCCGGGACCACCCCCACTGACCACCGCAAAGCCGGCGTCCGACAGCTGGCGGGCGACTTCTTCGCCCAGCTGGTAATGCGGATGGCCGGGCGGGAAGCGGGCGGAGCCGAAAATGCTTACCGATGGCTTGATATGAGCCAGGCGCTCAAAGCCCTCCACGAACTCCGCCATGATCTGGAAGATCTTCCAGCTCTCGCGGGTGAGGGCGGAATCGTCAATCGGGCGCAGGCCGGGGTGCTCGGCGCGTTCGTGGTCGTTCATTCAGGGTTTCCGGTCAATACAGAGGCCTAGCGTAACGGCCACCCCACCCCTGCACAAATGGCGCACCTCCCGCGGTAGAATCCCGGGTTTCGCCCGTCCGGATTTCGCTTCATGTCGCAACCGCCCCTCGTCCTTGTCGACGGCTCGTCCTATCTGTTTCGGGCCTTCCATGCCCTGCCGCCGCTGACTGCGCCGGACGGCGCCCCGACCGGCGCCATGATTGGTGTGGCGAACATGCTGCGCAAGCTGCGCGCGGACTACGGTCCGGAACACATGGCAGTGGTGTTTGACGCGAAGGGCCCCACCTTCCGCGACGACATCTACCCGGAATACAAGGCCACCCGTCCGCCGATGCCGGAGGAGCTGGCGGCCCAGATCGAGCCGCTGCATGAACTGGTGCGGGCGATGGGCCTGCCGCTTTTGTGCGTCGAGGGCGTGGAGGCCGACGACGTGATTGCGACCCTGGCCGACCAGGCGGCCCGCGCCGGGCATGACGTGGTGATCTCCACCGGCGACAAGGACCTTGCGCAGCTGGTAGATGAGCGCATCACCCTGGTCAACACCATGAGCGGGGTCACTCTGGACCGCGAGGGCGTGCAGGAGAAGTTCGGCGTCGCCCCGGAACAAATCGTCGACTACCTCGCGCTGATGGGCGACAGCGTCGACAACATCCCCGGCGTGGACAAGGTCGGCCCAAAGACCGCGGCCAAGTGGATCGCGAAGTACGGCGATCTCGACACCATCCTGGAACAGGCCGACGACATCGGCGGCAAGATCGGCGAGAACCTGCGCGCCGCGGCCGAGCGCCTGCCCACCTCGCGCGAGCTGATTACGGTCAAGCGCGATGTCGAGCTGGACGCCGGCCCCGACGACCTGAACATCCGCGAGCCGGATCACGAGCGCCTGCTGGAGATGGTGCGCCGCTACGGCTTCACCCGCTGGCGCGCGGAGCTGGAGGGCGGCGAGGCCGCGGCCGGCGACAACGGGGGCAACCCAAGCCCGTCGCAGGCGAAGGGCGACTACCAGGCGCTGCGCGAGGAGGCCGAACTGGCCGAACTGCTGGAACGCCTGGACCAGGCCGACCGGGTCGCCTTCGATACCGAGACCACGAGCCTGGAGGCGATGCGCGCCGAGATCGTCGGCATGTCCTTCGCCTTCGAGCCGGGCACCGCGTACTACCTGCCGCTGGCCCACACCGGGCCGGATGCCGACCCGCAGCTGCCGCGCGCGGAGACGCTCGAGCGCCTGAAGCCGTGGCTGTCCGACTCCAGCCACGGCAAGTTGGGCCATCATTTGAAATACGATCGCAACGTGCTGGGCAATCACGGCATCACCCTGCGCGGGATCGTCGACGACACCCTGCTCGAATCGTTCTGCCTGGACGCCGGGGCCAACCGCCACGACCTCGACTCCCTGGCCGAGCGCCACCTGGACTACAAGACCACGCACTACGAGGACGTGGCCGGCAAGGGGGCGAAGCAGATCCCGTTCGCCGAGGTGGATGTCGGCATCGCCACCGATTACGCCGGCGAGGATGCCGACATCTGCCTGCAGCTGGATGCGGTGTTCCAGCCGCGCCTGCAGGCAGCGGAAGGCCCGGCGTTTGTCTACCGCGAGATCGAGATGCCGCTGGTCCCGGTGCTGGCGGATATCGAACGCGCCGGCGTGAAGGTGGACCCGGATCGGCTCGGCGAGCAGAGCCAGGAGCTGCTGACCGAGATGGAGCGGATCGAGCGCGAGGCCTTCGAGGAGGCCGGGGGCGAGTTCAATCTCGGCTCGCCCAAGCAGATCCAGGAGATCCTGTTCGAGCGCCTGGGCCTGCCGGTGCTGCGGCGCACACCCAAGGGCCAGCCTTCCACCGCCGAGGATGTGCTGGAGCAGATGGCGGACGACTATCCCCTGCCACGCCTGATCCTCGAGCATCGCGGCCTGTCCAAGCTGCGCAGCACCTACACCGAGACCCTGCCTCGGCGCATCCACCCGGAGACCGGGCGGGTGCACACCTCCTATCACCAGGCGGGGGCGGCCACGGGGCGGCTGTCATCCTCGGAGCCGAACCTGCAGAACATCCCGGTACGTACCGAGGCCGGGCGGCGCATCCGCCGTGCGTTCATCGCGGAAAAGGGCCACCAGCTGCTGGCGGCGGACTACTCGCAGATCGAGCTGCGCATCATGGCCCACCTGTCGCAGGACGCAGGCCTGCTGAAGGCCTTCGCCGAGGGCCAGGACATCCACCGCGCGACCGCCGCCGAGGTCTTCGGGCTGGACCCGGAACAGGTCTCCGGCGATCAGCGCCGCGCGGCCAAGGCGATCAACTTCGGCCTGATCTACGGCATGTCCGCCTGGGGGCTGGCGCGCAACCTCGGCATCGAACAGGGCGAGGCCCGCGAGTACATCGACCGCTACTTCAATCGCTATCCCGGTGTGCACGACTACATGGAGCGGGCCCGCGCCTCCGGGCGCGAGAACGGCTATGTCGAGACCCTGTTCGGCCGCCGCCTGTACCTGCCGGAGATCAACAGCCGCAACGGGGCGCGGCGCCAGCAGTCCGAGCGCGTGGCCATCAACGCCCCGATGCAGGGCACGGCCGCCGACATCATCAAGCGCGCGATGGTACGGGTCGCGCACGACCTCGAGGACACCGGGATTGACGCGCGCATGATCATGCAGGTGCACGACGAACTGGTGTTCGAGGTGGCCGACGCGGCGGTGGAGGACCTGACCACCCTCGTGCGCCGGGCAATGAGCGGGGCCGCCGACCTGGACGTGGAACTGGTCGTAGACGTCGGCGTCGGCGCCAACTGGGACGACGCCCACTAGGGAAACACTCGTTGATGCTCACCCACCGTTTCAACCGGATCGCCGCCTGGCTGGTCGCACTGCTGCTGCTCGCGAGCGCCTGGATGCTGGCCGAACGCTACCTGGACAGTGGCGCCGCCGAGGTGCCGATCGTCCAGCCGCAGGCCTGCGACCTGAATGCCGGCCCCTGCAGCACCGCCCTGGCACAGGGCGGCGAGGTGCGCCTGGAGATCACGCCGCGCCCGGTCCCGATGCTGCGGGAGCTGACGCTGGACCTGCAGCTGGATACCGCGGCGCAGACCGCGCTGAACAACCCTGAGGCCCTGGAGCTGGACCTGGCCGGAGTCGAGATGTATATGGGCTACCAGCGCCCGCGCCTGGAACACACCGGCGATGGCCACTACCGCGGCACGACCACGCTGCCGATCTGTACCACCGAATCCATGACCTGGGCAGCCACCGCGATGCCGGCAGGCAAATCCGAGGCCGCCTTCGTACAATTCCGCTTTGTCACTGCCCGCGATCACTGATGAACCCCTTATGAACCGTATTCCCGTCAGCAGTCTCTTCTGGGCCTTCGCGGTGGTCGCCGCAGGTGCTCTGCTGGTGTATGTCACTCTGGAGCCGGGCGAGCCGCCGCCGCGCGATCTTGCAGGTCATGCGCAACTGCCCATCGCCGACGAGGTACAGGGCGGACCGATCGAGCTGCCGGTCGCCACGCACGCGGAGCGCTTCGACCTGGACGATTACGCGGACCAGTACGTCTGGCTGTATTTCGGCTATACCAGCTGCCCGGATGCCTGCCCGACCAGCCTGGGGTGGATTGGCGGGGCGCTGAACCGCTTGCCGGAAGAGTTGCAGGGCCAGGTGAACGGTGTGTTTATCAGCGTCGATCCGGAGCGAGATACCGAGGACCGCCTGGCCGATTACGTGGCCCATTTTCATGCCGACATTCACGCGGCCACCGGGTCCGAAGAAGACTTGAAGCCCGCCGCTCAGCGCTATGGTGTCTTCTACGAACGCCGCGCAACGGATTCGGCGATGGGCGACATCATCGACCACAGTTCATCGACCTATCTGATCGGGCCCGAAGGCGACTTGCTGGAGATTCACCCTCACGGGACCAGTGCGGCCGAACTGGTCGAGACCCTGGGGCAGCATGCCCAGTCCCAGGGAAACGATGACTGACGGGGCAACAGCCACAGGACCGTTGCATTCAGGAGTGTGAAGCCAATCACGTTCATTTGCGCGCACCCGTGGAACTTGAGGCCGCAAATGCTTTCTCATCCTACAAGCGCTCTAGCCCAGCGCGAGCCCGCTTCTCTCCCTGAGCGGGCAGGCCTCGCTCCCCCCTGTCGAGGCCAAATCTTGCCCCGGTCCTACCCCAAGGCCGGGGCATTTTTTTGTCTGGGGTTCATGGCGCCAAGGCCGAGTGGCCCGTGCCCATTATTCCTCGACCGGCTGGAGCCACTCGGTCAGCAGGCCGCGCAGATCGTCGACCCCCTGGCTCTTCAATGAAGAAAAGGTCTGCAGCGTCGCCTCGATCCCCAGCCCTTCCAGCTCACGCCGAGTCGCGTGCAATTGCTTGTCGGCCGCCTGCCGCGAGAGCTTGTCGGCCTTGGTCAGCAGGCAGTGCAACTGGCAGCGCTCCAGTGGCACCCACTCCAGCAGCTGACGGTCGAGTTCGGTCAGGGGGCGGCGGATGTCCATGATCAGCACCAGCCCCGCCAGACACTCACGCGACTGCAGGTAATCCCCCAGCAGCCGGTCCCAGTGCTGGCGCTGGCCAGCGGATACCTTCGCGTAGCCATAGCCGGGCAGATCCACCAGCCGCCATGCCTCATCCGGCGGCAGGGCGAACAGGTTGATCTCCTGCGTGCGCCCGGGCGTGCGGCCTACCCGGGCCAGGGCCTTGCGCCCGCACAGGGCGTTCAGGGCACTGGATTTGCCGGCATTCGAGCGCCCGGCGAAGGCGATCTCGATGCCGTCATCGGGCGGCAGCTGCTCGACCTGGGCAACGCCCTTGATAAAGGCGGTCTCGCGAAAACGGGGTTCCATGGGGCGGGGGACGTCCTTGGCCGAGTGCGGAGCTCGGAATATTTTTGAGCGCAATTTAGCATTGTGCTATAAACTGCGCCGCTCAAGGAAACACTGGTCAATGTACACCCTCGCGTTGGTACCCCAGGTTTTCCGAGACAAGGCGCGTCGTGCAGCGGGTAGTGGTTCTACCCGCAAGCGGCGCAACGCAGGATCGGGGAACCTGGGGTACCAACCCCATAACCCATTACAATGCAGGGGCTCGGCCGCTTTTGCGCGCGAACGGCGTTGCGGCTCCCTTGTGCAGAATGACTGCACCGCAGTCACCGCGCCTTGTTCGCACGCAAAAGCGACTCGAGCGCGAGGGTGTACATTGACCAGTGTTTCCTTCATGTTGATCGCCCTGCCAAGGGGCACAAGGAACGCGGGTCCGACCCGGCACGCATTTACATGCAGGAGAATCTTCGATCATGAACCACAAGCTTTCCGCTCTCTTTGCTGCCCTGTCCGTATCCCTGCTGCTCCCGCTGTCGGCGGCTCAGGCGGGCGATCCCCAGCGCGGCCAGGAAATCTCCCAGTCCTGCGCGGCCTGCCACCAGGCGGACGGCAACTCGACCAACCCGGAGTGGCCGAAGCTCGCGGGCCAGCACCCGAAGTACACCGTCAAGCAGCTGCGTGACTTCAAGGAAGGCGAGACCCGCTCCGACTCCCTGATGGCAGGTGAGGTGGCGGACCTGGACGAACAGGACATGCGTGACCTGGCGGCCTATTTCGCCGAGCAGTCCATCACCACCGAGACCGCCGACGAGGACGTCGTCGAGCGCGGCGAGCGTATCTACCGTGGCGGCATCCCGTCGCAGAACGTCGCGGCCTGTATCGCGTGCCACGGCCCGAACGGCCAGGGCAATCCGGAGGCCATGTTCCCGAAGGTGGCAGGCCAGCACGCCACCTACAGTGCGGACCAGCTGCGCAAGTTCCGCGACGGCGAGCGCTCGAACGACGCCGGACGCATGATGCGCAACGTGGTTCAGCGCATGTCCGACGAGGACATCGAGGCCGTATCGCAGTACATGGCCGGGCTGTCATCCGACTGATCATGCCGGAGCGCCGCGCAGTCTCGGCGGCAGAACCTCCCAGGGAAGGGGCGGCCATGGCCGCCCCTTTTTGCTGCTCGGGACATGCAAAACTGTCCGACGCCGGGAATGGCGCCGGGGGCTGTCGCGTCACACAGAGCGGATCTCAGAGGCCACCACCTCTGATAACAGGGATTGCACGAAACTTCCGTGCAGTTTGTCTAGGAAATTGAACTCCGACAGGGGTGCTTCGCATAGTCGCGAAGGCTAACGCAGGTTTCAGCATGTCGAATAACGAACAGGTGGCGGGCTCCGCCCCCGCGGCCACTGCCCGCAGCAAATCAACCCGTGCTCCGCGGCGCAGCCGCATCCTCGTCGAGTTCATGGGGTCGATGAACCTGGCGATCACCCTGCTGGTGGCGCTGGCCATCGCCTCCGTGATCGGCACCGTGCTCGTGCAAAACGAGCCCTACACCGAGTATCTCATCGACTATGGCCCGTTCTGGCACGAGATCTTTGCCGGCATGGGTCTTTATCAGGTCTATTCCGCCACCTGGTTCCTGCTGATCGTCACCTTCCTGGTGCTATCGACCTCCTTCTGCGTCTATCGGCAAAGCCCGGGGATCCTCAAGGACCTGCGGCGTTACAACCTGCAGGTGAAGGAAAAGTCCCTGCGCTCGTTCCACTCCAGTGCAACCGGGGAGCTGGACCAGCCCCAGGAAGAGTTCGTTGATCATGCCCGGCGCGTACTGAAGGCCCAGGGCTTCAAGGCACGCGAGAAGGAATCTGACGGGCAGACCGTGATCGCTGCCATGAAAGGCCGCTGGAATCGCCTGGGCTACCTGCTGACCCACGTGGGGATCGTGGTGATCTGTGTAGGCGCCCTGGTGGACGGGCAGACCCTGCTCAAGCTCAACGAGTGGCTGGGCAATATCGAAATCGAGACCCGCAGTGTCCCCGTGTCCGAAGTACCGGAATCCGCCTGGGTACCGGTCTCCAACCCGTCGTTCCGCGGCATGGTCGAGATCCCCGAGGGATCCTCCGCGGATGTGGTGTTCCTGCCCATGCGCGAGGGCTACTTCGTCCAGCAGCTGCCGTTTCGCATCGAGCTGGAAGAGTTCCGCATCGAACGCTTCTCGACCGGTGCGGAGAGCTCCTTCGAATCCGATCTGGTCATTCATGATCCGGAGCGCGACGAACCCCTGCGTCACACCATTTCGGTCAACCACCCGCTGATCTACAAAGGCTACGCCATCTACCAGGCGAGCTTTGCCGACGGCGGGACCAAGCTGGATATCGAGGCCATCCCGCTGGGAGCGGAGGCGCTGCGCTCACTGGATGTTCCGGGCCGCGTATTCCAGGAGCAGGAGGTCCCGACGCCGCAGGGGGACACACGAACCATCGAGTTCATCGACTTCCGGGACGAAAACGTCGTACCGCTCCTGAACGAGGAAGGGCAGCGGGAAAACCGGCACCTTGGTCCCGCCTTCGATTTCCGCCTGATGGACCGTACCGGCCACGGCCTGTACTACCGCAATTACATGCGGCCGGCTCTCCAGGAAGGCGCGATGTATTTCCTGAGTGGCGTGCGCGAGAGCCCGGGCGACGAGTTCCACTATCTGTTCCTGCCGGCCGACGCCGATGACTCGCTGGACCGCTTCCGAACCTATCTGGCGATGCTGCACAACGCGGATGTGCGCAACTCCATTGCGCGCGAAGTCGCGGCCGAGGACCCGTCCGGGGCCGCTATCGCCCAGACGACCGCCGAACTCATGCGCCTGTTCGCCGAGGGCGGCTACGGGGCGGTGCACGCCGAAATCGACCGCCGCGTGCCGGAAGAACAACGCGAACAGGTCGGCGAACTGCTGATGCGCGTGCTCCACGCCGGACTGCAGGCCCTGTACATGGAGGTTCTGGAGGACGAGGGCGTGGTCTCGATCCAGGAAGAGGAGCAGCGCTGGCTGGAGGACGCGGTCTCCGCGATCAACGCGATCAGCATGTACGAGTCGCCGTTCTTCTTCCACCTGACGGATTTCGAGCACCGCGAAGCCTCGGGCCTGCAGATTGCGCGCGCCCCGGGTGAAAGCACCGTGTACACCGGCAGCGTGATGCTGATCATCGGGATCTTCCTGATGTTCTACGTGTCCTATCAGCGTCTGTGGATCATCGCCCGACGCCGTGAAGAAGGCGAGGGGACCCACGTGACCATGGCCGGCACCAGCAACCGGCACAAGGTGGAATTCGAGAATCGTTTCGCGCATCTTAAGCGCTGGATCATTGATCAGAAGCCGGCCAACGGCTCCGATGATGGTCACCGTGAATCAACCAATAAAAACGACTAACCGGTAGCAGTCGGAGGAGCGATCCATGTCAGTACCCCAAGAGGCCCTGGATTTTGAACGGCCCAGTATCTTGCAGCGCATCCGGCCGCTCGACTGGGCATACTTTGCCCTGGTGCTCGCGGTTGCGGTGATCGCCCACTGGCAGTACGGCCACCTGATGGATCGCTACGACACCGGGGGCCTGATCCTGGCCGCCGGCATGAGTGCCTGGCTGGGCTGGTTCTGGCGCCCCTGGCAGCTCTTTTCCATCATCGTCGCCGCCCTCTCCCTGTTCGGTGTCTGGCTGTACGGCGACGACCTGGCGCGTGGCAGCACGAACTTCTGGCTGAACTATGTCGGTTCGGGTCAGGCCGGCGTCATGTGGATGAGCGTGATGCTCTACATGGCCACCGCGACCTACATCCTCGGCCTGTTCAGCAAATCCGACTTCCCGTCCCGCCTTGGGGCGGCGTTCGCCTGGATCGGCTCGGGCGCCGGCATGATGGCGCTGATGGTGCGCTGGCGCGAGATCTACCTGACTGATCCCAGCTGGGGCTACATCCCGGTGTCCAACCTCTACGAGGTGTTCATCCTGCTGGCGGTGATGACCACGCTGATGTACCTGTACTACGAGCAGCGTACCGGCCAGCGCACCATGGGTGCGTTCGTGATGCTGGTCATCGCGGCCTCCGTCACCTTCCTGCTGTGGTACATGTGGGACCGCCAGGCCCACGAGATCGAACCGCTGGTGCCGGCGCTGAACAGCTGGTGGATGAAGATCCATGTGCCGACGAACTTTGTCGGCTACGGCGGCTTTGCCATCGCCGCGATGCTGGGTGTGGCCTATTTGTTCAAACACCGTTTCGAGCGTACCCGGCCGGATGCGGCAATCACCAAGCGCCTGCCCAGCAAGGAGGCCCTGGACGGCGTGATGTACAAGGCCATCGCGATCGGCTTCGCCTTCTTCACCATCGCCACCGTACTGGGCGCGATGTGGGCGGCCGAGGCCTGGGGCGGTTACTGGACCTGGGACCCGAAGGAGACCTGGAGCCTGATCCTGTGGCTGACCTATGCCTCCTGGCTGCACATGCGCTTTACCAAGGGCTGGCGCGGCCCGGTCATGGCCTGGTGGGCCATCATCGGCCTGTTTGTCACCACCTTCACCTTCCTGGGCGTGAACATGTTCCTGTCCGGGCTGCATTCCTACGGAGAGCTGTAAATGAAGCGTCGTGATTTCCTGGGCGCCGTCGGCGGTGCCGGATTGCTCCTGGCAACCGGCACCGGCCTGGCTCGCGAATACCGGGACGGCCAGAACTTCCGCACGATCCAGCCCCCGGTCGATACCGGCCTGGAGGATGGCAAGATCCAGGTGGTCGAGGTCTTCTGGTATGGCTGTCCCCACTGCTATTCGTTCGAGCCCTATGTGCAGGAATGGCAGAAGGGGCTGGATGACGACATCGAGTTTGTCTATCTGCCTGCGCCAATGAACGATGTCTGGGCCCTGCATGCGCGTGTCTTCTACACCGCGCAGAAGCTGGATGTCCTGGACGAGGTTCACCAGGCGTTCTACGACGCCATCCATGACCAGGGCCGCGAGATGCGCTCGGAAAGCGCGATCCTGCGCTTTATCAACCAGCGCGGGCTGGATGCCGACGAGTTCCGCGAGGTCATGCGCTCCGAAGAGATTCGCCGCAAGGTGACCGAGGCGGGCCAGGACGTGCAGGAGTACGGCGTCGAGGGCGTCCCCACACTAGTCATCGATGGCGAGGCCGTGGTCTCGGCCAGCATGACGCGCAGCCACGAGGAAATGCTCGACGTCGCCGACTTCCTGATCGAACGGGCCCGGGGCTGATCCCGCCCGTGTCCAGGAGGCCCCGGCCGGCCGGGTGGCATCGCGCGTGAGCACGACCGCCACCACCGCCCAGCGACTCGTCGAGTGCCTGGAGCAGGAAGAGGTC
This sequence comes from Thioalkalivibrio sp. ARh3, assembly GCF_000377265.1. Taxonomy (NCBI): domain Bacteria; kingdom Pseudomonadati; phylum Pseudomonadota; class Gammaproteobacteria; order Chromatiales; family Ectothiorhodospiraceae; genus Thioalkalivibrio; species Thioalkalivibrio sp. ARh3. Next base: position 356,394 of record NZ_KB897947.1, read on the forward strand.
GAGCGCGTGTTCGGCCTGCCGGGGGAAGAGAACATGGCCGTTCTCGACGCCCTGGCCGACTCCCCCATCGAATTCGTTACCACACGCCATGAACAGGGCGCAGCCTTCATGGCGGACGTCCATGGCCGTCTGTCCGGCCGTGCCGGCGTCTGCCTGGCCACCCTCGGCCCGGGCGCGACCAACCTGATCACCGGTGTCGCCGATGCCAACATGGATCATGCCCCGCTGGTCGCAATTGCGGGCCAGGCGAGCACCCACCGCCTGCACAAGGAGTCGCATCAGGTCCTCGACCTGAAGGGCCTGTTCCAGCCGATCACCAAGTACAGCTCGAGTGTGGTCGAGCCCGAGATCCTCCCCGAGGTCGTGCGCAAGGCATTCAAGTGGGCCGAGGGCGGCAAGCCCGGTGCCAGCTTCATCGAGCTGCCCGAGAATGTCGCCGCCCTGCCGTGCCCCAATCGGCCACTGCCGGTCCATGCAGGACCCGAGGCGGTGCCCGCCGACGCCTCACTGGAAGCCGCGGCGCGGCTGCTCAACGAGGCCGAACACCCGCTGATCCTGGCGGGCAACGGCGTAATCCGCTCGGGGGCCAGCGGCACCCTGTCGCAATTGGCGTCCGCGCTGAACATCCCGGTGGCCAACACGTTCATGGCCAAGGGCGTGCTGCCGTTTCGTCACCCCCTGGCGCTCGGCTCGGTCGGCCTGCAAAGCCAGGATTTCGTGAATTTCGGCTTTCACAAGGCCGACGTCATCGTCTGTATCGGCTACGACCTGGTGGAATATCCACCGAAGCTCTGGCACCCGACCGGCGACCGCACACTGATCCACATCGACTCCGCCCCGGCCGAGGTCGACGGTCACTACAACGTCTCGTCCGAGGTCATCGGTGACCTCAACACCTGCCTCGCACGGCTGATGGATCTGGTCGATCCGCGCGAGGAGACCATCCTGCGCCCGCTGCGTCAGAGCCTGATCGACGACATGAACGAGCACCGCGAGGACACCCAGTTCCCGCTGAAGCCGCAAAAGCTGATCTGGGATCTGCGCACCGCGGCCGAGCTCGATGCGGTGGTGATTACGGATGTGGGTGCGCACAAGCTCTGGATGGCGCGCATGTTCCGCTGCGAACTGCCCAACACCTGCCTGATCTCGAACGGCTTTGCCAGCATGGGCATCGCCCTGCCGGGGGCCATCGCGGCCGCTGCGCTCTACCCCGAACGTCAGGTGATCGCGGTCACCGGCGATGCCGGCTTCCTGATGAATGTGCAGGAACTGGAAACGGCCGTGCGGCTGGGCCAGAACTTCGTGGTGCTGATCTGGAACGACAATGCCTACGGCCTGATCGAGTGGAAACAGGTACGCGAGTACGGACGCAAGGCCTTCGTCGACTTCGGCAATCCCGACTTTGTCCAGCTGGCGCGCTCGTTCGGGGCCAGCGGCGTGCGGGTAGGACCGGGCGACAGCCTGGAGGCCGCCCTGCGCGAGGCCCTGGCGTCACCTGGTGTCACGATCATCGACTGCCCGGTCGATTACAGCGAAAACCTGAAACTGACGGAACGTTTGGGCGAGCTGGTTTGTCCATTCTAGCGAGGCGGGGCGCAACGAACCCGCAGTTTTGGGGAACTACAGCAGTATGACGGCCACGGCCAGCGGCAAGAGTGCCGAACCGGTCCGCGCGCAACCGGCCTCGACCGAGGCCCGCGGACTGACCTACCAGCACGACCAGGGTGCGCAGCGCTTGCGCCTGCTCAGTTTTAACGCGCAAGTCGGGATCCCGTCTTCCCGCCTGCACCATTACGTCACCAACTCCTGGAAGCATGTGCTGCCCTACAAGGGCCGCATCGGCAATCTGGACCGCGTGGCGCGGTTCATCGCGGATTTCGACATCGTCGGCGTGCAGGAGCTCGACGGTGGGAGCCTGCGCTCCAGCTTCGTCGACCTGGCGTCCTACCTGTCGGAGAAGGCTCGCTTCCCGCACACCTACAACCGGATCAACCGCAATCTGGGCCAGTTTGCCAAGCACTCGCTCGCCCTGTTCACCCGCCTCGAACCCGAAAAGGTGGAAATGCACCGGCTTCCCGGGCCACTGCCGGGCCGCGGGGCCATCGAGGCCCGCTACGCGATGGATAACGGCGAGGAGCTGGTGCTGTTCCTGCTGCATCTGGCCCTGGGCCGGCGTGCTCGCCAGGCCCAGCTGGACTATGTCGCCGAGCGGATCCAGTCGGAACGCCACGCCGTGGTCATGGGGGACCTCAACTGCCAGCAGGACAGCCTCGAGATCCGCCGCCTGGTTGCCCGTACCGGACTGATGGAGCCGATGAGTTGCCCGGCGACCTACCCGTCCTGGGATCCGCGGCTCGTGTTCGACCACATCCTGCTGACCCCGGACCTGCATGTGAGCGACATGCGGGTCTACAACGTGGCGCTGTCCGACCACCTCCCGGTCGGCATCGAGATCGAGCTCCCCGCCGCCCAGTCGCTGCACGGTACCCGTCACACGGCCTGATCCCCTTGGCTGGCATCCGCGTCGCGGACGCGGTTAAATGAGCCGCACGCCCACACGTCAACGCCCTTCCGGGAGCCCCATGTCCGCCAGCGAGATGCGCAGGACCATCATCGACCTCGAGCGGCGCCTCGAGCGCGAACAGGCCCAGCAGGACGCACTGAGACGTGTGGCGCTGCGGGCACTGGCGGTGGTCGGGGCCCGCGTGCCCACCCTGGAGGGCGCGGTTCAGGATCTGTCCCGTGCGGTGGAGGCCCGCCCGCCCGACTCCGCCAGGATGGATCGGCTCGGTGTCCAGCTGGCCGACGCCGTACGCAGCTCGGATCAGCACGAGGATCTGACGACCACGATGCTGGAGGTCGTGCGCCGCGGACTCAACGGATTCGATTTCCTCGATCCCGGCCTGGAGGACCTGCACCGCGCTGCGGAGCGGCGCGATCGCTCCGAGATTGAACGAACGCTCTCGCAGCTCTTCCTGGTGCTGCACGACAAGTGCGAGCGCGCCATGCACGAGCGCGAGGAACTCTCCGAGGTCGTGGGAGAGATCTGGCATCGCCTGGAGGATGTCGACTCGGCCCTGTCGGAAGACGAGGCGCGCAGCGAACGGGCGCGCGCCTCGGTTGCCACCCTGCACGACGGCATCTCGGACGACGTTCGGGCCATGAAAGGCCGCATGGATGACCACGAGGACATCGGCACCCTGCGCCAGGAGATTACCCGGGGCCTGGATCGGGTCGTCGAACATGTGGCGACCTTTCGCAACCAGCAAGAGAACGACCTGCTCGAGGCCCTGGAACGCAACCGCCTGCTGCGGGCGAAGGGTCGTACGCTGGAGTCGCAGGTCCATGCGCTGCGCAAGAGACTGGATCAGGCGCGGGCCGAGGCCTACCGCGACAATCTGACCGGGCTGCCCAACCGCAGTGCGTTCGAGCACTATCTGGACGGACTGCGCGAGGATCTGGGGCCGGAGCAACCGGCCTGCCTGCTGGTCTGGGACATCGACCGCTTCAAGGCAATCAACGACGCATACGGCCACAGCGCCGGGGACAAGGTCCTGAAGGCGGTTGCGGAGATCCTCGCCGAGGGCGTGCGCAGCGAGGATTTTGTCGCCCGCTACGGGGGCGAGGAGTTCGTGATGATCCTCACCTCGGACCCGGACACCTGTCAGCGGCGCGCCGATTCGATCCGCGAGGCCGTGGATCGGCTGATCGTGCGCGCCGGCCAGACGCGGCTGCGCGTGACGATCTCGGCGGGCATGTCCCCGATCGCGGCCGGACAGTCCACCGCGGCCATCTTCGACGCCGCGGATCACGCCCTGCTACAGGCGAAGAAGCTCGGGCGCGATCGCGTGGAGCGGGCCGACCGCGAGCCACACCCTTCCTGATCCCCCGGGAGAATTTCCCTGATAGGAGGCCGTTGTGATTGCCGAGCCATCCCCCCAGCTGATCTTTGGCGAGGTCCTGTTCGATGTCTTTCCCGATGGACAGCGCGTCCTGGGCGGAGCGCCGTTCAATGTCGCCTGGAACCTGCATCAGCTCGGGGAGCCGGTCTGTTTCGTCGGCGGCATAGGCAACGACCCAGCGGGCGCCGCGGTGCAGGCCCGCATGGAGGCGATCGGCATGGACACCCGCGGGCTGTACCGACACCCCGCGGCCCCAACCGGCGAGGTCCGGGTCGAACTCGCCCACGGCGAGCCCAGCTACACCATCGTGCCAGACCAGGCCTACGACGACGTACCCGCAGCCTGGGCCGATGCGCTGCCCGCCTCCACGCCACTGCTCTACCACGGCACACTGGCCCTGCGCCGGGGGAATCACGACCTGCTGGCACGCCTGCGCGAACGCGCCGGGCACCGCTTCGTGGACGTGAACCTGCGCGACCCCTGGTATACGCGAGACACGACGCTGGACCTGATACGGGACGCCGACGTGGTGAAGCTGAACCAGGACGAGCTGGCCACCCTGGTCCCCGGGGCTGCGGACGACGAGGCGGAGACCGCCCTGCTCGAGCAGGCGGGCATCCGTCAGGCCCTGGTCGTCACCGCCGGGGCCGGCGGGGCGAGCATCCGTACCATCAACGGCGAGCGCTTTGCCGCCCCGGCCCCGCCGTTACCCGAGCTACGCGATGCGGTCGGGGCCGGCGATGCCTTTGCCAGTGTCGTCCTGCTCGGCATGCGACAGGACTGGGGCTGGCCGACCACCCTCGAACGCGCGCTGGCGTTCGCGGCGGCGGTCTGCACCCTGCAGGGCGCCACCAGCGACGACCCCGGCTTTTACCAGGACGCCCGCAGCCGCTGGGATTGAGCGCGGACAAGGCCTGGCAACCTCTTTCGAGGTGGCCGTTGGCTGAACCGCCAGCCCATATCGACGGTTGCCGGGAATGCAAGTGACGGGGCTTGAGCCCTCCCACGCCTCGCGTAGCCGGGCACATATAAAATGGCCTTTCAGCCAGCAAAGAAAAGGGCCAGCACGATGGCTGGCCCGAAATAAAGACCCGTGTGAGGGGGTCTGGCTTCCCTGCGAGGAGGTTTGTTCAGTCGCGCGCGCTGGGTACGGCGACCTCGTAGCCGTTGCTGAGTGCGTTCAGGAAGACCTCGATGTCGTTGTAGGCGTCGGCCCCCAGCTCCAGGGGCTGCGTTCCCGAATTGCGATTGCACTCGGTGAAACGCACCTGAAGGGATTGCAGTTCATCCTTGGTGCGGTAGGTGGGCCAGTGGGAGGCATCACCGTAGTGGGTGGTCAGCGCCTGCCCGCGTAGACGCTCACCGGCTGTTGTCGTATGGCAGCTTGCACACGCCATGTTCATCCGTCCGGTGCGTAGATGAAAGCGCTCCTGACCTCGCTCGTAGGCCTCCTTGAGCTCGCCTTCGCTGACGTCGATACGAATGGGCATGTCGTTGCTGTAGGTCGAGACATAAACCGAGATCGCGGAATTGTCGTAGCTGCCATGCTTGAGCGTCTTGCCCTGCTCGGCGGCGCAGTGCTCGATCATCATCTCGAGGTTCATGATCCGGTCCAGTTCTTCGTTGAACTGCGGGTAATGGTTGGCCCGCAGGCCGGTGAGGTCGCCGTCCTCTGCTCCGAGACAGGCTGCGAAGTCGCCGTTGCCGTTGAGTTCCGCGAACAGGTCGGCACCACGGTCTTCGGCCAGATGCCCTCCGTGGAAGGACTGGTCAAACGGCGGATCCATGAATTTCCAGTTGGTCTTCCACTGCTCGCTTTCGGACGAGACCATGTCGGGATCAACTGCCCCGCGGTCCTTCCAGTACGTGTAGGTCCCGGTGTGATCGTCCGACACATGCGGCTCATCGCCATAGTCCAGCATGGGCTGGTATTCGCGGTATACGGTTTCGTCGGCGATAGCCTGAACGATCCATGCCCCGGAGAGGGCGAGGGTCAGCGCCGCTGCACTAACGACCGCAATCTGTTTTTGTTTCATTCTGAGTTCCTCCGATGCCGGATTACTTGAGGGTGGCCATAAACGCCATCACGTCATGGATTTCCTGTTCGGTGAGGTTCTTGAAGGCACCGAACGGCGGCATCAGCGTTCCCTCGAAGAAAACGCGCGCGTCGTAGAGCATCTGGTAGGTATACTCGTCAGGCAGGCCGCGGGCGGCGTAATCCGCCAATGACGGTCCGACCGACCCGGTCTGAGCGACGCCTTCAACGTGATGGCAGGCTACGCAGTTGCCCTCGGCGGTCGTCTTGAAGATCTCCTCGCCACGCTCCGAATCTCCGTCCACCGGGCCCTCGAACTCGACCTCGGTCGGCTCCGGCACACCGCGGTGATCGTCATAGCTGAGGGTCAGCCACTGGCGCAGATCACGCCCGTGCTCCCGCAGTTCATAGGTCCCGGCGTTTTCGGTCGGGTAGGGCCAGGCCGTTTTTACGTCAAAGCCCTCATCGATCAGTGCATTGCCCGGAAGTCCCGCAATCGAGTCTGGCGAATCGGCTACGGCGAATGGCACGGCCAGCATTGTCAGACTGCCGGCCAGAAACAGCGCGCTCCTCATCATGGTGGGTTTCTCCTGTTGTTTTTGGTTTCGTCTGGGCCCGCATGACGCACGGACGCGGCGCCCGGCCCAGCGTCCCCATTGCAGGGCGCGTGCCAATCAACGAAATCCAGTGAGAATGCGGTCGGAAGAGGAAAGCGCGGACGGCATTCGGGGCGTTTAGCCCGTGCCCATGGTGGGCGCCTGGGGCAAAATGCCCCATAGGCGGGGCGCCATCCGTACGGTGGCCCACCCATCACATACGCAAGAGATTCCAGACCCGAAAGCCCGGGTCCGCACAATCTCAGAGCGGTGGTTCGAACGGGTCCTTCGGGGAAACGCCACGCGGATCGTCCTTCCACGCGGCGAGCTTGCGCAGCAGGGTCTTGTAGTCGATGCCCAGCACCCGGGCGGCTTGGGCCTTGTTGTTGCCGGTCTCGCGGAGCACCGCCTCGATGTAGCGGCGCTCGACGGCGGCCAGCGTTGCACCCGTATCGCCGGGGTCGGGCAGACCGGGCTCCGCGCCGGCCCGCCAGCCCCCGCCGCCAATGGCATCGGGAAACACGCCCAGCGGCAGGCTGGTCAGCCCGTCGGGGCACAGGATCACGGCCTGTTCGATGAAGTTCTCCAGTTCCCGGACATTGCCCGGCCACTCATAGCCGAGCAGGGCGCTGATGGCCTCCGGGGCAAGGCGCCGCACTACCGGTCGTCCGTGGGTGCGGGCATAGCGCTGCACGAAGCTCTCGGCCAGCTCGGGGATGTCTTCCGTGCGATCCCGCAGTGGCGGCAGCTGCACGCCGAGGACATTGATCCGGTGGAACAGGTCGCGCCGGAAGGTGCCCTCCTCGACCGCCTGTTCCAGCGGCTGGTTGGTGGCGGTAACCAGCCGGAAATCCAGTGGGCGATCCTCGGTGCAGCCGAGCGCACGCACGCTGCGGTTCTGGAGGGTCCGTAACAGCTTGGCCTGAAGGCCCAGGGGCATGGCGTTGATTTCGTCGAGGAACAGTACGCCGCCGGAGGCCTCGACCAGCAACCCCGGATGATCGCGGTCGGCCCCGGTGAATGCGCCGCGTCGATAGCCAAACAACTCTGCCTCGGCCAGGTCCTGGGGAATCGCGGCCACATTAATCGCGACGAAGGGCCCGCGACCTGCATGTAACGCCTGCGCCACGAGTTCCTTGCCGGTCCCGCTCTCGCCTTCAATCACGACATTGGCCTGGGTGTCGCGGACTTTGAGGATCCATTCGCGCAAGCGCTGCATGATCGGGCTGGAACCGCGCAACGCACTCAGGCAGGGGTCGCAGGACTGGGCCGAGCGGGTGGCGCGGTCAGCACGCAGTCGCAAGTCATGGGTGCGCTGCACCTTTGCCAGCATCAGCTCGATGTTCTCGGGCCGAAACGGTTTCGGGAGAAAGTCGAAGGCACCCATGCGCACGGCTTCGACCGCGTTTTCCAGGCTGGCATAGGCACTGATAACGACCACCGGGAGGTCGGGGTCGCGCTCCTTGACGGTCTGGATCACGTCGAAGCCATCGCGACCCGGCATCATGAGATCGGTCAGGACCAGATCCGGCTCCACCTCCGCCAGCGAGTCCTCGAGATCAGACGCATCGCTGTTCAGCGTCACCTCGTAGCGCCCGCTGTCCTTGATCGCCCAGCTCAGCATGCGGGCTACATCGGGCTCGTCCTCGAGTACCAGCACCCGGATCGGCCGGTCCGTATCCCCATGATGGATGGGCGCTGCGGACGTTGATTCCTTGAAAAGATTGGGCGGGGATTCAGGCATCGGGGTTCCGGGTTGGGTTGGACGTGCGACTGGGAAACGGTGTAGAACAAAAGTCCAAGCTTGAAAAGAGTCTATGCATGAATCGTCGCGTGTTCATCCGCAATGCGGCTGCCGTAGCCGTACTCGGGCCGCTGCTGGGACATGGCATCGCGCGCGCGCTGAGTCCCGAAACCGCCGACTGGCAGGCCGGACTGGCTCAGGGCGGATGCAATTGCGCCGGCTCGCAGGGCGCGCCCCAGCCTGTCGATCATCGCACGGATCGCGAGCTGGTCTACCAGGGTACCCATCTCCTGACCTACGGCGCGTTCCGCGAACTGGCCGAGCACTATCGCGACGACACCGGTCGTCCGTTCGTGGTCTACGGCGGCGGATGCGATGATGGCATCGGGGCGGTTCAGCACCGTACGGCCCACCTGGGCGGGCTCTGCTGCCCGGTGGAAGAGACAAGGGCTCGCGATTTCTTCCACTTGCTGGTCGCCCGGGACCTGAAGGTCGTGGTAACGCACCCCAAAGTCGGGATCGACGGGCTATCGATGGATGACTTGAAGGCGATCATGGGGGGCCGCATTCGACGCTGGTCGGAAGTGGGCGGGCCGGACCGCCCAATCGCGGTTCTCTACCGCGATCACTGTCCGGACTACCGCGAGCCGGTTCGTGACGTTCTGTTCGATAACGCACAGCAGTGGTCCCCCCGTGGCATGAGTATCGACACCGACGAGCACCTGACCGACACCCTGGCGCGCTTCGAGTCCTCGATCGCGGTGGTGAGCTGGGTGTTCGCGGCCGATCGCGTCGAGCGCGGGGAACTCCGCAGCCTGAAAATCGATGGTGTGGACCCGTCCGCGGCCGCAGTTCAGGCTGGCGACTACCCCCTGTATGGGCCGCTGGCGGTAGTGTCGGATCGGTGGCAGGAAGCGGTGATGCGCCCGTTCTTCGACTACCTGTACAGCCCTGCCGGGCAGTCCGTCGTCGCCCGCAGGCTGATTCCGGTATCCGCACAAGAGGCTGGGTATCGCCTTCCGCAACCGATCTGACTCCATGAGTCAAGCTTGCGTCAGTGAGCGAGCCGCCTGGTGACGCAATACGAGATTCAGACAACGCAGGGCCTGCCCGGCAAGCACCCGGGCGGTGAGGACTGACTATGGCGGAAGGCGTCATTCGCGGCCGATGGTCGATGATCACTGGCGGCAAAGGCGGCCGGCCCACACGCCGGCGATCGCTGCTGATCCGCGTGATCCTGGGGGTCATTACGGTCACCGCGATCATCCACAGCGCCCTGTTCCTGGGCATTGATCAGGTCGTGAGCCGCCAGTTTGATGACCTGCACCAGGAACGGCTTGACCGACTGGCGGATCAAGTCGATGGACGCATCCAGGAAGAACTCCGGCGCCTATCCAGCCTGACCGGACTGTTGGCCCGAGACGCCGACCTGATCAACAGCACCTACTATCACCTCTATCTGGAAGGTGAACGGCATCACCCGGCGGCAGCAGTAAGCCGGCAGGCCGATGCATTCGAGCTCAAGCGCGTAGCCCTCTGGGCGGCGAGCGACAAGCGCGAGATCGCGTCCAGCCGCCCCTCCGACTCCACGGCCTTCGTTCCACATGCCGACGGCGCGGGTGCCTCCGTGGTGTTCGAGGAAGGCGCATTCTGGCTCGTCGCCCAGGCCCCGATCGAACACAATAACGTGGATATCGCCTGGCTGGTAACGGCCACCCCGCTTGAGGAACTGGTGACCTCCCTGCGCGAAACGCACTCGGCACGCATCGATCGTGCCGCTGGTACTTCGGTGGGGTCCGATACCCGGCGGATCGAACTGACCGGCGATCCGGATCCCTCGCAAGCAGCCCTGGACGTCCGGGCGCCGGATACGGTTGCGCGCGCGCTCGACGAGGTCAAGACCCTGCTCACGATCACCCTGGCGATAGCTGCCGTCCTGCTGGCCTTTGCGCTGGTGGTGGTACTGCGTATCCAGCTGCGCCCGGTCGGGGCACTTGTCGAGCATCTGGGGCGCATCGCCCGCGGGGAGTTTGGCTATCAGGCACCGTTGCCACGGCGCTCCGGCGAGTTCTCCCGCCTGGTGCAAGCCTTCAACGAGATGTCTCAGGACCTGGCTCGTCTGCGCGACGTTGAGCGCCGCATGCAGCATCAGGAGCAGCTTTCCGCGATCGGACGAGTGGCCGCCCGGGTGGCGCACGACATCAACAACCCACTGACCGTGATCAGCAGTGTAACGGCGACCCTGCAGCGCGACGGTACGCTGAGCGAGCAACAGCGCGAAATGGTCGACATGATTGACCATCACACCGAACGCTGCTCGCGCACGGTCCAGGAACTGCTGGAATACGGGCGGCCCGTCACCCCCCGGCTCCAGCAGGTCGACCTGCATGCCCTGGTCGCAGGGATCGTGACGCGCCAGGCCCGACGCTGGCAGATCCCCATTGACCTCGAGCCCGAGGCGGTTGGTGCCCAGACAACCGTGGAACTGGATCCGGTCTTGACCGAGCAAATGCTGGACAACCTCATTGACAACGCCGCCCAGGCGTCGCCGGAAGGCTCCATTCGCGTGCGGATCGCAGAAACGCCCGACGATTGCCGGATCGAGGTCCTAGACGACGGCCCCGGGTTCGCCAGTAACGAACGCGAGCAGGTGTTCGAGCCGTTCTTCACCACGAAGCAGGGTGGAACGGGCCTGGGGCTGGCCAGCGTGCTGCGGGTGGTCCGCGCGCACAATGGGGATATCGAACTCGGTCCGGGACCCGGAGGACAGGTGCGGATTCGGCTGCCTCTGCGCCAGGAACGGGGTACGCAACAGGGGCCACACCCGATGATCGACGCCTGAGCCACGTTCAGCGATTCCTCGGCGGCCGAAGACGCGGGAAAAGAAGGGGTGCCGGAAAGGCCTTTCCGGCACCCCATTCTTGCGCAGGCTGCGGGAGCCGGGCGCTACCGAGGCAGCTCCTCGAAGACGTTAGTCCAGACATTCAGGACCTGGCCGCCACCCGAGCGACCCCCCGTCTCGATCTCGCGGACCACTTCAAAGGTCTCCATATCGACCTTGTGAAGATTGCCGTCCCCCGCGTTGGAGACATAGCCGTAGCGACCGTCTTCGGTGAAGGCGACATGTCCCATGCGCCCTTCCCCAATGGTCAGGTCCGCCACCGTGCGCATCTCCTCGAGGTCAATGACGGTGATCACATTGTTGCCGTAGTTGGTCACAACAACGTGACGGCCATCGGGGCTATTGTAGGAATGTCCCACGCCATTGCTCGCGGTGGTCACCCGGTGGACGAGCTCCTTGCTTTCCGCGTCGAAGAACGCCACCTCGCGCCCCCTGGCGTCCCCGCCCGGGCCGCGGTTCAGGACCATGAACAGGCTGCCGTCCTGGGTGAAGTTGCCGTGGTGCGCCTCCTCGACTTCCTCGCCTGTCAGCGGCATTGACAGCCGGGTAAGCTCCGGATAACCGTCCTGGGTGAGATCGAAGATCACGACACCGGGCCCGTGCTCGTCATCGCCCTCGTGAACGAGCCAGAGTTCCTCCCCGTTCGGGCTCGGGACCGGATAATGCGGTGCGCTGGGCGAGTCCACCTTGTCGGTGCTCCAGTCCTGCGTGTCCACGATCACCATCCGGTTGTCGACACGGTCCACCGTGAAGAAGTAGCGGCTGCCTGCACTCCACGCGTTATGCATGGAGGTCACGCCATCGGGTTCACCCTGAACCTCGATGTCCAGCTTCTTCTTGATCTCGTCACTCTCCGTATCCAGGAAGGTGATGCGCAGCTTGCCATCGCTCAGCGCCCAGTGGTCGACGCCAACCATGCGGCCATCCGGACTGACCAGACCATGCTTGGGACGATTCCCGGTCGCGATGCGCCCGCTGACCTCAAGCTCGTTCAGGTCGATGACCACCACATCGGTTTCGCCTTCACCGGCACAGCTGACATAGACCTTGCTGGCATCCGGCGTGGTGCTGCCCAGAGTGCCGCCGGGACAGGTCTCCAGCTTCGCCGCAACACGGTCGGTCTCGATGTCGACGATATTGGCCTCGCCGTCCCCGTGGAGGTGAATCATCACATCCGGCCAGACGGGGTCGGCCTGTGCAGTCGAAAAGGGCGCTATGGCCAGAGCGATGGCTCCGACCAGCATCCCGGGAAAGAGCGGTTTGCAGGATTGGTTGCTCATAGTATGCGTACCTCCATCGGTACTTGGACAATCGAAGCCTTTCGCTTCGTCCAGACCGATGCAGAATCCACACCAACCAGATGGACTTAATATAAATCAACAAGTTACTGATAGGAAAGGGGCGTTTTGCCACACCCCAATCAATCCCGATGGGGCATATTGCCCCATCGGGCTCGCCTGTGCTGCTGATGGGCAGGGTCGCTTATACACACCCAGAGCACGATGGCGGAACCCGGGGAACCGGGCCCGGCTCATGATCTTCTGAGAAGAGGGAGCCCGGTCTGGTGCCTGACCATACGGGACTGGTTGCGCCCCGATCTCCGCTGGGCCCTCACAGGGAGAGGGCCTGCACACGGACGGCTGCGCGCTCGTGGCCGAACCGTCAGCTTACGGGCGCCAGCCGAACTCGTCGGCCTTCTGGCGGGCCAGCGCCGGGATATCGGTGGCGACGAACTTCTCGTGCAGCACCTGCACCCCGATCATGTGGTTGATCACCGCATCCAGCTGGACCTGGGTGGCCGCCGGGGTGGTCTCGTCCTCGTGCAGCTCGAACACGCGACGCACGCCCTCGGGATCCAGCAGGCCGGCCTCGGCCACCTTCTCCAGCGACAGGTAGCGATCGGCCAGGGCCTTCATCGCCGCCCACTTGACCGGGTCGGTATGCGCCGGCGGGGCCATGAACGCGAACTTCTCGCGCTCGTAGAGCACCTTCGGCAGCAGGCCCTTCATCGATTCGCGCAGCACGTATTTCTCCGTGCGGCCCTTGATACGCATCGTGGGGGGCAGTTGGGTACAGAATTCGGCCAGGTGGTGGTCGAGAAACGGCGGGCGCGCCTCCATGGAGTTGGCCATGTCCATGCGGTCGCCACCCCAGGTCAGGATCTGCCCCTCCAGCATGGTCTTGATCCAGACATACTGGGCCTTGTCCAGCGGATGGCGTCCGTCCAGCATGTCGTCGTCCAGGGCGTTGGCGATCGCCTTGCCGGGCTGATAGCCCTGCATGCGCTCGCGGCGCTCCGGCGCCAGCAGGCCGGGCACGTGCTCGGCTGCCGCCAGCCAGGGCTGCAGACAGGACGGGGTAAAGCCCATCATCTTCGTGAACTCGGGGTCATCGACCTCGTCCTCGGCCAGCATCGCGCCGGAGAACAGCTCGTTGGACTCGTTCAGCATCTGCTGCCAGGCGGCGCGGTCGGCCTCCGGCAGGGTGTCCAGTCCGTGCAGGAACATGTCGCGGCGAAACGCCGGGTAGCCACCGAACAGCTCGTCCGAGCCCTCGCCGGTGACCACCACCTTGTAGCCCGCCTCGTTCACGTGGCGGCTCATCAGCAGCTTGGCCACCCCCAGCGTGTTGTAGATGGTGCGCTCGGCGTGCCACAGGGCCTCTTCGAAGTTGTCGTAGAGGTGGTCGGCATCCAGCCGCAGGATGTCCTGGTCGGCACCGACGCTCTCGGCCATCTCGCGGGCGATCGCGGTCTCGTCGTAGTCGTCGTTGTCGAAGCCGATGGTGAAGGCCTTGACCGGCGACTGCTGGCTGGCCGAGGCCAGGCCCAGGGTGATGCAGGAGTCGATCCCGCCGGAGAGGTAGCAGGCGACCGGCACGTCGGCCTCCAGGCGCAGCTGGACGGCCTCCATCAGCTGTTCGCGCACCCCCTCGATCCAGTAGTTCTCGTCGGTGTCTTCCTCGGGCGGGCGCTCGGAGGCCAGCGGGAAGTCCATGTCCCAGTACTTTTCCTGGCGCACCTTCAGCCTGCCATGGGCGCGTTCGACAATGACCATGTGGCCGGGCTTCACCTGCTGGATGCCCTCGAAGGCGGTGGTGCCCGGGACCATGGTCTGCATCAGCTGGTGGTACAGGCCGTCGTCGGCGAACTGGCGCGGGACGTCGGGGTTGGCGAACAGCACCTTCAGCTCGGAGCCGAACACGAAGCTGCCGTTGGCCTCGGTGAAGTACAGCGGCTTGATGCCGAAGCGATCGCGGATCAGGATCAGGCGGTCATGCTCGCGGTCATACAACGAGATCGCGAACTCGCCGCGGAAGTGCCTGAGCGCGTCCTCCAGGCCCTCGCGCTGGTACAGGTGCATGACCATCTCGGAGTCGCTCTTGGTGCGGAACTTCACCCCGCGCGAGGTCAGGTCGGTACGGATGCGCTTGTAGTCGTACAGCTCGCCGTTAACCGCGGTCATGATCGACCCGTCGGGCATGGAGAACGGCTGGCGGCCGCGGTTCTCGTCCAGGTCGATGATCGACAGCCGGGCGTGCGAGAAGCCCACCCCGCGATCATCCAGCGTCTTGTAGCCGAAGCCATCGGGGCCACGGTGGTACTGGATCGCGGCCATGTTGACCAGGGTTTGCGGGTCGACCTTCCGGTTCGGGTCGGCGTTGAAGATTCCGGCGATGCCACACATGGCATGTCTCCTTGGTTATTCGTTCTCGGCGAGCGGGGCGCAGCCCGGGCGAACCCGACGCGCCGCGCCGCTCGCGGTTCAGTTGCAGCCCGGGCTCAGCCTTCCGGCGTATCCATGACCTGGCTGATGCGACGCACCACGCTGGTCAGCAGCGCCATGCGCACGAACACCGCCCCGCGGGCCTGGGCGAAGTACCAGTTGTGCGGGGTGTCGTCGAGGTCCGTGGACAGCTCGTCACCGCGTGCCAGCGGGTGCAGGATGACCGCGCCCTTCTTGAGCGGGGAGTTGCGATCCAGCTTCAGGCCCTCGCCCATGGACTCGAACGTATCCCCCACCCAGGCAATGGCGTTGATGTAGACGACGTCCAGCTCCGGCAGCAGCGGGTCCAGTTCGTGCACCACGCGCAGCTTCAGGCCGGCCTCTTCCAACTCCTCGCGCTGACCCGGGTCAAAGTTCTCGTCCTCGCGCGAGATGATCACGACCTCTTCGATGGCCTCCGGGAACAGGCTTAGCAGGCGCAGCAGCGAACGCACCGTGCGCATGCGCGAGGGCACCCCGATGATACCGACCTTGATGCGGTCCTCCGGCGCCACCGGGCCGGTGAACAGCTCCGGGCGCCACTTGGCCAGGGTGTAGACGTCCGCCAGCGCCTGGGTCGGGTGCTCGTCGATCCCGTTGCCGGCGTTGACCAGCGGGATCCGCAGGTTCTCCAGCATGTTGTGCGCCGCCTCGCCATCGGAGGAGCGCAGCACCAGAACATCGCCGTAGTTGTTGAACATCTCGGCGATGTCCGCCAGCGACTCGCCCTTGGCGATGCCGGTGCTCTTGGGGTCGGTGATCGACATCACCGCCCCGCCGAGGCGGTGCCAGGCGCTCTCGAACGAGAGCCGGGTGCGCGTGGACGGCTCGTAGAACGCGCTGATCAGGATCTTGCCCGCCAGGGGCAGGTGCATGAGTGCCGGTGTCGTCTCGTATTGCGCCGCCAGACGAAAGAGTTGCAGCAGCTCCTCGCGCGAGAACTGCTGACTGGAGACGACATGCGCGGCCGCCAGCTTCAGCAGCGGGTCCGGATCCTCTTCTACCGCAGCCAGCAAGGCCTTCGGCCGATCGGTACCGGCGGCGCCGTCTTTCGGGTGGAGCACGTGCAGGGGATCTTCGGTGTAGTTCACCAGAGGCATCCTTTTTTCCAGTCGCGAATAAACAGGGCCAGCAGCAGGATCGGGGTCAGGCTGGCCACCAGCGTGGCAACCACGACAATCACTGACAAGGCGGTACTCGAGATCATCATGCGGTCGGGACCTCCTCGGTCGAGGCATCGCGGGACAGACGATCCCAGTCAAACGACCGGGGCGCCAGCCAGGTACTCAGCACCATCACGGCCAGGGAGACGGCCGCGCCCACCAGTGCCGCGACATAAAAGCCGATCAGGAAATAGCTGGCCAGTCCGATGCCCGACCCCAATATCATCGACCAGGCCGCGCCATGAGGGTTCGCCCGCCGCCAGTACAGCCCGGCGACGATTGGCCAGATCGCGGATGCCACGAACGCACCGGTGAAGTACAACAGCTCGGCCAGCGAGCCGATGATCGGCAACTCGCCGCGATAGCTCGCGGCCAGCCAGGTCAGCAGCCCCAGGAGCACGACGATCACCTTGGTCGCACGGAACTGGCTCTGCTCGCTGGCCTGCGGACGGATGTGACCGCGGTAGATGTCGCGGGTGACCAGGT
The DNA here is from genome assembly GCF_000377265.1 of Thioalkalivibrio sp. ARh3. NCBI lineage: Bacteria > Pseudomonadati > Pseudomonadota > Gammaproteobacteria > Chromatiales > Ectothiorhodospiraceae > Thioalkalivibrio > Thioalkalivibrio sp. ARh3. Next base: position 372,986 of record NZ_KB897947.1, read on the forward strand.
CCGAGGTCGCCGCCAGCAGCGAATCGAGGCTCGAGGCCAGTGCGGCGAAGACCACGATGAAGACCACGATCGCGCCGGTCAGGCCGAGCACCTCGGCCGCGACCAGCGGCCCGACCATGTCCGCGGCGGGCACGTTGATGCCCAGCGCCGGCGTGGCCAGGGCGACGAAGCCGGCGACGATCGGGATCGGCAGCCACAGCAATCCGCCCAGCAGGTAGGCACGAAAGCCGACGTTGCGGCCGAAGGCGAACGCGCGCGACCACCAGACGTTGGAGTGGAAGATCTCGCCGACCCCGAACAGCAGGTTATTGAACAGGAACATGATCGCGGCCGGGAACAGCAGGCTCAGCAGTTCCGGGCGCTCTTCCATCAGGTTGAAGTGGATCGCCTCGAAGCCGACCCGGTCGATGGTCAGCCAGGCGATGAACGCCGCACCGGCGATGATGATGATGGTCTGGATGAAGTCGGTCCCGATGACAGCGCGCAGACCGCCCAGCAGGGTATAGATCACGCAGACCGTCAGGATCACGCTCATGCCCACGCGATAGTCGATCCCGGCGAGGGCATTGATCAGTACGCCACCGGCCATGGCCATCGAGACCAGCCAGCCAAAGGCATAGATCAGCGAGACCACCAGGAATACCCGCCAGGTAAAGGTGCCAAACCGCAGCCGGATAAAGTCCCCGGAGGTGAACCCGCCCGGCATCAGCTCGCGGATGCGCCGCGCCAGCGGCGCGAACAGGATCAGGCCCAGCGCCCCCATCGAGTAGCCGAGCATGCCCCAGACGCCCAGCTGCAGCGCCAGCTGCGGGGCGGTCATCGTGGTATTGGCGGTGACCCAGGTGGCCATCGCGGTCGCGGTGGCCAGCGCCAGCCCCACGTTGCGCCCGGCCAGCATGTGGTCCTCGGCGGTTCGGTTGCGACGACCCAGCCACCAGCCGAGCAACACCCAGAGGATGCTGAACGCAATCAGCAGCCCCCAGGCGATGGAGGTCGGGAGGATCGGGGCGTCGAGGCCGGTCACGAGGCCTCCTTCACCTTCTTGATCTCGCGGATCGCCTCGTCGGTGGTCATCACGCGGGCGTAGCGGTCCTTGATGGTGGTGATCGTCGCCTTCTGCATCTCCGGGGTCACCGTCGCGGTGGCGTCGTCCATCAGCGTGACATAGAAGCCCAGATCACAGGCATCGCGCACCGCCGTGGATACGCACTCGTTGGAATAGACGCCGACGATGAACAGGGCCGATATGTTCAGGTTGCGCAGGATGTAGTGCAGGTTGGTCGAGTTGAAGACCCCGCTGGCGGTCTTGTCCAGCACAATCTCGTCGCCCACCGGCGCCACCTGCTCGACGAACTCCGCGTCCTTGGAGCCGGGCGCGGCATGCAGCCCCAGACGCTTGTGCCCCGGGCTGCGGTCGCGGCCGTCGTGGGTCAGCGAACGGATGCGTGTGTGGATCACCTCCAGGCCCTGCTCGCGAAACGCATCCTGCAGCCGACGCACGTTCGGGAGCACCGTCTGCTCCAGGCGGTTGAAGTAGTACTCCTGTGCCTCGGGCGGGACCCCCGACTGCACCGAGTCGGCAAACACGCCGTGGCCGCGCGCGGCGTCCAGGTACTGCAGGTCGATACACAGCAGGGCGACGTGATGCTCGCGCAGCTCCTGGCGCAGGACCGGGGTCGTGATCAGGCTCTCCTGGTACTGCTCGCGCAGCGGATCCAGGGCGTCGTAGTCGGTGATCTGGGAGACGTTGTCGTTATTGGCCATACCGGGCTGTCCTTGGATCGCGGTGATGGTAGACGGTCACGAACGGGCGGCCAGGGCCAGGACGCTTTGCAGCGTCAGGTTGGCGCCGGTCTCGATGTCCTCCCAGTTTGTCCATTCCGCCGCGGAATGGCTACGACCCTGCAGGCTCGGCACAAAAATCATGCCCGTGCGCGTGATCGCGCTCATGCTCTGCGTGTCGTGCGCAGCCCCGCTCGGCATGGTCAGGTATTCCAGGCCCATGCGCTCCGCCGTCATCTCGATGGTCTGCACGACCCCTGGATCGCAGCGCACCGGGTCGATCTCGGAGAGCACATCGAACTCGAACATCAGATCGCGGCGGCGCGCGAGACTCGACAAGGTACGCCGGGCCGCGTGGGCCAGTGCGGTCAGCACCTTCTCGTCGGTGTCGCGCACCTCGAAGGAGAACGTTGCCGCGCCCGGTACCGTATTCGCCGCACCCGGCGAAAGCTCCACACGGCCAATTGTGGCGCGCGAGTTCGGGCTGCCGTGCTCCTCCAGCAGGCGATTGATCTCGCCGCCAAACTCGGCCAGCCCCTGGAAGGCGTCGATGCGCATGTCCATCGGCGTGGTGCCCGCATGGTTCGGCTGCCCCTTCAGGCGTACCTCCCACTTGAACAGCCCGGTAATGGCCTCGACCACCCCCACGCTCAGGCCGCGGCGATCCAGTACCGGGCCCTGCTCGATATGGGTCTCGATGAAGGCATGCAACGTGTGCGGATCGCGACGGGCGTTCAGTGCATCGTCGGCATCAAGCCCCCAGTCCGCCATCGCCTCGACCAGTGTGATGCCCTCGAGATCCCGGGCATGACTGATGCTTTCAGGGGTCAGCTTGCCGGCCATCGCCTGCGAGCCGAACATGCCGCCGAAACGGCCCTCCTCGTCGGTGAAGTCGATGACCTCCAGGGGATACTGCAGGTCGACTTCGTGTTCCTTGGCCGTGCGCAGCACCTCCAGCCCGATCAGTACGCCCAGGGCACCATCCAGTGGGCCGCCGCCGGGGACGGTATCGAGATGCGAACCCATGGCAACCACCGGGCGCTTGCCGTCGTAGTCGAGCCGGCCATGAAGGTTGGCGGCACCGTCCTGCCAGACATCCAGTCCTGCGGCCTCGAGCCGGCTGCGAAACCACTCGCGTCCGGCGCGATCGCCCTCGCTGAAGGCACGGCGGTGCAGCCCCCGATCGGCATCGCGACCGATCTGCCCCAGTTCGTTGATGTCCTGCTGAAGGCGCTGCATGTTGATCTTGAGCTCGTGCATCGTGTTCTCCGGTGGGGCCACCGGCCCCGGTCGCGGTGCACGCGGATCGACGGACGGGGCAGGTGAATTCAGTCGCGCGGTCGGCCGCGCAGGATGGCGACGATCAGGACCAGGAAGACGGCGCCTCCCAGCGCAAAGAAACCAAACGCTCGGGCCAGGCTGTGGTGCGCCACTTCAACACGGGCCTCGTCGGCCCAGTCGTCCGCACCCTCGGCTCGCAGACGGAACCGGTACTCGCCATCCGGCAGGCCGCTGATCACGCTGCTGGTATCTCCGCCACGATAGATCACGCGGGCGTCATCGAAGTCCGGTCCGCTTGCCCGTTCGAGTTCGACGGCCCCCTCGGCGTTCCATTCCAGGGTGAAGCCGCCATCGCGCGAATCCGTGGGCGGATCGTCAAAGCGAGGTTCGGCGAGAGCAGTCAGCGGCAGCAGAAGAAGGAGGAGCAGGAGGCTGGCAGGCAGGATAGGGCGCATGGCGCGTTTCCCGGCGGTCACGCCGCTCAGGTTTTCACCTCGAACGGCTGCAGGCCAGCACGAGGCTCGGTGGTATTCATGGCCTCGACCAGGAGGGTGAGCCCCCCGTCCAGCTCCGCCAGGCGCTCGGGCGGGAGGGCCTGCAGGGCTCGGTTCAGCTCGCCCTGGGGGGCCGCCGGCGCATTGGCCAGAAGCTCTTCGCCCTTGGCCGTGACATACAGCCGCACGATGCGCTGGTCCTTCTCGGGCCGGCGGCGCTCGACCAGCCCGCTGTACTCCAGCTTGTCCAGCAAGTTCGAGGTGGTCGAGGCATGCACCGACAGCCGCCGCGAAAGATCGCTGACGTTCAGCCCGGGCGTGCGCTGCAGTTCCCACAGGGCCCACAACTGCGAGGCGCTGATCCCGCAGGCACGCTCGACCGCCCGCGAATGCCCCTGCAGGGCACGGATGATCACGCGCAGCTGACGGATTACGGAGCGCGAAAGATCCGGCTCCGCCTCCGTGGCGGTGCGCTGAGATTCGTTCTGGGCAGAAAGGGCTGACATCACAGTGTGGCTCAGTATGGTTTTCGCCATATAGTTTTGTACAAAAATACTGTCGGCGCAAGTTCAGGGAAACCCGCCATTGGAAAACATCTGTACAACCGTCTAGCTTGAGGTGGAACCGCCAAGCGACGCGCCTGCCCGCCGCCAAGAGCTCTTTCGGGCAGGGCCGGCGGTTCAACGCCGCGCCGATTGCGCGTTCGCAGGGGGCGCCCGGGGCGGAATATCGATAACCACAAAAGGGGACAGGGACAGGTGGGTCGGCATCGCCGGGGGTTGACAAACCCCAGCCACGAGCGGGCCGCCATTCAGAGGGACGTGAACGACAAGGGCTTTACCCCAACTCTCTCGACGGCGGGCATTGGTCAGGCACCCGGACGAATGCGCGACCTCCCTGACGGACCCTTAGGGAGGAAACGAAGAATGAACAAGTACCGCATGCATCGCCCCTTGGGGGCTGGACTGTCCGGGGCCATCGCGCTCGCCCTGATCCTGGGTCCGCAGTCCGTGGCGGCCGAGTACGAAGGCATCCAGGTCGGGAACCTGACCATCGGTGGCGCCCTCCGAGCCAACTACATCCTGGGTGACTACCCCGATGGTGATCGCCGCGAATGGGGCAAGGGCGGCGATTTCACCCTGGATACCGCCCGCATCAATCTGGATTACGAGAATGGCCCCTGGCTCGGGAAGCTCGAGTACCGCTGGTACGAGGGCTACAACATGCTGCATACCGGCTGGGTCGGCTATCAATTCGACAACGAGAGCCAGCTCGAGGTCGGCGTGACCCGCGCGCCCTTCGGTCCCGGACCCTGGGGTGTCTCCCAGAGCTGGTTCTTCGACCAGCACTACTACCTCGGCCTGTCGGACAACATGAACCTCGGTGCCAAATACACGATGCCGATGGGCGCCTGGACCTGGGATTTCGCCTATTTCTATTCCGATGCCGGGTCCTTCTCGGGTGATACCGAAGACAGCGCCCGCTACTCCTATGACGTCGTCAACGAGACCGGGGACGGTTACGAAGAACGCAATCAGGTGAATGTCCGCGGCATTTACAGCATCCCGGATACCGATCACGAGGTGGGCTTCTCGGCGCAGTACGGAGAGCTGCGAAGCCGCGGGCCTCAGGATGACGGGGACCACTTCGCAGTGTCCGGCCACATGGTCAACAGCTGGGGCAACTGGACACTGGCCAGCCAGCTGACCTACTACAAGATGGACGTGGACGAGCACACGCTGCTCGACGGCAGCGTCACGGATCGCCGGATCGACATGGGTGCGTACGACTTCCCGAACACCGTGGCCACGGAGGGCTGGATCCCGGCCGTATCACTCAGCTACTACCACGAGACGCCGAATATCGGCTGGCTGGACTACGTCATTCCCTATGCCGAATTCAGCTCCGTGGTGAAAAGCGAGAGCGACTTCAACAACAGCGACCTTCTGGTGCTGGGGGCCGCCTGGGGCCGAGGCAACTGGTACATCTATACGGACCTCGCCTATTCCAACGGCAACGAGTTCGTCGGCGGCAACCGGGGGGGCGACAATCCGTTCGGGGACCGTCTCGGGGCGAACGACGACGACAACTGGGAGGCTCGCTTCAACATCAACTTCGGGTACTACTTCTGACACGGCCCGAGACGCGGCGGGGTCCATCTGACCCCGCTTGTCCCGTACGCTGCGAAACGACCCAGAAAAGCAATTCATTCACGAAGCCGGGGCCACCCGCAGTCGTAAACGCATTGACCGGCTGAAATCGGGGTCCCGGACTTGTTTTCCAAGGAGGAGAGCGTGAGCGACAACGCACAAGATCCAAAACGGGAGATCGAGGAACTCGAGGCCCGTTACGAAACCGATCACGAGATCGGTGAACAGAACATCAACCCGCTGGGACTTGATCTGCACAACCCGGTATTCGCCGTCAGCGCCCTGCTGATTCTCGTGTTCGTGATCCTGTCCCTGCTGTTCCCGGAACAGGCCGACGAGGGCCTCGGCGCCACGCGCGCCTGGATCGGCGAGACCTTTGACTGGCTGTTCCTGTCGGCAGGCAACCTGTTTGTACTTTTCTGTCTGGCACTAATCCTGCTGCCGATCGGAAGGATCCGGATTGGTGGCCAGGATGCGAAGCCGGACTTCGGCGTGCTGTCCTGGTTCTCGATGCTGTTCGCCGCCGGCATGGGTATCGGCCTGATGTTCTGGGCCGTGGCCGAACCGGTGGGCTACTTCACCGAGTGGTTCGGGACGCCTCTGGGCATCGAAGGCGGCACCGAGGAGTCGAAGCATGCGGCTCTGGGCGCGACGATGTATCACTGGGGCCTGCACCCGTGGGCGATCTATGCCGTAGTGGGCCTGGCGCTCGCGTTCTTTGCCTACAACAAGGGCCTGCCGCTGACCATCCGCTCCGCGTTCTACCCGATCTTCGGCGAGCGGATCTGGGGCCCGGTCGGGCACGTGATCGACACCCTGGCGGTGCTGGCCACGCTGTTCGGCCTGGCAACTTCCCTGGGGCTTGGGGCGCAGCAGGCCGCTTCGGGGCTCGAGACGGTGTTCGGCATCGATGCCGGGCTGAACACCCAGGTCGCGATCATCATTGGTGTCACGGTCGTCGCCCTGTTGTCCATCATGCGCGGCATCCATGGAGGGGTGCGCGTACTCAGCAACGTCAACCTGACGCTGGCGGCCATACTGCTGCTGTTCGTGGCCCTGTTCGGCGGGTTTATCGCCTTCCTCTCCAATACCGGTATGACGCTCAGCGCCTACGCCCAGTACATGTGGCCGCTCAGCAACCCGGTGGGCCGTGACGACCAGACCTTCTACCACGAGTGGACGATCTTCTTCTGGGCCTGGTGGATCTCCTGGTCGCCGTTCGTCGGCATGTTCATCGCCCGGGTCTCGCGCGGGCGCACGGTGCGCCAGTTCGTAACCGCGGTGCTACTGGTGCCGACAGCCGTGACCGTGATCTGGATGAGTGCCTTTGGCGGGACCGGCCTCGATCAGGCCCGCGACGGGGTTGGCGCGCTGGCCGACGGCATCAGCGACTCCTCGCTGGCGCTGTTCCAGATGCTCGAGCACCTGCCGCTGACCACGGTCACCTCGCTGCTGGCGATCACCCTGGTGCTGGTGTTCTTCATCACCTCGTCGGATTCCGGCTCGCTGGTGATCGACTCGATCACCTCCGGCGGCAAGACCGACGCCCCACAGTCCCAGCGTCTGTTCTGGGCCACGGTCGAGGGCGTGATCGCCGGCGTACTGCTGGCGGTAGGCGGCGCGGCTGCGCTGCAGGCCCTGCAGGCCGGCGCCGTCAGCACCGGGCTGCCATTCGTGATCGTACTGCTGTTCATGTGCGTCAGCCTGATGATGGGGCTGTTCCACGAACTCAAGCTGATCCGGCTGAAGGAGGCGGCCGGGTAGTGCTCCACCTGGACGGATTTCGCCGCAATGCGTAATCCACGCCCCGCCGGTTCATAACCGGCGGGGCGTTTTTCCGTGGGCGAACGCACCGACCCTCTGCCGATGGTGCAATGCAATCGAAGCGGAACCGAAGTTGATGCGCCCGGTCCGGATAACAAAGGGCCGACCAGGCCCGGAGCTCACAGAAAACCAGGGAGTCCATGATGAAGCAGTCCGCAATCGCGGCAGCAGCCGCGTTTTCGCTATTAGGGCCCGCGCTCGCACAGGCCGCTCCGCTTGGGGTCGCCCACGGGCTCGATCACCAGGACCGCGTGCTGGTGCATGCCGACGGGATGACCGCCGATGATGCGTTCATGACGCTGGGGGCTCTGACGGTCAAGGGCCGCCTGATGCGCGACAGCGAGCTGGGGCACGACGACTACCGCCCCGAACTGGCCGATGACCCGATGCGGCAGATCGGCGAGACCTGGCTCGGCCTGCTGGATACGGTGCACGGCAAGCTGGTGGATGAAGGGCGCATGCGCGCCCAGGCCGGCCGCGACGACGAGGCCGATCCCGCCGCCTATGCCGATGCCGCGTATCTCTACCATATGCATCACAGCGGGGGTCGCTTCGAGCACCTGGGCCTGTACGACGAGATCACCCACAACCCCGCCCCGCTGATGTCGGCGCTGGCGGACCACCTGGTCAACGAGCGCTACGCCGACGGCGAGGTGGCAGCGGCCAACGACTCGGACACCGATGCCCTCGCCTTCGGCCTCGACGCCCTGCACGGCCCCGCATACGCCTGGGTGCGCCAGGACAAGCCGGGTGGCGAGGACGACATGGGGCAACTGGAGCTCCAGACCCTCGCGGGCTGGCTCGGCCACTCGCGCGAGGACATGGTCGAGATCGCCCGGGCCATGGCGGATACCGCCGACGCGGCCTGGGACGACGATGCCGGGATGTTTGTCCGCGACCAGGGCGCCGAATGGTCGGTGGATCAGGTCGGGGCGCTGCTGCGTGGCCTCAAGGGTGTCTACGAGACGCTCTACCTGTTCGGGGATGCAGACGACCAGGCACGCGCCGAGACCCTGGCGGACCGCACTGCGTCCATCACCCGCGCCATCGTGGCCGAAGACGGGCCGATCCGCGACTGGGGCCTGCCCGCACGCATCGCGTTCGAGGACGGCGAGGCCCGTGCGGCCTCCGACCACGTCGACGTCGCCGCGCAATGGCGGTTCGTCCACCAGGTCACCGGCGGCTTTTCCCTGCTGCGCGAACGCGAGGGGACCGCAAAGCTGCTGAGCGAGCGGGCGCCGGAGCTGGAAGAAGAAATGGGTGCCGCAATCGACCGTCTGTTCAAGGGCGCACTCGAATACCAGCTCGATTCTGCCATCGTCCCCACTCGCCTGGCCTACGAAGACGGGTCGGTGACCGACCCGACCGTGACCACCCGGTCCGTCGCGGCCTTCATGATGGCCGTGGCCAATGGCTACCGTACGGGCGAGGCCTTCGACCGCCCAGGGTCCTGGGGCAACGACGAGGCGCTGGCGGAACGCAGCCGGGCGCTGTACGACGCCTTCCTCGATCATGGCGAGCTCCTGACCGAGCAGCTGATCCTCCGGGACTAACGCGCGATGCCCAGGCGACCGGCAGACGGGCAGACCCGGAGCCTCAGGGGACCGGTCGCTCTGCTGCCGCTGTCCCTGCCGGTGCTGGGCCTGGCCGCTCCAACGGCCATCGCCGAGGACGACGTACCCGTGCTCGACCCGGTCGAGATCACGGTGACCGCGCCCAGGCTGGCTACACCGCTGGCGGACCTGCCGGCGGCGGTATCGCGGGTGGACGAGCGCCAAGCCACCGAGGGGCGGCAGGGCCTGCAGCTGGACGAGTCGCTGAATCGCGTTCCGGGGCTGTTCGCCCAGAACCGCTACAACTTCGCGCAGGACGCGCGCATCTCCATCCGCGGCTTCGGCTCGCGCGCCCCGTTCGGGGTGCGCGGGCTGCGCATCCTGCAGGATGGCATCCCCGAGACCACCCCGGACGGCCAGTCGCAGGTGGACGCGATCGACCTGCTGAACCTGCGCGACATCGAGGTCCTGCGCGGGCCCAGCGCGGCGCTGTACGGCAATGCCTCCGGCGGCGTGATCTCGGCGCGCACCCGCGACGGCCGCGACCCGCGCGGCTTTGGCGGCGGGGTCATGCTGGGCAGCTACGGCTATCGCCGCGCCGAGGCGATCGCCGAACAGGATCTCGGGGCCCATCGCTACTCCCTGACCGCCCACGACTTCGCGATCGACGGCTACCGCGACCAGTCCACCGCGGAGAAGCGCTACCTGCGCCTGCACACCGCCTCGGAGCTGGAGGCGGGGACGCTGAACTTCCACCTGCGCTACCTCGATGCCCCGCGCACGGATGACCCCGGCGGGCTCACCCGCGAGGAGATGCGCCAGAACCGCCGCGCGGCCGCCCCGCTGGCCACAGCCCTGGACAGCACGCAGGAGGCCGAGCAGCTGACCACGGGGCTGCAGTGGGAGCAGTCGCTCGGCCCCGGCGAGCTGCGCCTGGGCGGGTTCTGGACCCAGCGTGACTACGCGCAGCAGCTGCCATTCCCCGGCGACTCGCGGGTGGCCTTTGATCGCGACTTCTACGGGCTCAACGCCCAGTACGAACAGGATATCGGGCCGACCCGGGTGCTGACCGGAATCGACCTGGAAGAACAGCGCGACGACCGCACCCGGCGCTGTTCCGCTGGCCAGTTGTTTGACCGTGCACCTGACGCCCGCGAATGTTCGGCAGAACCCGAAGATGCTCTGACCGATCTCGCGCTGGACCAGCGCGAGCGCGCCCGCTCGCGGGGGGTGTTCGTGCAGACCGACACCGCGCTGGGGTCCGACTGGAACATGGTGCTCGGCGCGCGCCACGACCGCATCCGCATGTCCATCGATGACCACTTCTCCGAAAGGGTAGGCGAACCGGACCGCTCGGATGCGCGGACCTTCCGCGAGACCAGCGCGATGGCGGGTCTGATCTGGCACTTCCGTCCTTCATGGCGTGCCTACGTGAACGTGGCCACCAACTTCGAGACGCCGACCTTCACGGAGTTCGCGAACCCCGAGGGCGGGGGCGGATTCAACGCCGACCTCGACCCTCAGCGGGCACGCAGCATCGAGGTCGGGATCCGCCGCGAGACCGGTCGCCTGGCCTGGGATGCCTCGGTCTACGCGACCCGCGTGCGCGACGAGATCGCCCCGTTCGAAGAGCCCAACGTGGACGGTCGCACGTTCTACACCAACGCCGGGCGCACCGCGCGCAACGGCTTCGAGCTGGCGGTCGACTGGGCCGCAACCGAGCAGTGGACGCTGTCCAGCGCGCTCAGCCTGAACGACTTCCGCTATCGCGATTTCGTGGACCAGCGGGGTGAGCGGCGCGATGGTAACCGCCTGCCCGGGCTGCCGCGCGAGCAGTTGTTCGTGGAGGCCGACTGGCGCCAGGGCCCTTACTTTGTCACCGTCGATGCGCTGTACACGGGCGGGCGCTACGTGAACGACGCCAACGACGAACGGGTAGGCGGACAGACCACGCTGAACCTGCGCGCGGGCCGCCACTGGCAGGATGGCAACGCTCATGTCGAGGCCTTCGTGGCCGCGAACAACCTGCTGGATGCGGACAACGTCGACAACATCCGCATCAATGACGGCAACCGTCGCTACTTCGAACCGGCCCCGGGCCTGACCCTGATGGCCGGCATGCGCATGACCTTCGGGCGCTAGCGCGCCCCACCACGCCGGACCCTGCCCCCGTCATTGCTTCGTCGGCTTCGCCTCCTCGCAATGACGGTGCGACGAAGCGCCGTCGCCGCTACGTCGCGGGATGCACCGAGCGCGGCGAACAGCATCCAGAAAGGGTGTCCGCCTAGTCGCGCCGCCCAGGCCCCTCCGGCGGTTCTTTCGGCTCGATCTCGTCGAGCCGCCCCTGTTCGATCTTGCGCAGGGTCTCGGGGTCGGTAGGGTCGTCCTCCTCCCAGTCGTGCCGCCGGTACACCGGGAACGGGTCACGGCGGTACAGGAACCAGCCACAGACCGCGCCCGCCACGGCCCCGAACAGGTGTGCCTCGTACGATACCCCGGGCGCGCTCGGGAAGACGCCCCAGATCATGCTGCCGTAGAGGAACAGGATGATGATGGCGACGGCAATGGACATTGCATCGCGCCGGCGAATCCCGATCACCACGGCGAAGAACATCAGCCCGTGGGTCAGACCCGAGGCGCCGATGTGCAGGCCCTCGCGGCCGAACAGCCAGACGCCCAGTCCGCCCATCAGCCAGATCAGCGGGACCGCAACGCGTGTGGCCCGCGGGAAACCGTAGAGCGTCAGCATGCCGAGCACCCAGAGGGTCGGCACATTGGCGAGCAGGTGACCCCAGGAGCCGTGGATCAGCGGCGAGGTGATGATGCCCAGTGTCCCCACCGCGTCGCGCGGCAGGATGCCCAGACGCGACCAGTCCCCGCCCAGCAGGTCGTGCAGGGCGTGGATCACGATCAGGATGGCGGCCCCCAGCATGGGCCAGAACAGCGCACGCCGAATCCGTTCCTGCTCGGCCCGGGGGTCGGCCGGGGGTGCCGGCCGGCGAAGGTTCATCATCCGCCTAGCCTGCCATGCCTGGACAAGAGGTCCAATCTCTCCCATCCCCCGGCGCCGCCACGGGCACCGTCATTGCGAGGCCCCGCAGGGGCCGCGGCAACCTCCTGAAGCTTGCGCAGTGTCGGGGTCCGAGGGTTTCGGAGGGAGGTTGCTTCGTCGCTGCACTCCTCGCAATGACGGTGGCGGCGCTAGTGCCCGCCCGGTCCCAGGTCGGCGCCCTTGTCGTGTTGCGCGAGCTTGTCGTGCAGTTCACCGCTTTCACCGCGCGGAGCCTTCACCTCGACCTCCATGCCGTTGCGGCGGAACTTGCCGACCACCTTGTCGATGGCGGCCACCGCCGAGCTGTCCCACAGCGAGGCGCGCGTCAGGTCGATCTCGATGTGGTGGATGCCTTCGCGGTAGTCGAAGCTGTCGATGAACTTGTCCACGGCGACGAAGAACAGCTGCCCGCGCACGGTGTAGATGCGCGTCCGGCCGTCCTCCGACATTGCGCTGGTGACTTCGACGGCCTTGACCATCTTGCGCGCGAAGAAGATCGCGGAGAGCAGCACGCCGGCGAACACGCCCAGCGACAGGTCGTGGGTGATCACGGTGGTGCCGACGGTCACGATCAGCACGGTGGCGTCGGTGCGCGGCAGCTTGTGCAGGGTGGTCAGCGAGCCCCAGTCGAAGGTGGCAATGGAGACCATGATCATCACCGCCACCAGCGCGGCCATCGGGATCATCGAGACCAGGTCGCCGAGGAAGACGATGAAGATCAGCAGGAAGATCCCCGCCGACAGCGTGGACAACCGCCCCAGCCCACCGGACTTGATGTTGATCACCGACTGGCCAATCATCGCGCAGCCCGCCATGCCGCCGAAGCAGCCGGTGACGACGTTGGCGATGCCCTGGCCCTGGGCCTCGCGGTTCTTGCCCGACGGGGTGTCGGTCAGGTCGTCGAGGATGGAGGCGGTCAGCAGCGACTCCAGCAGGCCAACGATCGCCAGCGCGAAGGCGGTCGGGAAGATGATCTGCAGGGTCTCCCAGTTCAGCGGGATGTCGGGGAACAGGAACACCGGTAGGCCGTCCGGCAACTCGCCCATGTCGCCGACCTCCAGGGTCGGCAGGCCCATGAAGTAGACCAGGACGCTGAGCACCACGATCGCGACCAGCGGCGGCGGCAGCAGCTTCGGGTAGCCCGGGATCATCGGCAGGCCGTAGAGGATGAGCAGCCCGGCGGTGACCAGCGCCCACATGGTGGTGTCGCCATCCACCAGGTAGGGCACCTGGGACAGGAAGATCAGGATCGCCAGCGCGTTGACGAAGCCGACCAGCACCGTGCGCGGGATGAACATCATGTAGCGCGCGAGCTTGGCCCAGGCGAACAGGAGCTGGATGATCCCGGTCAGGATGGTCGCGGCCAGCAGGTACTGCAGCCCATGTTCCGCCACCAGCGTCACCATCAGCAGCGCCATGGCCCCGGTCGCGGCCGAGATCATGCCGGGGCGTCCGCCAGCGAAGGCGATTACCACCGCCATGGTGAACGAGGCGTACAGGCCCACGCTCGGGTCCACCCCGGCGATGATGGAGAACGCGATCGCCTCCGGGATCAGCGCCAGCGCGACCACGATCCCGGCGATCAGGTCAGCGCGGACGTTGAAGAACCAGACTTTGCGCTGGCGGGCCAGGAAGTCTTGTAGGGTCTGCTGCACGTGGGAATCCCCAATACGGATGCGCGCCGCTCTATCGACCGGGGGCCGGACTGACGGGTGAGCGAACAGGTGCCGGGGGAAACTCGCCCGTGTGACACCCCTGGCGGGCGCGGTTGCAAGCGGTCTGGTGCCAGTACAGACTGAAACCGCCGAAAGGGGGCGAAGTCTAGCACCTCGCACCACGACGCTGAACCGCGCGCCCCCTGTGGGGTCTCGCCGAGGCCCTTCCCACGACCAGCCCGAGGATCCCCATGCTGCAGCGCGTCATCATCGCCGTCGACTTCTCTCCTGCCTCCGCCGCGGCCCTGGCCGTCGCCCGGCAGCACTGCCCGGGGGCGAAGAAGCGCCTGCTCTACGTGATGAAGCCCTCGGACGTGGCCGGGCCCAGCGCGGCCGGCGCCTTCAGTGGCGCCGGCACCTCGCCGCTGAACGCGAAGGACATGCGCCACTCGGCGGAAGACAAGGTCCGCGCACAGCTCGAGGCATGGGCCGAGGCGGACGACGAGGTCGCCGTGGCCATCGGCAGCGCACCGGAGGAGATCTCCCGCCATGCCGAGGAATGGGGTGCGGACATGATCGTGATGGGCACCCGCGGTCGCAGCCAGATCGCCAGTATGCTCTCCGGGTCCGCGACCGAGTGGCTGGTGCGCAACGCGCGCCTGCCGGTGCTGGTGGTGCACGACGTCCCGCTGTCCGACGCCATGAAGGAAAAGCTGCCCCCGGAGGGCGCGGTCAACTGACCAGGCAGCGGATCATCAGGAGGAGCAGCTCAGCTGGATGCCGGCGGCCCAGGCGGGCGGCAGGTCCGCGTAGGCCTCGAACTCGGGCTGCTCGTCGTACGGACGCGCGAGGATGGCCTGCAGCCGTACCAGCTCGGAGGTATCGCCCGCCTCGGCCTGCTCGATCGCGGCCTGCGCCAGGTGGTTGCGCAGGATGTACTTGGGGTTGACCGCGTTCATCGCTGCCCGGCGCGCCGCGAACGGGCGGGCCTCCACCTGCAGGCGCGACTGATAGCGCGACCACCACGCGTGCCAGGCAGCCGTGTCCTCCAGTTCGGCCTCGAGCTGTTCGCGGATCTCGGATTGTTCCAGATCCGGCAGCTGGCGGAAGAAGCGCGTGTAGTCGACGCCCTCCGCAGCCATGCGCGCCAGCAGGTCCTGGCTCAGCTCAAGGTCTCCTTCGTGTTCCTCCACCAGCCCCAGCTTCGCGCGCATGCGCGCCAGCCAGGCCTGCTCGAACCGGGGCATGAAGTCCACCAGCAGTGCCTTGGCCCGCTCGATCGCGGCCTCGCGGGTGGCGTCCTGGAAATGGATCACCAGGGTTTCGGCCAGACGGATCAGGTTCCACTGGGCGATCGCCGGCTGCTGGTCGAAGGCGTAGCGGCCGCCCTGGTCGGTGTGGTTGCAGATGTAGCCCGGATCGTAGGCGTCCAGGAACGCGAACGGGCCATAGTCGATGGTCAGCCCCAGCAGGCTCATGTTGTCGGTATTCATCACCCCGTGGCAAAACCCGACGGCTTGCCAGTCGGCGATCATCTCGGCGGTGTTCGCGATGACCTGTTCGAGCATCGCGGCCACCGGGTCGTCGGCGTCCGCCAGCTCGGGATAATCGTGCGCCAGCGCATAGTCGATCAGTTCGCGCAGACGTTCGCTGTAGCCGCTGTAGTGGAAGTACTCGAAGTGCCCGAAGCGCAGGAAGCTGGGTGCCGCGCGCAGCACGATCGCCCCCGGCTCCACGCGCTCGCGCAGCACCTGCAGGCTGGAGCCGTACAGGGCCACCGCGCGCGTGGTCGGCACACCCAGCGCGGCCATCGCCTCGGAGATCAGGTACTCACGGATCGAGGAGCGCAGTACCGCGCGGCCATCGGCGCCGCGCGAGTAGCGGGTGCGCCCGGCACCCTTTACCTGCAGTTCCCAGTGTTCGCCGGAGGCGGTTTTGACCTCGCCCAGGAGCTTCGCGCGCCCGTCCCCCAGCTGCGGGACATAGACACCGAACTGGTGCCCGGCATAGACGCTGGCGAGCGGGTCGGGGCCTTCCATCGGGTGTCCGTCGGTACAGGCCCCCAGCCAGGGCTGGCTGGCCAGGTCGGTCTCGGCCAGTCCCAGGCGCCGGCACATCGCGGGGCTGGTCGCCAGACATGTGGCGTCCGGGAACGGGGCCGGCGCCGGACGGTCATAAAAGGCCTCCGGCAGACTGGCAAAGCGATTCACCCATTGCAGTTCGGGGGCGCTAGGCGCTGGGGCTTCGGCGCGGGACATCGATACCTCGGCAGATCGCGGCTTCAGGCGTTATGATGCGCGACGTTTGGACTTTGCACCTTTGGGCCCACAGTGCCCGGGTGTTCCGTCACGCGGGCACGGCGGCCATGCCGTACGCCCCATTTCCGGGAGGAGACCCGTGAGCGAAGAGCAGGACAACAAGAATCAGGGTGGCCTGAAAAACAGCGAACGCCTGGCCTGGCTGGGCTTCATGCTGTTTTTCGTCATCATCCTCGCCATCTACATTGCCCGCGCCACCGGGCTGGAGCAGGATGTGACCGAGGCGCAGCGCGAGCTGTATGAGACCCAGGTGCAGCTGCAGGAGTACACGCGGCACGAGATCCCGCGCCCGGTCGAGCTGGGCCTGACCAACGCGCATATCCAGGACCTGCAGCGCCGCGGCATGGCGCGTGCCGAGGAGCGCCTGCGCGATGACCTGATGGAGCACCCGGAGCTGATCCCGCACGAGGCCGAGGGCGACGAGGGCTTTGCGTTCCGGCCCGACGGCATCCACGTGCTGAACCATCGCTGGGTGCTGGCGAACTTCGAGGGTGACGAGGCCCACGGCCAGGTCCTGCTCGGCTACGAGGTGGTGCACGGCAACGTGATGTGGGAAGTGATCGACTCGACGCTGGACTACTGACGATCCTGACCAATCAGGTGGTGCGGCTTCGCACCACTTCGATCTTGTTTCAGTCCAGCATGCCCGCGAGGTGTTCGCGCGCGGCCGCGACCTGGCGCAGGACCTGCTCCGGGGCGGTACCACCGGTCAGGTTGCGGGCAGCGGCGGAGCCCTCCGGGGTCAGCACGGTGTAGACGTCGTCGCCCACCGCCTCGCTGATGGCCTGCAGGTCGGACAGCGGCAGTTCCGCCAGGTCGACCCCGCGCTCCTGCGCGACCCGCACCGCACGGCCCACGACCTCGTGGGCATCGCGGAAGGCCACACCCCGACCGACCAGGTAGTCGGCGAGATCCGTTGCCGTGGCAAAGCCCTTGGTCGTGGCGGCCAGGGTGTTCTCCGCGCGCACCTCCAGGTTGGGCACCATGTCGGCGAACGCGCGCAGCGAGCCGAGCAGGGTGTCCACGGTATCGAACAGCGGTTCCTTGTCCTCCTGATTGTCCTTGTTGTAGGCCAGCGGCTGGCCCTTCATCAGGGTCAGCAGGGACATCAGGTGGCCATAGACCCGGCCGGTCTTGCCGCGCACCAGCTCGGGCACGTCCGGGTTCTTCTTCTGCGGCATGATCGACGAACCGGTGCAGTAGCGATCCGGCAGGTCGATGAACGCGAACTGCGCGCTGGTCCAGAGGATCAGCTCCTCGGCCTGTCGCGACAGGTGCATCATCAGGGTCGCCGCCGCGGCGGTGAATTCGATCGCGAAGTCGCGATCCGAGACCGCGTCCAGCGAGTTGCGCGTCACCCCGTCAAAACCCAGCAGCTCGGCGGTGTACTCGCGATCCAGCGGGTATGGCGTTCCGGCCAGCGCGGCCGCGCCCAGCGGGAGGACGTTGACCCGCGCCCGGCAGTCCACCAGGCGCCGGGCATCGCGCTCCAGCATCTCGTACCAGGCCAGCATGTGGTGACCGAAGGTCACCGGCTGCGCGGTCTGCAGGTGGGTGAAACCGGGCATCACCGTCGCGGCCTCGCGCTCGGCCAGATCCACCAGCCCGCGCTGGTACCCCCGGATCAGGGCGAGGATGTCGTCGATCGCGGCGCGCAGCCACAGGCGGATGTCGGTCGCCACCTGGTCATTGCGCGAGCGGCCGGTGTGCAGCTTCTTGCCGACATCACCGATGCGCTCGATCAGCCGCGCCTCGATGTTCATGTGCACGTCTTCGCGGCCGATCTGCCACTCGAACTCGCCGGCGGCGATCTCGTCGCGGATGGCATCCAGCCCCTGCAGGATCTGTTCGGCCTCGGCGTCGGTCAGCACGCCGACCTTCGCCAGCATGCGCGCATGCGCCTGCGAGCCCTGGATGTCCTCGCGGTACAGGCGCTGGTCGAACTCGACCGAGGCGGTAAAGCGTTCGACAAAGGCATCGGTGGGCTCGGAGAAACGGCCACCCCAGAGCTTGGCCTCGCCCTCGGGGGCGGGGGCCTGCGGCTTGTCGCGTGCGGAATCCTGCGTCATGGTGCACCCTGAACCGGGTTGGAAAGACCCGGAAGTATAAGGGAGACACGCCACAGTGTCCCCGACCAATTACAAGGATGGGCAGCACCCGGAGGGGAGACGGGTCGTGAGGGCACCTGCGCCGGACGACGAGACCACCGAGCTGGCGAAGCAATCGCCGCTGCCGGATTTCTGCAGCGCCGAGACGCTGTTGCGCGTGTTGATGGTCGCAGTACTGCTGGCCCTGGCAGTCACCCTGCTGCGCGGGGGCGGGCAGGACTGGGTGCCGGGGCTGGCCCTGCATGCGCTGTTCATCTTCTGGGTCGCCCTGACCAGCCTGCTGATCCTGTGCGCCGGCAAGCGACTGCTGGTGCGCCTGCCCCTGTGGGGCCAGATCGTCCTGCCCCCGCTGGTGCCGATCGCCAACACGGCGGCGGTCTTCCTCGGGGCCGAGGGGCTGCAGCTGGCCGATCCGGCCTGGCGCTGGCCGGCGATCGCGGTGGCCACGATCCTGAGCCTGGTGGCGATGCACTATCTCTATCTGCAGGCGGCCTGGCAGCGCGAGACCCGGGCGGTCTCGCGGGCCCGCGAACAGGCGATGCGAGCCCGGCTGCGGCCGCATTTTCTCTACAACAGCATGAACACCATCGCGGGGTTGTGCCGCAGCGATCCCCCGCGCGCGGAACAGGTCACGCTGGATCTGGCGGATCTCTTTCGCGCCACCTTCGCGACCGGGGATCGCCAGTCCCTGCGGGCGGAACTGGAACTGGTGCGCGCGTTCCTGAATATCGAGCAGACCCGCTTTGGCGAACGCCTCCAGGTGGAGTGGGACTGCCCGGACCAGGCCGGCCTGGACGTCAGCGTGCCCACCCTGATCCTGCAGCCGCTGGCGGAAAACGCGATTCAGCACGGCATCGGACCGGCGCGTGGTCCCGGCTTCGTGCGCGTTCGTTGTTGGCTCGACTCCGGCACGGTGATGCTGTCGCTGACCAACAGTGTCGACCCGGAGGCGAACAGCGAGGGAACCGGCACCGCCACCGATGCCGTGCGCCTGCGCCTGCGCCATGCGTTCGGCGATCGGTTCCGCTTCGAGACCGAGTCCCGGGAACGCGAGTTCGAGGTCCGCATGCGCCTGCCACTGGAACGGGGGGATTAACATGTCGAGTGAAGCCTTGCGCGTCCTGATCGTGGACGACGAACCCATCGCGCGCCAGCGCCTGGCGGGGCTGGTGGCTGACGCCGGACACCAGGTAATCGGAGAGGCGGGCGAGGCGATTGGCGCACGCGATGCCATTACCCGCGAAGGGCCCGATCTGGTCCTTCTGGACGTCGAGATGCCCGGCGAGTCGGGCATGGATCTGGCCGCCGAGATCGGCTCCAGGCGACCCGACCTGATGGTGATCCTGGTGACCGCACATGACCAGTTCAGCCTGGATGCCTTCGAGGCCGGCGTGCGCGACTACGTGCTCAAGCCCGTGCGTGGCGATCGCCTGAGCCAGGCCCTGGAGCGCGCGGCCCGGTACAGGACGGGACCCTCGGCGCCCGCTCCGCAGACCGTTCGCCTGACCATCGGGCGGCGCGAGGAGCGCGTGGCCCTGGCTCGTATTGCCTACTTCGCGGCCGAGGACGGCTACGTGATTGCGCGTGGCGAACAGCTCGAGGGGTTTGTGGATACGCGACTGCGCGAACTGGAGGCCCGATTCGGCGATGCCCTTTTGTGCGTGCGCCGGGGCTACCTGGTGGTACGCACGGCGATCCGGGGGCTGGAGACGCGCGGCCCGGCCGATCACCGCCTGCTGTTTCACGGCAACGTGGACCCCGTCCCTGTCAGCCGCCGTCAGCTGTCGCAGGTACGGGCTTTCCTGCGCGGCGATCTGGCATAGCAGGGAGGAAAGCCCCTGGATCAGGCTGGGTTCGGGCCACTTCGCCGAAACCGTTATACTACGGCGCTTTATTCTCCAGCCGCCGGACCACGGACCCCGCATGAAACCCCTGCGTATCGCCACTCGAAAAAGCCCGCTCGCCATGTGGCAGGCGGAACATGTTGCCGCGCGCCTGCGGGAACTGCACCCGGATCGGCCGGTGGAGCTGGTCGGCATGACCACCCAGGGCGACCGCGTGCTCGACTCCCCCCTGGCCCGGATCGGCGGCAAGGGGCTGTTCGTGAAGGAGCTGGAGATCGCGATGCTGGAAGATCGTGCGGATATCGCGGTGCATTCGGTCAAGGACGTGCCCATGGAGCTGCCGGCGGACCTGGTGCTGCCGGTCATCCTCGACCGGGAGGACCCGCTGGATGCGTTCGTCTCCAACACCTATGCCCATGTCGACGAGCTGCCCCAGGGCGCGCGCGTGGGTTCGTCCAGCCTGCGTCGGCAGTGCCAGCTGCGTGCGCGGCGGCCGGATCTGCACATCACGGATCTGCGCGGCAACGTGAACACCCGGCTGGGCAAGCTGGATGCCGGCGAATACGACGCGATCCTGCTGGCGGCAGCCGGACTGAAGCGCCTCGGGTTCGACGAGCGCATCCGCGCCCGCCTGGAACCGGCGGTCAGCCTGCCGGCCGTGGGGCAGGGGGCGATCGCCATCGAGTGCCGCGAGAACGACCCGGAGATCGCTGCGCTGATCGCACCCCTGAACGACCGCGACACCTCCGACCGCGTACGCGCCGAACGCGCGTTCAATCGCCGCCTGGAGGGCGGCTGCCAGGTACCGCTGGCCGCCCACGCAACCCTGGACGGCGACCGGCTGCACCTGGACGGTCTGGTCGGCGCGGTCGATGGCAGCCAGCTCCTGCGACGCCAGGTGGAAGGGCCGCGAGGGGACGCGGAGGCCCTTGGGGTGCAACTGGCCGAACAGCTGCTGGAACTGGGGGCCGGCGAGCTGCTGGCCGCCGCCCATGCCGAAAACGCAGCCTCCACGAAAGGATCCTGAAGATGGCCGATCTGGATATCATGAAGCCCACCGCCGACGGCCCCCTGAACGGCTGCGGGATCCTGGTCACGCGGCCGGCGGCGCAGGCCGAGGAGTTCTGCACCCTGCTGGCCGGCGATGGCGCCGAGGTGATTCGCTTTCCGGTGCTGGAGATCCTGGCGCCCAGCGACCCGACCAATCTGCGCGCGGTGCTGGATCAGCTGGACTCCTTCGACATCGCGGTCTTTATCAGCCCGAACGCGGTGCAGCGGGTGCTGAACCTGGCGCTGGCCGATCGCGCCTGGCCCGAGGGGACACGGATCGCGGCCATCGGCAACCGGACCGCGAAGGAGCTGAAGGGCTTCGGCCTGAATGTGGATATCGCCCCGCCGCGGCGCTTCGACAGCGAGGCGCTGCTGGAACAGCCGGCCATGCAGGACGTGGCCGGCCAGCGTGTGGTGATCTTTCGCGGCGACGGCGGGCGCGAATACCTCGGCGATACGCTGAAATCACGTGGCGCGGAGGTCACCTTTGCCGAGGCCTATCGCCGCGGTCGCCCGGAGGGCGATACCGGCGCGCTGATGTATGCATTCTCACGCGACCAGATCGACATCATCACCATCACCAGTGGAGAGGGCCTGCGCAATCTCTACGAGATGGTCGGCAAGCTCGGGCGCATGTGGCTGCGCAAGACACCGCTGGTGGTAGGTTCCGAACGCATCGGCGAGATCGCGCAGGAGCTGGGGTTCAAGGCCACCGTGGAGGTCGCCGAGGATCCGACCGACGCCGCAATGCAGCTGGCGGTGCAGCGCCTGGCCGCGCAACTCGCGACTAGTTAGCGACCTCGTGGGGCGCGGCCGGCTCGAAGCTGTCGTAGTAGAGCTGCTCCGTCGGTAGCCCCGCGGCGAGGAAGGCATTGGTCGCCGCCTCGATCATCGCCGGCGGGCCGGCCATGTAGACATCGAAGCCGGACAGGTCCGGGTATTCGGCCAGTACCGCATCGTGCGGCCAGCCCGCGACAGCCGCGAACCCGGCCGCCGTATCCGCCGGGACATCGGACAGCACCGGCGTAAACCGGAAGTGTTCGCCATGCTCGGCGCTCATGCGGCCGAGCCATTCGGGGGCGTAAATCCCCTCTGCACTGCGCGCGCCCCAGAACAGGTGGTGCGGGCGGTCGAAGCCCTCGACCGCCAGATGGTCCAGCATCCCCTTGAGCGGGCCGAAGCCCGTGCCGCCGCCGACGAACAGGCGCGGTCGCTCTGATTCCTCGTCGACAAAGAACGTGCCGAGCGGCCCCTCGATACGCAGCAGCGCCTTCGGCTGCATCTCCTGGAACACCATCTTCGAGAAGCGCCCACCCTCCAGATGGCGCACATGCAGGACCAGCTGTTCGTCGTCATGCGGGGCATTGGCCAGCGAGTAGCTGCGACGCCCGCCGCCCTTGAGCAGGACATCCAGGTACTGTCCGGCGAGGAACTGCATGCGCTCGGTAGCGGGGAGCTGCAGGCGCAGCTCCATCACGTCATCGGCCAGGCGGTTCAGTTGCGCGACGCGACAGGGCAGCGTCTTCACGACGATGTCCTTGGCCGCGCCGATCTCGCGGACCTCGATCTCCAGATCATCCACCGGGACCGCCTGGCAGAACAGTGCCCAGCCATCGGCCAGTTCCGCCTCGGTAATGCCCGGCGGCTTGGTCGGCCCGTGGTCCACTTCGCCCGCGAGCACGCGACCCTTGCAGGATCCGCAGGCGCCGTTGCGGCAGCCGTAGGGGAATGCAAACCCCTGCCGCAGCGCGGCCTCGAGTACCGTCTCGTCGTCCTCGACCTCGAGCTGCTGCCCGCTGGGCTGGATGATCACGTCAAAGGCCATGCGCTGTTCCTCGCACCTCAAACAAAGGGGCTCATTGTCGCCACGGCCCGGGCGAACGCAAGCAACCCCGGAAGCGGCATGTGGCGATGCCGGGGGTGCAATCCACAGGCGGGATGGGGCAGACTCGGGGCGCCAGACACAGGCAGGGAGAAAGGAATGCAGGGAGAAAAATGGGTGGCCGCACTGGCCGCTGGCGGGCTGATGCTGCTTGGCGGCTGTGCGGCCAACGAAACCCGTGAAGCGGACTCGCGGGCCGATGCAGGGGCCGAGGCCACCGCCGAGGTGACCGATCCGGAGGTGATCGTTACGGTGCCGGAGCGCTTCGCCTACAGCGAGGATGCGACGGTGGCCGAGGCCATTCGCCGCGAATGCGAGCTGGAGGAACGCTTCCCCGGCTTCGTCCAGGAGTTCGGGGCGCGCCACGATGTGCGGGTCGAGACCGATGCAGACGTAGGCCCCGATGATGCCGGAAAGGTGCTGATGGTGGAGATCACCCAGGCCCGCAATGACGGCAATGCCTGGTCCGGACACCGGTCCCTGGCGGAGGCCGAGGGCACGCTGTACGAGAACGGCGAGGCAGTGGCCGAATTCACCTCGCGCCGGGTCTCCGGTGGCGGCGCGTTCGGCGGTTTCAAGGGCAGCTGCTCGGTAATGGGGCGCACGGTACGGGCCATGGGCTCCGACATCGCGGCCTGGGTGCGGCTACCCGAGGACGGCGCACACCTGGGCAACTAGGAGTCTGTCGGGCGGGGCTGTAGCGACCGCTACAGCCCCAGCTCGTCCCAGAGGGCATCCACCCGCTCGCGTACGGCCGGATCCATCGTGATCGGTCGGCCCCACTCGCGCTCGGTCTCGCCCGGCCACTTGGAGGTCGCGTCCATACCCATCTTGGAGCCCAGCCCCGATACTGGCGAGGCGAAATCCAGATAGTCGATCGGCGTGTTCTCCACCAGCGTCGTATCGCGCGCGGGGTCCATGCGCGTTGTAATCGCCCAGATCACATCGTTCCAGTCGCGCGTGTTCACGTCATCATCGACGACGATCACGAATTTTGTGTACATGAACTGGCGCAGAAACGACCACACGCCCATCATCACGCGCTTCGCGTGGCCGGGGTACTGCTTGCGCATGGAGACCACCGCCATTCGATAGGAGCAGCCCTCCGGTGGCAGGTAGAAGTCCACGATCTCCGGAAACTGCTTCTGCAGGATCGGGATGAAGACCTCGTTCAGGGCAACCCCCAGGACCGCCGGTTCGTCGGGCGGGCGCCCGGTGTAGGTGGAATGGTAGATCGGCTGGTCGCGGTGGGTGATACGGTCGATGGTGAACACCGGAAATTCGTCCACCTCGTTGTAGTAACCGGTGTGATCGCCGAACGGTCCCTCCGGCGCGGTTTCGCCGGGGTGGATATGGCCCTCCAGCACGAACTCGGCCGATGCCGGCACCTCGAGATCGGAACCGATGCAGCGGGTGACCTCGGTGCGGCTGCCGCGCAGCAGACCGGCAAAGGCATACTCCGACAGCGTATCCGGCACCGGAGTGACCGCGCCGAGGATGGTCGCGGGATCGGCGCCCAGGGCCACCGCAATGGGAAAGGGCTCGCCCGGGCGGGCCTGGCACCACTCCCGATAGTCCAGCGCGCCCCCGCGGTGCGACAGCCAGCGCATGATCACGCGATTGCGACCAATCACCTGCTGACGGTAGATGCCGAGGTTCTGCCGCGACTTCTCCGGACCACGGGTCACGACCAGCCCCCAGGTGATCAGCGGCCCGGCATCCCCGGGCCAGCAGGTCTGAACCGGGAGGGTCGACAGATCCACGTCGTCACCTTCGATCACGTGGCGCTGGCAGGCAGCGCCGCGGGTCTTCTTCGGCGCCATGTCGAGCACCTTGCGGAACACGGGCAGCTGTTCCCAGGCCGCTCGCAGCCCCTTGGGCGGGTCCGGCTGCTTGAGAAAGGCCAGTAGCCGGCCAACCTCGCGCAGGGCCTCTACCGAGTCCTCGCCCATGCCCATGGCGACCCGCTCCGGTGTGCCGAACAGGTTGGCCAGCACCGGGATCTCGGAACCCCTGGGGTTCTCGAACAGCAACGCAGGGCCGCCGGCGCGCAGCACACGATCGGCGATCTCGGTCATCTCCAGGTTCGGGTCGATCTCGGTGGTGATGCGCTTGAGCTCGCCGCGGGCCTCGAGCCCATCGATGAAATCACGCAGGTCCCTGTATTTCACGGGTATCTCCCAGGGCACGGCCGGTGGCCGGGCCTAGTCGCTGAATTCGGCCCAGACGGGGGCGTGGTCGGAGGGCCGTTCCCAGCCGCGGGGCTCGCGGTCGATCCCCGCAGCGGTCAGGCGTTTCTGCAAGGCCGGGCTGGCCAGCACCAGGTCGATGCGCAGGCCACGGTTGCGCCGGAACGAGGCGGCGCGATAGTCGAACCAGGAGAATTCCCCCTCCGGCTGATCGAACGCACGGAAGGTGTCCGCGAGGCCCAGCTCCGTGATGGCCGCCAGGGCCTCGCGTTCCGGGGTCGAGCAGAGGATGCGCTCGTGCCAGGCCTCGGGATCGTGTACGTCACGGTCCTCCGGGGCGATATTGAAATCACCCAGGACCACCAGATTCGGGTGCGCCTCGATCTCGGCGGCCAGCCAGGCGCGCATGCGCGCCAGCCAGTCGAGTTTGTAGGCGTACTTTTCGGTGCCTACGTTTTCGCCGTTCACCACATAGAGATTGACGACGCGGGTATCGCCGACCGTGGCCGCCAGGATGCGGCGCTGGGCATCCTCTAACCCGGGCGGGTCGGTGACCACGTCGGTCGCCTGGCTGCGCGAGAGGATGGCCACGCCGTTATAGGTCTTCTGGCCAGAGTAAACGACCTCGTAACCGGCATCCTGGATGGCGCTGACCGGGAAGTTCTCGTCGGTCAGCTTGGTCTCCTGCAGTGCGAGGATGTCGGTGCGCGAGCGGCCCAGCCAGTCGAGGACCTGGGGCAGGCGGACCTTCAGCGAGTTGACGTTCCAGCTGGCGATCTTCACGCGGCATCCTCCAGGCCGCTGTGGCGCAATAGCGCATCGATTTCGGGGTCACGTCCCCGAAACGCCCGGAACGAGTCGGCCGCGGGTCGCGAGGCCCCCACTTCCAGGATCTCGCGCAGATAGGCCGCTCCGACGTCGGGCGAGAACAGCCCCTCCTCCTCGAAGCGCGCAAAGGCATCGGCAGAGAGGACTTCCGCCCACTTGTAGCTGTAATAGCCCGCCGCGTAGCCGCCAGCAAAGATATGAGCGAAGCCATGGGGGAAGCGGTTGAACGCCGGCGGCCGGACCACCGCGACCTCGTCGCGGACCGCTTCCAGGAGATCGAGGATGGCCTGTGCACTGTCCGGTGCCGGACCCGCGTGCAGACGCATGTCGAACAGGGAGAACTCGACCTGGCGCAGCAGCTGGAGCGCCGCATGGAAGTGGCGGGTATCGACCAGGCGCTGGTAGAGGTCGTCCGGCATGGGCTCGCCAGTCTCGTGGTGACGAGCGAACAGATCCAGGGCCTCGCGCTCCCAGCACCAGTTCTCCATGAACTGGCTTGGCAGCTCCACCGCGTCCCATTCGACCCCATTGATCCCGGCAATCTCGGGCTCGTTCACGCGCGTAAGCATGTGGTGGAGACCGTGGCCGAATTCATGGAACAGGGTGATGACCTCGTCGTGCGTAAACAGAGCCGGCTTGCCATCCACGGGCGGGGTGGAGTTGCAGGTCATGAACGCGACCGGGACCTGCTGGGCGTCGGCGGAGACAAAACGCTGGCGGCAGACATCCATCCAGGCGCCACCGCGCTTGTTCTTGCGAGCGTAAAGATCGAAGTAGAAGCCGGCACGTTCGACACCGTTGGAATCAATAACACGGTAGTAGAGCACGTCGTCGTGCCAGCATTCGACACTCGGGTCGGCCTCGAAACGCACGCCAAACAGGCGCTCGACCAGACGGAACAGACCCTCGACAACCTGGGTGGCGGGGAAATAAGGCTTCAGCATCGTCTGGCTCAGGCCCAGGCGTCGTTCACGCATCTTCTCGGCGGCATAGGCCATGTCCCAGGCCTCGAGGGAATCGAGCCCCAGCTCCTCGCGCGCGAAGGTACGCAGTTCCTGCAGATCCTGCTCGGCCCGGGGGCGCGCGCGCCGGGCGAGGTCCTGCAGAAAAGTGTCGACCTGGGCGGCGGTCTCGGCCATCTTGGTCGCCAGCGAACGCTCGGCGTAGTGCCCGAACCCGGTGATACCTGCCTTCTCCTCCCGCAGCTGGAGGATTTCGACCATCACTTCGCTGTTATCGAAGCGGCCTGCATCGGGGCCCTGTTCAGATGCACGGGTCGCGAAGGCCTCGTAGACCCGGCGACGCAGGTCGCGATCGTCCGCGTGGCTCATGACGGCGAAATAGCTGGGAAAGTCGAGGGTGACAAGGTAGCCGGTCTGTTCGTGGGCACGGGCGTTCTGGGCGAGCATCGCCTGTTCGGCGGCCGGGACGCCCGAGAGTGCGTCCGGGTCGTCGGTCTGCCAGGTCCAGGACTGGGTCGCATCGAGGACGTTCTCCTCGAAGCGGGCCGTCAGCTCGGACAGACGGGAGTCGATCTCGCGCAGGCGAGCACGCGCATCCTCGGGGAGATCGACGCCGCTCAGATGGAAATCACGCAGGGCGTCATCGATGACCTTGCGCCGTTCGGGCGAGAGCTGGGCGTACTCCGGGCCATCGGCGAGGCGGCGGAAGGCGGCATACAGGCCCTGGTGCTGCGACACCCAGCTGCCGAACTCGGACAGCTTGGGCAGGCAGGCATTGTAGGCCTGACGCAGTTCAGGGCTGTTCATCACCGCATTCAGGTGACCAACCGGCGCCCATACCTGGGAGAGTCGGGCATCCAGGTGCTGGAGCGGTGCGACCAGGCCTTCCCAGGTGGGGGCCTCGCCGGCCTGCGCAACGAGCTGTTCGATCCCGTCGCGATTCTCCTGGAGGACGGTATCGAGCGCCGGTATCACGTGTTCGGGGGCGATCGATCGAAACGCCGGCAGACGATCCGTTTGCAGCAGGGGATTGGGCACGGAGACTCCTGGTTCGACTAGGAAGGGAATTATGCCATTCGGACCGCAACCCCGGGAGGGTGTTCCGGGGGTTGCGCGCCTCGATTCTGCACAGAAACCGTCCGGTCGACTCAGCGCGAAGTCTTGTCGGATGAAGGGGGCTGCAGGGGGAGGTAACGGCCCATGCCCGCGAGCCACGCAAGCGGTGCGTAGAAGGGGGCGCGCCGCGTACGCTGATACGCGTCCAGGGCGCTGTTGTAACGGACCAGGGTGTCCCGGATCGCCTGGTCCAGAGCGGCCACTCGGCGGCCCGCTTCCCCTTCTTTTTCGGCTTTTAAATCAAGACCTTGTGACGATATTGAATCCCAGAGGCTCCTGATCTCGCGTTCGGCCTCGGCGACTGTAGTCAGATCCCCCTGGCGACGGGCAGTCTCCTGGCGCTGCAAGGATCGATGCAGGTCTCGCAGGGCGGCGGGACCACGATCTCCGCCTTCGGTACAGACCTGCTGCAGGTGACCGTTTCGCTGCACCAGGAGGCGCTCCAGCTGGTCCCATGCCCCGACCACCCGCCGTTCCTGCACAGCCAGATGGGAATACAAGCGGGCGATCGCCAGTGTCAGAGCGACGAGCCCGACAATCGCAAGGATGACGAGGATCGCCATCAGTCACTACACGTCGACGTTCTCCGCACTGAGGGCCCGCGTCTCGATGAAATCGCGACGGGGTTCGACCTGGTCGCCCATCAGGGTGGTGAAGATCTCGTCGGCCCGGATCGCGTCCTCGACGCGAACCTGGAGGAGCCGCCGCGTTTCCGGATTCATGGTGGTCTCCCACAGCTGTTCCGGGTTCATCTCGCCAAGGCCCTTGTAGCGCTGGGTGGCAAGGCCACGGCGGCCCTCGTGAAGCAGCCACTCCATCGCCTCGGAGAAACCCTGGATGCGGTGAACCCGTTCGCCACGCTTGATGTAGGCACCGGAATCCAGCAGGGCATTCAGCCGGGCCGACAGATCCAGGATGGTCTGGAAATCGCGGGACGCCAGGGTGTCGTCGGTGATGTATTGCGAGAGGGCCGCCCCATGCTCGATGCGATCGAGGCTCAGCTGGGCATGGCCGTCGACGTCGGTGACGGGCCCGAGGCTGTAGCGGGTGGCACCCGCCCGGTCACTGGAGATGCTTTCGAGTATCCGGGCAAACCAGGCTTGAACGTCAGGGTTAGTGACACTGCGCGGTTCGGGAATGGCGTCCGCCTCGAGCATCGCCCAAAGGATGCGCGAATCGTACAGGCGACCCAGCCGCTCGACGGCTCGCGCAGCCTTCTGATAACCCTTGACCAGTTCTTCAAAGGCCTCGCCGGTCACCGGCGGGGCCTCGGGGCCCGGATAGAGCGCCGCGCCGTCCAGAGCAAGCGAGACCACGATTTCACCCATCTCGGCCTCGTCCCGGACATACTGCTCGCGCTTGCCGCGCTTGATCTTGTACAGCGGGGGCTGGGCGATGTACACGTGGCCGCGCTCGATCAGCTCGGGCATCTGCCGGAAGAAGAAGGTCAACAACAGGGTGCGGATGTGCGAGCCGTCGACGTCCGCGTCAGTCATGATGATGATGCGGTGGTAGCGCAGCTTGTCCGGATCGTATTCGTCCTTGCCAATCCCGCAACCGAGTGCCGTAATGAGCGTGCCGACCTCGGCGGAGCCGAGCATGCGGTCGAACCGGGCCCGCTCGACATTCAGGATCTTGCCCTTGAGCGGCAGGATCGCCTGGAAGTGACGGTCGCGACCCTGCTTTGCCGATCCGCCCGCAGAATCACCCTCCACCAGATAGAGCTCGGAATGGGCCGGGTCC
Source organism: Thioalkalivibrio sp. ARh3 (assembly GCF_000377265.1). NCBI lineage: Bacteria > Pseudomonadati > Pseudomonadota > Gammaproteobacteria > Chromatiales > Ectothiorhodospiraceae > Thioalkalivibrio > Thioalkalivibrio sp. ARh3. The sequence goes on from NZ_KB897947.1 coordinate 402,817, forward strand.
TTTTCCTGGCAATCCGCGAGCTTGCCGGGCAGACCGGCGACATCCAGCGCCCCCTTGCGGCGTGTGACCTCCCGCGCCTTGCGGGCTGCCTCGCGGGCGCGCGCGGCCTCGAGCACCTTATCGGTGATCGCCTTGGCCTCGGTGGGGTTCTCCAGCAGGAAGTTGTGTACGGCATCTGACAGAACGCTATCGACGATCGGCTTGACCTCGGAGGACACGAGCTTGTCCTTGGTCTGCGACGAGAACTTCGGGTCGGGCACCTTAACCGACAGCACCGCAGTCAGGCCTTCGCGCATGTCATCGCCGGCAGTGGCGACCTTGGCCTTCTTGATCAGACCCTCGTTCTCCAGGTACTGATTGATCGTGCGCGTAAGGGCCGCGCGAAAACCGGCCATGTGAGTGCCGCCATCGCGCTGCGGGATATTGTTGGTGTAGCAGAAGATGTTCTCCTGGTAGGAGTCATTCCACTGCAGGGCCACCTCCACGACATAGTCATCTTCGCGGGTCTGGTTCGCATAGACAACGGTCGGGTGGAGAGCCGTTTTCTTCTGGTTCAGGTGTTCGACAAATGCGCGGATACCGCCCTCGAACAGAAAGGTCTCCTCGCGGTTGTCGCGCTGGTCGCGCAGCGTAATCCTTACACCGGAATTCAGGAACGAGAGTTCACGCAGGCGCTTGGCCAGGATCTCGTAATGGAATTCGATACCGCTGAAGATCTCCGCGCTCGGGCGGAACCAGATCCGGGTCCCGGTCCGGTCGGTCGGACCGGCGACCGCCAGCGCGGTTTCCGGGACGCCGAGGTGGTAGGTCTGCTCGTGGCGCTCGCCGGCGCGGTGGATCTCCAGGCGCAGCTCTTCCGACAGGGCATTGACCACCGAGACACCCACACCGTGCAGCCCCCCGGAAACCTTGTAGGAGTTGTTGTCGAACTTGCCCCCGGCGTGCAGTACCGTGAGGATCACCTCCGCCGCGGACTTGCCTTCTTCTTCGTGGATATCCACCGGGATGCCACGACCGTTATCCGAGACCGACACGGCGTTGTCTTCGTGGATCGTCACCTCGATGGTGTCGCAGTGGCCGGCGAGGGCCTCGTCGATCGAGTTGTCGACGACTTCGAACACCATATGGTGGAGCCCCGTCCCGTCATCGGTATCGCCGATGTACATACCGGGACGCTTGCGCACGGCATCCAGGCCCTTGAGGACACGGATCTGGGAAGAATCGTAGGTTTCGGGATCGAGCGGTTCAGTTTCGGACATGGAGTGCGGTATCCGGCCGGTGGCAGACACTGCAGTATAACCCAAAGACAGGGGCCGGGCGGACCTCAGGCCGGAGACACGACACCATGTTCCACGTGAAACAACTGGGTCGAGTCGGCACGGTCCAGCCCCGGGATCACCGGGTCCACCGCGGTCACCAGCACCTGCCATCCATAACTCGACAGGCCAGTCATCAGACCTTCCACTGCGTCGACATCCAGTTCCGAGACAACATCATCCAGGAGCACGACTGGAGCCCGGCCCCTCTGCGCCTCGAGCATCCCCGCCTGCCCACCGGTCAGCGCCACAATCAGGCGCTTTTGCTCACCCCTCGACGCCTCGGCCGCCGGCCGACCCTCGAAACGCAGCTCGATGTCCGCACGCTGCGGACCGACCTGCCCGAACCCGCGCTCCATATCCGACGCCCGACTCCGATCAATCGCCTCCGCAAGCGATCGGTCCCGATCCCAGCCCACCCGAAGCCGCAGCCGAAAACCGTCCAGACGTTCGGAGAAGCCAAATGCAGCGGCCGCCCTCGCGGTACTCGCTTGCCAGCTTTCGATGTAGCCCTCACGAGCCGAGGTAATCTTTTCCCCGGCCTCGATCAGCGGTCGCTCGAACTCGCGCACCGCCCGATGATCGCCGGTGCGCAGCGCCGCATTCCGTTGCTCGTGTGCCCGACGCCATTGCTGCCACTGCCGCCGATACGACGCCTCGGAGTGAAAGCAGCCCCAGTCCAGAAGCCGACGCCGCTCTTCCGGCGAACCGGTCAGGAGCTCGAACGAGCCCGCATGCAGTACCCGTACAGGAAGCCATTCGGCCACACTGGCGTGCCCCTCCATCCAGCGACCATCCAGGCGCGAGCGGCGCGCACCCTCCCAGTTGACCCCCAGGCGATGCACCCCGCCCTGGCGGTCCCGCACCTGACCGCCAACCCACAAAGATTTCTTCCCAGATGTCACCACCCTGCGAAGCTGCGGCGTCCGAAACGATCGACCCGCCGCGAGCACATGGCAGGCCTCCAGCACCGAGGTCTTGCCCGCACCATTCGGGCCGACGAGACGGTTGATGCCGCTACCCGGCTCGAAGGCCTGCTCCACGAGATTGCGCACACCATGCCACCACAGGGCTTCCAGCACGACGAGCGATCACCCCACCGCGACTAAAGTCGCATCGGCATCACGACGTAGCGCGCGCCGCCCGGTGGCTCAGCCTGGACCAGGATCGAAGAATTCCCATCGCGCAGACCGATCCGAACCTGATCCGTCTCGATCGCATTGAGTACATCGACCAGGTAACCAAGATTGAACCCGATCTCCATCGCCGGCCCCTGGTATTCCGCCTCGACAGATTCCTGCGCCTCTTCACGATCCGCATTGTGCGTCATTACCTGACACCCTTGATCCCCGAGCGTCATCCGGACGCCGCGATACTTGTCCGACGCCACAATCGCCACTCGCCCGAGTGCCTGCTTGAGGCGTTCCCGCTCCACCGTAAGCGTCGCCGGCAAATCCGTCGGGATGACGCGCTCGTAATCCGGGAAACGGCCTTCGATGACCTTGCTGCGTAGCACCGCTTCTCCCAGATCGAACAGCACCTGGTCATCGCTGAAGCCCACTCGCACCGGCACATCATCGTCGGAGAGATTGCGCCGCAGCTCTGCGATCGTCTTGCGCGGCACGATCTTCTCCACACGCCCGTCGACCGCCTGATCGAGTTCAGCCTCTGCCAGCGCCAGGCGATGCCCATCGGTCGCCACGGCCCGCAGACTTGGCCCACTGCCCACGAGCAACAATCCTTGCAAGTAGTAGCGCACATCCTGCTGCGCCATTGAGAACATCGTTGCCTCCAACAACCGCCGCAGCCGATTCTGCGGGATATCCAGGGTCCACTCTGCACTCTTGCTCTCCCAGTCCGGGAAATCCGCACCCGGAAGAGTCGCGAGACTGAAGCGGGAACCGGCGAACCCGACCGACATCCGCTCGCCATCGATCGTCGCCCGAATTTCGCTTTCTTCCGGTGCCGCCTTTACCACATCCAGCAACTTGCGCACCGATACCGTCACATCGCATTCGCCCGGGATTGTTCCGGCAGCCCCGCCCTGCCAGGCCAGCTCCAGGTCCGTCGTATCCATCCGGATTCCGCCACGTTCGTCCGGGCGTAAGCGGACGTTACCAAGTATCGGCATCGTCAAGCGCTTCTCGGCCGCCCCAACAATCCGTTGCAGGGCATCAGTCATCGCTTCGCGCTGGAAAGAGAGTTCCATGGCGGTGTCCTGTAATTGGGTTTAAGTAATTTAAAACTGATAATAATAAGGCCCGCGGCTCCCTGTGAGGAAAACCGTTATCTGTTTGACTTTAATGATTTTTTAAGGCTCTCAGCGGTCCTGAATCCTCTGCAAGGCCTGTGTCTATCCTGTGGATGAAATCGGGTCCGGACTTTTTCTGCTGGATACGCACGATTTACTCCCATCTTATCCACAGCTTGTTCCCGGGCCGGTATTCGCCTTTCCGAGGGTTCAGCTGCTCAGGGTACGCAGCAGATTGGCGTAATCCTCGTCCAGGCTGGCATCGGCTTCGCGCAACTCCGCGATCTTGCGGCAGGCATGGATCACCGTCGTATGATCGCGACCACCGAACGCTTGACCGATCTCCGGCAAGCTGTGCTGCGTAAGCTCCTTGGCAAGCGCCATGGCCATCTGGCGCGGCCTTGCGACCGAGCGGCTGCGGCGGGTGGAGAGCAGATCGGCCACCTTGATGCGATAGTAGTCCGCGACTGTCTTCTGGATGTTCTCCAGCGTGATCAGCTTGCTTTGCACCGCCAGGAGATCGCGCAACGCTTCCTTCGCAAAGTCGAGGGTGATGGGTTTCCCGGTGAAGTGCGCATTGGCAATGACCCGTCGCAGCGACCCTTCCAGCTCGCGGATGTTCGACCGTATGCGTTTGCCCATGAAAAAGGCGACTTCCGTCGGCAGCTCGATACCGGCCTGCTCTGCCTTGCGCTGCAGGATGGCTACGCGTGTCTCCAGTTCCGGGGGCTCGATAGCGATGGTCAGTCCCCAGCCGAATCGCGACTTGAGGCGTTCCTCCAGCCCCTCGACCTCTTTCGGGTAGCGGTCCGAAGTCAGAATGATCTGCTGCTGACCTTCCAGTAATGCATTGAAGGTATGGAAGAATTCTTCTTGCGAGCGTTCCTTGTTGGCAAAGAACTGGATGTCGTCGATCAGCAAGGCATCCGCGCTTCGATAGTACTGCTTGAAATCGTCGATCGCGTTGTGCTGCAACGCCTTGATCATGTCAGCCACAAAGCGTTCGGAGTGCAGATAGATGATCCGCCCCTCCGGTTGACGGGCCAGGATGCGGTTTCCGATTGCATGCATCAGGTGGGTCTTCCCGAGGCCCACGCCGCCGTATATAAACAAAGGGTTATAGGCGACGCCGGGATTCTCGGCGACCTGCAGGCTTGCGGCCCGTGCCAGCTGGTTCGATTTGCCTTCCACAAAGGTTTCGAAAGTGAACGCGGGGTTGAGGTTGCTTACCGGACCCTTCGGGAGGGTTGCCCGCGGTTGTTTCGTCCCTGACGGAGCCCTGACGGGCTCGACGCCCTCCGGCTGCCCGGCTGGCCACTCGGCACCGCCGATACCCAGCCGCACGCGCTGCCCATCGACCTCGTCGGACCCGGGACGTACTTCGCTCACGGCCTCCTCGATGGACCGCAACAGGTGATCGCGTACATGCTCGAAGACGAACTGGTTCGGTGCCAGCAAGCGCAAGGCCCCTTCCTCCTCTTCGGCGTGCAGGGGCCGCAGCCAGGTGTTCAGCTGTTGCTCACTTACGCGACCCTGCAGGCGATCCAGACAGGCTGTCCACAGGGAATTGGCAGTCACACGCGGCTCTCCGGGATCACGAGGTTCGGGGGCCCCGAGTCTACGCCGATGGCGCCCCCCGGCGCTAGCCGATTCCTGCCCCCTCATTGACTTCACGCACCGTTGGAGGTAGTTTTCTCCGCCCTTTATCCTATAGTCCGAGATCCGTCATGAAGCGCACCTTCCAACCGAGTCGGCTTGTCCGTGCCCGTACCCATGGCTTTCGTGCCCGCATGGCCACCCGTGGCGGCCGCAAGGTCCTGAACGCCCGTCGCGCCAAGGGCCGCAAGCGTCTCTGCCCGACCAACTGAACGCGCTGACCCGCCGGCCATCATGACTGCCCGGGCGCAGGGCTTCCCGCGCCAGGCGCGCCTGCTGGTCGGTGCTGATTACCAGCACGTCTTTGCCGATGCGCGGCCCGTACGTGGTCGTTACTTGACGCTGCTGTATCGCGCGCGCGAGGTTGCCGACGGGCCCCGGCTGGGGTTGGCCATTGGCAAGCGCCATGTCCGGAAGGCGACGGACCGCAATCGGATCAAGCGCATTGCGCGCGAGGCCTTTCGCCAACGCCGCGCCGTGCTGCCGCCGGTGGACCTGATCATCCTGGCCCGGCCAGGGGCCGGCGCCTGTGACAGTCGGGCCCTGCGCTCGGAGATGGAAACGCTGCTGGATCGCCTGCAATGACGCTCGTACGCAAGATTGCCCTGCTGCCGGTGCGCGCCTATCAATACGGCATCTCACCGTTCATGGCGCCGCACTGCCGGCATTACCCGACGTGCTCGGCCTACACGGTCGAGGCGGTGGAGAAACACGGCGTCGCGCGCGGCTTCTGGCTTGGCCTGCGGCGGATTCTGCGCTGCCACCCGTGGTCGCCCGGCGGTTATGACCCCGTCCCGGAACCTCGCCTGTCCGCCCATTCGCATCGCTCCCGGAAATAGTCGCGCTCATGGATAACTTGCGTCCCCTCTTGTGGCTCAGCCTGGCCTTTGTCCTGTTCCTGATGTGGCAGGCCTGGAACCAGGATTACGGCACCCCCGCGGAGCCCGAGACCGCCGAGCAGGAAGTCGAGGATCCCGAGGCGCGCCCCGAGGACGTGCCCGATGCGCCGCAGTTCGAGGACGAGGATGATCCCCGCGCCGCGGCCGAGGACGAGCCCGAGATCAGCCCGATCCAGGAACCGGATCGCCGCCAGTTCACGGTCCGTACCGACAAGCACGAACTACTGATTGACACCCGTGGCGGTACTATCCTGCGCGCCGATCTCCTCCAGTACCCACGGGACCTGCAGGACGACCCGCTGGTGCCCGTGCGCCTGTTCGACCATCGCGTGCGTGGTTACGTCGCCCAGAGTGGCCTGACCCACGACCGCGTCAACGACCGGGCGTTGGAGGGCCGAGCGCCCTCGCACCACGCCAATTTCGAAGTCGACGGCGATCACTTCGAGATGGCGGAGGACGATGACACGCTCCAGGTCCCGATGCGCTGGACTTCGGACGATGGCGAGATCGAGGTCATCAAGACCTACACCTTTACCCGAGGAACCCACCTGATCGAGGTGGACTACGAAATTCGCAACCAGGGCGATTCCTCCTGGACCGGTCGCCAGTATCGACAGCTGCGCCACGGCCCGACACCCGACCGGGAGGCCTGGTGGCTGTATACCTTTACCGGGGCCGCCTACTACGACGGCAGCTACCAGCGCGAACGTTTCGAGTCGCTCGCCGATGACCCGATCCAGCAGCGTCTGCATGGCGGCTGGGTCGCCATGATCCAGCACTATTTCGTCTCGGCCTGGGTCCCGGGCGGTGACGAGGTGAACGCCCTGTACGCGCGCGCCGTGCCCGGCGAGGTCGGCGAGGAATACCTGATCGGCCTGCACTCGGCCGAGCCCCTGACGGTGCGCCCGGGCGAAAGCGGGCAGCTGCAGACGCGCCTGTGGGTCGGGCCGAAGCTGCAGGACGAACTCTCCGAGATTGCCCAGGGGCTGGAACTGACCGTCGACTACGGGATGTTCACCTTCCTGGCCAAGCCGCTGTTCTGGCTGCTGGACCTGATCCACAGCGTGGTCGGCAACTGGGGCTGGTCGATCGTGCTGCTGACCATCCTGATCAAGATCGCGTTCTTCAAGCTGTCCGCGACCAGCTACCGCTCGATGGCGCGCATGCGCAAGGTCGCGCCCAAGCTGCAGGCACTGAAGGAGCGTTACAAGGACGACAAGCAGCGCATGAACCAGGCGCTGATGGACCTGTACAAGAAGGAGAAGATCAACCCGCTGGGTGGCTGTCTTCCGATCCTGGTCCAGATCCCGGTGTTCATTGCCCTGTACTGGGTGCTGCTGGAGAGTGTGGAACTGCGCCAGGCGCCGTGGTGGCTGTGGATTCAGGATCTGTCCTCGCGTGATCCGTACTTCATCCTGCCGATCCTGATGGGCGTGTCCATGTTCGTGCAGTACAAGCTGAACCCGCCGCCGATGGACCCGGTGCAGCAGAAGATCTTCATGGCACTGCCATTCGTGTTCACGATCTTCTTCGCCTTCTTCCCGGCGGGCCTGGTGCTGTACTGGTTCACCAACAACCTGTTCTCCATCGCCCAGCAGTGGTACATCACGCGCAAGATCGAGGGCGGCGAGGACCCGGACAAGCAGAAGAGCTGACCGGGCCGTGACCGTGGCGGATACCATCGTCGCGGTCGCCACCCCGCCGGGGGTCGGCGGCATCGGCGTGGTCCGCCTGTCGGGCCCCGAGGCACTGGCGATCGCGCGGCGCCTGACCGGGCGCGACCGCCTGCGACCGCGCCATGCCCACTACGGCCGCCTCCTCGATCCGGCCAGCGGCGAGGCGATCGACGATGGCCTGATCCTCTATTTCCCCGCCCCCCATTCCTACACCGGCGAGGACGTGATCGAGCTGCAGGGCCACGGCAGCCCGGTGCTGCTGGAGGGGATGGTCGCGGCAGCGGTCGGCCTTGGTGCGCGCCGCGCACGGCCGGGCGAATTCACCGAACAGGCCTTTCTCAATGGCCGCCTCGACCTCGCGCAGGCGGAGGCCGTCGCGGACCTGATCCATGCCCAGACGGCCCAGGCCGCGCGCCTGGCCCGCTCCAGCCTCGATGGCGCGCTGGCCGCGGAGCTGGAGCCGGTCTCCCGGGCCATCCGCGACATGCGCGTGATCATCGAGGCCGAGATCGACTTCGGCGAGACCGACCTCGAATCCGAGGCCGCCCCGGATATCGCCCGGCGGGCGGAGAACCTGCACACGACTATCCTTGCGCTCCTCGAGCGTTTGCGCCCGGCCCGCTACTTCGCCCAGGGCCTGCGTCTGGCCCTGGTGGGTGCCCCGAATGTCGGCAAGTCCAGCCTGATGAATCGCCTGGCCGAGAGCGAGGTGGCGATCGTCACCGATCGCCCCGGGACCACCCGCGACGTCCTGCGCTCACCCATCGCCATTCACGGCATCCCGGTCGAGCTGATCGATACCGCCGGCTTGCATGCCAGCGACGATCCGGTAGAGCGGATCGGCATGCAGCGCGCCCGCGAGGCGGCGACCGGGGCCGACCTGATCCTGGAGCTGCGGGATCTGACCCGGCCGGAGGCCGTCCCCGATCTGGAGGCCCCACCCGAGATCCCGCGGCTCACGGTCTGGAACAAGCAGGACTGCGTTGGGGATTCCCGACCTGCAGAGGGGATCGTCATCTCGGCGCGCACGGGCGCGGGCATTGATGAACTGAAGCAGGCGATCGTCGAGCGGCTGGGTGCCGGCGAGGGCGGACAGCAGCGCTTCAGTGTGCGGGCACGCCACCTAGATGGCCTGCGCCTGGCGGCGCTGCATCTGGGACGTATCGAGGCCAGTGCTGCGCCCGACCTGATCGCCGAGGAGCTGCGCCTGGCCGAGGCCGCGCTGGATGCCCTGCTGGGTCGCCAGGACCACGAGGCCCTGCTCGGCGAGATCTTCGCCGGCTTCTGCATCGGCAAGTGATGGCGTAGGGAAACCCTGATCCATGTATACGCTCGCCTTGTTACCCCAGCATTCCGCGATCCCGTTGCGGCCGCTTCGATGCCGCCGCCACTCCTGCTAAACTGCTGATTTTACGTTTTCGGGCCGACCATGGGTCGGGCTTATAGAGGTCATGGCAGAAGAATTCGATGTCATCGTGATTGGCGGCGGACACGCCGGCACCGAGGCCGCACTGGCCGCGGCGCGCGCGGGTGCGCGCACGCTGCTGCTGACCCACAACATCGAGACCATTGGCCAGATGAGCTGCAATCCGGCGATCGGCGGCATCGGCAAGGGCCACCTTGTGAAGGAGATCGATGCCCTGGGGGGCGTGATGGCGCGGGCGGCGGATGCCGCCGGCATCCACTTCCGCATCCTCAATCGGCGCAAGGGCCCGGCAGTGCGCGCGACCCGCGCCCAGTCCGACCGGCAGCTCTATCGCCAGGCCATTCGCCAGCTCGTGGAGGCCGAGCCGAATCTCGAGATCTTTCAGCAGCCGGTGGCCGACATCACCATGGAGGGTGACCGCGTGACCGGTGTAGTCACCGAGGCGGGGATTGCGTTCCAGACCCGTGCCGTCGTGCTGACGGTGGGGACCTTCCTGAATGGTCAGATGCATACCGGGCTGACCCAGCAGCCGGGCGGCCGCGCGGGCGATCCGCCGAGCGTGCGCCTGGCCGCGCGCCTGCGCGAGATGGCCTTTGCGGTCGGGCGTCTGAAGACCGGCACCCCGCCGCGCATCGACGGGCGCAGCGTCGACTTCGCGCGCCTCGAGGTGCAGCCGGGCGACGACCCGCGCCCGGTCTTCTCGTTCACCGGCTCGATGGACGATCACCCGGCCCAACGCCCCTGTCATATCGCGCGCACCAGCGAAAAGACCCATGACCTGATCCGGGCCAACCTCGATCAGGCGCCGATGTATTCCGGCCAGATCGACAGCACCGGACCGCGTTACTGCCCCTCGATCGAGGACAAGGTCGTGCGCTTTGCCGACAAGGCCAGCCACCAGGTCTTCGTCGAGCCGGAAGGGCTGACCACCCACGAGCTCTACCCGAACGGGATCTCCACCTCCCTGCCCTATGCGATCCAGGTGCCGCTGGTGCAGAGCATCGAGGGCTTCGAACACGCCCGCATAACCCGTCCGGGCTACGCGATCGAGTACGACTACTTCGACCCGCGCGGCCTGCGCCCGTCGCTGGCCACGCGCGAGGTGGCCAATCTGTTCTTCGCCGGGCAGATCAACGGCACCACCGGATACGAAGAGGCCGCCGCCCAGGGCCTGGTCGCAGGACTCAATGCCGCCCGCCTTGTGGAGGACGCTGAACCCTGGATCCCGCAGCGTTCCGAGGCCTACATCGGCGTGCTGATCGACGACCTGGTCACCCGCGGCACGCAGGAGCCCTATCGGATGTTCACCTCGCGCGCCGAATACCGGCTGCTGCTGCGCGAGGACAACGCGGATCTGCGCCTGACCCCGATCGGCCGCGAGTACGGCCTGGTCGACGATGCCCGCTGGGCACAGTTCGAGTGCCGCGCCGCCGCGATCGAGTCGGAAATGAGCCGGCTTGCACAGACGCGACCGGATCGGGATCAGCGCCTCCGCCCGGCGCTGGCCGAGCTCCTCGGCAAGGCCCCGGAGCCGGATGCCATGCTGCTCGACCTGCTGCGCCGGCCGGAGGCCGACTATGACGGGCTGATGGGTGCGCTCCCCGAACTGGATGCGGCCTGCACGCCGGACGTGCGCGAGCAGGTCGAGATCCAGGCCAAATACGCCGGGTACATCGAGCGCCAGCAGGCCGAGGTCGCACGCCAGGCGAAGGCCGACCAGACGGCACTGCCGGACAACCTCGACTACGCGCGTGTGCACGGCCTGTCCAACGAGATCCGCCAGAAGCTCGCCGAATTCCGTCCGCATACGCTGGGTCAGGCCCAGCGCATCCCGGGCGTGACCCCGGCTGCGCTGTCCGCCCTGGCCGTACACCTGAAACAGCGCGCCAGTGGCGAGTAACGACTGGCGCGCGGCGCTTTCCGCCGTGGCCGACGAGTGGGCGCTGGACGCAACCGCTATCGAGGCCCTGGCGGTCTATCTGGAGCAGCTCGGGCGCTGGAACCGGGTGCACAACCTGACCGCGGTGCGCGAACCGGCACAGTGGATCCCCCGCCACATCCTCGACAGCCTGACCCTGCGCCCGTATCTTCACGGGGACCGCATCCTGGATGTCGGGACGGGCGCCGGCCTGCCGGGCTTCGTGCTGGCCGCCTGCGAGCGCGAGCGCGATTTCTGCCTGCTGGACAGCGCGGCCAAGCGCATCCGCTTCCTGCGCAACGTGATCGGGCTGGCTGGCCTGACCCGGGTCGAGGCCGTGCACAGGCGGATCGAGGACTTCCGATCCACAGAGCCCTACACCACGGTGCTGGCGCGGGCGTTCAAGGCCCCGGCGGACATGGTCGCGCGCGTCGCACCGCAGGTGGCCCCGGGCGGTCGCGTGCTGGCCATGCTCGGACAGCGCTCGGTGGCGGACGCGCCGCTGCCCGCCCCGTGGTCGTACCGGAGTGTGGACCCGGTTACCATTCCCGGCGAGACCGCCGAGCGGCACATCGCCATTATCGAGAGAGCCGAGACGTGACCGATACGCTGGCCATCACCAATCAGAAGGGCGGGGTGGGCAAGACCACGACCTGCGTGAACCTCGCCGCCTCGCTTGCGCGGCTGGGCAAGCGCGTGCTGGTCGTGGACCTCGACCCGCAGGGCAATGCCACCACCGGTTCCGGTGTGGACAAGCATGCCGACGACCCGACCTCCTGCGAGGTGCTGCTGGGCCAGGCGACGGTTCCCGAGGCCGCCCATCGCGTCGAGGGAGGCTTCGATCTGGTGCCGGCCAACGGGGACCTGACCGTGGCCGAGGTTCGCCTGATGGACCAGGAGCGGCGCGAGTACCGCATGCGCGAGGCACTGGCCCCGGTGGCCGCCGACTACGACCATATCCTGATCGACTGTCCGCCCTCGCTGAACCTGTTGACGGTCAACGGCCTGGTGGCCGCCGACGGGGTGGTGATCCCGATGCAGTGCGAGTACTACGCGCTCGAAGGCCTGACCGCGCTGATGCGCACGATCGAGAGTATCCAGAAGGGCCCGAACCCGCAGCTGCGCATCGCCGGGTTGTTGCGCACCATGTTCGACCCGCGCAACCGCCTGTCCGGTGACGTCTCCGACCAGCTCACCGGCCACTTCGGCGAACGCGTGTTCCGGACTGTGATCCCGCGCAACATCCGTCTGGCCGAGGCCCCCAGCTTTGGTCAGCCGGCCTTGTTGTATGATGCCTCCTCGCGCGGGGCGGTGGCCTACCTCGCGCTGGCTGGCGAGATGCTGCGCCGCTGATCCCGCATACACGAGCAGGACTGAAACGATGGCAAAACGTGGACTGGGCCGCGGGCTCGATGCCCTCCTGTCGGGGGCACAGAGCGGCGGCGACGAGAGCGACTCCCTGGCGCAACTGCCGATCGAACAGATCCGCCGCGGTCAGTATCAGCCGCGCGTGCACATGTCCGAGCCCGCGCTCGCCGAACTGGCGGAGTCCATCCGCGCCCAGGGCATTGTCCAGCCGGTCGTCGTGCGGCGGGTCGAGGGCGGCTTCGAGCTGATCGCCGGCGAGCGCCGCTGGCGTGCCGCCCAGATCGCCGGGCTGGAGAGCGTCCCGGCGGTCGTGCGTGATATCCCGGATCAGGCGGCGGCCGCGATGTCGCTGATCGAGAACATCCAGCGCGAGGACCTCAATCCGCTGGAAGAGGCGCAGGCCATCCGGCGTCTGATCGACGAATTCGAGATGACCCACCAGGCCGCGGCCGATGCGGTCGGCCGTTCGCGTACGTCCGTGACCAACCTGCTGCGTCTGCTGGAGCTGCACGATGCGGTCAAGGAACACGTGAACGAGGGCCGCCTCGAGATGGGCCATGCCCGCTGCCTGCTCGCGCTGCCGCTGGACGACCAGCCCGGTGTGGCCGCGACGGTCGTCAAGCGCGACATGACCGTCCGCGCCACCGAACAACTGGTCAAGAAGGTGCTGTCCGCCCAGCCCGAGCCGCGCAAGGACAGCGGTCCCTCGCCCGAGGTCCGGCAACTCGAGAGCCGCCTGTCCGACCGCCTCGGCGCCCCCGTTCAGGTCCGCTACAACCGGCAAGGGAAGGGCCGCCTGGTCATCGAGTACAACAGCCTCGACGAACTCGACGGTATCCTCGAACACATCCAGTAAAGCGCCCGCCGGGGCTTCCCGAAACCCCTTGCAACAGGCCCTCCCGCACCCCATAACGGTTTGACCTAATAGAAGGGTGCTCTTATAATGCGCGCACTTTTTGGGAGAGGGGTGGGTGTGCCCATCCGCTGAATGACACCGCGACGCTACAGACACGCCCTGCAATCGATCGGTCTGCAGCTCGCCCTGACGCTGATACTGTCGGGCCTTTTTCTGGCCCTGTTCCCCCCGATCGTGGCGATCTCGGCCATGGTCGGCGGCATGACCGCGACACTCGGCAACGCCGTGGCCGCGGTCGTTGTGTTTCGAGCCTACCGTTCCGATCAGGTGGGCTCGCTCACGGCGCGCATGATGGGCGCCGAACTGGGACGACTCGTAATCATCGCGGTGGCATTCGGGGTGGCGTTCGCTTACCTGGACGAGCCGAACCTGCTGGCTTTGTTCGGCATCTTCCTCCTGGTGCATCTGGCCCCGCTCTGGTGGCTGCACCGGGTTTCTGATCAAGCAATGACGAGATAACTGCATGGCTTCAGAAAGCGAACTGCCCACGATGGAAGAGCACATTGCTCACCATCTCACAAACCTCACCTTCGGGCTCCATCCCGAGAACGGGTTGAGCTTCGCCACGACCAGCACCGAAGCCGCGGAAATGGGCTTCTGGGCGATTCATGTTGACTCCATGCTCTGGTCGATCGGTCTTGGCCTGCTGTTCATTCTGACGTTCCGCGCCGCCGCGAAGAAGGTCACTGCCGGCGTCCCGGCCGGATGGCAGAACTTCGTCGAAATGACGATGGACTTTGTCAACGACAACGTCCGTGGCTCGTTCAAGCACAAGAACGACATGGTCGCACCACTGGCGCTGACCATCTTTGTCTGGATCTTCCTGCTCAACCTGATGGATCTGGTGCCGGTGGACCTGCTGCCGCACATCGCCTATCTGCTGGGCATCCCCTACTTCAAGATCGTGCCGACCACGGACATCAACGTGACCGCGGGCCTGGCGCTGGGCGTCTTTGTCCTGATCATCTACTACTCGCTGAAGATCAAGGGCCCGGTCGGCTTCATCAAGGAACTGACGGGCATCCCGTTCCAGACCAACATCGTGTTCCTGAAGCCGATCTTCTGGGTGATCAACTTCGTCCTCGAGTTCATCAACCTGCTGGCCAAGCCCGCCTCGCTCGCCCTGCGACTGTTCGGCAACCTGTACGCGGCCGAGATGATCTTCATCCTGATCGGCGTGATGTACTCCGCGGGCCTGATCCTGGGTCTGGCCGGGGGCGTGCTGCATGTCGGCTGGGCGATCTTCCACATCCTCGTGGTGCCGCTGCAGGCCTTCATCTTCATGGTGCTGACCGTCGTCTATCTCGACATGGCGTACAGCGAAGACCACTGATCCGCTTCACCTTCAAACTGACCGTTTCAACACTCGACTGGAGATACAAAAATGGAAATGGCTAACGCTCTGATCGTCCTGGCTGGCTCGCTGCTTCTGGGTCTGGCCGCTGTCGGCGCCGCCATCGGCGTGGGTACCCTCGGTGGTCGCTTCCTGGAAGGCGCCGCGCGTCAGCCCGAACTGATCCCGATGCTGCGCACCCAGTTCTTCATCGTGATGGGTCTGACCGACGCCGTGCCGATGATCGGCGTGGGTATCGGCCTGTACGTTCTGTTCGCCCTGGGTTAACAAGGCTGAGCGAGTCCCGAGGTCCCCTCCACTCGTCAACCTGAGGTAGCAGGATGAATATCAATCTGACCATCATCGGCCAGCTCCTCGCGTTTAGCGTGTTCGTGTGGTTCACGATGCGCTACGTTTGGCCGCCCATGTCCGCCGCCCTGGAAGAACGCCGCAAGAAGATTGCGGACGGTCTGGCTGCCGCCGAGCGCGGCGCCAAAGAACAGGAGCTTGCCCAGGAGCGCGCGACCGAGGTGATCAAGGAGGCCAAACAGCAGGCCAACGAGATCATGGCCTCCGCGCAGAAGCGCGCCACGGAGCTGGTCGAAGAAAGCAAGACCACCGCGCGCGAGGAAGGCGAGCGCATCAAGGAACAGGCGCACTCCGAGATTGAGCAGGAGATCAACCGTGCCAAGGAAGACCTGCGCAAGCAGGTCTCCCAGCTGGCGGTTGCCGGTGCCGAGCAGATCCTGGCCAAGGAGATCGATGCCAAGGCCCACGGCGATCTGCTCAAGAAGCTCGCGGCCAAGCTCTAAGGAGACGTTATGTCAGACCTGATTTCGGTCGCCCGACCCTACGCCCGCGCCGCGTTCGAGCGGGCCCAGGAGAAGAACGATCTCGCTGGCTGGGCCGAGCAGCTGGAGTTGCTGGCGGCGATCGCCCGTGACTCGCAGATGCACAGTCTCCTCTCCAACCCGCGGCTCCCGCGTGCCGATCGCGCACAGCTGGTGCTCGATGTTGCCGGCGACAAGGTCGGCGCCGAAGCGGCCAACCTGGTTCGGCTGTTGGCCGAAAACGGTCGCCTGCCGGTGCTGCCTGCCGTGTTCGATGCGTTCTCCGCCATGAAGGCCGAGGCCGAAAAGCGTGTGCACGCCGATGTCGTCGCCTTCCGCAAGTTGACGCAGGCGCAGGAGAAAGAGATCCACGACGCCCTGGTCAAGGGCCTGGGCTGCGAAGTCGATCTCGAGTGTTCGGTCGACAGCTCCCTGCTCGGGGGGGCCATCATCCGCGCCGGCGACCTGGTAATCGACGGCTCCGTGCGAGGCCAGCTGAACCGCCTGGCTGCCAATTTGAGTCGCTAAGAGGATATTTAACATGCAACTGAATCCCTCCGAGATCAGTGATCTGATCAAACAGCGCATCGAGAAATTCGATGCCTCCTCCGAGGCCTCCACCGAGGGCACCGTGGTCAGCCTGACCGACGGTATCGCCCGCGTACACGGCCTTGGCGATGTCATGCAGGGCGAGATGATCGAGTTCCCCGGCGACACCTACGGGATGGCGCTCAACCTCGAGCGCGACTCTGTCGGCGTCGTGATCCTGGGTGACTACAAGCACATCAAGGAAGGTGATACCGCCAAGTGCACCGGCCGCATCCTCGAGGTGCCGGTCGGCGAGGCCCTGCTCGGCCGCGTGGTCGATTCCCTCGGTCGCCCGATCGACGGCAAGGGCCCGGTGGAGACCGGTGTCACCAGCCCGATCGAGAAGATTGCCCCCGGGGTTATCGACCGCCAGTCGGTCGATCAGCCGCTGCAGTCCGGTATCAAGGCGATCGACGCGATGGTCCCGGTCGGCCGTGGCCAGCGCGAGCTGATCATCGGTGACCGCCAGACCGGCAAGACCGCGGTGGCGATCGACGCGATCATCAACCAGAAGGACTCCGGCGTTAAGTGTGTCTACGTCGCCGTGGGCCAGAAGGCCTCCTCGGTCGCCTCCGTGGTGGCCAAGCTGGAAGAGGCCGGCGCGATGGACAACACCATCATCGTGGCCGCCAACGCCTCCGAGTCGGCCGCGATGCAGTTCATCGCGCCCTACGCCGGCTGCGCAATGGGCGAGTACTTCCGCGATCGCGGCGAAGACGCCCTGATCGTCTACGACGACCTGACCAAGCAGGCCTGGGCCTATCGCCAGGTCTCGCTGCTGCTGCGCCGCCCGCCGGGTCGCGAAGCCTATCCGGGTGACGTCTTCTACCTGCACTCGCGCCTGCTGGAGCGTGCGTCGCGCGTGAATGCCGACTATGTCGAGCAGCTGACGAACGGCGAAGTGAAAGGCCAGACCGGCTCACTGACCGCGCTGCCGATCATCGAGACCCAGGCCGGTGACGTCTCGGCCTTCGTGCCGACTAACGTGATCTCGATCACCGACGGCCAGATCTTCCTCGAGACCGACCTGTTCAACTCCGGCATCCGCCCCGCGATCAACGCCGGTCTGTCGGTGTCCCGAGTCGGTGGTGCCGCGCAGACCAAGATCATCAAAAAGCTGGGTGGTGGCGTGCGTCTGGCGCTCGCGCAGTACCGCGAGCTGGCCGCGTTCTCGCAGTTCGCCTCCGACCTGGACGAGCTGACCCGCAAGCAGCTCGATCGCGGCAAGCGCGTGACCGAACTGATGAAGCAGGGCCAGTACCAGCCGATGTCCATCGGCGAGATGGCGTTCTCGCTGTTCGCGGCCAACGAGGGCTACCTCGACGACGTCGAGGCCGACAAGGTCGTGAGCTTTGAAAAGGAACTGATCTCCTACGCGCGCTCCAGCCAAAAGGACCTGCTCGACGAGATCAACAGCTCTGGCGACTACAACGACTCCATCCAGGAAAAGCTGAAGAAGGCCCTGGAAGAGTTCAAGGCCAAGCACAGCTGGTAACGGGAGCACGCAATGGCGGGCACTAAGGAGATCCGGACGCAGATCAAGAGTATCCAGAATACTCAGAAGATCACCAAGGCCATGGAAATGGTGGCCGCGTCCAAGATGCGCAAGGCCCAGGACCGCATGGAAGAGTCCCGGCCTTACGCCCAGAAGATCCACGACGTGATGGGTCACGTCGCGATGGCCAATGCGGAGTACCAACATCCGTTCATGGTCGAGCGCGACGTGAAGCGCGTCGCTCTGATCATCGTCTCGACCGATCGCGGCCTGTGCGGCGGCCTGAACACCAACCTGTTCAAAAAGGCCGTTGGCGAGTTGCGGCGCTACCGCGACGAGGGCGTCGAGGTGGATCTGTGCGTGATCGGAAACAAGGCGCTGCAGTTCTTCAAGCGCCTGGGTGGCAACATCGTGGCCGAGGCGCGCGATCTGGGCGATCGCCCGCACATCACGGACCTGATCGGATCGATCAAGGTGGTGCTGGACAACTTCCGCGACGGCAAGGTCGATCGGGTCGTGCTGCTCGAAAACAAGTTCGTCAACACGATGACCCAGCAGCCCGAGGTCACCCAGTTGCTGCCGACCGCGCCCAGCAAGGACGAGTCCCTGAAGCATCACTGGGACTACATCTACGAGCCGGACACCGTTCCGGTGATGGATACCCTGCTCGAGCGCTATGTCGAGTCGCTGATCTACCAGGCGGTGGTCGAGAACGTGGCCTGCGAAATGGCCGCGCGCATGGTCGCGATGAAGTCGGCCTCCGACAACGCCGGCACGATGATCAAGGACCTGCAGCTCGTCTACAACAAGGCGCGCCAGGCTGCGATCACCCAGGAGATCTCCGAGATCGTCAGCGGCGCGGCTGCGGTCTAGCGCCCGCCGCCACGATTGGATCGGCTCGGCACGAATTACGACTTACGAGGATGAACAAATGAGTTCCGGAAAAATTGTCGAAATCATCGGCGCCGTCGTGGATGTGGAGTTTCCCCACGGCGAAGTGCCCAAGGTCTACGACGCGCTGACCCTGGAAAACGGCCTGACCCTGGAAGTGCAGCAGCAGCTGGGCGACGGCGTGGTGCGGACCATCGCCATGGGCACCACCGAGGGTGTGAAGCGGCAGACCCCGGTCACCGCGACCGGCAAGCCGATCTCCGTGCCAGTCGGCAAGGGGACCCTGGGCCGCGTGATGGACGTCCTCGGTCGTCCGGTGGACAACGCCGGCGACGTGGAGGCCCAGGAGACCTGGTCGATCCACCGTGCCGCCCCGACCTTCGACGAGCAGGCGGGCTCCACCGAGCTGCTGGAAACCGGCATCAAGGTGATCGATCTGCTCTGCCCCTTCGCGAAGGGCGGCAAGGTCGGCCTGTTCGGCGGTGCCGGCGTGGGCAAGACCGTGAACATGATGGAGCTGATCCGCAACATCGCGATCGAGCATTCCGGTTACTCGGTGTTCGCCGGCGTGGGCGAGCGTACCCGTGAAGGGAACGATTTCTACCACGAGATGAAGGACTCCAACGTCCTCGACAAGGTGGCACTGGTGTACGGTCAGATGAACGAGCCGCCGGGCAACCGCCTGCGTGTCGCGCTGACCGGCCTGACCATGGCCGAGTTCTTCCGTGACGAAGGCCGTGACGTGCTGATGTTCATCGACAACATCTACCGTTACACCCTGGCCGGGACCGAGGTCTCCGCGCTGCTGGGTCGTATGCCGTCCGCGGTGGGCTACCAGCCGACCCTGGCGGAAGAAATGGGTGTGCTGCAGGAACGCATCACCTCGACCAAGAAGGGTTCGATCACCTCCATCCAGGCGGTCTACGTGCCGGCGGATGACTTGACCGACCCGTCGCCGGCCACGACCTTCGCGCACCTGGATGCCACCGTCGTGCTCTCGCGCCAGATTGCCGAGCTGGGTATCTACCCGGCCGTGGACCCGCTGGATTCGACCTCGCGCCAGCTGGACCCGCAGATCATCGGGCAGGAGCACTACGACACCGCGCGTGCCGTGCAGAACACCCTGCAGCGCTACAAGGAGCTGAAGGACATCATCGCGATCCTCGGCATGGACGAGCTGTCCGAAGACGACAAGCTGGTCGTGGCCCGTGCGCGAAAGATCCAGCGCTATCTCTCGCAGCCGTTCTTCGTGGCCGAGGTCTTCACCGGCGCGCCCGGCAAGTACGTGTCCCTGAAGGACACCATCCGTGCGTTCAAGGCCATCGTCGCGGGCGAATATGACCACCTGCCCGAGCAGGCCTTCTACATGGTCGGCACCATCGAGGAAGCCGTCGAGAAGGCCGAGAAGCTCGGCTAAGGAGTAATCGAGATGCCCATGACGATGCACGTGGATGTGGTCAGCGCCGAGGAGTCGATCTACTCCGGCACCGCGCTGATGATCGCGGCCCCGGCCGAGGGTGGCGAGGTCGGCGTCTATGCGGGCCACACCCAGATGCTGGCACGGCTGAACCCGGGCGAGCTGCGCATCCTGGAAAAGGAAGGTGCCGACCCGCAGCCGGTGTTCGTCTCGGGCGGGATCCTCGAGGTCCAGCCCTATCACGTGACCGTGCTTGCGGACACGGCGGTACGGGCCAAGGACCTCGACGAGGCCGAGGCCCTGGAGGCGCAGAAGCGCGCGGAAGAGGCCCTGGCCAATTCCAAGGCCGATTTCGACTACGCCAAGGCGCAGGCGGAACTCGCGGAGGCTGCCGCCCGCCTGCAAATGATCCAGAAGCTGCGCCGGAAATAATCCGGCAAACTGCGACGGATGACCGACCCCAAGGGCCAACCGATTCGGTTGGCCCTTTATGATTGCACCCATGCCTGAAACGACACCCCTTCATATCGCGGTCCTGGCGGCGGGTAAGGGCACGCGCATGCGGTCGCGCCTCCCCAAGGTCCTGCAATCGCTTGCCGGACGCCCCCTCCTTGCCCATGTCCTGCAGCGCGTGGCACCGCTGGATGCGGCCGCGGTTCATGTCGTGGTCAGCCACGAACAGGAACGCGTGCGAACGGCGTTTGCCGATCACATGCCCCCTCTCGAGTGGATCGACCAGGGCGAGCCGCGGGGGACCGGACATGCGGTCTATCAGGCCCTGAAACAGATCCCGGACAACGCGCGGGTGCTCGTCACCTACGGGGATGTCCCGCGGATCCCGGTCACAGACCTGGAGGCCTGTGCCCGTGGAGCCGGCGTGACGGTTCTGGCCGCTCAGGTCTCCGACCCGAGCGGCTACGGTCGCCTGATCCTCGACGGCGCTGGCCAGCTCGAGCGCATCGTCGAGCACAAGGAGGCCACCGCGGCGGAGCGTGCGGTCGATCTGATCAACACCGGTGTCCTTGCGGCACCCGCCGGCGACCTGCGTCGCTGGCTTGCGTCCTGCGAACCGGAACCAACTGGGCCCCGGGAATGGTATCTGACGGATATCGTGGCCGTGGCGCGAGGTCAGGGGCGGATAATCGATGTCGTGCGCAGCTGCGACCCCGCGGCCGTACTGGGTGTCAATGACCGCGAGCAACTGGCCGTGCAGGAGCGCTTGCACCAGGCGGAGGAGTGCTCGCGCATGATGCGGGAAGGCCTCGCCGTAGCGGACCCCGCGCGCCTGGATGTGCGCGGCGTCCTGAAATTCGGACAGGACTGCACGATTGACGTGAACGTCGTGATCGAGGGCACGGTGACCCTGGCGGATGATGTCTATATTGGCCCCGGCTGCGTGCTGCGCGATTGCGAGATCGGATCCGGCACGCAGATCGCGGCACACAGTGTCCTGGAAGGTGTGCGGCTCGGCGAAGCCGCCAACGTTGGACCGTTTGCTCGCTTGCGGCCGGGTACGGAATTGGGCCCCGGCGCCCGCGTGGGCAATTTTGTCGAGATCAAGAACGCTACGCTCGGCCCCGGCGCGAAGGCCAACCACCTGACCTATGTCGGGGACGCAAGCGTCGGGGCTGGCGCCAATCTGGGGGCAGGAACGATCACCTGCAACTATGATGGTGCGAACAAGCATCGCACCGAGATCGGCGAGCGTGCGTTCATCGGCTCGAACACGGCCCTGGTGGCGCCCATTCGCATCGGGGATGATGCGACGGTCGGTGCAGGTTCGACCTTGTCCGACGATGTGGAGCCACGCGCGCTGGCGTTGACCCGCGCCCGCCCGCGCATCATCCAGGACTGGCCGCGCCCGAAAAAGAAATCTGACTAAGGAGCTTCCATGTGCGGCCTGCTGGCAGGTATTGGTGAGCGCAATCTGGTCCCGATTTTTGTCGAGGGTCTGCATCGACTGGAATACCGCGGGTATGACTCTGCGGGTGTAGCGGTCGTCGCGGACCATGCGCTGCGCGACGTCCGTGCGGTCGGCAAGGTGTCCGCGCTCGAGGAACAGATCCAGGCTGTGGGTCTGCAGGGGCCGGTCGGGATCGCGCATACGCGCTGGGCCACGCACGGACCACCGACCGAGGTGAATGCGCATCCCCACCGCTCGCGGGATGGGCGGGTCGCGATCGTCCATAACGGCATCATCGAAAACCACGCGAAGCTGCGAACCGACCTGGCAGCGGCCGGTTGGCCCTGTGCGTCGGCAACCGACAGCGAGGTGATCGCCCACCGCATCGAGCGCAGCCTGCTCGACGGTGCCTCCCCCCTCGAGGCCATGCGCCATGCCTGTGCCGAGCTGGAGGGCGCGTACGCCATTGCCGCGGTATTTGCCGACTTTCCCGACGAGCTGATTGTTGCGCGGTCCGGCAGCCCGCTGATCCTGGGACTGGGCATTGGCGAGTTCTTCGCGGCGTCGGATGTCCAGGCGCTCTTGCCGGTTACGCAGCGTTTCATCGACCTCGAAGATGGCGATATCGCGCGGCTGACCCGCGACGGTGTGGAGGTCCAGGACCTGCATGGCCAGCCGGTCGAGCGCCGCATGCGCGAGACCAGCTGCCAGGCGAGCGTGGCCGATCGCGGCGAGTACCGCCACTTCATGCTCAAGGAGATCTACGAGCAACCCCACGCGCTGGAGGAGACCCTGTCCGGTCGCTTGGGCGAGGATACCGTACTGGAAAACATCCTCGGGCCCGGCACGAGCGAGCACTTGGCTGACGTCGGTGCCGTCCAGATCATTGCCTGCGGCACCAGCTACCACGCCGGCATGGTCGCCGCCCACTGGATCGAGGAGCACCTGGGCCTGCCCGCCCGTGTCGACGTGGCCAGCGAATACCGCTACCGGCGTCACGTATTGGCCCCGGGCACGCTACTGGTCGTGATCTCCCAGTCGGGGGAGACCGCCGATACCCTCGCCGTGCTCCGGCAATCCCAGGAGGAGCCCTTCCTGGCGCGCCTCGCCATCTGCAATGTCCCGGAAAGCACCATGGCGCGAGCTGCCGATCTGGTGCTCATGACGCACGCCGGCCCCGAGATCGGCGTCGCCTCCACCAAGGCCTTTACTACCCAGCTGGCCGCTCTGGCGACCCTCGTGCTGCTCCTCGGGCAGACCGCCACGGCCGCCCGTATGACCGCCGAGGCGCGCGCGACCGCCGTTACCGCCCTGCGCGGTCTCCCGGATCAGGTTGCCCGCATCCTCGCCCTGGATGGCCCGATTGCCCGTATCGCCGAAGACCTGCTGGAGCGTCACCATGCCCTCTTCCTCGGGCGCGGGGCGTACTTCCCGATCGCCCTGGAAGGTGCGCTCAAGCTGAAGGAGATCTCCTATATTCACGCGGAGGCCTATCCCTCGGGCGAGTTGAAGCACGGCCCACTGGCGCTGGTCGACACCGAGATGCCTGTGGTTGCGGTGGCCCCCGACGACGCGCAGCTGGAAAAACTCTCCAGCAATCTGCAGGAGGTGCGCGCCCGGGGAGGCCAGCTGATCGTAATTGGCGAGTCCAGTGCAGCCCGCACCCTGGCCCCGGAGGACATCTGGATCGGCCTGCCGCAGAGCGAGCCCCTCAGTCCCTGGCTGGCGCCGGTCCTGCTGACCGTGCCGTTGCAGTTGCTCGCCTACCATACGGCCGTGCTGAAGGGCACCGACGTCGACCAGCCGCGCAATCTGGCGAAATCGGTGACGGTGGAATAGCGCCCCGTACTCGGCACTACCAGACTTTCTATCAGGAAACGCTTGTATTCCCCGGGTGGGTCGGCTAGATTCGGGCGCGCTCGAATAACCGTACGATCAGGAGTACCCCATGGATCAGCAAGAGCTCAACAACCGTTGCGTTACCCTGTTTCAGTCCCCGCGCATCCAGACTAAGCTCTGGAATCCGCGCATGTTCTGGAACGTCGGCCGCAAGCTGAATGTGACCCCCGAGGAACTGACCGAGCCGAAGGTCGACCTCTGCGAGCTCGAGGTGATGCTGTCCGCGGCCGCCTATGAGCCGTCCCAGTGCGCCGACAACCTGAATGGTCGTGAATCCGGCCGCGCCGACTTCATCCGTCGTGCCGTGCAGTCCGGCCAGCGTCCGTTCCTGCGTCGCGCTGCCTGACCCAGTCTCCTGACTGGTGATGTCGAAGACCCGGCCTTTGCGCCGGGTCTTTTGTTTGGGGCCTCGGTCAGGCCTTCTCAGCCGCGCGTCTCCAGCCAGAAGGTCACCGGGCCGTCGTTGACCAGGCTGACCTGCATGTCCGCACCGAAGTGGCCGCTGGCGACCCGCGGGTGTAATCCCCGCGCCTGAGCCACCAGGTATTCGAACAGGGCCTGGCCGTGCTCCGGGCTGGCGGCGGCGGTAAAGCTCGGACGCATCCCCTTGCGCGTATCCGCGGCCAGTGTGAACTGCGGCACCAGCAGCAGACCGCCACCGGTATCCTGCAGGCTACGATTCATGCGCCCCTCGTCATCCGCGAACACGCGATAGCCGAGCATGCGCTCCAGCAGCCGTTTCGCCGCCGATTCGTTGTCCTGTGGCTGCACCGCGACCAGCGCCAGCAGTCCCGGCCCGATCGCGCCGACGCGTTCGCCGCCGCTGTCCACCGCGGCCTCGGTCACCCGCTGGATCAGGGCAATCACGCCGAGGCCGCCCCGGTCCCGCCCGCGACCTGCCCCGCCAGATCGTCGGCCAGGGTGTCGGTTGCCGCGACCAGCTTGCGCACAATGCCCGGTTCGGCCGCGGAGTGTCCGGCGTCCGCGACGATCGCCATGTGCGCCTGCGGCCAGGCCCGGTGCAGCTCTACCGCCTGCTCTACCGGGCACACCACGTCATAGCGCCCGTGCACGATCCAGCCCGGTATATCGCGCAGGCGCGGCGCGTCGCGCAGCAACTGCTCCGGTTCCAGGAAGGTGTCGTGCATGAAGTAGTGGCACTCCAGCCGCGCCAGGCTCACGGCCACGTCCGGGTCTTCAAAGTGCGCGATCACGTCGTCGTTCGGGATCAGGCAGGAGGCGTGCCCCTCCCAGCCCGACCAGGCGCGGGCAGCCGCTCGGCGGACTTCGGGATCTGTGTGGGTCAACCGCCGGTGGTAGGCCCCGACCAGGTCGTCGCGCTCCTCCGCGGGAATCGGCCGTAGGTAGTGCGCCCACGCCTCGGGAAACAGGCGGTCGGCCCCCGACTGGTAGAACCACTGGATGTCCCGCGGCCGGCACAGGAATACGCCGCGCAGGACCAGGCCGAGCACGCGCTCCGGGTGGGTCTGGGCATAGGCCAGCCCCAGCGTCGAGCCCCAGGAACCACCGAACACCGCCCAGCGCTCGATCCCCAGGTGCTCGCGCAGGCGTTCGATATCGGCCACCGCGTGCCAGGTGGTGTTGGCCTCCAGACTCGCGTGAGGCGTCGAACGCCCGCAGCCACGCTGGTCGAACAGCACGATGCGGTAGCGTTGCGGGTCGTAGAAGCGCCGATGCCACGGCTCGCAGCCCGAGCCCGGCCCGCCGTGCAGGAATACGACCGGGATCCCGTCGGGTGTGCCACATTCTTCAAAGTAGAGCTCGTGGCCGTCACCCACCGCGAGCCTTCCTGTGCTGTGCGGTTCGATCTCCGGGTACAGGGTGTCCATCAGTGTTTTCCTAGATTGCGGGCCCCGAGTGTCGCCAAAACGTGCGCGCAGGGAAAGTGCGCGGCTCGCCTATTCGTCGATGAGCTGCCCCCGGTACACGCGGCGTCGTTGCGGCTCCACGCGGCGCTCCGGTGTGTCCGGCGAAGCTTCTGGCGGTGCCAGGTGCCCCGAACGCTGCAACTCGCTGCGCAGCGAGAGTGCGGCGGCCCGGGCGGCGCTCGACTGCGAGCGTGAGGCGTAGTCAAGAATCGCCTCCATGAAGTCCGGGTGGGTGACCGACAGCCGTACCACCGCCGGGAACTCCGCGCGGAGGTTCCGGCGCAGCTCGGCAGCCAGGCTCAAGCTTTTGCGATTGTGCATACCGGTCCCCCACCGTTGATGCGTCCGCCCATCTTGTATGCAAGCGGGGTGCCATGGGCTTGGTCCCAGCTTGAGTGGCATGCGCGGGGATCTGTTGCCTCCACCAGGTGCAGAAGGGCGAGCGCCTGCACCGACAATGGGCGCCACCTTGCAACCGCTGTGGGTATGGCGGCGCTTGCGAAGCAGGCCTCGCCGCCCTATGTTGCGGGCCATGGAAACGCCCGCCGTCCCCGCCTCCATCCGCCGCCTGGCCGGCCGCGCCATCGCGGACTTCGACATGATCCGCGAGGGCGACCGCATCCTCGTCGGGTTGTCCGGCGGCAAGGATTCGCTGACCCTGCTGTGGCTGCTGCACAATCTGTCGCGGCGGGCACCCGTGCGCTTCGAGGTCGGCGCGGTCACGATCAACCCGGAGATCGAGGGCTTCGAGCCGCAGCGGTTGATGGACTATCTCGGCGGGTATGGCATCCCGTATCACTTCGTCTCCGAGCCGATCGCGGAACTGGCCGGCGAGCACATGGACAACGACTCGTTCTGCTCCTTCTGCTCGCGAATGAAACGTGGCCTGATGTATCGCACCGCGCGCGAACACGGCTACAACGTGCTGGCGCTGGGCCAGCACCTGGATGACCTCGCCGAGAGCTTCATGATGAGCGCCTTCCACGGTGGCCAGCTGCGCACGATGAAGGCCCATTACGCGATTGACGCCGGCGACCTGCGGGTGATCCGCCCGCTGGTCTACGTGCGCGAGCGCCAGACCCGGGATTTCGCCGAGGCCGCCGGGCTGCCGGTGATCCTGGACAACTGCCCGGCCTGCTTCGCGATGCCCACCCAGCGCGAACACATGAAGCAGCTGCTCGCGCAGGAGGAGGCCCAGCACCCGCGGTTGTTCCGCAACCTGCGCACCACCCTGAAGCCGCTGATGACCGAGGGCGGCATCCCGCCGCGGACCCCGGCCGACCCACCCGAATCTTGCGATCATGGCCGAACGCCGGCATCTGCGTGACCGGCTGATCGCCGGCGGTCTGCGCCTGCTCGCCCGCCTCCCGCTGCGCGTGAATCATGCGCTGGGCGGGTTGCTCGGTGCGCTGGCCTGGTACTGGCCGACGCGCTCCGCCCGGATCACCCGCCGCAACCTCGAACTCTGTTTCCCGGACAAGGACGCCGCCTGGCGCCGCCGGGTCGGCCGTCGATCGCTGATGGCGATGGGCCGGGCGCTGACCGAGTCCCCCTGGCTCTGGCAGGCCTCGCCGCAGACCCTCGCGCGACTGGCGGTGGAGCCGCCCCGCTACGCCCGCCTGCGCGAACGCGAGGGCGGGCGGGCGCTGTTCCTGTGCGCCCCGCATCTGGGTTCCTGGGAGTTCGCCGGGCTGCAGGCCGCCTGCCACGGGCCGATGGCCACCCTGTACAGCCCGTTCAAGACGCCCGAGATCGACCGCTGGGTGCGCGAGGCCCGCGCCTCCACCGGCGCGACCCTGGCCCCGGCCGACCGCTCCGGGCTGCGCGTGCTGCAGCAGTCACGTGATCGCGGCGAGATCATCGGCATCCTGCCGGATCAGAGCCCGAAGGGCGCCTCCGGTACGCATGCACCGTTCTTCGGCCACCCGGCGCTGACCATGACCCTGCTGCCGCGCCTGCTGCGCGGGCGCGACGACCATGTCGTGTTCTTGTTCGCCGAGCGCCTGCCGAAGGGGCGCGGGTTTCGCTATCACGAGATCGAGGCCGGGCCGGAGGTCGCGGACCGCGACTTCGCCCGAGCGGCCGCCGCGATCAACGCCCATGTGGAGGCCCTGGTCCGGCGCTGCCCGGAGCAGTACAACTGGGCCTACAAGCGTTTCCACCCGGCCCCCGAGGGCCAGCCCAGCCCTTATAGAAGCGCTGAATAAAGCCATCCTGGCTTTCGGAGCCGCGCGCGGCGCTGCAACGTTCTGTATGCCTTTGCACGGGCAAAGGGATTTGCAGCTTGTGTCGGAATCCTCCACCTGCGGTGGTCGATTCCGGCGGCACGTCCCTGTGCCGCCGGGAAACGCCGATAAATCGATGTTTCCCGGTCGCTGACACCCGGTCGGGTCGGATCCCGCGCACAAAAAAGCCGCCGGACCCGGAGGTCGCGGCGGCCAGTGCCTCTGGCCCCGAGGGGCCGGAAGCGGATGCCTTACAGGCTGTAGTACATGTCGAACTCGACCGGATGGGTGGTCATGCGCATGCGCGTGACCTCTTCCATCTTCAGGTCGATGTAGGCATCGATCATGTCGTCGGTGAACACGCCACCCTGGGTCAGGTATTCGCGATCCTGGTTCAGGGCTTCCAGCGCCTGGTCCAGCGAATGGCAGACCTGCGGGATGCCCTTTTCCTCTTCCGGCGGCAGATCGTAGAGGTTCTTGTCCATCGCGTCGCCCGGGTGGATCTTGTTCTGGATCCCGTCCAGGCCGGCCATCAGCATTGCGGCGAACGCCAGATAGGGGTTGGCGGTGGAGTCCGGGAAGCGCAGCTCGATGCGACGGGCCTTCGGGCTCATCACGAACGGGATGCGCAGCGACGCGGAGCGGTTGCGCGCGGAGTAGGCCAGCATCACCGGCGCCTCGAAGCCCGGCACCAGACGCTTGTAGCTGTTGGTGGACGGGTTGGTGAAGGCGTTCAGCGAGCGGGCGTGCTTGATGATACCGCCGATGTAGTACAGCGCGGTCTCGGACAGACCGCCGTACAGGTCCCCGGAGAACAGGTTCTTGCCGTCCTTGGACAGCGACTGGTGCACGTGCATGCCGGAGCCGTTGTCGCCGACGATCGGCTTGGGCATGAAGGTCGCGGTCTTGCCGTGCATGTGGGCCACGTTCTGCACCACGTACTTCAGTACCTGGACCTCGTCGGCCTTCTGGGTCAGCGTTGCGGGGCCGACACCGATCTCGCACTGGCCGGCGGTGGCCACCTCATGGTGATGCACCTCGGTGACCAGACCCATCTCGGTCAGCACTTCGCACATGGTGGAGCGGATGTCGTGCAGGCTGTCGACCGGCGGGACCGGGAAGTAGCCGCCCTTCACGCCCGGGCGGTGGCCGATGTTGCCGTCCTCGTAGACGCGTTCGGAGTTCCAGGAGGCCTCGGAGGAGTCCACGCGGCAGTAGGAGCCGGAGAGATCCGCGCCCCACTTCACGTCGTCGAACACGAAGAATTCGTTCTCCGGGCCGAACAGCGCGGTATCGGCGATGCCGGTGCTCTGCAGGTAGGCCTCGGCGCGGCGCGCCAGCGAGCGCGGGCAGCGGTCGTAGCCCTGCATGGTGGCCGGCTCGACCACGTCGCAGCGGATGTTCATGGTCATGTCTTCGAAGAACGGGTCGATGACCGCGGACTCCGCATCCGGCATCAGGATCATGTCGGACTCGTTGATGCCCTTCCAGCCGGAGATCGAGGAGCCGTCGAACATCTTGCCTTCTTCAAAGGCCTCTTCGTCGAGGTCATGAGCCGGAACGGTTACATGCTGTTCCTTGCCCTTGGAGTCGGTGAAGCGGAAGTCGATGAAACGGACCTCCTTTTCCTGGATCTGCTTCAGCACGTCGGCTGCGGACATGGGAGTCTCCTTGAGTTTGCACTTCGTCTTTTAGGGTTTGCCGCACCGAATCGGGGCCGGGCGACGTCGATGCGGTTCTATGCAGGCATCATGCCACTTCGCCCAAATGGCCCCGTGACGGTGGTCCGGCACATGTACGGGGAATACAGCGCCGGCCTCTGCACGGTATCCGTGCGGCTTTGGCACCACAGTAGTGCATCAGGGTATTTGTTGCACATCCGTGGTGCATGGGCGATAGAGGATCTTCACTTCACCCAGCCGGCCCTTCAGTCGAGGATGGCCCTGCAGCGTCTGTGACAGGGCCTCGGCACGCACGTTCAGCTCCGCGGGGGTGCATGCCCCTTCAAGGCGCAGTGTCAGGGTCAGATGGATACGGCCGCCCAGATAATGCAGGGACAGGTGCTCCAGCCGGTCCAGCTCCGGACTGTCCGCCCATGCCTCGCGGACCGCCTCGGCGATCTCCGGGCGCAGGGGCAGATTCGAGCTGCGGGCCTGTTCCTCGTCGTTCTCCGGGTCGACGTGAACGGTGAAATCACGCAGACGCTGGTGTCGCTGGGTGACGGTCCGGTGAACGGCATCGGCGATCCGGTGCCCCTCGGAAACCGAGATCATCGGGGCGACCTGTACATGTACGTCGGCGACCACGTCGCTGCCGTGACGTCGTGTACGCAGCATGTGCGCATCCTTTACGCCGGGTACCTCCATGATAGTGCGATGGATGCGCTCGACCTCTTCGGGGTCCAGTGCCGTGTCGATCAGTTCGGCCGCGCTGCGCACGATCAGCCGTCCGGCGATGTGCAGGATGAACAGGGCGACGATCAGCGCGGCCAGGGCGTCGGCCCACGGGAAGCCCGCGACCGCGGCTCCGACCCCGACCAGCACGAACAGCGACGAGATCGCATCCGTGCGGTGGTGCCAGGCATTGGCGTCCAGCATGCGCGAGCCGGTGCGCTTCGCGACCCGGTGGGTGTATTGATAGAGCCCCTCCTTGGCCACCAGCGTCAGCACGGCGAAGGCAAGGGCGGCAGGGGCCGGTCCGATCGCGGCCTCGGTGTCCACAAGCCGCTGCCCGGCGGCCCAGGCGATCCCGAGGCCG
The DNA here is from genome assembly GCF_000377265.1 of Thioalkalivibrio sp. ARh3. Taxonomy (NCBI): domain Bacteria; kingdom Pseudomonadati; phylum Pseudomonadota; class Gammaproteobacteria; order Chromatiales; family Ectothiorhodospiraceae; genus Thioalkalivibrio; species Thioalkalivibrio sp. ARh3. The sequence continues at coordinate 433,470 of NZ_KB897947.1, forward strand.
GCCAGGGCGAGGAATACGCCCACCACCACCGTGGCCAGGGTTTCGATCCGGCCATGTCCGTAGGGGTGATCATGATCCGGCGAGGCTGCGGCCTTGCCGGCGGCAAACAGCACTACCCCGTCGGTGATCAGGTCCGACAGGGTGTGGACGCCGTCCGCAATCAGTGCCTGCGAGTTCAGCAGCCATCCGCTAAGCAGCTGTGCCAGGGCGAGGAAGGCGTTGACTACCGCACCCACAACGGTCACCCGGCGAGTGGCTCTGTAGCGCCGGCCGTTTTCTGGCGTGACTGCGGTTTCGGAGTTGGCGCGGGGATCGCTCAGGGCGGCTCTCCCGAAGGTAATCCAGACCCCAGTATGGGCGTGCTTCCGCCACATGCAAGACGCTTGCACTGCCGCCGGCGGTGGCCGCAGCCGGAGCCCGGCCGATATACTGTCCGCTTTGCCCTGACCCGGGATCCCGCATGGCGCACGAACGCACCCCGTCCAGCAGCAGCCCCACCTTCCAGGACCTGATCCGGCGTCTGCAGGATTACTGGAACGACCACGGCTGCGTGGTCCTGCAGCCCTACGACATGGAGATGGGGGCCGGCACGTTCCACCCGGCGACCTTCCTGCGTTCGATCGGGCCGGAGCCGTGGCGCGCGGCCTACGTGCAGCCCAGCCGCCGCCCCACCGACGGGCGCTATGGCGACAACCCCAACCGCCTGCAGCACTACTACCAGTTCCAGGTGCTGCTGAAGCCGTCGCCGCCGGACATCCAGGACCTCTACCTGGGCTCCCTGGAGGCGCTGGGCTTCGACACGCTCACCCATGATGTGCGCTTCGTCGAGGACAACTGGGAGTCGCCGACCCTTGGCGCCTGGGGTCTGGGATGGGAGGTCTGGCTGAACGGCATGGAGGTCACCCAGTTCACCTACTTCCAGCAGGTCGGCGGGCTGGACTGCCACCCGGTCTCCGGCGAGATCACCTACGGGCTGGAACGCCTGGCGATGTACCTGCAGGGGGTGGAAAGCGTATTCGACCTGGTGTGGACCGTCGGGCCCGACGGCCGCCCGGTGACTTATGGCGACGTCTATCACCAGAACGAGGTGGAGCAGTCCACCTACAACTTCGAGCACGCCGACCGCGATGCCCTGTTCGCCGCCTTCGATCAGCACGCAAACGAGAGCGACCGCATGATCGAGCTGGGCCTGCCGCTGCCGGCCTACGAACAGATGCTGCGCGCCTCGCACAGCTTCAATCTGCTGGATGCGCGCGGCGCCATCTCGGTCACCGAGCGCCAGCGCTACATCCTGCGCGTGCGCGAGCTGTCGCGAAACGTCGCGCAGAAGTACTACGACTCGCGCGAGGCCCTGGGCTTCCCGCTGTGCGCCGACGACGACTCGAGCAAGCCCGACGCCGCCTGAACCCTATTTTCCGGATCGCGCGCCCTTGCGCGCGGTCGTGATGGACCCGACACGGACCCGACATGGCTGAAGCCCGCGAACTCCTGATCGAACTGGGCACCGAGGAGCTGCCCCCCACCGCCCTGTCCCGGCTGCGTGACGCCCTGGCCGACGGCCTGGCCACCCGGCTGCGCGAGGCCGGGCTGGAACCGGGCGCGCCCGAGACCTTCGCCACCCCGCGCCGGCTGGCCGTGCTGTTCCCGGACGTCCCGGGGCAGCAGCCGGACCAGTTGCAGGAGCGTCGCGGCCCGGCCGTGGCCGCCGCCTTCGATGACGCCGGCGAGCCGACCAAGGCGGTGCTGGGCTTTGCCCGCTCCTGCGGCGTGGAGGTCGAGCGCCTGGAGCGCGAGACCACCGACAAGGGCGAATACCTGGTCTTCCGCCAGATGCAGCCGGGCCGTGCCCTCGGCGAGCTGCTGCCGGAGATGCTGGAAGCCGCGCTGGAAGCCCTGCCCACGCCCAAGCGCATGCGCTGGGGCAGCAGCCGCACCGAGTTCGTGCGTCCTGCGCACTGGCTGGTCGTCCTGCACGGGACCGAGGTGCTGGAGATGACGGTGCTGGAACAGACCGCCGGGCGGGCCACGCATGGCCACCGCTTCCATCAGCCCGGCGCGCTGGAGCTGAAGCGCGGGAGCGACTATGCCGAGCGGTTGCGCAGCCCCGGCTTTGTCGAGCCGTCGTTCGAGGCGCGGCGCGAGAACATCCTGGCCCAGGTGCATGAACAGGCCAAGGCCCTGGGCGGGCGCGCGCTGGTCGATGCCGACCTGCTGGACGAGGTGACCGCACTGGTGGAGTGGCCGGTCGCCCTGACCGGCGGCTTCGACCCGCGTTTCCTGGATGTCCCGCAGGAGGCGCTGATCTCCACCATGCAGGACCACCAGAAATACTTCCCGGTGGTCGACGAGGCCGGGCGCATGCAGCCGCACTTCATCGTGATCAGCAACATCGAGTCGCGCGACCCGCACGCGGTGCGCGACGGCAACGAGCGCGTGCTGCGTCCGCGCTTCGCCGATGCCGAGTTCTTCTGGCAGCAGGACCGAAAGAAGCGCCTGGAGGAACGGCTGGACGCGCTGGACTCGGTGGTGTTCGAGAAGCGCCTGGGCACGCTGCGCGACAAGTCCGTGCGACTGGAGGCCCTGATGCAGCGCCTGGCCGGCCTGATGGGGCTGGATGCCGGTTTCGCCGCGCGCGCCGCGCGCCTGGCCAAGTGCGATCTGGTGACCCAGATGGTGTTCGAGTTCACCGAGCTGCAGGGCACGATGGGCCGCTACTACGCCCTGCACGACCGCGAGGACGAAGCGGTTGCGGCCGCGATCGAACAGCACTACTGGCCACGTCAGTCCGGCTCCGAGCTGCCGGATGTCCCGCTGGCCCAGGCCCTGGCGCTCGCGGATCGGCTGGATACGCTGGTCGGGATCTTCGCGATCGGCAAGCAACCCACCGGCACCAAGGACCCGTTCGCCCTGCGCCGCGCCGCGCTGGGGCTGGTGCGCATCCTGGTCGAGCGCGAACTTCCGCTGGCACTGACTCCGCTGTTGCAGGCCGCCGCCGAGCCGATCCGCGAGCGCGTGCCGGAGGCCGACCAGGCGGTGGAACCGGTACGTGAGTACATCCTGGAGCGCCTGCGTGGCTACCTGCTGGAGCAGGGACAGGCGCACGAGACCATCGAGGCGGTGGCCGCGGTCACGCCTGATACGCCGCTGGATTTCGTCCGCCGCGTGCGCGCGGTCAGCCTGTTCCGCGAGCGTCCCGAGGCCGAGGCCCTGGCCGCGGCGAACAAGCGCATCCACAACCTGCTGCGCAAGGCCGGCGAGGAGGCCGAGGCTGACCTCGACCCCGAGGCCCTGGCGCTGGGCGAGGAGCGGAGCCTCTACCAGGGCCTGCAGGCAGTGCGTCCCGGTGTCGAGCAGGCCGTGGCCGATGGCGACTACCTGCACGCCCTGGGCGAGCTGGCGGGCCTGCGTGATCGCGTCGATACCTTCTTCGACCAGGTGATGGTGATGGCCGAGGATGCCGCCGAGCGGCGCAACCGCCTGGCCCTGCTGCGCGAGCTGCGCCGCGCGTTCGAGACCGTGGCCGACATCGGCCGCCTGGCCACGGGATAGCACCGCCGCATGCTCCCCCTGATCCGTGGCCTGCTGTTCCAGGTGGGGTTCATCGGCTCCACGCTGGTGTTCGGCCTGCTGGTCCCGCCGCTGATCTGGCCACTTTCGCGCCCGGCGCGCTACCGCGTCCTGACCCAGTGGGGGCGCTTCAACGTCTGGTGGCTGCGCATCACCTGCGGCGTGGACTACCGGGTGCGCGGCGCCGAGCACATCGACCCCTCGCGGCCGCATGTGGTGCTGTCCAAGCACCAGTCCGCCTGGGAGACGGTCGCCTTTGTGGCGATCTTTCCAATGCAGACCTGGGTGCTCAAGCGCGAGCTGATGCGCATCCCCCTGTTCGGCTGGACGCTGTCGATGCTGGACCCGGTCCCGATCGACCGCGAGGCCGGGCGCCAGGCCCTGGAGAACCTGGTCGCGGAGGGCCAGCAGCGCCTGGACCAGGGCCGCTGGGTGATCGTCTTCCCCGAGGGGACGCGCGTGGCACCGGGCGAGCACGGGCGCTACCGTCAGGGCGGCGCAATACTGGCGGCACGCACCGGCTACCCGGTGCTGCCGGTGGCGCTGAACAGCGGTAGCTTCTGGCCGAAAAAGGGCCTCCGGCGCTACCCCGGCACCATCGAGGTGGTGGTCGGCCCGCCGATCGAGACCGCCGGGCGCAAGCCCGTCGAGGTACTAAGCGAAGCCGAAGAATGGATCGAGACCACCATGGCCGAGATCGAGCCGCGTCCCGCGAAATCGCCGTCGGAGGAGCCGCATGGGCAGTGAACCCCTGATCAGCGCCCCGCTGGTCGAGCTGCGTGACCGCAGCATCTACCGCGTGGGTGCCTCGGACCCGGCCGTCTGGCTGATCGACGACCGCGAGCTGGGGGGTGTGCTGGTCAATGCCCCGGCCTACTCCGAGCCCTTGCTGGAGGCGATTCGGGCGCTCACGAAGCCCGCCTACCTGTTCCTGCCCAGCCGCCTTGGGGTGCGGGACCTGGGGGCCTGGAGGGCGGCCGGGCTGGAGACCCTCGCGTTCGAGGCCGAGGCCCCGGCGATCCGCGCCGCCGGCGGCGAGATCGACATCGCCTTCAACCGCAAGCAGCGGCTGTCGCGCACCATCGATTTCCTGCCGATGGCCGGGGTGACCGAGGGTACCTGCGCCCTGCGCCTGAAGAACCTGCCGGGTGTCGTGTTCTTTGGTCCCGCGCTGGCGCCGGGGGCGGATGGCTGGCCCACGCTGACCCAGAACCCGGGGGATCACTCCTTCGAGGCGCGCCTGTTCGGCGCCCTGGGCGTGAAGGACCTGAAGTTTGCCTACGCCTTCTGCGACCGCTTCGACCCGGCCAGCACGCAGTATGGCCCGGACGCCGACCAGCACATCCAGGCCCGCATCGAGGCGGTATTCGACGAATAGCAACTTCATATGGGGTGGAGTTGTATTGGCCTGTGGGAGGCCAGCCCTCTGGCCGATGGGGTCGGGCCGTGCCGTATCGCTCAGGGGGCTGAGCTCCCACAGGGCGGGGCGGTACTCGAGGATGCAGGGGCCTGACGGTGCGAGCCGTGTATGGCGGTCAGGCGCGGGCGATCAGGGTCTGGATCACGCGGCCGGCGGCCGTCAGACCGAAGATCGCGGGCAGGTAGGAGATCGTGCCGTTGACCGAGCGCGGCCGGCCGCCCTCGACCGGCCGGTGCTCGGTGCCCTTGCACGGCTGCTCGATCGAGAACACCACGGGGTAGTCGAGCCGCGCGTCCATGCGGCGCAGGTTCTTGCGCATCTGCCGCGCCAGCGGGCAGACGCGGGTAGATTCCAGCGGGCCGACGCGAACGGCCGTGGGGTCGATGCGCCCTCCGGCCCCCATGCTGGAGATCACGGCCTGGCCGCGGCGCTGCGCCCCGGCCACCAGCGCGGCCTTGCAGGCGATGGAGTCGATCGCGTCGAGCACGAAGTCGGCATCGTCCGGCACCAGGTCGGCGATGCTGTCCGGGCGCAGGAACTCGCGCCGGATGTTCAGCTCGATCTCCGGGTCGATATCGCGGATGCGCGCCTCCATCACCGCGGTCTTGGGCTGGTCCAGGGTGGAACGCAGGGCGACCAGCTGGCGGTTCAGGTTGGAGGCGGCGACCACGTCGTGATCCACCAGGGTCATGCGTCCTACCCCGGCGCGTGCGATGGCCTCGGCGGCATAGCTCCCGACGCCGCCCAGCCCGGCGATGAACACATGGCGGTCGCGCAGGCGCGCGGTGACATCGGGACCCAGCAGGAGGTCGGTGCGTTCGCTGTAGGGGTTGTGAGGCGTGCTCATGAATCCGGGTCGTTCGGGAGCCGGAGGACCCGGCGTGCATTTTGTGACGTGATTATAGCCATCTCGGCCGGGTCGATGTCGCGCAGGCGTGCCAGGTGGCGGTTCACCTCGGCGGTCATCATCGGTTCGTTGCGCTCGCCCTGGTGCCCGGCCAGCGGCTGGTCCGGGGCGTCGGTCTCCACGACCAGGGCCTCCAGCGGGGCCTCGCGCACCACGCGGTGCAGTCGTTTCGCCCGCTCGTAGGTCACCGGCCCGCCGATGCCCAGGCAGCAGCCGAGATCCGCCGCCTGCCGGGCCTGCTGCGGTGATCCGATAAAGGCGTGCAGGATGCCGGTCACGCCGGGCTGCTCGCGCAGGCCCTTCAGTACCGGGTCCAGCGCGCGCCGGCTGTGGATGATCACCGGCAGGTCGCGCTCCCGCGCGATCGCCAGCTGCCGCGTGTAGAAGCGCCACTGGCGGTCCCAGTCCAGCCCGTCCTGGTAGCCATCGAGCCCGATCTCGCCGACCGCGATGGTCTCCGGGTGCGTATCCAGCCAGGCCTCCAGGGCGTCGAGGTCCGCGTCCGCATGATCCTGCAGGAAGATTGGGTGCAGGCCGTAGGCGACATGCAGACCCGCGTGCTGGCGGTGCAGGGCCTCCAGGTCCGGCCAGCGCGCGCGGGTGACGCCGGGCAGGACGAGTTCCTGAACCCCGGCGGCGCGGGCGCGGTCCAGCACCGCCGGGCGATCCGGATCGAACGCGTCCAGGTCCAGGTGGACGTGGGTGTCGATCAGGTGCACCGGGCCGTCCGGGATCTATGGGCAGGGGTAGGTATAGCGGGCGTGGATGGCCTCGATGGCCTTCAGCACGGCATCGGACAGCGTGATGTCCACGGTCGCGATGTTCTCGCGCAGCTGTTCCATCGTGGTCGCCCCGATCAGGTTGCTGGTCACGAAGGGCTGCTGGTTGATGAAGGCCAGCGCCAGCTGCGACGGGGTCAGGCCATGTTCGCGCGCCAGTCGCGCGTACTCCGCGGTCGCGGCGAGGCCGGATTCGTTGCTGTAGCGCTGGAAGCGCTCGAACAGCGTCAGGCGTGCCCCCGCGGGCTTTGCCCCGTCCAGGTACTTGCCGGAGAGCATGCCGAAGGCTAGCGGCGAATAGGCCAGCAGGCCGGCATCCTCGCGGATGGCCATCTCCGCCAGGCCCGCCTCGAAGCTGCGGTTGAGCAGGTTGTAGGGGTTCTGGATGGAGACGATGCGCTCGGACAGGCCGCGGTCATGGGCGCGGATCCACTCCATGAACCCCCACGGGGTCTCGTTGGAGATGCCGATAGTGCGCACGCGGCCGCTCTCGACCACCGCCTTCAGTGCGGCCGCGGTCTCCTCGATCGGGGTCGCGCTTGCGTCCGGCTTGTGGACGTAGCCGAGCTGGCCGAAGAAGTTGGTGGCGCGCGCCGGCCAGTGGACCTGGTAGAGGTCCAGGTAGTCGGTCTGCAGGCGCTGGAGGCTGTCGTTCAGGGCCTGCTCGATGTGTTCGCGGTTCAGCTGCGGGCCGCCGCGCAGGTAGTCGATCATCCCGGGCCCGGCGACCTTGCTGGCCAGTACCACGCGGTCACGGTTGCCGCGCTTCGCCAGCCAATTGCCGATGTAGGTCTCGGTCAGCCCCTGGGTCTCCTCGCGCGGCGGCACCGGGTACATCTCCGCGGCATCAATCAGGTTCACGCCCTGATCGAGCGCGTAGTCCAGCTGTTCGTGGGCCTCGGCCTCGGTGTTCTGCTCGCCCCAGGTCATGGTGCCCAGGCCAATCAGGCTGACCTCGATATCGGTACGTCCCAGTTTGCGGTATTGCATGCGGTTCCCTTGGCGGTTCAGGTGAACAGGGTGAGGACCCCGGTGTAGCCGTACAGGCGGTTGGCGAAGATCTCGCCATTGGCGAAGAAGCCGACCAGGGGCGCGTCTCCCAGACCCTGCTGGATGATCGCCAGTTCCGCCCCCTCCTGGCCGAACTGGTGGCGCCCGCGCCCGATGCAGGAGACGTAGATCGCCCCGCGGATCCCGTTCGGGGCCTGGGCGCGGATCTGTTCCAGCATGTGTTCGAGGTCCTCGCGGGCGGCCTGGCCGTCGCGGCGCACGAACAGGATCTTCTGCCTGGGCTCCAGCAGTTCGCCGACCGCGAGCACCTGCTGGTCGAGATCCACGCCGATGATATTGCGGACGCGGTAGTCGCCGGTGTCGGAGCCGGGGATCGGGAAGCCGACCAGGATGTAGCCCAGTGCCCGCTCCAGGTCGCGCGACAGGACATCGCCGATGATGCCCTTGAATGCTGGAAGCGCCCGCTGGCCGTCCAGTTGCACGATGATGTTGCGCCAGGTCTCGGTCAGCTCGTGCTGGCCGGGCAGCGGGGTGCAGCCCTGGCTGTGGCGTGCAGCGATCGCGACATCGTCGCGCAGCGCGAGCCCGGTGATGCCCGAGGCGACCACGCCGTCGGCGATCTGCACCGCCCCCTCCTCGCCGGAGTGTATGCCGCCGGTGGCGAACCAGGCGGTCTGTTCGCCGATCTCGGTCAGCACGGCCTCCACGCCCTCCATGCGCGGATCGGCATTGAGCAGCAGGCGGCCCGGGGTTGCGGGGTCGAGAAAGCCGTCCAGGGCCTGCTTCAGTTCGTCCAGGCTGTGGACCGGACGCTGAATCACGCGCGCGGAACCGGCCGGCAGGTCGCCGATCATCAGGGTGATCGCCGGGTCTTCGTAGAATTCCTGGTCCGGCCCGATCACGGCCATGCCCATGCCGCCGACGAAATGGTCTATCCCGAGTTCCTTGCGCAGCGTGTCCATGACCAAGCGGGCATTGCGGCTCAGCGCGTCCGAGACATAGATGAAGCCCACGCGCACGGTCTCCGGGTCCCGGGGCGGCAACGGGCCCAGCCCCTGGATCAGTTCCGCGGCGAGGGTGCGCGGGTCATTGCCGCTGGCGGCGGTACTGACAAAGCGTTCCATCGGCATCCTTGGTTCGGTCACAGTCCTAGGGAAACACTGATCAATGTGCACGCTCGCGCTCGAGTCGCTTTTGCGTGCGAACAAGGCGCGGCGACTGCCGTGCAGTCATTCTGCACAAGGGAGCCGCAACGCCGTGCGCGCGCAAAAGCGGCCGAGCCCCAGCATTCAATGGTTTGTGGGGTTGGCACCCCAGGTTCCCCGATCCTGCGTTGCGCCGCTTGCGGGTAGAACCACTACCCGCTGCACGGCGCGCCTTGTCTCGGAAAACCTGGGGTGCCAACGCGAGCGTGCACATTGATCAGTGTTTCCCTAGCTGTTCCAGCATGCTGAGGGCCTCGTTGTCGGTTTCGGGGATGCCGCGCTGGACGGTCATCTGGTCGTTCTCCGCGAACTCCAGGCGGGCATGGTGGCGGGTGTCCAGCTCCTCCAGGAACCAGGCGATCTCGGAGGGGTGGACCGCGCGTTCGCCCCGCATCAGGTGGCGCGCGAGGATCGCGTCCTCGCGGACGTCCAGATACAGCGGCTGGGGCAGCCCAAGGGGCAGCACATGGGTCTGTACCAGCCACTCGATCGGGGTCGGACGCCGGGTCGGCAGACGGCGGCTGTCGATGCGGAAGTGCCCGCCGCCGCCGGGCTGCTTCAGCAGTTCCTCCAGCCAGTCGCCCTCGAAGCCCTGGTGCACGATCAGCGAGCGGCCGGTATAGCGGCTGCGAAAGCGTTCCATCTGTTGCGCGGGGCGCGGCCCGAACAGTCCGAACACGGCAACTCCATGAGTCCAGGTGGGATGGCCGGAATGCTAGCCCAACCGTCGGTGACCACAAAAAAGCCCCGCCGGAGCGGGGCTTGGACACCGTCGATACGGTGCTGCGATCAGCCGCGACTCTTCAGCATGTCGTGGATGATCGGGGCGAGGATGACCTCCATCGCGAAGCTCATCTTGCCGCCGGGTACCACGATGGTGTTGGGCCGGGACATGAAGGAGTCGGGCAGCATGTTCAGCAGGTAGGGGAAGTCGACGCCGAACTTCTTCGGCTCCTTGAAGCGGATCACCACCATGCTCTCGTCCGGGGTGGGGATGTCCCGGGCGATGAACGGGTTGGAGGTGTCCACCGTCGGTACGCGCTGGAAGTTGATGTCGGTGTAGCCGAACTGCGGGGTGATGTAGTTCACGTAGTCGGGCATGCGACGCAGGATCGTGTCCACAATCGCCTCGGCGGAATAGCCGCGCTCGGCGTTGTCGCGGAAGATCTTCTGGATCCACTCGAGGTTCACGATCGGTACCACGCCGATACCCAGGTCCACGTGCTGGGCGGCGTTCACGTCACCGTTCACGACCAGGCCGTGCAGGCCTTCGTAGAACATCAGGTCGGTGCCCGGCTGAATCTCTTCCCAGGGGGTGAACTCGCCCGGGCCGAGGTTGGTGCCGAGACGCTCGTTGTGAGCAGCCGCTTCCTCGTCCGAGTGCAGGTAGTAGCGCTTCTGGCCCTGGCCGGTCTCGCCGTAGGTCTTGAACAGGTCTTCGATGCGATCGAACAGGTTGGCCTCGGGGCCAAAGTGCGAGAAGTGGTGATTGCCTTCGTCGGCCGCCTTCTGCATGGCCTCCTTCATCGCCTTGCGGTCATAGCGATGGAAGCTGTCGCCCTCGATGACGACCGGGTTGATCTGCTCGCGGCGGAAGATTGACTCGAACGAGCGCTTCACGGTGGAGGTGCCGGCCCCCGAGGAGCCGGTGACCGCGATCACGGGGTGTTTTTGCGACATGGGGTTTCTCCTTGCAAACGAAGTTGCGACAAGTTGTCAGAAAATGAGATTGAGCATCAGCATGGCCACGATACCGAATAGCAGCGTCATGATACCGCCGGCCTTCATGTAGTCCTTCACCCGGTAGCCGCCGGGGCCCATGATCAGGGCGTTCACCTGGTGGGTCGGGATCAGGAAGGAATTCGAGGTGGCGATCGCCACGGTCAGCGCGAACACGCGCGGGTCGGCGTCCATGCCTGCCGCCTGGGCGGCGACCGCGAAGTTGATCGCCAGCGGCACCAGCAGCACGGTCGCGCCGACATTGGACATGACCAGCGTAAAGAATGTGGCCAGTGCGAAGATCGTCGCCTGCAATACCCAGGGCGGGACCGTGCCCAGCATCTCCAGGGTGTTCTGCGCGATCCAGGCGGCGGTGCCGGTGTTTTCCACCGCCATCCCCAGGGGTATCAGCGAGGCCAGCAGGAACACCGTCTTCCAGCTCACCGAGCGATAGGCGTCGTCGATACTGATGACCCCGGTCAGGATCATGCCCAGTGCGCCGGTCAGCAGCGCGACCGACAGCATGATGTCGGTGAACAGGATCAGCCCGACGGTCAGCGCCAGGAAGAACAGCGCATGCGGGACCTTGGAGGGCCGCAGCTCCTCGTGCGGATAGTCCGAGGTGATCACGACAAAATCGCGATCCTTCTCCAGGCGCGCCAGCGACTCCCAGGTGCAGTGCACAACCAGGATATCGCCGGTTTCCAGCGGGATATCGCGCAGGCCCTCGCCGAAGGTCTCGCTGCCGCGCTGGATGCGCATCACCGAAAGGCCGTAGGTCTGGCGCATGGCCAGCTCGGTTACGGTCTTGCCGGCGAGATTGGAGCCGGGCGCGATTGCGACCTCGGCGACCCCGGAACGGCCGGTATCCAGGGCATTCGCGAACACGTCCAGGCGGGTCGTCGGGCGCTTGCGCGTGTCCGCGCACAGCTTCTCCATGCGCGCGGGGCTGGCCAGCACGGCCAGATGCGAGTTGGGCTGGATCTCGTAGCCGGTCCAGGGGGCCATGCGCAGTTCGTCGTGCTTGTAGGTGCCGACGATCGCGATCCCGGTCTCGCGTTCGATCTCGGCCACGGTGCGACCGACCAGCGGATCCTTCTCGGGCACGAACACCTCGTGGATCTCGTAGGACAGCCCGTATACCCGCTGGAAATAGTCCTGTGCGCTCTCGCGCTGCGTCGCCTTGGACTTGACCGACGGCAGCACGAAGCGGCCCAGCAGCACGAAGTAAACGATGGTGGTGGCCAGCAGTGCCAGGCCGATCGGGGTCACGTCGAACAGCTGGAAGGGCTCCATGTCCGCCGGCAGCAGGTCGTTCAGCAGGATCAGCGGGCTGGACCCGACCAGGGTGATGGTGCCGCCGACGATCGCGGCGAAGCCCATCGGCATCAGCAGCCGCGACAACGGAATTCCCAGCCGATTGGATATCCGGCTCATCACCGGCATGAACAGCGCGGCCGCGCCGATGTTCTGCATGAAGCTCGAGATCACGCCGACCGTGCCGGACACGGTCGGGATGATGCTCTTCTCGGTGGTGCCGCCCACGCGCATGATGAAGGCGGCCACCTTGTGCATCACGCCGGTCTTGTCGAGCCCGGCGCCGATGATCATCACCGCGATGATCGCGATCACCGCGTTCGAGGCAAACCCGCTGAACAGCTCGTCCTGCGCGACCAGCAGCCCGAGTCCGGGCACCAGTGTCAGCAGGCCGAGCAGCACCATCACCGAGATGGCGGCCAGATCCACGCGGATGATCTCCGTGACAAACAGGAAGATGGTGAACGCAAGAAGCGCGAGCACCACGATCATCTCGGTGGTCAGCGTAAGGTTTTCCATGTATCGATTTCGTGTCCTGAAGGCCCGCGCCAGACGGCGCAGGGCCGGGGCCGAGGGGGCTGACGAGCGAGGTCCGGCCGCTGGCCAGGGAAGCGCAAGACGGCCTTGAAAGCGCGGGATTATTTCATTCCGGCCAGTCGGACGCAAAACCGGGCCGTCTGTCCCTTTCGCGCCATGCTGGCTGCCGTGTGCCGGCCGGTCGGTTATGCTGGGCAAAAACCGTCAGGGAGACGTCCCATGTCCGATGCCCCGCTTTGCCGATTCGAGACCATCGTGCTGGCGACCGACGGGTCCGAGTTCAGTGAGTCCGCCGAGGCCGTCGGCCTGGATCTGGCCCAGCGCTGCGGGGCCCGGCTCATCCTCGCCCGTATTATTCCGACCGATACCCAGCACGACGCGTTGTCGCCCCGGCGCAGCCATGATGCGAGCGTGACGGCCCAGGGCGACCTGGATGTGCTCGAGAAAAAGGCACGGGAGCGGGGAGTCGATCCCTCTCCAATCCTGCGCCACGGTGTGGATCGCCACCAGGAGATCGTCAGGATCGCCGAGGAGTACAACGCGGGCCTGATCGTGATCGGACGCCGCGACCGAGGCGATCTTGCGCGCCTGATGGTCGGCGATGCCACGCGCAAGGTGGTGGGAACGGCGCCATGCAATGTCATGGTCGTCCCGCGTGGCGCCCAGGCGCCGCACCGGGGGCTGCTGGTCGGGACCGATGGCTCCGAACTGGGTGATCAGGCGGCGCGTGCGGCCATCGAGCTGGCCGGTCATTGCCAGTTGCCGATCACCATCGCCTCGGTCGCCGTTCCCGGCCAGAGCGACGAGCGACGCCAGGAGGGCGTCGACGCGATCCAGCGCCTGCAGGGCGAGGCCCGGGAGCAGGGCCTTCAGGCGGACGCAACCTTCGAGGAGGGCCGCGCGGAGGTGAGCCTGATCGACGTGGCAAGGCGTGACAACCGCGACCTGATCGTGGTGGGCAGCCACGGGCGTACTGGGCTGAAGCGCCTGCTGATGGGATCGGTATCCGAGCGCGTGATCGGGGGGGCCGACTGCCCGGTGCTGGTGGTCAAGAACCTCAGCGTCTAGCCGCGCCCCCTGGTTCACGACTCCCCCCCTGAACCCTTTCTGACCGGCGTTTGCCGGGCCCCTCAACTGGATTCCTCTAGGGAAACACTGATTCATGTGCACACTCGCGTTGGCACCCCAGGTTTTCCGAGACAAGGCGCGCCGTGCAGCGGGTAGTGGTTCTACCCGCAAGCGGCGCAACGCAGGATCGGGGAACCTGGGGTGCCAACCCCACAAACCATTGAATGCTGGGGCTCGGCCGCTTTTGCGCGCGCACGGCGTTGCGGCTCCCTTGTGCAGAATGACTGCACGGCAGTCGCCGCGCCTTGTTCGCACGCAAAAGCGACTCGAGCGCGAGCGTGTACATGAATCAGTGTTTCCCTAGATCTCGATGGCTCTTCTGACCCTGCGCGATATCCACCTGGCCTATGGCATGGCCCCCCTGCTGGATGGCCTCAACCTGAGCCTGGAGCCCGGCGAACGCGTGGCGGTGGCCGGGCGCAATGGCGAGGGCAAGTCGACCCTGCTGAAGGTGATCGCGGGCGCGATCCAGCCGGACTCGGGCGAGGTGGTCCGTCAGGACGGCCTGACGACCGCCTGGCTGACCCAGGAGCTGCCGCCCGGGGTCGAGGGCACGGTGTTCGATGTGGTCGCCGAGGGACTGGGCGAGTCCGGGCAGCTGCTGGAGCGTTTCCATCACCTGAGCCAGGCCGCCGCCAGCGGGGATGCCGAGGCCCTGGAGAAGATGGGGCCGGTCCAGGCCCGGCTGGACGCAATTGACGGCTGGAGCCTGCAGAACCGGGTCGAAACGACGCTTTCGCGCCTGGAGCTCGATCCCGAGGCCGGTTTTGCCGCGCTCTCCGGCGGCCTCAAGCGACGTGTCTGGCTGGCGCGCGAACTGGTGCGCGAACCGCAGCTGTTGCTGCTGGACGAGCCGACCAACCACCTGGATGTGGCCGCGATCCGCTGGCTGGAGGAGTTCCTGCGCGGGAGCGGGCTCACGGTGGTGTTCATCAGCCATGATCGCCAGTTCATGGAGCAGGTCGCCACCCGCATCCTGGAGCTGGATCGCGGCCAGGTGTACGAGCACCCGCCGTCGATCGAGGCCTTCCGCACGCGCCAGGCCGAGCGCCTGGAGGTCGAGGCGCGCCAGCGCGCCGAGTTTGATCGCAAGCTGGCACAGGAAGAGACCTGGATTCGCCAGGGCATCAAGGCGCGGCGTACCCGCAACGAGGGCCGGGTGCGCGCCCTGCAGGCTCTGCGCAGGAAGCGCGCGGAGCGGCGCGAGCGCGGGGGGCAGGTGCGCATGCAGCTGTCGCCCGAGCAGCGTTCCGGGCGCCTGGTGATCGAGGCGGAGCATGCGGACTTCGGCTACGACGACACGCCGGTGGTGCGCGACGTGAACCTGCTGCTCCAGCGCGGCGATGCCCTGGGCATTGTCGGCCCGAATGGCGCCGGCAAGACCACACTGCTGCGCGGCTTGCTGGGCCAGGTGGCGCCACTGTCCGGGACCGTCAAGCTGGGCACCCAGCTCGAGATCGCCTATTTCGACCAGGCCCGGGCGCGCCTCGACGAGACGACGACCGTACAGGATGCGGTCGGCGAGGGCCGTGACCGGGTCACCGTGAACGGCGAGACCCGGCATGTGCTGAGCTATCTGGGGGACTTCCTGTTCCCGCCGGAGCGCGCGCGCCAGCCGGTGTCGGCCCTGTCCGGTGGCGAGCGCAACCGGCTGCTGCTGGCCAAGCTGTTCCTGCGTCCGGCCAACCTGCTGGTGCTCGACGAGCCCACCAACGACCTGGACGTCGAGACCCTGGAGCTGCTGGAACAACTGCTGATCGAGTACACCGGTACGGTGATCGTGGTCAGCCACGATCGCGCCTTCCTCGACAATGTCGCCACGAGCACGCTGGTGCTGCCTGGCGATGGCACGGTCGAGGAATTCGTCGGCGGCTGGTCGGATCTGCCTGCTCGCGTCACGCAACGCCTGCTGACCCGCGAAGCGGATACCGGGACGCCGCCCCCCGTCGTGCCGGAGGCTCGGGTTCGGCCCGATTCCACGCCCGCGGAACCGGCACCGCCGCCCCGCGCCCGCAAGCTGTCCTACAAGGAGGCCCGTGAGCTGGAGGCCCTGCCAGGCCGGATCGAGGCCCTGGAGACCGAACACCAGTCGCTGGCCGAAGCCCTGTCGGACCCGGAGGTGCTGCGAGATGGCGAGCGGGTGCGCGAGCTGCAGGGCCGGCTCGAACAGGTCGAGCGTGACCTGGCGGTGGCCTTCGAGCGCTGGGAGGCGCTGGAATCACCCTGACCCTTCCCCCGTCATCCGCTGTGATGTAATTCTCAAAACGGCCCGAACCTCAACTCTGGGGGCAAGCGGCCGTAACAGGGGATGAAACGTCTCTACAGGCAGCGGAAGAGCCCGCTTGCGCGTGAGGACATGCGCCCGGCAGAAGGCGCTGAGGAAGGAGTCAACATCATGCTGGACAAACTCTCCATTCGGGGGCTGCTGATCGCCGGCTTCGGGCTGGTCGTCGCGATCCTGATCATCAACTCGCTACTGGCACTGCGCGCCCTGAACGTGGGCGGGCAGGGCGTGGCCGAACTCACGCAGTCGGACTATCCGGCGGTGGCGCGTGTCAACGAGGTGGAGCAGTTACTGCAGGAGAGTGCCGCCTTTCTCGGGTTCTACCTGATGAGCGAAGAGGACGAGCACCGCGACGCCTGGCTGGCCACCATGGATGACCTGGATGTCGCCATGGATGCACTGATGAATGACCCGGTGGTGCAGGCCTCGGACGAGCTGAGTGGCTCCGCGGAGCAGGTGCGGGCGAACATCGATGGGTTCGCCGATCACCGTGAGCGCCTGATCGAGATCGCGGAGGATGTGGCCGAGAACATGCCGGCCCAGGGTGTTGCGAACTCGCGCGCCAACCCCGCGACCATGCAGATGACCCAGCTGACCAGCACCATGATCGACGAGGAGATGGCGCGGGCCCGCTTCGAGCGCTCGTTCGATCGCCTTGGCGACTTCTACAGCCTGCGCACCAACCTCCTGCAGATCACCTCGAACCTGCGCGGCTTCATCGCGTTTCGTGACGACTCCTTCGAGCAGAACCTGCGCCTTTATCTCGGCCAGACCCATGACGTGCTGGCGCGGCTGATGGAGCAGTACGACGAGCTGGATTTCGAGCAGCAGATCGCGGTCGAGGACTTCGAGGGAGAGCTGGAAACACTGGACAGTGCGATCCAGGAGATCGTACGTATCCACGGCAGCGAGGAAGCCCTGCAGGATGCTTTCCTGATCCGCACCGAGGTCGGCCCGGTGATCCTGGAGGCGCGCACCGAGCTGCAACAGCTGTCCGAGCGGATCACCGACCGGGCCGAGCGTTCCGCCGGCGAGCTGACCGCGACCATGCGCAACACCCAGATGACTCAGGGCGTGCTGGCGCTGATCGGCGTGGTCCTGGGTGTGGCCGCCGCGGTGTTCATCATCCTGGTGGTACGCCGTGCACTGGCTCACTCGACCGAGGCGCTGGAGGAGATTGCCGATGGCGATGGCGACCTCAGCCGTCGGCTGGACGAGAACGGCCTGCTGGAGACCGCCCAGCTGGGGCGTGCGTTCAACCGCTTCACCGACAAGATCGCGCAGGCCGTGGGCAATGCCCGCAGTGGGACCGAGACCCTGAACCGTGCGACCGAGAACCTGAACCAGGAGGCCTACCAGGCCCGCGAGGCCGTCTCGGGTCAGCGCGACGAGACCGAGCGCGTCGCCACCGCGATCAACGAGCTGCAAAGCAGTGCCGAGGAGATCGCGCGCAACACCGACGCCACCTCCCAGGCCGGCCAGGAGGCCAGCGGGGCGGTGAACAACGGCGCCGAGGTGATGGAGAAGAACATCGAGTCCATGGCCTCCCTGCTGGGCACGGTCGAACAGGCTGCCGGTACCGTGGCCAAGCTGGGCGAGGACTCCAAGCAGATCGGCACCATCCTCGAGGTCATCCGCGGCGTGGCCGAGCAGACCAACCTGCTGGCGCTGAACGCGGCCATCGAGGCCGCCCGGGCCGGTGAACATGGCCGCGGGTTCGCGGTGGTCGCCGACGAGGTGCGCAAGCTGGCGACCCGGACGCAGGAATCCACCGACGAGATCGAAAGCATGATCTCGCGCCTGCAGACCGCCACCGGCAGTGCGGTGAAGGCCATGCAGCACGGCCAGGACGAGGCCGAGACCACCATGGAGCACACGGCCGAGGTGAACGGGGCCCTGCAACAGATCCAGCAGTCGGTGACCACGATCGTGGAGATGACCGACCAGATCGCGGTCGCCGCGCGTCAGCAGAGCACCGTGGTCGAGGACATCAACCGCAACATCGTGCAGATCTCCGACGGGGCCGACCAGTCGGCCAACACCGCCGACCGGGTCAGTGCCGCGTCCGACGAGCTCAAGCAGGTCGAACGCGAGATCCAGCAGGCCCTGGCCCAGTTCCGCCTGTAAGACGGGACGCTACAGCCCGCGGGCCTCCAGCCAGGCCCGGGCGGCGCGGCGCAGCCTGCGGGTGACGCCGCGCCGCCCGGACACCCCGAGCTCGCGGGCCAGCCACGTCCAGTCGACGGGCGCCGCCAGGCTCGCTGCCAGCAGGCGGCCTTCCGGATCGACCGGCGGGGCCGCCTCCAGCTGCCGCAGCAAGGCCGGCAGCGCCCATTCCAGTGGCCGTTGCCGTTGCGCAAAGGCCCGAACCTCTTCTATGTCATGGGCATGATTCGCCGCTGGCGAAGCGCCATTGGGCGGCAGCATGGCTTCAAGGGCCTGGCGTCGACGTCCCGTTGGATCGCCCAGGTACTCTGCGCCGGTGTCGCGCCAGTCGCGGGCGAAGGACGCCGAGGCCGCATCCACGGCGGTGACGATGTCCTGAGCCATCGCTTTCGCCAGTATGACCGAGACCTCGCCACTGGCAGGGTCGGGTCGCTCCCCGACCCGAACGGGCTGCCAGCCCGCCTGCGCCCAGAACCGTACCAGTGCCGATTGCAGTCCGAAGCTCGTACCGACCAGCGGGACACCGCAATGCGCAGCGCGCTCTTCGACTGCTCGCAGCAGTCGGCTACCAAGGCCTCTCCCTTGCCAGGCGGGATGTACGGCGAGACGCTGGATCCGCCACCAGGTTCGACTGGCCAGCTCGAACTCGCCGCGCGCAGCCAGGGTGCAGGGCAGGAAATGCCCCTGGGGGCGGCGCTCGCCGGCCCACACCGCTTCCGCGAGCTGGGGCGTCAGACCGCCCTCTTCCTGTGCCAGGGCTACCCCAAACAGTGTGTTGTCATGCGTGCCGGTGAGCAGCATAAGGTGTACGCGAGCGTCCTCCAGCCAGCGCGCGAGATCCGACGGACGTGTGCGATAGTGGGCATCGGCAAGCAGGCCGGCCAGGTCTTCGAGCCGGCGCTCGTCACAAGCCAGCTCGTGGCCACAAAGCCAGTCGAATTGCAGTGCTTGTGGGGCAGGGGTGCGACTCTCGGCACGCATCAGAAACAGGCTGTCCAGCCAGGCTTCCAGCGGATCGTCGCTTGCCCAGCGTACCGGCTGAGCCAGGCCAATCTCCCGAACCCGGAACCCCGAGCGTTGCAGGGCTGGGAGCGCGCGCAGGCGAAACCCCTGGCCGCTGCCTTCGAAGCCCCCGGTGGTCGTCGACAGCACCAGGCGCCGGGCGTGGCGTGCCAGACGCACCAGGCGATCGACCGGCAGTGCGGCCGCCTCGTCGATGACCAGCGTGTCTGGTGGGGTGGCGAGGGTCTCCAGCTGGTCGGGGGCGCAGAAAGGGACAGGGGCCCCCGGGTGGCGCTCCAGCTGGCGGAAGAGCGCACGAACGGCGCCTGCATTCGGGGCGGTAACGAGGACCTTTGCACCGGCATCTCGTTGTTCGGCGATCCATTCGCCAAGCAGGGTCGACTTTCCGCGTCCACGGTCGGCGATCAGCGCACCGCACTCCCCCGGGGCCAGCTGCTTCAGCGCCTGGAGACCGCGCCGCTGGTCCTGCGTCCAGGACCAGGTGGCATTCCCGGTTGCGGAAGGGCCTGGCCACTCCAGAATATCCTCGCCCACCCATTGAACAGGCGCCTGCCGCAGTGCCTTCGTCCAGCGCCTGCCAAAAGCCCCGGTGCCGGGCGTCCCGACCAGCAGGAGGAGCACCCCGCCCCCCCGCAACAGGCCGCCAACGATGGCCAGCGCGTCCGCGGGAAGGGGCCAGGGGGCCTCGAACACGATCGCGTCGGCCTCGCGCCCAAGCCAGTGAGCGACCTGTGCGGGGTTTGCCTTCGGCACATCCGAGGGTGCCCCGCGGCCCACCCAGAGAGGCTGTGTCCCGCTGGGCATCCGCGCAAGCCAGGCGGCCGCACTCTCGCGCGCCGCTTTCGACAGCGGGTGGGCCAGCAATTGCCGCCAGGTTCGGGTGGATCTGTCCTCCGCTGGTCTCATTCTGGTCCTTGTCGGATACCCGGTTTGCGTGGGGCGACATGCATGCGTCGACCAGGAGGGTACTGCACTTGACGGCCCCCGGTGGGTTCGGGGGCGGCATGACAATACGGTGGTCCCGCGACGGCTCGTGTGGCGACTGAAATGGGTTCCGGTTAGCCTGCCGCTGAACCCATTCCGGGAGGAGAGATTACATGAGCGATGGTGTCATTCGGGCGGCACTGGTGACAGGCAATTCCAGCGGTTTCGGTCTGGGGCTGACGCGCGTGCTGCAGGGGCAGGGTTCGCGCGTATACGGGATGAGCCGGCGTGGCTGTCCGGAGCCCGGTGTGGCGGGCGACGAACGCGTCGACCTGTCCGACTTCGGTGCCACCGGCGCGGCGATGGAACGCCTGCTCGATGGAGTCGACGAGCTGGACCTGGTGGTCCTGAACGCGGGGCTGCTGGGCCAGATGCAGCGCATGCAGGACGCGCCGATGGACGAACTGCGCCTGCTGATGGATGTGAACACCTTCGCCAACAAGGTCATCCTGGACGCGCTGCTTCGCCGCGACGTGCGCGTCGGGCAGATCGTCGCGATCTCGTCCGGGGCCTCGGTATCCGGTCATGCCGGCTGGAGCGGCTACTCGCTGTCCAAGGCGGCGCTGAACATGATGATGCAGCTCTATGCCCACGAGTTCCCGGAGGAGACCGCGATCAACGCCCTGGCACCGGGCCTGATCGATACCGCGATGCAGGACTACTTGTGCGAGGAGGCCGACCGCGAGGCCTTCCCCGTGCTGCAGCGGCTAAAGGCCGCACGGGGAACCGAGGCCATGCCGACGCCGGAGAAGGCCGCCGAGGCTGTGCTGGCAGTACTTCCGCGCCTGCGTCGGACGACGCGGGGGAGTTTTGTGGACATCCGGCAGCTCGACTAGCGTCGATGCAGGAGGTATTCCAGCCGAACCCCCTGATTGTCACGAAAGTTTCTCGGAAGGCGGTTGGCTTTTGCCGGAATGCAGGCGTATAGTCGTGATCGTGGTCTGCGGATGAACGGCAACACTAGGAAGTTTCTAGTTTCTGAACCAGTGCTCCCGTTGATCTGTTGGCAGCATCCCGCGACCACATTTGTTAGTTACATTGAAGAGGTTACAAGTTGTGAATACTGGTGTTGTTAAGTGGTTCAACGAGAGCAAGGGTTTCGGTTTCATCACCCCGGATGATGGCGGCAAGGACGTGTTCGTCCACTTCTCCGCGATCACCGGTTCGGGTTTCAAGACCCTGGCCGAAGGCCAGAAGGTCTCCTTCGAAATCCAGGAAACCGCCAAGGGCCTGGCCGCCGGTGAAGTGACCGCCCTGTAAGGCGCGCTTCCCAAGGCTGACGACCCCTCGCGGGTCGTCCGAGAAAGGTCGCCTCCGGGCGGCCTTTTTTGTGTCTGCGTTTCCGTCAGCGGTTCGGCCCTTCGACGCGCCGACATGACTGTGCGCGCCCCTCTGGAAGCTGTGCACGGCCGGGCGTATTCGATTGCAGTACACTGCGGGCCTTTGTGCATGGATCCGCGCCGCCCGCGATGAACCGCCTGTTCCGCTCCACCGCCGTTGTCAGTGGCATGACCATGATCTCGCGGGTCATGGGCTACCTGCGCGACATGGTGCTGGCGGTCACCTTTGGCGCCGGGGCTGCGACCGACGCCTTCTTCGTCGCCTTCCGCATTCCCAATTTCCTGCGCCGGCTGTTCGCCGAGGGCGCGTTCAACCAGGCCTTCGTGCCGGTGTTCGCGGAGTTTCGCGAGAAGCGCGGGCGCGAGGCCCTGCGCGACCTGCTGGACCACACCGCCGGCACGCTGATGGCCGTGGTCGCGGTGGTCACGCTGATCGGGATCCTGGCCGCGCCGCTGCTGATCTGGGTGTTCGCGCCCGGGCTCGCCACGCAGGAGGAGGGGCGTCAGGATCTCGCGGCGCAGATGCTGCGCATCACCTTCCCGTACCTGCTGTTCATCTCGCTGACCGCGATGGCTGCGGGGATCCTGAACAGCATCGGGCGCTTTGCCGTCCCCGCCTTTACCCCGGTGTTCCTGAACCTGGCATTGATCGTCGCGGCGCTGTGGCTGGCGCCGATGTTCGCGGAGCCGATCGTCGCGTTGGCCTGGGGCGTGTTCATCGCGGGCGCCTTGCAGCTCGCCTTCCAGATCCCGTTCCTGTTGCGCGCGGGGCTGCTGCCGCGGCCGCGGTTTCGCCGGGCACACGAGGGGGTGCGGCGCATCGTCAAGCTGATGCTGCCCGCGATCCTCGGGACCTCGGTCGTGCAGATCAACCTGCTGGTGGACACCCTGGTGGCCTCGTTTCTGGTGGCCGGGTCGATCTCCTGGCTGTATTTTGGCGACCGCTTCGTGGAGCTGCCGCTGGCCCTGTTCGGGATCGCGATCGGCACCGTGATCCTTCCGCGCCTCGCGCGGCAGTACAACCAGGCGGATCCGGCCGCATTCGGGCGCACGCTGGACTGGGCGCTGCGTCTGGCGATGCTGGTAGCCCTGCCCTCGATGGTCGGCCTGATCGTGCTCGCCGTCCCGATCCTTGCCACGCTGATTCAGTACCAGGCCTTCACCCAGTGGGATACCTACATGGCCGCGATGGCGCTGGCCGCCTACGCACTGGGCCTGCCGGGCTTCATCCTGATCAAGGTGCTCGCCCCGGGGTTCTTCGCCCGCCAGGACACCAAGACCCCGGTGAAGATCGCGATCATCGCGATGCTGGCCAATATCGTGCTGAACGCGGCGTTCGTGCTGCCCTGGTACCTGTCCGGTATCCCGGGCGCGCACGCGGGCCTGGCGCTGGCCACCTCGGCCTCCGCCTATATCAACGCGGGCCTGCTCTATCGCGGGCTGATCCGCGAGGGGATCTATCAACCGGGGCCCGCGCTGAAACGCCTGCGTGCGGGGCTGCCGGTCGCGCTCGGGGTGATGGTCCTGGTGCTGGCCGTGCTGTCGCCGTCGTTCGGGCAGTGGACCGACTGGACGGTCAGCACGCGCCTGTTCGCGCTGGCCGGCCTGATTACGGCCGGGGCCGGTGCGCTGATCCTGACACTGCTGGCCGCAGGGCTCCGGCCCCGGCACTTCCTGCTGCGGGAGGCCAGCGAATGATGCCGGGACTTTGCCTGACGGGTTATACTTGCCGTTTTGCGCGGGATCGGGGCAATGCGGCTGATTCGCGGCCTGGGGCCGTCCGACAGCAGGGCTTCCACGGCAGCGGCCGTGCATGGCGCGGTGGTGACCATTGGCAACTTTGATGGTCTGCATCGTGGCCATCAGGCTGTTCTGGGGCGCCTGCTCGAGGCGGCGCAGGATCGCCAGGCGCCGTCGGTCCTGATGACCTTCGAGCCGCTGCCGCGCGAGTACTTCGGCAGCCGGCCCGAGGCCCCGGACCCGCCCGGGCGCCTGCAGCGCCTGCGGGACCGCCTGATCACGCTGGGGGATACCGCGCTCGAGGCCGTCTGGATCCTGCGCTTCGATGCGCAACTGGCGGGCCTGTCGGCGACCGCCTTCATCGAGGAGGTGCTGCACCAGCGTCTCGGCGCGCAGCATGTGCTGGTCGGGGACGACTTTCGCTTTGGCCGCGGCCGCGAGGGCGACCAGGCCTTCATGCGCCGCGAGGGCGAGCGCCTTGGCTTCAGTGTCGAGGGCACCCCGACGGTCGCGGATGCCGAGGGCCGGATCAGTAGCACCCGGGTACGCGCGGCGGCGCTGGACGGCGACTTCGCGCGCATGGCCGAGCTGCTGGGGCGGCCCTACCGGCTGCACGGGCGGGTCGCGCATGGCGACAAGCGCGGCCGTACGATCGGCTTCCCTACCGCGAATCTGCGCATGGGGCCCTGGCCACTGGCGTTGCGCGGGGTCTTCTCCGGCTGGCTGCATCGCGCCTCGGGCGAGGCCCTGCCGGCGGTTGCCAATATCGGCTGGCGGCCCACGGTGGCGGGTACCGAGCAGCGCCTGGAGGCGCATGTGCTCGAAGGCAGCCCCGATCTCTACGGCGAGGCCGTGTGCTTCGAGCCGATCGCGCGGGTGCGCGGCGAGCAGCGCTTCGACGGCCTGGACGCCCTGCGCGCGCAGATCGCGCGCGACGTCGAGACCGCCCGCCAGCAAATTGCAGAATTCAGCTGAAACGCGGCCCCGAGGGCCGATCCGGAAAAGACATGGCACGCAAACCGGCACCGCCGAATCCCTACAAGGACACCCTGAACCTGCCCGAGACGGCCTTTCCGATGCGCGCCGGCCTCGCCAAGCGCGAGCCGGAGTGGCTGGAGGCGTGGAAGGCGGAGGATCGCTACCACCGCCTGCGCGAGCACTGCGCCGGGCGCCCCCGCTTCGTGCTGGCCGATGGTCCGCCCTACGCGAATGGTTCGATCCATGTCGGGCACGCGGTCAACAAGGTCCTCAAGGACATCATCGTCAAGAGTCGTACCCTGTCGGGCTTCGACGCCCCCTACGTGCCGGGCTGGGACTGCCACGGCCTGCCGATCGAGCTGAAGGTCGAGCAGAACCTGGGCAAGGCCGGCCGCGACGTGGATGCCGCGACCTTCCGCAAGGCCTGCCGCGAGTACGCGCAGGAGCAGGTCGACGGCCAGAGCGCGGACTTCCAGCGTCTCGGCGTGCTGGGCGACTGGGACCATCCCTACCTGACGATGAACTATCAGGTCGAGGCGGACACCGTCCGCGCGCTGGGTCATATCTTCAAGCGCGGCCATGTGCAGATGGGCGAGAAGCCGGTGCACTGGTGCGTGGACTGCGGCTCGGCGCTGGCCGAGGCCGAGGTGGAGTACGAGGACAAGATCTCGCAGGCGATCGACGTGCGCTTCCGCGTGGTCGACGACATCGACTTCCTGCGTCGCTTCGAGGGGGCCAAGGACTCGCGCGGCCCGATCAGCGTGGTCATCTGGACCACCACGCCCTGGACGCTGCCGGCCAACCAGGCCGTGGCCCTGCACCCGGAGCTGGACTACGCCTTGGTGCAGCTGGACAACGAGCGCCTGTTGCTGGCCGAGGCCCTGGTCGAGGACTGCCTGGCGCGCTACTCGCTGGGCGAGGGGGCCGTCGTCGCGCGGGTCAAGGGTCAGGCCCTGGAAGGCCTGATGCTGCAGCACCCCTTCCTTGAGCGCGAGGTGCCGCTGATCCTGGGCGATCACGTGACCACCGAGACGGGTACGGGTGCGGTGCACACCGCTCCCGGGCATGGCCAGGAGGACTACGCGGTCGGCCTGAAGTACAGCCTGCCCGTGCACAACCCGGTCGGCCCGGACGGCCGCTTCCTGCCGGACACGCCGCTGTTTGCCGGCGAGAACGTGCACCAGGCGAACGGCCATGTGATCGACGTGCTGAAGGAGCGCGGCGCACTGGTCGTGGCGGTGAAGTTCGAGCACAGCTATCCGCACTGCTGGCGGCACAAGACGCCGATCATCTTTCGCGCCACCCCGCAGTGGTTCATCAGCATGGAGCGCGCCGAGCTGCGCGCGGATGCGCTGAAGGCGATCGCCGATACCCGGTGGATGCCGAACTGGGGCGAGGCCCGCATCCACGGCATGGTGGTCAACCGCCCGGACTGGTGCATCTCGCGCCAGCGCAACTGGGGCGTGCCGATCCCGTTTTTCGTCCACCGCGAGACCGGACGGCTCCACCCGCATACCCCGGAACTGACCGAGCTGGTGGCGCAGCGCATCGAGCAGGCGGGCATCGAGGCCTGGTTCCAGCTCGACCCGAAGGAGCTGCTGGGCGACAAGGCCGACGACTACATCAAGCTGAACGACACCCTGGATGTCTGGTTCGACTCCGGCGTGCTGCACAGCACGGTGGTGGAGAAGCGCCCGGAGCTGGGCGGGCTTCCGGTGGACCTGTTCCTGGAGGGGTCGGATCAGCATCGCGGCTGGTTCCAGTCGAGCCTGCTGACCAGTGTCGCGATGCGCGGCGAAGCCCCGTACCGGGCGGTGCTTACGCACGGCTTCACCGTGGACGAGAAGGGCGAGAAGATGTCCAAGTCGCGCGGCAACGTGGTCGCGCCGCAGGAGGTCGTCTCGACCCTGGGCGCGGATATCCTGCGCCTGTGGGTGGCCGCGACCGACTTTTCCGGCGAGATGGCGATCTCCCAGGGCATCCTCGACCGCACGGCCGACGCCTACCGCCGCATCCGCAACACCACGCGTTTCCTGCTGGGCAACCTGAACGGCTTCGATCCGGCCGAGCATGCGCTGGAGCTGGACGAGCTACTGCCGCTCGATCGCTGGATCGTCGCGCGGGCCCTGCAGGTGCAGGAGCAGGTGACGAAGGCCTACGACGATTACCTGTTCCACCAGATCTACCAGCGCGTGCACAACTTCTGCTCGGTGGAGCTGGGCTCGTTCTATCTGGACGTGATCAAGGACCGCCAGTACACCACGCAGGCGGACTCGCGCGCGCGGCGCTCCGCACAGACCGCGCTGTACCACGTGGCCGAGGCCCTGACCCGCTGGGTCGCCCCGATCCTCACCTTTACCGCCGAGGAGATCTGGCAGCTGCTGCCGGGCGAGCGTCCGGATAGCGTGCTGTTCGCCACCTGGTACGAGGGCCTCGCCCCATTGCCGGAAGGTGCCGAGTTCTCCAGCGCGGACTGGGACGGCATCCTCGAGGTGCGCACGCATGTCGCCCGCGCGCTGGAGATTGCGCGCAACGAGCACGGCATCGGGGCCTCGCTGAATGCCGAGATCGAGGTCTACCTGCCGGCGGGTTCCGCCGCCCATGGGCGCCTCGCGCGTCTGGAGGACGAACTGCGCTTTGTGCTGATCACCTCCGAGGCCCGGCTGGTGGACGGGGCGGCCCCCGAGGGGGCGCATACCGCCGAGCTGGAGGATGGCACCGCGATTGGCGTGGTCGTCCACAAGAGCGAACACGCCAAGTGCGTACGCTGCTGGCACCGCCGGCCGGAGGTCGGCCAGCATGACGCCCACCCCGAGTTGTGCGGGCGCTGTGTAACCAACGTGGAGGGCCCGGGCGAGACCCGGCGCTTCGCCTGATGCGGCTGGCGCAATCGGGTCTGCGACCGGGGCTGCTGATTGCGGTCGCGGTTGCGCTGCTGGACCAGGTCACCAAGTGGTGGGCGGAGAATGCCCTGACCCTGTACGCGCCGGTGGAGGTGACCTCGTTCTTCAATCTCTCCCTGGTCTACAACCCGGGGGCCGCGTTCAGCTTCCTGGCCGGCGCCGGGGACTGGGGGCGCTGGTTCCTGTCCGGCGTGGCGGTGGTGATCGGGCTGCTGATCCTCTGGTGGCTGGCGCGGCTGCCGCGCCAGGCGCGCTGGTCGGTTACTGCGCTGGGGCTGGTGCTGGGCGGCGCGGTCGGCAACCTGATCGACCGCATCGCTCATGGTCGGGTGATCGATTTTCTCGACTTCCACTGGGCCGGCTATCACTGGCCGGCGTTCAATGTGGCCGACATGGCCATCGTCGTCGGCGCGATCACCCTGGTCGTGGCAACCTTTGTTGAAGGTGACCGCAGCAGCGGGTCACCAACGGATTCGCAGGAGTAAGGCATGACAACGGTAACCAAGGGCGCGACGGTGGAGATGCACTACCGCCTGATCCTGGACAACGGCTTTGTCGTGGATGGCACTGACGAGGAGACCATCCGCCTCGAGGTCGGGGCCGGCGAGATCCTGCCCGGTCTGGAGGACCTGCTGGTGGGTCTGGAGCCCGGCGATCACCGGGAATTTGCGATCGAGGCCGGGGCCATGTTCCCGTTGCGGGACAATGCGGCGGTACAGACGATGCCCCGGTCACAGTTTCCGGCGGACATGCCGCTGGAGAAAGACTACATTTACGAGTTCACCAGCCCGTCGGGTGATGCGGTCCCGGGCCGCATCGAAGAGGTCGGCGACGAGAGCGTCACCGTGGACTTCAACCACCCCCTGGCCGGGCAGTCGTTCACCTTCGAGGTGGACGTGGTATCGGTTAGCGAACCATAGGGAAACCTCTTGTTTCCCTGGCAGGAGCCAACATGAGTATGCAGGTCCAGCTCGCCAATCCGCGCGGTTTCTGCGCCGGGGTCGAGCGCGCCATCGAGATCGTCGAGCGTGCGCTGGAGATCTACGGTGCCCCGCTCTATGTCCGCCACGAGGTCGTGCACAACCGCCACGTGGTCGGGCGCCTGGAAGCGGCGGGCGTGAAGTTTGTCGAGGAGCTGAACGAGGTCCCCGACGACCAGGTGGTGATTTTCTCCGCCCATGGCGTGCCCAAGCGCGTCCAGCAGGAGGCGGAAGACCGCGGCCTGACCGTGTTCGACGCGACCTGCCCGCTGGTAACCAAGGTCCACCTCGAGGTCGCGCGCTATGCTCGCGAGGGCCGCGAGGTAGTGCTGATCGGCCACGCCGGCCACCCGGAGGTCGAGGGGACGCTGGGCCAGTTCGATGACAGCCAGGGCGGGCGCATGATGCTGGTCGAGACCGTGAATGATGTCGCCGGTCTCGAGGTCGCCAACCCCGACCGCCTGGCCTTCGTCAGCCAGACCACGCTGTCGATGGACGACACCGCCGAGATCATCGATGCCCTGACCGCGCGCTTCCCGAAGATCGAGGGCCCGCGGAAGATGGACATCTGCTACGCGACCCAGAATCGGCAGGATGCCGTGAAGGACCTGGCGCAACAGTGCGACCTGCTGCTGGTCGTCGGCTCGAAGAACAGCTCCAACTCCAATCGCCTGAGCGAGATCGGTGCCCGCCTGGGTGTCGAATCCTACCTGGTGGACGGCGCGGCCGACGTTGATCCGGCCTGGCTGAAGGGCAAACAGCGCATCGGCGTGACCGCCGGCGCCTCCGCACCCGAGATCCTCGTCAACGAGGTGCTGGACTTCCTGCGCGCCCAGGGTGTTGAGGCCGTCTCCGAACTGTCCGGCCGCGAAGAGACCATCACCTTCTCCATTCCTTCCGCTCTGCGCCGCGAATCCGCCTGACCTGGGACGAAGACCCGGAGCGCCGTGGCGATCGCTGCAGGGCGCCTGATGCCTCCTGGCGAGCGGCCAGGGCCTCTACCCCTGATGGCCACGCCCCCTTCGGGGCCTCGCAATGACGGACGCCGGTGGTGTGCATGATCGCCGGATACCGGATCGGCTATGCTCGGCGCTGCACCCCACCGCCCTTTGTGATCCCGAGACGCAGATGATTGAACGCCCCCGCTTTCGCCTCAGCATTCGCTGCCCGGACCAGCACGGGATCGTCTCGCGCATCGCGACCGCCATTGCCGATACCGACGGATGGGTCACCGAGGCCGCCCAGCACACCGACGAAGAGGCGGGCTGGTTCTTCATGCGCTGGGTTTTCTCGCTGCCTGCCGATGGCGAGGCCCTGCTCGAGCAGCGACTGGCCTCTCTGGCGCCCGAGCTGCGCATGGACTGGTGGCTCAGCAATGCCGACACCCGCCCACGCGTCGTGCTCCTGGCCTCGCGCGAGCCGCACTGCCTCAGCGATCTGCTGGCCCGCTGGAGCACCGGCGAGCTGGCGATGGAGATCCCCGCGATCCTCTCCAACCACCGCGACCTGGAGCCGCTGGCGGCCTGCCACGGCATCCCGTTCGAGCACATCCCGGTGCCGAAGGATCATCGCGAGGCCGCGTTCGCCACGCTCCAGGAACGCCTGGCCGCACTGGCACCGGAGACCATCGTGCTCGCCCGCTACATGCAGATCCTCCCACCGGGGCTTTGTGCCGAGTACCCCGAGCGTATCCTCAACATCCATCACAGCTTCCTGCCCTCGTTCGTCGGGGCCCGCCCCTATCACCAGGCCTTCGCCCGCGGGGTCAAGCTGATCGGCGCGACCTGTCACTACGTGACCGACGAACTGGACGCCGGCCCCATCATCGAGCAGGACGTCACCCGCATACGCCACGACGACGGCGTGCAGGACCTGATCCGCAAGGGCCGCGACGTCGAGCGCTGGGTCCTCGCCCGTGGTCTGCGCTATCACCTCGAGGGCCGCGTTCTCACCCACGGCAACAAGACCATCGTCTTCGACTGACCGCCTTGCCGGGGCTGAGTATGGCCCTCCTTTTTGCCGCCGACCGTGCGAGTTATTGCATGCCCGGAAGGGGCTGCGGGCTGCTTGCTGCGCGCTATTCTTTAAGGGGTTGGCAAAGGGGGTGGAGGACGCGGCATGTGGGCATGGGGACACCTTCATGGGGGCCTTCGAGCGGTCGTTCACTGCAAGCGCCAGCGGGTCCCGCTCTGGATAGCGACACCGCTTGTGCTGCTTGCCCTGGTGATTGCGCCGGGCCAGGCGCTCGCCGATCCGCTGCCCGACACGGCCGAGCGGGTGAAGGCCTCGGTGGTGAGTATCGCGACCTATCAGCCGACCCGCAGCCCACGCGCCCAGTATCTCGGGACCGGCTTCGTGATCGACGATGGCCGACTGGTGGTCACCAACGACCATGTCCTGCCGGGGGATCTGGACCAGGACAACCGGGAACGACTGGTGGTGGTCAGCGGCCAGGGCCGGGACAACACCATCCATCATGCCGAGGTCGTGGCACGCGCCGCGAGCGATGACCTGGTCCTGCTGCGTATCGCGCCACCCTCCCTTCCCGCGCTGACGCTTGGCAATTCCAGCCGGGCAAGGGTCGGGGAGGAGGTTGCCTTCACCGGCTACCCGATCGGCATGATCCTGGGGCTGTATCCGGCCACCCATCGCGCAGGGATCTCGGCGATGACCCCGATGGCGATCCCGGCCCGGCATTCCTCGGAGCTGGATGACAGCCGGATACGGGCCCTGCGCAACGCCCCGCCGATGGTCTTCCAGCTGGATGCGACGGCCTATCCGGGCAACAGCGGCAGCCCCCTGTACCGCAAGGACACCGGCGAGGTGATCGGGGTGATCAATCAGGTCTACGTCCAGGGTGGAAGGGAAGCCGCCGTACGCAACCCCAGTGGCATTACCTACGCCATCCCCTCGGACCGCATTCGTCCCCTGCTGGAACAGTACCGTTCGCGCACCGATGGTTAGCCGTGCTGATCCGGCTGCGGCTGGGCCGTGGCCGTCTCCGGTTTTTCGGCGAGGAAGGCCTTGTGGAACAGGTGCCGGGCCAGCAGGCCGGCCGGCATCTTGAGCCAGTGCCCGCGCAGAAACAGCATGCCCCGCGCGACCGCATCGCGGCGGGGGGTGATCGAGCCGGCACGCGTATGCAGCCCGTGCACGAATGACCAGCGGCCAAGTCCCCGCAGTGCAATGCCCGCGCGTGCCCGGGCCAGCCGTTTCACGGGCTCGGGAGGAATCTCGGTCAGCAGTAGTCGGTTCGCGGTCCACAGCGCGCGTTCCGCCATCCAGGCAATGTTCAGGGCCTCGGCCTCCGCGACGAAGTGCTCCCAGAAGGCATCGCCGTCACGGGCACCGAAGTGGTCGAGCAGCACATGGATGTCGTACAGGTCGCGCAGGCCCCGGTCCCATTCCGTCTCCGAAAACAGATGCACGATCGCGTGGAGTACCAGGTGCGCCGGACACAGGACCCGGAAGCGGAAGGGTTCCGGGAGTGCCTGGCTTTGCTGCCGCAGGCGCGCGGGGTCGGGATGCCCGCGAAACGTTTCCGGCAGGATGTTGTGGTGCAGGTCCAGCGTGGTGCCCCGGTGCTGGTGCACCAGTGGCGGCAGTTCGTGCATCCACTCGCGGTAGTAGCGCTGGTCGTAGACGTTGTGATGCGTGCCCGACCAGCCCTCGAAGAACAGGAGCTTCTCGGCTCGTTCCACTTCGCTGCGGGGAAAGAGCAGATCGATGTCGTTGGCCAGCCGCCCACGCGCATTCGGCAGCCCGGCGGCCAGGTAGGCCGCGCCTTTCAGCGCGACACCCGGGCTCATCCGTGAGAGCAATCCTTCTGCCAGACGGTGCAGCTCCCAGACCAGCGCCTGTGACCGATGCTCGGCGATCAGGGCTGCCCCCCAGAGGTGGCTGGCCACCGGTTCCGGCAGGTCTTCGGCAAGGCCCGCGTCGTCCGCGAGGTGCCAGAGCGTACCCAGCAGCGCGCTCTCGCGCGCGGCCGCCAGCAGCGGGGCCCACTCGGCCGCCGAGCGCTCGGCCATGCTCTCCGGCCGTGCCAGTGCCAGATGCAGTGCGGTGTCAGCGTCCATCGGCCAGCCTGTCGAACTGCTCTATGGCTTCGTCCAGACGGCTGTAGGAAAAGTCGAAGCATGCCGACTGTTCGACCAGTCGTCCGGCGCTGTGAAAGCCCCGTGCCCCGAGGGCGGCGTAATTGAAGGCATTGGCGATCAGCTGCATGAACCCGGAACCCGCCGTGCGCGGTTCCAGCCGGGTCGGCGCACCTGGCTGATAGCGCGGGAACACGATCCATCCGGGCCGGGCGGTCTCGTGACCGCGGCGCACGGCATCCGTCGGCGGGCGCATGTGCGCCACGGTTCCCTTCAGCGTGTCCGCGATCGGCGTGCTGAGGACAGCCGAGGGGCAGGCGTCGCGGATCACGCGGATCGAGTCGTTTTTCAGGCTCACCGGCCGGGCGGGCCCGGAGACCTCGCTGGTGGCCAGATCCACCAGGACGGATTCATCCGTCAGCAGGCGCCATCCGTGATGGGCCAGGGCCGCGCAGAGGGTGCTTTTCCCGGAGCCCGGCGGGGCGGGCAGGATCAGGGCCTTCCCGTCGCGTTCGAGGGCGGCCGCGTGCAGTACCAGTCGATGCGGCACCTGGTTGGCGATGCACCAGTTCAGTCCCCACTCGAGCATCGGATAGGCCTGGTGGTAGGCCAGGGGCTTGAAGACGCTACGACGGTCGGAGAGAAACAGGACCTGGGGCCGATAGAAGCGACGGTGGGAACGTGGTGCACGTAGCTCGCAGTGAAAGTCGTAAAAGCCCTGGCTGTCGGCTACCTCGAAGTCCCGGTACAGCGACTCGATGCCTCGGGCCACGCTGGCAATGGGACTCTGGATGCGGCTGGTGAAGGGGCCCGTGCGCAGATAAAGGCCACGGCCCGCCAGGCTGCACTGGAGCCGGGTCTGTCCCAGATCCGCGATACGCATCAGGGGCGTCCCTGGATCAGGTCGGCGCTTTGCAGGCTGGACAGCCAGCGCCTCAGTTCGGCCTCTCCGTCCTCCTCCGACAGGCCCAGGTGCCGGGCCAGCGCGGCCTCGTCCATCGCCACGCCCTCGGCCAGGCCGTCCATTAGCGCGGCGGCCGCGGGTGTCAGCAAGTGGGTTGTGCCGGCCCCGGGGTGAAACACCACGCACTCCTGACCCAGGGTGCGCTGTTGCAGCCCGTCAGTCCGTTGCCACCTGCGGCGCGACATATCGTTCCCCCTGGATTCCGGCTATTACGGCGGCCATTACGGAATGAATGGCTCAGGCGGACCCCCAGCTCGGGAGGCCCATGGTGTTCTCCAGGAACCGATACACCTGCTCGGGGTACAGGCGGTCGCCGCCATCGGTCTCGTAGTGGCCATGCTCCAGGGTGTCAGTGACGATGTCCCGCACCAGACGTTCGGACAGCGGGTACCCGGTGGTGTACTTGGCATTCAATAATGCGGCGGTGCCATAACGGATCACTTCGCGCTCGGCTGCCCCCTGCACATCCAGTACGAACACCGAAGCGGAGACGGCCCCGATCATGGTGAGGTCCCCGTCCTCTTCCTGGAAGCCCCGGCTTACGCCCGGGAAGCCGTAGTTCGAATCGAACAGGACGCCGGACTCCACCGCCAGCCGCCATTCCGGATGGCTGTGGAAGGAGGCGCTGTTGAACAGCTGGCCCCCGCCGCGGCCCTGGCCACTGTCATTGAGTGAAAGACTCGCGTGCGTCGGGTCGTAGCCCCCGCTCCAGTAGTCGGGAGAGTGGCCGCCGCAGTCCTGGGGCCCATCGTGGCGCGACACATTGCCGGACGCCCAGCCCGAGGGCATGCAGTTCGCACCGGCCGCCTTCAGCGGCGAGGCATGCAGGGTCATCAGCAGGGGGGTTGCCCCGAGCATCGCCCGGCTAAGGCGACGTCGATTGTGGCCGTGTGTACCCAGCCCCTCCTGGCGCCGGCTCGAGTCCTGGTTGTCGTTTTGTTCCATCGTGTCCCTCCAGAATGATCGGGACCGGGCCTTGGTTGGAGCGGTATCGCGTGCAGGGAGACGCGGGCTGTCCAGGCCTCTTGGCTTGATCCTAGTCCGGGTCACCCGGGATTTCGCATTCGGTCGCTGAATTTGTGTAGCCGCACGTATTCGCGACGACAACCAAAACACAGAGCAATATCTATACCCCAAATCAGCAGCGGTGTAATCCACTGTTTGGAAGGCTTTTTCTAATACCAAGGGGTCCATCAGGGTCGTTGCTGCGAAGGATGTGTAAAAGGCGCTGACACTGGTAGCCGTTCGCCGATGCCGGCACGCCCAAGGCCACGCAGGAGTGTCACCCCCTTTTACACTCACCCTTTGCGTGCACGCAGAATGAACGAGTGACACAACCGCTCCGCGGTCCATGGCGATGCCTGCCAAATGGCCCTGGCCCAGCGGCTCTCGGCCGGGCCCTGGAGCCAGCGCAGCCGGCCCGGGACCAGGGGCAGCCAGTAGCACGCCAGTGGTTGCAGGCCGACCGTGCGCGCCCCCGCCTGCAGCGAGTCGGGGGTCTCGTAGCGCAGATGGGGTGCCTTCCCGGCACGGACCCGTCGACGCTCCTGCAGCACGGTGGGCCATGTCCTGGCGTTCAGCGCATCCACCCAGATCTCGCCGCCGGGGCGCAGCACGCGATGCATCTCCGCAAGAGCCGGGCGCGAGTCGGCCAGCGCCTGCATCACCCCGAAGCAGAGCACGCCATCGAACTCGCCATCGGCGAACGGCAGGCGGTGGACATCCGCCGCCAGCCAGTCGATCGCGGCGGGGCTGCGCCGTCGCGCCTTGTGCAGTGACGGGGCGGAGTAGTCCAGCCCGATCGGGCTGCGGCCTTCCGCCTGAAGCAGTCGGGTGTAAGTGCCGGCCCCGCAGCCGATATCCAGCCATTGCGCGCCGGGGGGTCGGCTCTGTTGCCAGAACGACTGGAACTGGCGTACCCGGCTGGCCAGCCCGGTGGGCGTCCAGCCCGCGATCGCCGCATCGTCGTCGCACTGGCTGCCGCGCTGGGTAAAGCGCTGGCGCCAGCGCTGCTCAAAACTGGAGTTCGTCACGTTCGTGTTCCCGCCTGAGTCGTTCGCTGTTGACTGTAGACCGCCCGGGCGTTCCGGGCGCTGAACCGGGCGGCCGGACCCGGGCTTGGCTCGTAGCACTGGTTTCGGTAGCGATGCGCGTCAGGAAGTGCAGTGCGGCCGCCATGCCCCAGGCGGCCGCTGTGGCCAGGACCAGGCTGGCCGGGTCGGGCCGCAGCCCCACGACCAGCAGCTTGCCGCCTTCCATCAGCAGTGCCGCGAGCAGCCCGCCGAGTGCGGCCAGCCACTGCAACTGCCGCGGATGCAGCGGGCGCCGGACCTGGGCCAGCCATACCAGCGCGCCCAGCGGCAGATACATGGCCACATGCAGCGCCGCACTGCGCAGGGCCACGGTTTCGCCGACGAAGTAGTGGTAGTAGAACGGCCAGAGATTGAGTTGGGCCCACTGCGCCGAGATGGCCGCCCGGTCCCACTGGTAGGGGCCCAAGTCGTGGTTCAGGGCGAGCAGCGCGACCCCGTAGAGTGGCGTCGCAACGACCAGGAGCGGGATCGCGGCACGCCGCAGGGTCTGCATGAGCTGCGGCGGCGAGAGGTACTCGTACAGGAGCATTCCTGTGACAAATCCGGCGCCCCGCAGCACTGCCGATCGGCCTTCTGCAATTCCCGAGAGCGTGGCGAGATTCAGGGCCTCCAGCAGGATGGCCAGGAGGGCGGCCAGGGTTACCAGCACGGCCCAGTTCGCGGACGGGCGCCGCCTGAGTCCGTACGCGAGCAGGATCCCGACGGGCACACTGGCCACCAGTGTCAGGCCCAGTTCGGAGATACAGCGAAGACCGGACGTACAGGCCCCGGCTGCGACCCACAGGCCCCAGGTGTCGGAGTCGAGGCGCTGACTCCACTCGGCGCTGGACAGGACCAGATCGAACGGGGCCAGGCCAATCGCGACGTACAGGACCGCATAGGCGATCAGCACGGCAGGCCCGATCGCACGGTTCGGCCCCGCGAGCTGGCCCCGCCAGCGGAGCAGCGGTCGGCGCAGCCCCCACCACATCAGGGCCCCGACCACCGCCCCGAGGAAATTGCCCGCGATGTCCGCCCCAGCCGGATAGCGATAGGGCAGCCAGATTTGCAGGAATTCCACCGTTGCCGTGGTAGCCAGCCCCAGAAGGGCGACCAGGGCGAGGGCCCCCAGGTGCCATACAAGGCCATCGCGACCATAGGTGAGCCAGGCCATCCAGAAAAAGCCCAGCGGTATGAACATTATGGCATTGGCCATGAACTGGGCGCGCCCGCTGGTGCCGGGACCCTGCAGGCTCATCTCGCGGTAGAGTGACCACGCCTCCTCCAGACCCATCTCGCCGAACTCGAACGGCAGCAACGTCAGATAGAGGGCAAACCCCAGGGACAGCCACGCCCCGATGACACAGGTCCGAAAGGCCAGTGGTTCGCGGATGCGTCTCATGGGTTGCCGCGCTCGCACATGGTGTAACCTGACAAGGGGGCATATACCGGAGTATGGCCCCGCCAAGCGTCGCAGGGCGGCCTGTTTTCGCAGGGCCCGGGCGGGGAGTGCGGTGATGACGGCAGGGCGGTCAATGGTCCACTCGCTTGCGTCCCGGGCATGGGCGCTGGCGGGCTTGGTGGTGCTGGCCGTGCTGCCGGCGAGTGCCGATACGCCGCGGCCAGGCGGGGCCTCGGAGCCACCCGCTGCGGCCACCCGCGTCCTGCATACCGACCCGGAGGGTTTGCACCGTGCCGTGCGCCAGCTGCGCCCGGGCGATCATCTTCAGCTCGCCCCGGGCGAATACCCGGAGCCGCTGGTGCTGCGTGGGGTTAGCGGGACGGCCGAGCAGCCAATCGTGATCACCGGCCCGGATTCGGGAGACCCGGCCATCCTCCGTGGTCGGGCGGGCAGCAATACCATTCGCCTGATCAATGCCGCGCACCTGGTGATCCGGCACCTGACCCTGGAGGGTGACGGGCACAACATCGCCGGGGTCGTGGTCGAGCACGACAGTGAATACGCCCACGACATCACGCTGGAGCACCTGACCATCCGCGGCTACGACCGTTCGCAGGGCAACAGCGGCATCACCACCCGTGCGCCTGCCTGGAACTGGACCATTCGCCACAACGATATTCGCGATGTCGGCACCGGCATGTATCTCGGTCGGCCGGATGGTACGGGGCCGTTTGTCGCGGGCCTGATCGAGCACAACTTCATTGGCCGTACCCTGGGCTACAACATGCAGATCAAGCACCAGCGTCCGCGAGCCTCGCGCGCGGGGATGCCGACCGAACCCCATGCCACCATCATCCGCCACAACGTGTTCAGCAAGGCGGAGCGCGCGAGCAGCGGCCATCGTGCGCGTCCCAACCTGCTGGTCGGGCACTTCCCGCCCGAGGGTCCCGGGCAGCACGACTGGTACTGGATCTACGGCAACCTCTTCTACCAGAACCCCCACCAGCGCCTCTTTCAGGGCGAGGGTCGCCTGGCCCTGTACAACAACCTGTTCTTCAACGACGCCGGCAGTGCCCTGGTCGTGCAGCCACACAACCACATCCCGAAGGATGTCCTGATCGTCCACAACACCGTGGTGGCGCGGGGATTCGGGATACGGCTGATACCGGGCGATCGGCGCTATGAACAGGTCATTACCGGTAACGCGGTCTTCGCCGACCCGGCGATCGATGCCGCGCGCACGGCGCAAACGGAAATCAACCACGAGGCCGGCTTCGAACGGGCTTCGGCCTACCTGGCTCGGCCGCACGCGGCCCTCGCGGAACTCGATCTGTTCCCGCTGGAAGGGACGCTGGCGTATGAGGGGCTGCCCGAATTCCAAAGTCCGCTTCCTCCCGATCTGGATCGCGACTACAACGACCGCGATCGCAGCGCCCCCCGCTACGGGGCCTATGCAGGCGATCGCGAGTCCAACCCGGGGCGGCGCGAAGGGGTCGGCCCTGCGGTCCTCGACTGCAAACCCTGCCGCTAGGCGCGATCGCTCGCCAGCCGCCTGGAGGCCTTCACAGGCGCAGGTCGCTGGCCTCGCGCGGGAACACCGATTTCACGTCGAACAGGACCGCTTGCGGGTGCGCGAGGGCGCGGATCGCCTCCACCCCCATGTCCAGGAACGCCTGGTGGGGTACCGCCACGATGATGGCGTCGAACGAATCCGCCTCGGGGCGCGCGGTGATCGGCGTAATCCCGTATTCGTGTTCGGCCTCTTCCGGGTCGACCCAGGGGTCAAACACCACGACCTCGGTGTTGTATCCGCGCAGCGTATGGTAGATGTCCATCACGCGCGTGTTGCGCAGGTCCGGGCAGTTCTCCTTGAAGGTCAGGCCCATCAGCAGGATGCGTGCTCCCACCGGATTGATCCCCTTGCGCACCAGTGCACGGATGGTCGCGTCCGCGATGTGGGCCCCCATCGCGTCATTCACGCGGCGCCCGGCCAGGATCATCTCCGGGTGGTGCCCGACGGCCTGGGCCTTGTGTGTCAGGTAGTACGGGTCCACCCCGATGCAGTGCCCGCCCACCA
Organism: Thioalkalivibrio sp. ARh3; assembly: GCF_000377265.1. Taxonomy (NCBI): domain Bacteria; kingdom Pseudomonadati; phylum Pseudomonadota; class Gammaproteobacteria; order Chromatiales; family Ectothiorhodospiraceae; genus Thioalkalivibrio; species Thioalkalivibrio sp. ARh3. The sequence goes on from NZ_KB897947.1 coordinate 472,070, forward strand.
GCCCGGGCCGGAACGGCAGGAAGTTCCACTTGGTCCCGGCGGCCTGCAGGACCGCCTCGGTATCGAGTTCCAGGCGCTCGAACAGCAGCGCCAGCTCGTTGATCAGGGCGATGTTCACATCGCGCTGGGTGTTCTCGATCACCTTGGCGGCCTCGGCGACACGGATGCTCTCGGCCTTGTGCGTGCCGGCGGTGATGACGCGCGCATACAGGGCGTCGACGAAGTCCGCCACCTCCGGCAGCGAACCCGAGGTGACCTTCTTGATGGAGGTGACCCGGTGCGCCTTGTCCCCGGGATTGATCCGCTCGGGACTGTAGCCGGTGAAGAAATCCTCGTTGTGGGTCAGCCCGGACTCCCGTTCCAGGATCGGGACGCAGTCTTCTTCCGTCGCCCCCGGATAGACCGTCGACTCGTAGATCACCACGTCGCCCCGCTTGAGCACCTGCCCCACGGTATGGGTAGCCCCGAGCAGGGGGCGCAGGTCCGGTCGGCGGTGGGCATCGATCGGTGTCGGCACGGTCACCACGAAGACATTGCACGGGCGCAGCGCCTCGAGCTCCGTGGTGTAGTCCAGGTGCGTCGCGGCAGCGAGATCTTCCGGCTCGACCTCGCGGGTGCGGTCGACGCCGTTCTTCAGGTCCTGGATGCGGCCGGGCTGGATGTCGAATCCCAGGGTCGGCCATACCCGGCCGAACTCGATCGCCAGCGGCAGGCCGACATAACCCAGTCCGACAACCCCGAGGCGAATCTCTTCCGATGAGGGGAGTGCATGCATGAGTGAGGGCTCTTCCGTGCAGCGGTTTGAGTGGCAGGGCGTCTCACCAGGTCAGTACCTTTTGCGCCTGGGCAGCCACGGTATTGCGAGCTTAGGCACAACCTGGATGGCGGGACAATGATGAAAAATCTGCACAAATTTCGTCCTTTCGTCCTATGCCCATTTCCCCCAATTCGAACTACATTGAGCGCTAATGCCCTGACCGAACCGGTGTGTCGGGCCTTTAAGGAAACACTAATCCATGTACACACTCGCGTTGGCACCCCAGGTTTTCCGAGACAAGGCGCGTCGTGCAGCGGGTAGTGGTTCTACCCGCAAGCGGCGCAACGCAGGATCGGGGAACCTGGGGTGCCAACCCCACAACTTAATGAACGAAGGGGCTCGGCCGCCAGTTGTTACAGAGAACGGGCGTGCGCACTGCGTTGCGGCTCCCTTGTGCAGAATGACTGCACGGCGGTCACCGCGCCTTGTTCGCACGCAAAAGCGACTCGAGCGCGAGCGTGTACATGGATTAGTGTTTCCTTAACGGGATCTCTTATGCCTACAGATTCGCAATGCGACATCCTGTGCGTGGTGGGCGCGCGCCCCAACTTCATGAAGATCGGCCCGGTGATGCGGTCCCTGCAGCGAGCCGATATACCGGCGCAGCTCGTGCATACGGGGCAGCATTACGACCCGGCGATGAACGAGCGCTTCTTTACCGATCTGCAAATCCCGTATCCCGATATCAACCTCGAGGTCGGTTCCTGCTCGCATGCCGTGCAAACGGCCGAGGTGATGATGCGCTTCGAGGGCGTGCTGGACCGCGTGCAGCCCCGGGCCATCCTCGTGGTGGGCGATGTGAACTCCACGATCGCCTGTGCCCTGGTGGCGGCCAAGAAAGGGGTCGGGGTCATCCATGTGGAGGCGGGGTTGCGCAGCTTTGATCGCAGCATGCCGGAGGAGGTGAACCGGGTACTCACCGACCAGATCTCGGATCTGCTGTTCATCACCGAACGCCACGCCCGGGACAACCTGGTGCGCGAGGGTATTGACCCCGACCGGGTCCACTTTGTCGGCAATGTGATGATCGACACGCAGCTCTACAACCTGGGGCGCGCGGTGCCATGGGAGGAGACGCTGCGGGCCGCCGAGGTCGAGACCGATGCATTCTCCGGGGGCGGTGCCTATGGAGTGTTGACCCTGCACCGCCCCTCCAATGTCGACCATGCGCCGGTGATGAAGCGCCTGGTCGACAGCCTGGTGGCCATCGCCCGGGAGCTTCCCCTGGTATTCCCTTTGCACCCCCGAACCCAGGCCCGTTTGCAGGGCTTCGGACTGGAGTCTGCCCTGCGCGAGGCGCCGATCGCCGTGCTGCCACCGGCCGGTTATCTGGAGATGCTGGGGCTGATGAAGGATGCCCGTGTCGTGCTCACCGATTCCGGGGGAATGCAGGAGGAGACCACCGCCCTCGGGGTGCCCTGCATCACCCTGCGCGAGAACACGGAACGGCCAATCACGATCGATGAAGGTACCAATATTTTAGTAGGCAATGACCCGCAACGACTGATGGAGTCTTTCCGCGAGGTCATGGACCATGGGGGCAAACAGGGGCGCATCCCGGAGTACTGGGACGGCAACGCGGCAGAACGCATCGTGGCCGTGGTGGCGGACTGGCTGAAGCACGCAAGAAAATCCTGACCGGTACGTTCGCGCCCCCCGACCGACGCCCCGAGCGGGTTCAGGAGATCGTGCGCATGCTGCGAGTACCGCTGTCCATGCTGTCGCCGCAAGGCCGGCGCGCACGCCTGACGATCCTCGCCTATCACCGCGTGCTGGCGGACCCCGACCCCCTGCGGCCCGAAGACCCGGTGGCGGAGACCTTTCGCTGGCAGATGCGCCTGCTGGCGAGGGAGATGAACCCGCTGCCGCTGGACGAGGCCATCGAGCGCCTGCAGCAAGGCCGGCTCCCCGCCCGGGCCGTTGCGGTCACCTTTGACGACGGCTATGCCGACAATGCGGAGATCGCGTTGCCGATCCTGCGCGAGGAGGGGGTGCCGGCAACGTTCTTCATCGCCACCGGCTATCTGAATGGCGGCTGCATGTTTAACGACATGCTGATCGAAACGGTCCGCCAGATTCCCTCCATGGCAGTGGACCTGACCCCGGAGGGCCTGGGCACGCGTTCGCTGGATTCCGTGGCGCAGCGCCGCGCCACGATCCACGCCCTGATCGGGGCCCTCAAGTACCGGCCGCTGGCCGAGCGCAGTCGGTGCGCCGAGGCGCTGGGCGCACGGTTCGGTATTGCGCCTCCCGGCGATCTGATGATGACCGATGCCCAGGTTCGCGAGCTGGCCGATGCCGGCATGGGGATCGGCGGGCACACCGTCCTGCATCCGATCCTGGTCGAGACCGATGCCGCGACCGCACAGCAGGAGATCGCGGAGGGCAAGGCCGAACTCGAGGCCCTGGTGGGACGCCCCGTACGGCTGTTTGCCTACCCCAACGGTCGCCCCGGCAAGGACTATGCGCCGGAGCATGTCGAGATGGTGCGTGCCAATGGGTTCGACGCCGCCGTATCCACCATGGCCGGTGCCGCCGGCCGCGACACGGATCCGCTCCAACTTCCGCGCTTTACCCCCTGGGACCGAACGCCCCTGCGCTTTGGTCTGCGGCTGGCGCGCAATCTGGCCTCTGCCCACTGAAGGTGCGAACACAATGACGACCCGCGTCCATTTGACCGTTGATACCGAGTTCAGCATCGCGGGGGCCTTTCGCGAGCCGCAAACTCACCAACCGGTCGGGCCGCCGTCGGTCTACTGCCATCGCAACGGGCGCTCGGAGGGTCTTGGCTATCTGCTGGACACCCTCGACCGGTATGCGATTCGCGCCACCTTCTTTGTCGAGACGCTGAACACGATTTATTTCGGCGACGAGCCGATGGGCGAGATCGCCCACGAGATCGCCGGCCGCGCGCACGATATCCAGCTCCATCTGCACCCCTGCTGGACGTACTTCGGGCACCCGGACTGGGTTCAGCGGCTGCAGAGTGACCCGCCGAACGACAATGTCACCCGGCGCAGCGTCGAGGAACTGACCGACCTGATCGAACAGGGAAGGGCGACGTTCCGCCGTTGGGGGCTGGATGCCCCCAGTGTGCTGCGTACCGGCGGGCTCAAGGTCGACCTGAAGGTCTACGCCGCCATGCGCCAGGCCGGGCTCCCCCGGGCCTCCAATATCGGGCTCGCGATCTATCCGCCGGCCGAGCCGGAGCTGCAGTTGCGGGGTGGCTGCCATGTGATCGACGGGGTCCTCGAGTTCCCGGTGACCACCTACACCGATTTCCGGTGGGGGCCGCGGGCCCATCTGAAGTCACTCACCATTACCGGTACCTCCTGGCCGGAGATGCGCAGGCTGCTGTTCCAGGCCCGGCGCCAGGGGCTTAGCGACGTGGTCGTGCTGACGCACCCGTTCGAGTTCGTGCGCTATCGGGACGATCAGTCGACCCCCGGCATCAATCCGCTGACCCGCCGCCGCCTGGAGCGACTGTGCCGGTTCCTGCGGTCGGAACCGGGATTCACCCCGGCCTGTATGGCCGACGTGCTGGCCACGCCCGCGCCTCGGGAGGCGACGCCCACGCTGACCGTCCCCGCCGCCCAGGCGGCCCTGCGTGCCCTGGAGAACTGGACCAGTCAGCGGGTGTTCTGGGGATGAAAGCCGACCACCCAATGGCCGGACATTCGGTGGCCCGCTATCCGGTCGAGCGGGTCCGTCTCGCCCTGCGCATCGGCGAGATCACACTGGGCGACATCTCGCTGCGAATGTCGGTCGACAGCCGCCATTTCCTGCAGCGCCCGGCGGTCCAGGCCCCATACGCCGGGGATGCGATCGCCGATGGCCACCTGGCCCGCTCGCAGCCGGTCGAGGGACCCTTGCCGCGGCTGTCGTGGGTGGCGGGCTATCTGCGCTACGTCCCCAGCCAGTACATGCGCCACTACATCGATCTCGACATGGGCTGGGAGGGTTATCAGGCGAAGTTCTCCTCCAAGTCTCGCCAGACGATGCGGCGCAAGGTGCGCAAGTTCGCCGATGCCTCCGGGGGCACGATCGACTGGCGCACCTATCGCACGCCGGAGGAGATCGAGACCTTTCGCAGCCTGGCGCGCGAGGTCTCGCGGCTGACCTACCAGGAGCGCCTGCTGAACGCCGGCCTCCCGGACGATGACGCGTTCGCCGAGCGTGCCGCGCGGCTGGCCGCTGCCGACCAGGTGCGGGCCTACCTCCTGTTCCTGGACGGCGAGCCGGTGGCCTATCTCTATTGCCCGGCCCGGGACTCGGCCCTGCTCTATGCCTACCTGGGCTACCACCCGAAGGTGGCCGCCCTGTCGCCGGGCACGGTACTGCAATGGCTGGTGCTGGAATCCCTGTTCCAGGAGGGCCGGTTTCGCTTTTTCGATTTCGCTCCGGGTGACAGTCCGCACAAGGCCCTGTTTGGTTCGGACCACCAGCTCTGTTCGGATATCTATTACCTGCGGCGCCGCCCGCGCCCGCTCTCCCTGGGTCTTTCCCATGCCGCCGCCACGCTGGGTTCGGACGCCGTCTCCGCGGCTCTGACCCGGCTCGGACTCAAGCAATCGCTGAAGCGTTTCCTGCGCCGCGGCGGTTCCGGCCGGCCCATGGAACGCAATCGGGAGGTGATCAAGAAATGATCTTGAAACGTCATTTCCGCAGGGCCTACACCTGCGCCCGGGGTTACTACCTGGCCGTGTCGCAGCCGAACCCGGATGCCCCGCGCGTCACGACCCGGCTGCATGGGGTACTCAAGGCCCGGTTCCGGTATCGCATCGGGCCGCGTTATTACTCGCTCTACCGCCTGGCCTCGGTCGAGCCTTCGCGCTGGAACGACTACGTGATCGACAACAAGGCCTACGGAGATAACTTCCGGTCGATCAGCGAGGAACGGTTCCGAAGCATCATCAATCGCAAGAGCCTGTTCTTTGCGCACTGCGTGCACCACAGCCTGCCTACGCCGCCAGTGCGGGCGATCATACCCCCCAGCAATGGAGCCCACACCGGAGGTGACGGCTTCGACATAACCGGGCCGGTAGCCACGAACGCCCGGGATTGGCTCGGGTTGGTACAGACCGGCGAAGGGGATTTGTTTATCAAGTCCGATGATGGCGCCTATGGGGATGGGGCCTTCTCCGCCATACGGCAGAGTGATCGCTGGCACTACTGCGGTCGGGCCAGTTCTCTGAGCGATCTGTTTTATTACGTCCGCGAACGCGCCAACCGGAGCCAGACGTGCTTCATCGCCCAGTCGCGCATTCATGCCCATGACGAGCTCAGGAGTTTGATGTCACCCACGGCCGTGGGCTGTGTGCGCATCGTGACCTACATGCGCGAGGGGGAGGCCCACCTATTCTGTGCGGAAATCAAGTTGACCGCAGGGAACGGGGAAACCGACAATTTCGGATTGGCAGCCAATGGAAACATGGTCGCTGCCGTCGATATGGATAGTGGCCGCCTGGCGGTGGGTTATGCTTCGCGTAGCCTGGCGTGGCCGGTCATTCAGCCGATCGCCGAGCACCCGGATACGGGCAAACGGATTGAGGGTACCCGGTTGCCGTTGTGGGAGGAGGTCAAGTCACTCGCGCTGCAGGCCCAGCGCAGCCTGCCCGAGGTCAAGACGATTGGCTGGGATATCGCGATTACCCCCGAGGGCCCGCTGATCCTCGAGGGCAATACGACCTATGGACTGGCCAGCCTGCAGATCGCGCACCAGCGCGGGTTTAAGCGGGAGATGGAGCAGATCTTTCGCGGCTAGCGTCTATGGCTAGAGCAGAAAGGGCAGCGGATCGCGCATCGCCTGCCAGAGGCCGCGCAGGTTGTACGGGGCGATCCCGCGCCATTGACGGGGCTGCCAGAGCAGGTGTTTGAGCAGATGGCTGTGCAGATGGTAGGCGCCGGCCGCGGGGGAGGCGCGCACAAATGAGCCCCCCGCGGCGAGTGCAAAACCCGCCTCGACGAAATTGATCCCCGCCCACAGCGAGGCCTGCAGAGTGTACCAGAAGCGCGGGTTGCACTCGAGTACGCGAACGTCCCCTGTCGATTCGTCCACGCGCAGATCGATATTCGCTACGCCAGTATAGTGCGCCGCCCGGACGATCCGGCGACCGATCTCCAGCAGCCGCTCGTCGGCGAAGAATTCCAGTGAGCAGGGATTCCGGCGCGATTGCAGGAGATGGCAGACCACGTCCCCATCCCGGGCCAGCAGGCTAAGGTCCGCGTCGAATCCGGGCGCATATTCCTGCACCACCAGCGGGAAGCGGGCATGTCGGCCACCTCTCTCCAGGTGGGCCTCGATATCCTCGAGCCGCTTCGCCTGAATGATTCCATGACTGGACTCGCCGTACAGCGGTTTGGCCACGAGCGGGAATGTCATCCCGGCATCCTGCAGGCGCTCCAGGTCTCCGGGGCCTTCCAGGCGCAGCGCCTTTGGACACGGGATTCCGTGGGTCTCCATGAAACGCTGAAAGGCCCATTTGTCGTCCAGCATGCCCAGCACCTCCAGGCTGCTGGAGGGAAAGGCCGTCACGCCCGGCAGGCGCGGTGCGAGCGCGTGGACTACGCCGGCCCCCAGGATGTCGGCACCGACAATCCCGTCGATACGGTGTTGTGTGCAGTAGTTGCGCAGGCGGTCGCCAAAGACTTCCAGGGTTTCCGGCCGGGTATCCGTCAGGGGCATGCGCTGGTAGCGGTCGCGGTACCGGGAGTGACGGGCGGCCCCCGGGGACTTGAGCTCCAGCAGGTGGATCTCGGCGGCGAGGCGCTGCAGGCAGTACAGCACCTTCAGGGCGAGTGGCGAACCGTCGGAGAGCACCGCGACGCGCCGCGGCATGGTGGTCTCGGTCATACCGGCAGGCGAAGCTGAATGCGTCGGCGGAACGGGCAGATCTCGATATAGGAACCGGCGATCCGCCAGCCGGTTTTTTGGCTTACCCGGATCGAGCTCTTGTGGCTGTGCCAGATGCGGCTGTACAGGCGAGTGAAGCCCCGTTGCGACATCAGGTAGGCCGTCTGCCTTTTCAGCAGGGCCGCATATCCTTGCCCGCGATGCTGGGGCAGGGTGTAAAGCCCGGTGGATTTCGCGGCACTCTCGGGCAGCTTCCAGCTGCGTCCCTGGCGTTCGGCCTCGTAACGCGCGCCCCACCAGTACCATTGCACCGCCACGAGCTCATCGTCGCGAAAAAGGCCGAAGCCCTGGGCCCCTTCACCTCCGAACTCCCGGCGCTGAAGCATGCCTTCATCCACCACGCCGTCCAGGTCCTCGGGGGTGATCGGCTCGACCCGGATACCGGCGGGCATCTCGACCTCGGGCTGCGGGAGATCGATATAAAAGACCTTCCAGTACTGATAGTCGCCAAGCCCCAGATGCAGGGCCTCCTTTAAAAGGCTGCGCGGACTATAAACATTCACGGTGCCCACACGCGTCCCCCATTGCGAACTTTGCTGTCCAGGCAGGCGGCCGGATATAGCCGACCCTGGTTTTTCAATGCAAGCCATGCCGCGGGCGCGACTTTAAGATGTTTTCTTGATCAACCGCCCATGGAGGTTGGTTGTGGCTAAGCGTTCGTATGTCACCAAGGAACGATTATGAATCAGTGTCTCCCTAGCATATATCGCCAGGTTCCCACTGTCGGTACGGTTTTTTTGGTACGCGAAAGCCCTTTCGGTTCCGTTTCAAGCTGCTAGTCTGAAATGTCCGGCTCGGGTTTGTTCAGGGGCGATGGGGTTGCTCAGTCAGGCCCGCCACACAGGACGCTCTTGTAACAACGAGGCCAAGTGCGTTCGTGCGTTTATTTTCACTTGGGGAGGACATCGTGGGTAAAGTCTCGGGGTTGCTGGTGTCCGCGCTCTATCGTTCCAATCACATCGTGCGCCACTTTTGCCGTTCCGATGTGTGGGGCCAGTTTCAGGCGGCCGCCGACCACTATGGTTCGTCAGCACCGGCCATCGCCTGGAGGGCGCTGCGCCTGTATGGGGCCGGTCGGTTTCTGCCTGGCGAATCGTTGTGCCGGGGGCTGCTGGACCCGCGGCTGCCGGTGAACGAGCACCTGGCCCATGTCAGCGAAGAACGCCTGCACGGGCTCCAGCTTGCGGTGAACTCGCCGCATGCGGAAATGTGTCGCGACAAGCTCATGTTCCATGACTTCTGTCGCAGCCATGACCTCCCTGTGGCCGACCTGCTCGGGGTTGTGTCGCGCCATGGTTCGCGCGACGCCTGGGGCGAGCCGCTCTCCACGCCCGCGCAATGGGAAGATTTCGTGTGCCGTTTGCCCGCCTCGTTTCTGGCCAAGCCCCGGCACGGGCGCCAGGGGCGCGGTATTGCCGCACTGGGGCTGGATCCACGGGAGGACACCGCTCTGCCCGAGTTCGCGAAGGAGGTCGCCGGTCTGGCCGATGATGGCGAGGATCGCATTCTCGAGCAGCGCCTGCGAAGCCATGATCGTGTTGCCGAACTGACCGGGACCCGCTCCATATCGGCACTGAGGCTCTTTACTCGGGTCAGCCCGGAAGGGGAGCCGGAGGTATTGGACTGCCACTTCCGGCTGATCGTTGGCGACTCGGTCACCGACAACATCAGTGACCCGCACACGGGCCGTTTCACAGCCAACGTGGTGGCCCTGCCGCAACTTGAGGATGGAAAGCTGGGCAAGGCCTGGGCGTTCAACGCCAATGGGCTGGGCTATGACTGGGTCACCCACCACCCGAGCACGGGCGTTCTGATCGAAGGATTCGAGGTGCCGTTCTGGGCGGACACCCTGCAACTGGCCAAGACGGCCGCGCGGGACCTCCTGCCGATCCGGACGGCCGGCTGGGATGTCGCCCTGACCCCGAACGGCCCGGTCCTGATCGAGGTGAACGAGCGTTTCCAGCATGTCGGGTTTGGAGATGGCATTCAGCGTATCCGGCAGGCCCTGCTGGCGGACAAGCGCTACCTGGAAACGGCTGGCTTCTCGTGTTCCCCTTCGTCTTCGCAACTGCATTAGTCGCCATGCCCACGGTGTCAGGCCATACCGCGCATCGGTGGAGCCGCATCCTGGGATGCCGCAGGTCCTCGCGAGGGATGCGATGGCTTTCGTAGAGGTCATCGGTCGCCAGTGCCTGGGACAGGCGTCCCATCACCTGGACTTCGACTGGGTAGCCGGAGGCCCGACGCTCGTCGCGGGCTGGTCATTCGACGGGGCGAGTCTGTCCGTCTCAGCCGATCGGCTCGGGTTTATTCCGTTGTTCTATGCCCGTGAGGGCCGTCGCCTGATCGTGGCCGACTCCCTGCAGGAGGCCGCGGCGCGCTTGTCGGCCCCCGCCTTTGACGACGAAGCCATCGCGGTATTCATGGCACTGGGTTATCTCGTGGGCGACCAGACCCCGCTGGCGGGCGTAAAGGTCCTGATGCCGGGAGAGACCCTGCTGTGGCGAGAAGGCGTGCTCTCCGGCGAACGCCCCGCCATCCCCCTGACACCTCCATTTTCCGGCGACCCGCACGAGGCGCGGACACGATTCACGGAGCTTTTTGCGCGGGCGATCGAGCGGCGCGCCGCTGGCGGTGTGGGGCGCCTGCCACTGTCCGGCGGCCGCGACTCGCGCCATATCTGTCTGGAGCTGGCGCAACAGGACACCCCGCCACCCCGAACCCTGGTCCTGCGGGCGAAGAGGGGGGACGAGAGTGGTGTGGCGTGCACAGTGGCCCGGCACCTGGGCATCGAATGTCAGGTGATCGACAATCCCCAGGATCGTATCGCCGCGGAGCGACAGAAAAACCGCCTGAACCACTACTCCACCGACGAGAACAGCTGGTACCTCGCGCTGATGCCGCATCTGGAGGGCCCGGTATTCGATGGCCTGGCCGGCGATGTGTTGTGCAACGGTTCCTATTTCGACGCGCGTCTGGCCGAGTGCCTGGGTGCCGGTGACCTCGAAGGGGCGGCGAATCGTGTGCTGATGGCGGGCAGTTACACGTCGTTTCTGAAACGGACCTTCCAGGACCGCTGGCGCCTGCAGATCGCTCGTGATGCGATCATTCGGGAGCTGGGTGCACACGTTGGTACGCCCGACCCGGCCAAGTCGTTTGTTTTCTGGAATCGGATTCGCCGCGAGATCGCCCTGTTGCCGATCGCCATGGCCGGACAGCAGCAGGCCGTCTGTCTGCCCTATCAAGACCCGGACGTGCTGGAGTTCCTGCTGAGCCTGCCGTGGCAGTCGTTCGCGACGCGCGCGTTCCACGACGAGGTGATCCGGAGCTGTTATCCCCACGCCGCGCATATCCCGTACAGCCAGAAGGCCACGGGGTCACCGCCAAGGGTCGAGTGGGCGAGCCTCGGTCGCAGGGTGTCGCATCTGGCGCGGCCGTTGTTCAACGCCTTTACGCGCCCGGAGCGTGTCGTCGGGTATGCCCTCGAGGCCCTGCGCACGGGCCATATCCGCCCGCTCACGCCGACCTTCGTCAAGGTGATGCCGCTCCTCCAGGCGGTTCAGGAGCTGGGGGTCGACCCTCACCGCCACCAGGCGGCTGCTTACCCAGCCGGAAAGGCTGCCTGATGCGCCGGCTCGCGCGTCGAAGCATCGTCTGGTTGCTGGCCATCTTCGCGCCGGCGCTCGCGACCAGCCAGGCCGCGGCCAGTGACAGCTCCTTGGGGCGGATGGCGGCGGGCCTGCAGCCCGGAGAGCTGGCCCCCCTCGATGCCGGCTTTCCCGAGGGGTTCCAGCGCTACTACGATTTCCTGCGCGCCAGATCGAACGATCCGGATACCTGGAATGACAGCGCGCACTGGGATGCCAACCGGCGCCAGGTCTTCATGTATGGCGACCGCGGATCGAGACCGGTATTCATTACCTACCGCGAAGACCAGCATGCATGGCAGCACCTGTCCGCCGAGGGCCCGCCCCCCTTCGCGCATGTCTATGGCGGTGTGGCGCTCGACCCCGAGAGGGGGCACTACTACAAGATCAGTGCCGGCCGCTCGCAGCGCACCCTGTATCGCTATTCCATTGCGGATGATCACTGGGAACTCGCGACGCGCAGTTTGCCCGGGCCCGGCGGGGGGTGGGAACACACCGACCCGATCGAGTGGCACGACGCGCTGGACCAGCTGATCTACCTCCGCGAGAACCAGGTTTACGGCCTTCGCGATGGTCGCTGGGTCGAACACGGCAAGGCCGCGGTCGATGGCTATCACTCCTCGGCCCAGTACAACCGCGTGCGCGACGAGATGCTGTTCATCGGCGGCAACAAGTCGCGCAACAAGGTCTCCCTGCTGGATGCGAATGGCACAGTGCGTGATCTCGGCGATGCGCCGTTCGTGTTCGGGATCATGAACGAGAGCCTGACCTACGACCCGAAAACGGGGAACTACCTCGTGCTGAGGGCAGGCCGTGTACGCGAGTTGTGGGAGCTCGATCCGGACAAGGACGAATGGCGCAAGGCTGCGGACTGGAGCGGACAGCGCTGGCCATTCGACCGCTATGGCGGGATCGTGCCGGTGCCGATTGACGACCACGGGGTGGTCCTCTGGCTCAACCAGGCCGGCCCTCTGCTGCACCGGCACCAGTCTGCGTTCAGCCAGGAACGTTCGGAGGCCGAAACTCTGCCCCCGGCCGAGCCCCGTGCGGCGTTCCTGAAGGTTTCGGCCAGTGCGCCAGCGCCCGCGTCGGAGGGGCGCTCAAAGCTTTACGACATTGCCGAGACGCTGGAGCCTGGCGAGTTCCGCCGTGTCGAAACCCGGCTGCCGGAAGGTGTGCCGGACATGGCGCGAATGAACAACACCCAGTGGCACGACCCGGACAAGCGCGGCACGTTCGGGGTGGGATGGACAGACCGCCATATCTTCGATCCGGAGACCGGGCGCCTGTTCAATGTCCTGATGCGGGACAATTCCGTCCGCTCGGTGACCTGGCTGGAGCCGGACCTGTCCTGGTCCGGCGTTGTGGCCCCGCCGGGCCTCGACTATGACGGGGGCGAACGGCGTCCGTACAACCGCCTGATGGATGGCGGTGATGGCTACATGTACTTTTCGCCGAGCGAACCTCGCCGATCCGACATTGGACGTCTGGTGCGCGCTCCGTACACCGATCCGACCGCCTGGGAAGAAGTTGGTCGAGGCGCGGGCCAGGGCAACGCCCATGCAGTGGGCGACCACTCCACCGTGTGGCACCCCGATATCGAGAAATTCGTCCTCTACACGCTGGGGTCCGCCAGCTATGACCACCTGCCGGGAGACGGCATCGAGGCCCACACGATGGGGCAGGTCCGTGTCTGGGGGCATGGCGACCGGGCGTGGACCCATCCCCGGAATCACCCGGACTACCGGGGCCCCGAGGGCCGCACCCAGTCCTCCGGATATGGCGGGACCATGCTCTACAACCCGGTCCACCGCGAGGTACTGATCTACGGCGGGATGACCCAGTACGGTGGCAACCACCGACGCGGGGCCGAGGCCACGGCCACCATCGATCGCGAGGGCCGATTCCAGCGGCATGGGGCCTCTGGACAGGCCTATGTTGCCGGCGGCAGCCGGCTGACCTATCACCCGGAGACCGGGGACTACATCCTGCTGCAAAACAATGCCCGGCAGATGTACATCGGCGATCCGCCGCGCGGGAAGCCCTGGCGGCTCCTGTACAACTGGCAGGATGTGGACTTTGCCGATCGCCCGTTTGACCGCTACGAGAACTGGCATCGCGTCACCCCGCTGCCGGGAACGGACGTGCTGATCTGGTCCGACCTGCGCCGCGGGATCATCCTGCAGCGCCTGCCCGAGAGTGATTAGGGAGATGGATTCAATCCGCGTCTCCCTAACGTTCCGGGTTACGTAATCAGTCGCCCCAGCCGAGCGTCAGTCGATGGGCATAGGGGCCCGGGTGCAAGGGCTTCGGCGGCAATGCGCAGCCCACTCCCGGGATGGTCGAGGGCAGGGGGACACTAACGATCGAGGGTCCGGAGGCAGGAAACAGAACCTCGGTCCACTGGCCCGTCAGGGGGTCTTGCTGCTGAAAGCGCCGCACGGGGGGAGGTTGATCGGCGACCAGTGCATGGCCACCCGGATTCAGGTAATGGACCGGATCTTCACCCCGACACTCGAGCCGGACCTCCTGTCGCAGTGCAGGCCCCGCGGGGTCCAGCCACAGCGTAATGGCCCCGAACAGGGCGGACGAACGCGGGCGTCGCAAGGCCGCGCCGCGTCCCAGGGCCCCGTCGAACCAGCGCCAGTCCAGCGCCGCAAGGCCGCGCCTCCAGAGGGCGCGGGCCGCTGCACGCACAACAGGCACCGCCCGGCCCCCGTCCAGCTGTATTCGCACGGCAGTCGACGCTGCGTCCACCGTGACCGCGCGAAAATCCGCCAGGGCCCAGAGCTGGTCGTCGATCTGAAACAGCGGTAGCCACCCGGCCAGGGCCGGGCTGCGCGCCAATGATTCGGCGCTGACCCTCACGGCTGGCGGACACAGGACCCGGTCGCGATAGCGGACATGAACGGGCTGTCCGCCTGCATAACGCAGCTCGGCGACCTCTCGACTGTAGGCCTGGGGCGCCTGCCCACGGGTACTGATCAGGGCGCACAAGTCGGGTCCCGCCTGGGCACGCAGCACACCCGCCTGAGCGTCCTGCTGGCAGACCTCTGTCCGCCCCCCTGCCCATTTGAGGTTGACGATCCGTCCGGGGGGGGCGTGGCGCCGCTGTGGGTCGCTGGCCCAGGCCAGGACTGCAGCCGCCCAGGCGTTGTAGACCGACAGATGCATGTAGTCGTCCCAACCTGCAGGCCGGGTTCCGGCTGCGAAGATGCGATCCGCGGGCGTCAGGTCCAGGAGCCCGTCGGCCCGGCGCTGCCGTTCCCATCGCCTCAGTACGCCACGCAGCATCTGCCCGGCCGGCGTATCCGCCTGCTCCGCGCCGGCCAGCCCGAGGAGCTGCAGACTGGCCACCAGACAGGCATCACCGAACAGGGAGTGTGTGCTGCGGCCGAGGCCACCCACGTACTCTCCACCGTCCCAGCTCAGCGCAACCCAGCCATAGAGTCGCTGGGTGATGGCTGCCAACGCAGGCGTGGCTGTATAGCAGAGGGCGATGGAAGCGATCAGCAGGGCCTTGTGGTGGTAGGCCATGGGGGTGGCTGCGCCGAGCGGGTCCGGTCGGGACGGATAATCAACAAAACCGCCGTGGGCGGTCGTCCAGCGCTCCAGCAAAGTCGCCAGCCGATCCGTTTCCCGCTCTCTTGGACGGCCGGGTGGCGACTCGATCAGGCGGCAAAGCTGGGCCAGCAGGGTCCAGTTGTTCGAGGGATAGCGCCGCTCCAGGCGACACCGCTGCAGCGCCTCGTCGAGGACCGCCTCGAGTGCCGGCGTAACGAGTTGCGCACCCACGATCACCCGTTCCCTCAGCAGCAGCAGCAACAGACGATTGAATGGGGCATGGCCGGCCCGGTTGCCACAGCGGTCCAGCCATGCCCGCAGGGGCCAGCCCCACTGTTCGATTTCCGGGCCACCCTGCAGGTACAACGCGAGGGCCGCGCTGGTCTGGCCGTAGTGATCGGCGGGAGTCGGACGCTGTTCGAGGACATCCCATAGTCCGATGTCCGGCCGAACATGGGCCGCGACTGCCTGCGTCAGGCGCTCGGCCCAGGGCTGGACCATGGAGACCCCCAATGTGACGGTCTTACCCATGAACGTGCGGCCACATTGATCAGCGTTTCCCTAGCGCAGGATGCCGGGTGCCCCGGTGGCGCTGTCATGCGCGGCGCCCGCCGGCAGGTTGGGCGCCTGTGCCGGCACGGGTGCGGGTGCCTCGGCTACTCGCGGCGCCTCTTCCAGTTCGCGGCGCATGATGATGGCCAGGGCGATGAAGGCGAACAGCAGGTTGAAGTAGATCACGTCGAGGAAGGCCCCGGCGGCCAGGTAGCCGATCAACCCCACCTGGATCGCCCAGGCGTATTCCGCCAGCCATATCTGCCCCGTCTCGAGCCGGGCTCGCTTGCGGACCCGGTTCAGGGAAAAGAACGTGAACCCGACCAGCAGCAGAAAGGTAGCGAGCCCGCCAAACCCATGTTCGCCGATCAGCCCGAAATAGACGCTGTGTGGCGAGAGTACATGGCGCCAGTCCCCCTCGAAGTTCGCATAGCGGATCCACCAGTCGTACCCGAGGTGATGGTTGCGAAAACCCATTCCGGTCAGGGGCCGCTCGGTCGCCATGTTCCAGTTCACGCCCCACGCCTGGATGCGCTGCATGGCGGAGCGGTCTTCCTCATAGGTCTCGATGGTCCCCCAGCGATCCAGCAGGCGATCCGGCGCGGTCACCCCGATCACCCCGAAGACCAGCACGCCGGCCATCACCATCGCCAGCTTGTGGCGCATGTGCCAGAACAGGAATGGCGCCACCACCAGGATCCCCAGCAGAGCACCGCGGGAATAGGTCGCGAGGATCGCGATCACGGTCAGCCAGAACACGCCGTAGATGGCCCAGCTGATCGGCCGGTAGAAGCGCTCCATGCCAGGGATCTCGAGGTCAACCCAGCGCTCGCGGAACAGCCTCGCGCTGATGAGGATCAGCGGCAGCACCATCACCATCGCCAGCCCGATGTAGGTGTTTCCAGACAGATACGAGCCGGGTGGCCCCAGCACCATGTATTGCCCCCCCGTGGACAGCGTGAACAGGCCGCCCTTGAATCCGAAAAAGGCGATCGAGAATGTAATAACTAATAACAACCATACGATGCGAAGCTGACCAAATATCAGCATGGGTGTGATAAATGTAATCAGCAGGATCTTAAAAACATGCTGCCAGAAGTCCCATGCACCGCTGGGATTTACCGCAAAATACGAAGTCATGGTGATGTAGCCGAAAAAGACCCATAGCATCACCATTTCGCGCGTCATCGGCATTGGCCGTCGATCCTTGGCCAGAAACAGCGCCACCAGCGTTGTGATGCCGATCACCGCTGCTACGGGGAAGGTGCGCATGAATGACCAGGTGAGGCCGTGCGGGGCCATCAGACCTACCCAGAACCAGGCGGGGATGCCAACCCAGGGCCTTGCCAGGATCACCGGGATCAACACCATGATGATAAAAAACAGCAGGTAGTCGCGCATTACAGAGAATTCCGCTATACAGCAATTACGGGTGTGTCGCGGTACGTCGCGAGCACGCGAAAGCGGCGATATGATTCAGCCCACTCGAAGAGTAGCCCATTTGCCGAAATAGTGGGCATTTTTGTAAAAGATTGGTAACACACTACGAGCTGTCTTTTTTGGTCCTTGCCTCAAGGAGAACCATCCTGATCATGCGCCTCCCGACTCTGCTGCACGACGGCGTCCTGCATAGCGCCGAACGAGCTCCCATGGCCCCGGCGATCACGCATCGGGGGATTTCGCAATCCTACGAGGCGGTCGCCAGCGACATCGAGAATGCGGCGTGGCGGTTGCTCGCCACCGGGCTCCAGCGACAGGACCGGGTTGCCGTGTACCTGGACAAATGCCCGGAGGCGGTCCACGCGATGTTCGGGGCCTCGCGGGCGGGTGCGGTACTGGTACCCATTAATCCGCTGCTGAAGGCCGCGCAAGTTGCGCACATCCTTCAGGACTGCGGGGTGCGGACCCTGGTTACGTCCGCGGCGCGCTATGCCGCGCTGCGCGATGTCCTGGCGCAATGTCCGGACCTGGACACCATCCTGTTCGTGGACACACCGCCCGACGGCGAAGAACCGGGCGGGCCGCGCCTGGAGGCCTGGCAATCCGCGGCGGATTTCGGGATCGGCAGGCCGGCACACCGGGTTATCGATACGGATATGGCGGCGATCCTCTATACCTCCGGCAGCACCGGTCGACCCAAGGGCGTGGTGCTGTCGCACCGCAATCTGGTGGCCGGCGCCCAAAGCGTCGCGCATTACCTGCAAAATCGGGCGGGGGACCGCATCCTCTGCGTGCTGCCGTTCAGCTTCGATTACGGCTTCAGTCAGTTGACGACCGCGTTCCTGACCGGGGCCCATGCCACCCTGCTCAATTACCTCCTGCCCCGTGATGTGCTCAAGGCGGTCGAGCAGGGCGGGATCACCGGGCTGGCGGCGGTGCCACCGCTGTGGATCCAGCTGGCCGAGATGGAGTGGCCGGAGGCCGCGCGGCGGTCCCTTCGCTACATCACGAACTCGGGCGGCGCGATGCCCTTGAAGACCCTGAAGCGCCTGCGGGCGCATCTGCCGCACACCCAGGTGTATCTGATGTACGGGCTCACGGAGGCCTTTCGCTCCACCTATCTGCCGCCCGAGGAGGTCGATCGTCGACCCGACTCCATGGGGCGGGCCATACCCAATGCCGAGGTCATGGTCGTGCGCGAGGATGGTAGCCGCTGCGCGCCCGGAGAACCCGGGGAGCTGGTCCATCGCGGGGCCCTGGTCGCGATGGGCTACTGGAACGATGCCGCGCGCACGGCCGAGCGCTTCCGCCCCGTGCCGGGGCAGCCGTCCGGCCTGCCAGGTCAGGAGATGGCGGTGTGGTCAGGCGATACGGTGCGGATGGACGAGGACGGCTATCTGTATTTCGTCGGCCGGCGCGACGAGATGATCAAGACCTCGGGCTACCGGGTAAGCCCGGTAGAGATCGAGGAGGCCGCCTATGCAACGGGGCTGGTGGCGGAAGGCGCCGCATTGGGCATTACGCATCCGCAACTGGGCCAGGCAGTGGTCCTGGTCGTATTGCCGCGCGACCCCGCGGTAACCCGGGAGCAGGTTCTGGCTCTTCTGCGCGAGCGCTTGCCCGCCTTCATGGTGCCGAGCCACCTGGAGCTGCGGGTCCAGTCCCTGCCCCGCAATGGCAACGGCAAGATCGACCGCAAGGCGGTGGCGGCCGAGTTCGAGGGCTTGTTCCAGGAGGTCGCCCTGTCATGAACCGGGAGGTATCCATAACGCCCGCCCCTCGACATGCGGCAATGGCGGCCTTCGAGGTGCGTGACCGCTCGCTGCTGATCGGCGGTATGCCCCTGCCCGAGATCGCCCGCCGCGCGGGCCGGACCCCGTTCTATGCCTATGACCGACAGGTCATGACGCGCCGCGTCCAGGCCCTGCGTCAGGCTCTGCCCCGGGACCTGTCGATCCACTACGCGGTCAAGGCGAACCCGATGTCGGCGGTGGTGGGCCATATGGCCTCGCTGGTCGATGGCCTGGATGTCGCATCCGGGCGCGAACTGCAGATTGCCCTGGACGCCGGGGTGTCCGCCGCCGATATCAGCTTCGCCGGGCCGGGCAAGTCCCCGGCGGAGCTGGAGATGGCGGTGGCCGCGGGGATCACGATCCACCTCGAATCCGATACCGAACTGACGCGGGTCGCGGCGATTGCGGAGCGCACCGGCAGGACGCCCTGCGTCGCGGTGCGCGTGAACCCCGACTTCGAGCTGAAGACCTCGGGCATGAAGATGAGTGGTGGGCCCAAGGTGTTCGGTGTGGATGCCGAGCGCGTGCCCGAGATGCTGGCGCGAATTGGCAAGATGGGGCTGCATTTCCGCGGCTTCCACATCTTTTCCGGCTCGCAGAACCTGCGCGCCGAGTCGCTGGTGGAGGCCCAGGGCCTGACCCTGGATCTGGCATTGCGGCTGGCCGAGCATGCCCCTGGACCGGTGGAGACACTGAACATCGGGGGCGGTTTTGGTATCCCCTATTTCCCGGGCGATCAGCCGTTGACCCTGGGCCCTATCGCCGAGCAGCTTGAGCAACGCCTGCCGCAGGTTCGCGCGCGCATGCCGCAGGCCGAGATCATCCTCGAGCTCGGCCGCTATCTGGTGGGGGAGGCGGGCGTATACGTCGCCGAAGTGCTGGACCGCAAGGTCTCGCGCGGCCGGGTGTTCCTCGTCACCAATGGAGGGCTCCATCACCACCTGGCAGCCTCGGGCAACTTTGGCCAGGTGATTCGCAAGAACTACCCGGTCGCCATCGGCAACCGCATGGGAGAGACCGACACGGAAGTCGTGGACGTCGTCGGGCCGCTGTGCACCCCGCTGGACGTCCTGGGCCAGCAGATGGAACTACCCCGCGCGGAGATCGGCGATCTGGTGGTGGTCTTCCAGTCCGGGGCCTACGGATATTCGGCCAGCCCCAGGGGCTTCCTCAGCCATCCGGAGCCCGCGGAAATCCTCGTCTGACACCAGAGTCGGCCTTCAGGCGTGACCAGCGGCCAGCTGCTGGAAGTGCGTGCTGCCGTCGACCAGCATCTCCCAGCTTCCCTGGTCGACCAGGCGCCCGCTCTCGAGTACGTAGATCTGATCGCAGGGTTTGACGGTGCTCAGCCGGTGTGCCACCAGGATAATCGTCTTTTCACCGCTCAGGTTGTGAATGGCATCCATCACGGCGCGCTCGGTGGCATTGTCCAGGGCACTGGTCGCTTCGTCGAAGAACAGCACCGCCGGATCGCGGTACAGGGCCCGGGCGATGCCGATACGCTGGCGCTGCCCGCCGGACAGGCGCGTCCCGCGTTCGCCGATCAGCGTTTCGTAGCCCTGCGGGAGCTCGTTCATCACAAAGTCGTGCAGATTCGCCAGGCGCGCGGCCCGCTCTACCGCGGCCTGATCGATCTCGGCCTCGGGGACGCCCAGGGCGATATTGGCAGCGACACTCTGGTCGGCCAGGAAGATGTGCTGTGGGACATACCCGAGTGCCGCCTGCCACTGCCGCACGTTTGCCGCCGTCAGTGGCTGGCCGTCGACAAGAACCGCACCTTCGTCGGGTTCCAGCAGCCCCAGCAGGACATCCACCAGCGTGCTCTTGCCGGCCCCGGACGAGCCTACCAGCCCGATGGTCGTGCGGGCCGGGATCTCCAGCGAGAGTTGGTCCAGTGCGGCGCGGTCATGCTGGGGGTAGCGATAGGTTACGCCCTCGACCCGAATCGCCTGCCGGGGTGCCAGGGCAGGACGGGCCTCGCCGCGCGAGGGCAGGGCGTCGCCGCCGCGGTCACCGAGATCCTTCAGGATGTTGTCCACCGCCGCAAAATTGAAGCGCAGGGCCGCCAGGTTCTGAAAGACCTTCTGGAAGGCGGGAATCAGTTGCTTGCCCGCCAGCGCATACAGGCCGAGCAGGGGGAGGGCCTGGGCCAGGCCCCCGTCGCCGGCCATCAGGTACAGCACGAGCAGCAGTACGCCACCAAAGGCGATCGCCTCGATCGCGTACTGCGGGGTGTCCTGCAACAGCACCGCATTCGCCTGGTGCCGGGCATAGCGCCTGGACGGGTGGCGGTAGCGCTCCAGGTAGTCACGTTCGCGTCCCAGCAGGCGGATCTCCTTGGCGCCCGCGAAGGCCTCGGCCGCCGCGGTGAAGCGTTCGCGGTTGGCCTCCACCCGGTCTTGTCCGATCCGGTTCAGCCAGATCCGGGCCACGATGTAGATGGCCGCGTAGACGCTGCCCAGACCCAGGGCCACGGTGAGTGCGAGCCACGGCTCGACCACGATAAGCAGGGCGATGATCGAGAGCGCCAGCAGGCCCTGGCTGACCAGCCGCATGGCCGGCATTACCGCGCCACTGATCGCGTGTGTAGTCTCCTGCAGGATCGTCTTGGCCAGGTCACCGGAATTGCGGTGCAGGAAGAAGGTAAACGGCCGTCGCAGATAGTCGGCCATCAACCGGCGCGACAGCTCGTATTGCTGCATGTGCGAGAAGCGGGTGATCGACCACTGCGTGAGTGCCTGCAGCAACGTCCCGAGCATGAACATCACAAACGCCGCCACCCCCAGAAAGTAGAGAAACTCTCCGGTCGATTCGAACCCGAGGGTGTTGTATGCCTGGCTCAAGAGTGCGTGGTCATGAACCATGTCCGGGTCGGACAGCACTGCGAGAAACGGCATCACCGAGGCGACACCCACGGTCTGCATGAATGCCGTGATGATCATCAGGACTACCAAAAGCCCTACCTTGCGCCGATCCCGGGGGTGCAAAAGGGCATTCAACTTGCGCAAGGTTCCAGCCATGAATCAACCGATTCTCGTTGTCGCGATCCCTATGACGTATAGCGTTTTTTTGCCTTCGAGGAAACGGAAAATTTGGTTCTGGCGGCGTGGAATCGACCGTCAATTACAAAACTCATGCAGCTGTCTGGATCGGATCATCAGGTAAATCCATCGCAGTCGGGATTGCTTGATTCAACGGGTTTTTGGATCCTCCAGTTAGGGGGGTGGACAGGCCGGTGCTGGCGATCGAGTTGCATGGAATCTCGCCATAAGCCGCGATTGCCACCCTATGCCTTTTTGCGATTTCAAGGGGTGGTCAATGGCCATGGACGAGTTCGGTTTGCACGCCGGTTTCCTGCACGCGGCAAGGCAGTTCGCGGACCGCCCGGCGCTGGATGTGGAGGGGGGCGAGATCCGCTACCGGGATCTCTACGCCGCCAGTGCCAGCCTGGCTTCGGGCCTTCAGGCCGACCTGCCCGCCGACGGGCCGCGCACGATCGGCGTCCTGGCCCAGCGCTCGCGCATCCTGTACCAGGGCCTCCTGGGGGTGCTCATGGCCGGGCACACGCTGGTACCCCTGAATCCGTCCTTCCCCCCCGAGCGAACACGGCGGATGGTCGATTTGGCCGGTCTGGGGGCCCTGGTCGTGGATGCCACCGGGATGCAGTCGCTGGACGGCTGGCTGGGGCCGGAGCATTCCGACTGTGCGATCTGGCTGCCGACCCGGGAGGACTGCGATGCCTTTCAGTCCCGCTGGCCCGGGCATGCCTTTCATGCCCTGGACGAGGCCTCGGCCCCCGAGGGATGGTCGCCGGCCCGGGTCAATCCTGACGATCTCGCCTGTCTGTTCTTCACCTCGGGCAGTACCGGTGTACCCAAGGGCGTGGCCGTGCGGCATCGCAATGCGGCCCGGTTCGTGGCCATGTCGCGGGAGCGCTATGACCCTCTGGGTCTGAGCGAGAACGATCGTTTCTCGCAGTTCTACGACATTACCTTCGACTCCTCGATGTTCGACCTGTACGTGGGCTGGTCTTATGGCGCGTGTCTTTGCTGCCCCTCCGCCCGCGAGTGGTTCAACCCCAACCGCTACATCGTCGACAAGGCCCTGACCGTCATCGACATCACGCCGTCGGCCGGCCATGGCATGAGCCGCCGCAACGGCTGGGCCCCCGGCCGCTTCCCCCAGCTGCGGCTGTGCCGCTTTGGCGGTGAGGCCCTGTCGGCGGAACTGGCCAGGATCATGGAGGCCGCCGCGCCCAACGCCGCGATCGACAATGCCTACGGGCCGACCGAATGCACCGTCGATGCCTGCTTTTACCGCTGGGATCCAGAGCGGTCGCCGGCGGAGTGCATACACGGGATGGCCCCCATTGGTTATCCGGGAAACCAGGTCGGGGTTCGCGTGGTCGACGAGGCCTTTCGCGAAGTGCCCGAAGGGGGGGAGGGCGAACTCCTGATCAGCGGGCCACAGGTCAGTGCCGGGTACTGGAAGGAGCCCGAGCGTACCGCGACCGCGTTCATCCGGCTCGGGGATGACGACAGCCTGTATTACCGCACGGGTGATCTCGTGAGGCGCCCGTATCCCGGGGAGCCCCTGCAGTTTCTCGGGCGTTTCGATCACCAGATCAAGATTGGCGGCGTGCGCATCGAACTGGGAGAGATCGAACAGGCCCTGCGCGAGGCCGCGTCGACTGACCAGGCCGTTGCGATCGGCTGGCCGCGTACCGCGAGCGGGGCCTCCGGCATCATCGCCTTTGTGGTCGCCGAACACGCGGACCTGGAGGGGATTAGGGAACAACTTAGGCAGCGGCTCCCCACCGTGATGGTGCCGCGGGAGATTCATCTTCTGGACGAACTGCCGCTGAACGGGAATGGCAAGGTCGATCGCAAGATGCTCGTCGAGGCGCTGGAGGCGGACGAAGCATGAATGGTCGCGCGCCCTCCGGCGCTGCCCCCGCCAGGCCGGCGAGATGACGAATGTGCTGGTTCAGCTGCGTTCCTCCCTGCACCGGCACGGCTGGTGGCGCACTATGGCGCTCGTCCCGCGGAACATCCTGTTCCGGCTGACGGACTTCGATCTCAAGCACGGCACCAATACCGGTATCCAGGCCGAGGACGATGCCGGCCTGCCGCAGGAGCACGAGGGATACGAGGGCGCCCCGCCGCGCCTGTTCCACCGGATCATCCGTTCCCTGGCCATCGCCCCCGCGCGCTATGCGTTCATTGATCTGGGGTCGGGCAAGGGCAAGGCGCTGCTGCTCGCGTCGCACCATCCGTTTCGGCGGATCATCGGGGTCGAGTTCAACCCCCGCCTGGATGCGATCGCCGCCGCGAATGCGCGGATCTACCGGCATCCCGAGCGCTGCATGCACCGGATCGAAACCGTCTGTGGCGACGCCGGCGCGTTCGAGTTGCCGCCGGGCGACCTGCTGATCTACCTGTTCAACCCTTTCAAGGCCGCGATCATGGAGCGCGTGCTCGCGAATCTCGAGAGTGCCCTGCAGGCCGACGAGGGACGGGACGTGCTGGTCGTGTACCAGAACCCGACCCAGAGAAGACTGCTGGACGAGGCCCCGTTTCTGGAGCGGGTTGCCTACCGCGAGTACCGCACCAGGCGGCTGCGAAAGATGCCGATCGGCCGTGTCGCGGTTTATCGAAATCGCCGAGGCCCTGCTCGCGCTTAGCTACGCGCGAGCAGGGCCTTAACCGTACTTGCCCCCAGATATCCCCAGGTCTTCACCCGCCCCGGGCGGCGCACCAGGGCCTGAAAGAACGCACGCCGGGCGATCCGTGGGTCCCCCTCCCAGTAGTGGTGGTAGCCGAAGGTGAAACAGGCATCACCCAGGCGCTCGCGCACCCGGAGCCAGGAGGTCTTTTCGCCATTGGGTCCCACCAGACCCCAGCGGCCGAGCGCCCGTTGGACCACCTCGACCTCGTAGTTCACATCCGGGTACTTGGTCATGCAGCCACGCCCGTGCAGGCGATAAAGGGCGGTGACGCGGTCCAGCTGGCGGTACTCGGTCAGTCGCGAGGCTCGAATCCAGTAGTCATAGTCCTGGCCGCGCTTGAGCTGAGGGTCGAACGGGCCGACCTGTTCCACCAGCTCGCGCCGCATCATCACCGTGATCGTATGCGGCAGGGATTCCATCAGCAGCCGGTTGTACACCCAGCCCGAACCCTCCGGGACAATTCCCGGTGCCTCGGTCACCGGGACCGGGGGATCGGCCAGGGTATGGGCCGGGGCGAACTGCCCGCTGGCATCCGGCGTCCACGCCAGAAAATCCGTGTGCACCAGACCGATCTCCGGGTGCTGCTCCATGTACAGGATCTGGGCGGTCAGCTTGCCGGGCAGCCAGACATCGTCGGAATCGATGAAGGCGATGAAGTCGCCCTGTGCGGCCGAGATGCCGGCGTTGCGGGCCACGGCCGCTCCCTGGTTCTGCTGGGTCAGCAGCGTCAGGCGGTCGCCATAACGGCGCAGGATCTCGACGGTCCCGTCGGTCGAGCCGTCATCCACCACGATCAGCTCGATGCTGGGGTAGTCCTGATCCAGGACGCTGTCGACGGATTCGGCAATGTAGGCCGCCGTGTTGTAGGCCGGCATGACTACCGACACCAGTGGCTTGCGGGGCAAGGCCTCCGACTCGGCTGCGTGTGTGTTGTTCGCCAGTGACGCTTCCATGGGTGGCATCATCCCGGGCTGCGCCCTGGCGCCTGGCGCAGCCAGTCATGCGTCCATCTGGCCACCTGGTCACGCCACTCGCGGCGGGAAAAGGTGTGGTTTGCGTCCGGCAGTTCGCGCAGGGTCACGCGTGGCTGTCGCAGCAAGCCGTCCCAGGCCGGTGCATGGCTGGCCACATCCCGAAACTCGGCGGCCGTCAGGTCCTCTCCGCTCAGGACCACCAGGATCGGCCCGTGAAAGCGGCGCCAGCCCTCGGCCATCCGGTCCGGAAGGGGCGCAGACGAAACATCGAAGCGGCCCTCGTCGGTCGCAGCCGGGGCAGTCCCGGCACGACGGCCCAGTACCGTAGAGACCACTCGCCCCAGGGACTGCAGGGAGACCCAGGGGTTGAAACGTCCCTTCAGGGCGCCCGACCAGAAGTCGCGCGAGAAAAGCCGCTGGAGGTAGTAGGTCTTCAGGTAGGCGCGGGCCAGGCCCTCGTCGGTGCGGACCCACGGGTTGGCCAGCACCAGGCCCGCCACCCGGGGGTCACGCCAGGCATAGAACAAGGCGGCGGAGGCCGCACCGCACAGGCCCCAGATCACGACCTCGCGCATTCCCGGCACCTCGGCCGAGAAGATATCCATCGCCGCGCGCAGGTCATCGTGCACCTCTTCGTAATCGCGCTGGGCGCCGGACGAGTCGCCCATGCCGCGAAAATCGAAGCGGAACACCGGTATCCCCCGAGCCGCCAGGTCGCGCGCCAGGAGCAGAAACTGGCGATGACTGCCGACGCGATACTGCGGGCCGCCCACGGCGATCAGGACGCCCCGTGCGGCCCCGGCGGCGCCAGGGTGGAGGATGCCGAGCAGCTCGTCTCCGCCCAGCCGGAAGACCACGGCCCGCTCGTTCATGCCGCCCGCCCCAGAGACACCGAGCGCCCCAGACAATCCATGGTGTGTTCCAGCAGGGCCGGGACCTCGAGGATGTCCGGCGCATTCCAGAAGGGTTCGCCGGGGACGACCGAGGCGTGTACGTCCAGCCCCTGCTCGCGCCACGCCTTCAGCGTTCGGGTGCTCCCCGCAGACAGGGAGACGTCCTCGTCGTCGTTGACCTCGAACCAGTACAGCGGCCCTTGTGGCGGTGGTGCCAGGCGGGCCATTGCCAGGGCGTTCGCCAGCTCCGGCGCCAGGGTATAGCCCGCGACCTCGATGGCTTCTCCCGCCTCCAGTCGGCCGCGCAACTGCCCCGTGCTTTCCTTCTCCCCGCCCATCATGCCCGCGGCCATGCGCAGGCGGAGGAACTGCGTCAGGTGCTGTTCGCCGTTGGTGACCGGTTGCCACAGCACGGTGGCCGCCACCGACGGGGCGCGTGCGGCCAGAAGGTCGCTGATCAGCAGGGCGCCCGCGCGCAGTCCCCAGAGGATCAGGGGGGGCTGGGCGCCGGTTTGGGATTCCAGATGAGCCAGGCAGCGCGCGAGGTCGTCGAGCCAGGAATCCCAGCGCGCATCACCAAAATCGCCTCCGCTGTCCCCGCAGCCGTACAGGTCCGGCAGCAGGACGGTGTACCCCTCGCGGGCCATGCGCCGGGCCTGCAGCGCCACCATGCGCCGGGCCTTGTTCAGCTCCTCGGCAAAGGGCGGCACGAACAGGACCCGCCCGCGGGCAGGGGTCCGGGCGGCCGGGTGCAGGACATAAAAGACTGGTCCGTCGCAGCCCGGCAGGAAACCGGCCTCCATCTAGGCACCATTCTTGTGTTCAACGAAATCGACCAGGGCGCCGACGGTCTCGAACGTCTCCGCACTGACGTCATCGTCATCGATAACGATGTCGAACTGTTCTTCCATCTCGTTGATCAAGGAAACCACCGCCATGGAATCCAGTTCGGGGACCCCGCCCAGCAGAGGGGTGGAGCGGTCAAAGTGCTGGGCACGGCCGTTCAGGCCGAGGGCGCTGTCAAGCAAAGCCTTGATGTGCTCGAGCGTTGACATGATGCTGATCTCCTGTTCCCTGGTGGCGCATTCCGCATACTTCCGGAAGCCCTATTGTGAAAGCTTGTGGCCGACAACTGGAGACCTTGCGGGTACCAAATAATCAATACTTTAAAGTGGTCGGCGGTCCCTCCATCATTGAGTTTTACCTTTGCCTGCATTTTTTTGTTTGCTGGAAGGTAAACGCGGAAACTTGTATATCGGCATGCCCACGGGAGCCATCACAGGCGGGTATTTGCTGCTGTTTCCTTGAACGCCACTTCAGGCGACAGGAAGGCCAATGGCGGGACTATGCGGATGGTTTGGGGCGCCCAGGGAGGCGGCGGGCGATATTCTCGGCCTGCAGAAGGCGGGGCTCCCTTCGGTCCCGGGTGAGTCCAGCGCGCGTTGCGATGGCCCCCGGGGCGGGTGTCTGGTCCAGGGCGGCTGGGTGGCCCAGGCCCCGGACGGGCTGATCGCAGGCATCACCGGCCACCCTCGGTGGCGGGAACGCGGTCTGCAGCGTCTGGCGCTGGAGCAGTCGCCCGCACATGCCTTGCTGGACGCCTACCGGCGCTTTGGCGAGGCCCTGTTCAGCCAGGTGGCGGGGGCGTTCGCGCTGGCGATCCTGGATCCTCAGAGGGCGCGTCTCCTGGCAGGCGTGGACCGCATGGGGCAGATTCCGTTGCATTGGGCGGTCGTGCCTGACGGGGTGGTCTTCGGGACGGCGGCAGGCAGTGTGGTTCGCTATCCCGGCCTGATGCGCGAGCCCACCCCGGCGGGGCTTTATCACTACTTCTTCTTCCACATGCTGCCGGCTCCGGTCAGTGTGTTCGCCGGTGTCGAGAAGCTGCGTGCCGCGCATTGCCTGGACCGCCAGGCGGACACGATCCGCGTGAAGTCATACTGGGTCCCGCATTTTCGCGAGTCGCGCCTGGGGGATGCCGCCGAGATGGGGACGGCCCTGCGTGATCAGCTGCGCAGCGCCGTCAAACATCATCGGGAGACACCGAGGCCGGGGGCCTTTCTCAGTGGAGGACTGGACAGCTCGACCGTGGCCGGGCTCCTGGCCGAGACGACCCCCGAGCCGCCGCCGACCTTCAGCATCGGTTTCGATGCCCCGGGTTACGACGAGATGGAGTACGCCCGCATCGCGGCCCGGCACTTTGCGACCCAGGCGAACGAGTACTACGTGACGCCGGACGACGTCGTTGCCGCCGTCCCCCTGATTGCCGGCAGTTACGACGAGCCCTTTGGCAACTCCTCGGCGCTGCCTGCCTATTTCTGTGCACGCATGGCGGCACAGGCGGGCGTGACACGGATGCTGGCCGGCGATGGTGGCGACGAGCTGTTTGCCGGCAACGCACGCTATGCCAAGCAGGGCCTGTTCGAGCACTGGCAGCGCCTGCCGCGCCCCTTGCGCCAGGGCATGCTGGAACCCCTGGCGACCCGCATCCCGAAGGGGGCCGGCTGGTTGAGCAAGGCGCGCCGCTACGTGGAGCAGGCGCGCATCCCGCTGCCCGATCGGCTGCAGACCTACAACTACCTGTACCACCTCTCGCCCACGGCGATGTTCGAGCCCGACTTTCTCTCGGCGGTGGATACCCAGGCCCCGTGGGACTTGATGCGCGAGATCCACGACCAGCCGGCGCACGCCTCGTCGCTGAACCGCATGATGTACCTGGACTGGCAGCAGACCCTGGCCGACAACGACCTGCGCAAGGTGACCCGCATGTGCGAGCTGGCCGGCGTGGATGTCGTCTTTCCGATGCTGGACGACGACGTGGTGGAGTTCTCCCTGGGTATCCCGTCCGACCAGAAACTGCGCGGGCAGCGGCTGCGCCACTTCTACAAGGAGGCGATGCAGGGTTTCCTGCCCGACGCCATCATCGACAAGAAGAAGCATGGCTTTGGCCTGCCCTTCGGGGTGTGGATGCACGACCATGCGCCGCTGCGCGAACTGGCCTATGACAGCCTGCTGCGGCTCAAGGGGCAGGGCTTTCTGCGGCCGCAGTTCATCGACGAGCTCATTTCGCTGCACCGCGACGGACACGCGGCCTACTACGGTGACATGGTGTGGGTGCTGATGATGCTGGATCTCTGGCTGCACGCGCCGTCGAGCGAGATGCCGGCCGAAGCGCGCGCCCAGGCGGGCGGTTACTGAACTCTACAGACCACGTGCCGGTGCTTGCCTCCGGCTTCCGGGGCAATCGCCTCGACCTGACGGATCTCCACTGTCAGGGGTTCCCCCAGGGCCTGCGCGAAGGCGCGCCGCAGGCCTTGCTCTACGGCCTCGGCCAGTGTCTCGTCGAGGACCAGCAACAGCTCGACCCGGTCCGGCGCGTGCTGGATGATCTTGTACGAGCGCAGGCCCGCGATCTCGCGCAGGCAGTAGTTGAAATGACTGCCGTGCACCCAGCGGCCATCGAGCGCGATCAGGCCGTCGTTGGCCCGCCCCTCGATCTCCCGTAGCAGCGGCAGGCCGCGCCCGCAGGGGCAGGGTGCCGGGTCCAGCGCGCCACGATCACCGGTGCGGTAGCGGATGAAGGGATACTCCGGACCCATCAGGTTGGTGACCACGATCTGTCCGGTCTCGCCGGCCGGAAGCGTTCGCCCGGCATCGTCCAGGATCTCGACGATCAGCGCCTCGGCCGTCAGGTGCAGCCCGCCATGCGGGCATTCGCGTGCGATCAGGCCGGCATCCCGGCCGCCATACTCGTTCGCGACCCCACAGCCCAGTACGTCGGTGATGATCGCCCGCCATTCCGGGCGCAGGACCTCCGACGTGGTGAAGGCCACCCGAATGCCCCGATCGTCCAGGCGTCGGCCCTGTTCCCGCGCGTGCGCGCAGACCCGTGCCAGCACGGAGGGATAGCCGAAGATCATGCGCGGGCGGAACTCGCGAATCTGGTCAATGATGGCATCGACCCGTGCCCGGTCGAGGTCGCGGGCCGGGACCAGGCGCGAGCGCAGCACGCGGTCGCGCCAGGACCGCAGGCGATTCTGCGCGTCGGTCTCGTTCGGCGCGCCCCAAAGGGCCAGCTCGCGATCGCCAATGTCGACGCCCCACCAGCGGGTCGCGCGCCATTTGGCGGCGATGTCCATCGCAATGCGCTCGCGCCCCAGCCAGAAGGCCAGCGGTTCGCCGGTCGAACCGCTGGTACGTTGCGCGACCAGGTGTTGTGCCCCCTCGGCCCGCCACTCGTGGCCTGCCCGGCGCAGAACGTTCTTGTCGATGACCGGCAGGTGCTCAAGATCCGCAAGGCTCGTCAGCGCGCGGGATGACCAGCCCTGGTCGGCGAACCACTGGCGATAGAACGGTACCTGTTGGGCCACGCGCTCGAGCAGGGCCTGCAAGCGGGTCAGCTGCAGGTTCTCCAGCGCCTCGGGCGTCCACCACTGGGTCGCCTCCAGCGCCTTGCGCAGGCGCACCGTCGAGTGCCCCTTCAACCGCTCGTGCACGGGAAACGCGCCATGCGCGACCAGCGAGGTGTACAGCCCCATCTTCAGGCGCGCCGTGGCAGGCGATGTCCGACGGGCCCGGCGATCGTCTCGAAGGCCGCGACCAGTTCCGGAATCCGCACCCGCCAGTCATTCGCCCGTGCATGGGCCAGGATCGCCGCGCGGTCCCATTCGCGACCCAGGGCCTCGTGGATCGTTGCGCGCAGTGCGTCATGATCCCCATAGGGGACGATCAGCCCCACCTGCTCCGAGGCGACGACCTCGGCGTTGCCTCCCACATCCGTGGTGACGATGGGCAGCCCGCAGGCCGAGGCCTCCAGGAATACATTCGCCCAGCCTTCAAAACGCGTGGCGAGCACGAACAAGTCCCCCGCGGAGTACACAAACCGCAGCTCGTCGGGCGGGACGGGCCCGAGGAACCACACCTGGTCCTGCAGCCCCAGTGACTGGACCTGCTGGCGCAGCTCGGCCTCGTTGTTCCCCTCGGGGGTGCCGCCTCCGGCAATCACCAGGTGCAGATCCGGGTGCTGTTGCAGTAGTTCCGGCAGGGTCGCGATCACGCGGTGAAAGCCCTTGCGCTCGGACAGCCCCCCGACGGAGATCAGGAACCGCCCCTCGGCGGGCAGGCCCAGGCGCTGCCGGGCCTCGGCCCGGTCCTCCGGCTTGAAGCGGTCGAGATCGGCCCCGTTCCCCACGACTTGCACATGGTCGGGCTCGATGCCCCAGTCCAGCGCCTCGTCCCTCAGCGCGCCGGCCACCGAGAACACCCGCGCCGCATCCTCCAGCGCCCGGCGAATCTGCGTCCGGTGCAGCGGCCGGTCGCGGAAACGGTTCAGGCTGCCGCGCAGGGTGATGGTGCAGGGGCGGTGCAACCAGCGTGACAGCCAGCGCGCGGCGACCCCGTCGGGGTAAATGAAATGGGCATCGATCACGTCGAAGCCGAACTCGCGCTGCAGCCGACGCATCAGGCGCAGACTGCCGAGCGCCTGAAAGAAGCCGTCGGTCCACTTGAACAGGCCCGGGATACACAGGAAACGGGGGTGGTAGACGCGAATCGACCCCTGCCTCTCGAAGGCCGGCAGCGGCGGTCGGGCGTGCGGGCGCAGGCGTCCCAGCCAGTGCTGGAACGGGAACCAGGGCGCCGGGGCCACGACGACCAGATCGAGATGCTCGGCGACACGGCGCATGCGCTCGCGCACGAACAGTCCCAGATTGGGCTGCGCCGCGTTCGGGTACACGCGCGTGTAGACCACCAGACGTGGGCGCCCGTCATCCGACACGCAGCACCTCCGGCCGGGCCCGCAGCCCGTCGTAGACCGACTGGTAGCGCGCGACACTCGCCGCCCAGGTGCGCTCCTGCTCCACGAAGCGCCGCCCCATCTCTCGTACCCGTGGCCAGTGTTCCGGGTGCTCGAGCGTCTCCAGCACCCGGGCGGCCAGGGCCTCGGGGTTGTCGGCCGGGAACAGCCAGCCGGTCTCGCCATCCCGGATCAGTTCCCGGTGTCCGCCCACGTCCGATGCCACCAGCAGGCGCCCCTGCGCCATTGCCTCCAGTGGTTTCAGCGGTGTGACCAGATCGGTCAGGCGCATCGAATGGCGCGGATACACGAGCAGGTCGACCAGGTCGTAGTAGCGCTGCACCTGGTGGTGCGGGACGCGCCCGGTGAAGATGACGCGGTCCTGGATACCGAGGCGTTCGGCCTGGGCCTTCAGGCGCTCGGCTTGCGGCCCGCCCCCGACCAGCAGGATGCGCACGTCGGGCGCTCGGGCCTGGATAAGCGGACAAGCCTCGAGCAGGGTATCCAGCCCCTCGTAGGCATAAAAGGATCCGAGAAAGCCGAGCACACGGGCATCACCAAGACCCAGTTCGGCCTTCAGGGCGGGATCGGGCTGGCCGCCCAGGTGGAAGTCGTCCGCGTCCACCGCATTGGGGATTACGGTGACCTGCTCGGCCGGGATGCCGCGCGCGATGATGTCGCGGCGCAGCCCCTCGCAGATGGTCGTGACATGTGCCACGCGCTTCAGGGCATAGGTCTCCAGCTCCCGCGTCAGGCGGTAGCGCAGGCCATGTTCGCGGGCGGTGCCATGGTCGACCGCGGCGTCCTCCCAGAATGCCCGTACCTCGTAGACCACCGGGATGCCCAGCCGGCGACCGGCACGCAGGGCCGGCAGGGCATTCAGCGCGGGCGAGTGCGCATGGATGATGTCGGGCGCGACCTGGCAGGCGACGCGGGTCAGCCGCTGGGTCAGTGCCTGCATCAACCCCCATTGTTCGACCCCCGGGATCGCGCTCGGGTTGTAGGCCGTGCGATAGAAATGCAGGCCGTCAATCGTCTCCTCGTCCGCCTGGGCCACCATGTGCTTGGGGCTGGTCAGGTGAAAGGTCCGCCAGCCCCTGCGGCGCTGTTCGCGCAGGATGGCCGCGGTGCGAAAGGTATACCCGCTGTGCAGCGGGATGGAGTGGTCGAGGACATGGAGGATCTTCATGCCGCAGCCCTCGCTTCGCCGCCCGGCGCCGGTCGGGTCACCACGAGCCAGAAGCCCAGGCAGCGCAGTGTGTCCGCGTCGAGCCCGCGAAACGGCGCGGCCAGATAAGGGGCCACTGCGGCCACATCCTCGTCCAGTGCCTCGGCCGTGGATTCGATATGCCGTATCACCAGCCCTGCGTTCTTGATTGCCTGCTGGTAGCGGTCCAGGCGCCAGCGGTTCGGTACGCCCTTGCCGGCATACATCCACTGCCACAGGGCGTCCGGCCAGGTGAGAAAATCGAGCGGGTTTTCACGGTGCAGGCCGTGGCTCTTGAGATCCACCTGGTGTACCGCCAGTGCCCCCGGTTTCAGGGCCGTCGCCATGTCACGAAAGGTCGCGTCCAGGTCGTTGACGTGTTCCAGCACCGCGCGCGAATAGATCAGGTCGACCTCGGCGTTCAGGCCCGCCAGCCCATCCCGGGTCACGCGGTATTCCAGCCGCTCGCTGCGAAACCCCGAGGCCGGGTCCCCGGGGCGCACGAAGCACGCCGCCGCCCGTGCATGGGCCTCGGGATCCAGGTTGTCCAGCAGGCACTGCAGGACCTCCAGCTGAAAGGGACTGCGCTGCGACAGCGCAAAGCGGTCGACACAGGTTACTCGGGCCGCGCCATGGGCCAGCATCAGCAGGGCCACGCCGGGCACGTCGCCGGGCCCGTATTCCAGCAGGTGCTTGTCGCGAAGCGCGTCCTCGATCGCCTCGGGCGGGACCGCCAGCTGATCGAAGTAGTCGAAGAAACAGGTGGTGAAGTACTGCGCCACGGATTCCGCCGTCTCCGCGCCGCGGCCACGCCCGGTCTCGTGGGTCAGGCGCACATAGAGCCCCGGGGCCCCCCGGGCCAGGAGGTTGCTGAGGATGGCGCGGGTGGCACGCGTGGCATCGGCAACGGGGTGGCGTCCGTACATGGCTAGGCCCCGGGTACGGCGCAGCCGCTGAGCGGGCTGGTCGGTTGCACCTTGTCCAGAAAGGTCTGGAACATCACGAGCGACCACAGCGCCGCGCTGTGGTCGCGCGCGCCACGGCCGTGTTCGTCGACCAGCCGCTTGAGGGCACGCTCGTCGAACAGTCCGGAATCACGCATCTGCTCGCCCAGCACTCGCTCGTGCATCGCCTCGCGCAGTGGCCCCCGGAACCAGTTGGCCAGTGGCACGGCGAAGCCCCGCTTGCGCCGGTAGAGAATCGAGTGGGGCAGGTAGGGCTCCATTGCCTTTTTCAGGACCGCCTTGCCTTCGCCGTCGCGCAGCTTGAGTTCCGGCGCGAGTGTGGAGGCCCACTCCACCAGCGGGTGATCCAGCAGCGGCACGCGGACCTCCAGCGAGTGCGCCATGCTGGCGCGGTCGACCTTGGTCAGGATGTCTCCGGGGAGGTAGGTCTTCAGATCCAGGTACTGCACCAGCGAGAGGGGGTCATCGGTCGGGGCCCGCCCGGCATGGGCACGCAGCACCTCCACCGCCCCGTAGCCCTGCAGCTCGCGCCGGAATGCGGGCGAGAACAGCGTGTCCCGCTGCTCGTCGCGCAGCACCGACACGCCCTGGAAGTAGCCCTCGACCGCATCCCGCGCCAGCGCCTGGAAGGTCGCCCGGGCGCGCAGCGGGCGCGGCGCCCAGTCCGCCTTGGGATAGACCTGGGCCAGGCTGCCGAACAGGACCCGCCGCAGGCCCAGGGGCAGCGGGTTGCGCAGGCGCTCCTCGGCCAGGTGGTGCCGATAACGGCGGTAGCCCGCCAGGTTTTCGTCGCCTCCGTCACCGGACAGCGCGACTACGACCTGGCGACGGGCCTGCTCGCAGACGCGATAGGTCGGCAGGGCCGAGCTGTCCGCAAAGGGCTCGTCATAGAGCTCGCCCAGGCGTTCCAGCAGGGCAAAGTCATCGGGATCGACCTCGCGGTTGTGATGGTCCGTCGCGTAACGCTCGGCGACTTCCCGGGCATAGTGCGACTCGTCAAATGCGGGGTCGGCAAAGCCGATGGAGCAGGTGCGCACGGGCTCGGTGGAGAGCCCGGCCATCATCGCCACCACGGCGCTGGAATCCACGCCCCCCGACAGGAAGGCGCCCAGCGGCACCTCGGCGACCATGCGGATGCGTACGGCCTCGCGCAGGCGTTCGGTCAGCTCCTCGGCGGCCTCGGGCATGTCGATGGGGGTGGGTGCCGTCGTCGCAAAGGGGACATCCCAGTACGCGCGCGGGATGGCAGCGGAGCGCTGGTTGCGCCGCACGGTCAGCGTATGTGCCGGTGGCAGCTTGTGGACGCCGGCCAGAATGCTGCGCGGTTCGGGCACATAGCCAAAGGCGAAGTATTCCTCCACCGCGCAGGGGTCGAGCTCGCGGGGCTGTCCTGGGTGGGCCAGCAAGGCCTTGAGTTCGGAGCCGAAGATCAGCTGACCATCCGGCAGCACGCTGTAGTAAAGCGGCTTGATGCCCAGGCGGTCGCGGGCCAGAAACAGGGTCTGGGTGTGACGATCCCAGAGGGCGAAGGCGAACATCCCGCGAAAGCGCTGGACGCAGTCCTCGCCCCATTCCTCCCAGGCATGCACGATGACTTCCGTATCGCAGTGGGTGCGAAAGCGATGGCCTGCCCGCTGGAGTTCGCGGGTCAGCTCCGGGAAGTTGTAGATCTCGCCGTTGTAGGTGACGACAACACCTCCGTCCTCGTTGAACAGCGGCTGCTGTCCACTGGCGAGATCAATGATGGACAGGCGCCGGTGTGCCAGCCCGATTCCCGGTTCCAGGTGGATGCCGCCTTCGTCCGGGCCCCGGTGGAACTGGGTTGCGTTCATGCCTTCCAGACAGGCGCGATCAATCGGCCGCCGTCCGTGCATGTCGAAAATTCCAGCGATACCGCACATGTCAGTGTCCCGTCGTCCCGTGTTGCCGCCGGCGGTGCCTCGCCCGCATCGAGGAGGGCCGGGCGTTGGCCTTGTCCAGCAGGGTGTCGTAAACCCCAAGGTAGCCCTCCACCATGGCGTCCATGCTGAACTCCGCCTCGGCCCGGGCGCGGGCAGCCTGTCCCATGCGCTTGCGGGCATCAGGATTGGCGAGACAGTCGCCGATGGCCCCGGCGAGGGCGTCGGGCGCTCCGGCTGGCACGAGGGTCCCGGTTTGCCCCGGGGCTACAAGGTCCGGATTGCCGCCGACCTCGGTGGCGATCACGGGCAGTCCGGAGGCCATGGCCTCGAGAATGGTGTTGCAGATGCCTTCGGCGAGTGACGGGAGGACAAAGAGGTCCATGGCGCGCAGGCAGCCCGCGATGTCCTCGCGGGCGCCGGGCAGCCATGTTTGTGCCGCCACCCCGGCGGCTTTCAGACGCTCCACGGCGTGTTCCCTCAAGGGTCCGTCACCCACGATCACCAGGCGAAGGCGGTGGAAGGGAACCGGAGCGCGTTCGCGCAGGGCAATGAACGCCTCCACGAGATCCAGCGGTGCCTTCACCGCCTGCATCCGCATCACGCTCCCGATCACGATGTCCTCCGGCCCGGCAAAGTCCGAGGGCCAGGGCCCAGTGCGGACGCCTTCGCGCGGGTGGAAGTGCCGGGTGTCCACCCCGTTACAGATGTGCGTCAACCGCTCGGGGCCGACGCCAACCCTCTGTTGCAGATAGTCCACCTGGTGTTGCGACAAGGCGATATAGCGGCCGACCAGGGGGCGCACCAGCCGCCGCATGTAACGATGCTTGTCGCGGGAGCCATCCAGATCCGCGACATCCCAGCCATGCTCGCCATGTACCCGGGTACGCACGCCGGCGAGGGTGGCGGTAATCTGCGCCTCCAGCGTCGCGAGATTGCGGGTGTGGACGATCGCGGGGCGCAGTTCGCGCAACAGCCGCCACAGGCGCCGGTGCACGCCGAGATCCTTGCCTTCGCGCTTTTGCAGGGCATGCAGGCCGACATCGTCCCTTTGCAGGCGTTCGCTGAACCGCGTGTAGTCCGTCATGCAGATGATCGCGTGCCGGTAGCGCTCGGCGGGCATATGGTTGAGCAGATTGACCAGCCCGTTCTCCATGCCGCCGACGTCCAGGCGGTGGATGACGTGGGCCACGCAGGGCCGCAGGTCGACGGTCTCCGGTCGATAAGCTGCGCGGGCGTTCATCGCTGGTTCACGTCCTGCAGGCGTTCGAGCAGCTGCGGCATGGCGTCCTCCACATAGGCCCGCATCGCGTCCTCGGCCTCCTGCGGGTCATCGCGGTACTCGGCATAGATCACGATCAGTGCCGCATCGTCGCGCCCGCCCAGTAGTCGGCTCGTGGCCTCGCGGGCCTTGACCTCGAAGGGCCGGGTGGTGAGCCGCCCATTTGCCCAGTACCACTGCCACGCCACTAGTTGCTGCTGGCGGCCGCGCAGCAGGACCCGTCGCGGATCTGGATAGCCCGCCACCTCGGCATGGCCGCGGCGGGCCTGACTCCATTCCGCCCGTTCCCGGCCTGCCAGCGTGTTGTGCCAGCCAAGCATGTTTCCGTGGCGTGCCTGTTCGCGGTAGAAGCCCAGGTGCATGCCGACCTTCGCCTGTCCCTCGTTCACGACCCAGCCGCCGCGCTCGGCGCGCATGAACTGGTAGCCGGGTTGCCAGGCGGGCCGTTCCCGAGCGGGCACGGCTGTCCAGCCGGAAGGCACGACCGGCCCGGTTCCGAGTCCCTGCACCGCACCGAGATCCCGAGTATGCGTCCAGTGGGCATATACCGGCCCCAGGGTGACCACCAGTGCGGCGATGACTGCCATATGAGCAAAGCTCGCGGCCCCCGTCTGCGGGGCCTGCGCCGGGGCACGGCGCACGGGTTTCGATGCCGCGCCATCCTCGCGCCAGAAGGCACCGATCCAGAACATCAGGAAGATCACGACCCCAAAGAAGACCCACCCGTAGATCAGGTGATCAACACCCACGGCATACTCCATGCCGCTCAGATGACCCACCATCACGATCATGTAGGCGCGCAGGCCATTGGCGATGATCGGCACGATGATCGCGACACCGACAAAGGCCAGGCGTCGCCAGAGGCTGCGATACATCAGATAGGCGTACAGCGTCCCCAGGGCGACGGACGCAATCAGATAGCGCACGCCGCTGCAGGCCTCGACCACGGACCAGCGTCCGGTGGGCAGCTCGAAGTACAAGCCCTCGCGATAGATCGGAACCCCGGACAGCTGTACCGCCGCGACGGTGAAATTCGCGGTGAAGTCCATCAACGGCGGTACGAGGAACTCGCCAAACGGGACGGCAAACAGCAGGTAGGCCAGTGGAAGCTGCAGCACGCGCACCACCGCGGTACCCATCACCAGCCACACCAGGAAGGGGATCATCAGGGTCGCGGCGAACTGGCGCACCGAGGTGACATCCACCAGCTCCCCCATGACCCAGGCAAGCCCCAGCAGCAGGATGGGAGCCAACGCCAGGGGGGTGGGTCGAGGCGATACGGCCGCCAGCTCGGCACGCTTGAGATAGACCAGAAACAGGACGATCGGCACGATCAGGAACCCGTGCGCGAAGGTGTCCGAACGTGCCCAGGTATCCACCATCGAGAGGAAGGTGGGCGCGAACACGATCAGCACAATGGCCAACAGAGCGGCCAGTGCCAGCACGGGTGCCCACCACCGCTGCACCTGCGGCTGGGACATCACGGTGGCCGGCGTGTTCATGCATCCCCCCGGGATGCGATTGCCTCGCCCTCGGGCGCCAGTCCGCTCTCGAGATAGTCGTGCAGGCGGGCGAGATTGCGGCCCCAGTCGTAGTCCGTGGTGATGCGCCGGCGGGCGCTGGCCGCCATCTCGGGTTCGGGTTGTTCCAGGCACCGAAGGACCGCGCGGGCGAACACCTCGGGGTCGGTCTCGGCCTCGATCACCTCGTCATTGCGCGCTGCGGTGATCCCCTCGAGCGCCTGCGGGGAGGCCACGACGGGGCGCGCGAGCGCCATGGCCTCGAGCACCTTGTTCTGGACTCCGCGCGCGATCCGCAGGGGCGCCACCGATACCGCGGCCGACCCGACCCAGGGGCGCATGTCTTCCACTGGCCCGACGACCTCGACGCCGGGCTGCCGCTCCAGTTCACGGACTTCCGGCGAGGGTCGGCAACCGACAATATAGAAGCGCACATCCGGACATTCGCGTCGGATCCGGGGCAGGACGGACTCCGCGAACCAGACCACCGCCTCCACGTTCGGCCAGTAGTCCATGGCGCCGCTGAACACGATTGGCCGGACGTGATCCGGGTAAGGGCCTTTCTTCGGGAGTTTTTGCGGATCGAAGTACGCCGCATCCACGCCGTTATTCAGTGCGTGCACCCGATCGGCGCTTTCCGGCGCCAGGGCCCGAAACGCGGTGGCCTCGTCCGGTGACACGAACAGGCTGGCCTCGCTGCGCGCCGCGACCTGCCGTTCATAGCGCAACAGCTGGCGTCCTTCGCGGCGGTAGATCGCGCTCATCGGCCAGGCCTTGCTGGCGGCGTATTGCGTCCACTTGTCGGAGTCGACATCGACGAAATCCACCACTCGGGGCAGATTGGCCCGGTGTGGGAGGTATTGCGCCATCGCCGAGGAGAAGACCAGCGCGCGCGTGATGTCCTGCTGTTCCAGTACCTGATCCACCCAGCGTTGCAGCGCCGCATCGCGGTACCAGGGCAGAGTCAGCGGTTCCTGTGTCAGCAGGCCGCGCAGGGCCCGCCATTTTGCACGTCCCGGCGAGAGCGGGCGCACGCAGACGCTCTCGCAGCAGCGTTCCAGCTCTTCTACATAGACCGCGTCGTCCGGGTCATCGATAAAGGTGCCCAGGTGAACCCGGTAACGCTGTGCCAGATAGCGCAGGATATGGTGCGACCGAATCTTGTCGCCCTTGTTGGGCGGCCACGGGATTCGATGGGTCAGATAAAGAATGGCGTCCATTTCATGTCCACCCGCTGCTACGGTCGAAATCCAGGCATCCGAACACCCCGTCCCCTAACCTAGGCTGCGGGACAGCCAGGGTCCCACCCGGTTGGCCACCGACAACGGCAGTCGTTGCCACGCGTGGATGAAATAGCGGTACCGAGGATTGAGCGGGTTGATATCGGGCATGTGCCGGGCACGGACCAGGTCGTACTCGTAGTACAGGGGCTGCGGTTCGAACCCCCAGTTCTTCTTGAAGCTGAACGACCCGGTATCGCGCTTGCTGCGGCCAAAGTCGAAGGTGCGCAGGCCCGCCTCGCAGGCGCGCCGCATCACCTCCCAGTACATGAAGTCATACCCGGCCACCTCGCGGGCCCGCGGTGTACCGCCGCCGTAGTAGGGCAGGACCTGATCGCGGAAATAGAAGGTGAGCACGCTGGCCACGGGCGTCCCCGCGTCGGTGACCGTCAGGATCCGGCAGTCGTTGCCGAACACGGTGCGCAGGAGGCGGAAGTAGCGCCGGCTGAACACGGGCGTCCCCATGCGGTGCACGTTGGCCGCATAGATGGGGTAGAACCGATCGGTGTCGCGGTCGATCTCGCTGACCAGGCCGGCCTGGATGCCCTTGCGCACCATGCGCCGCTGCTTGCGCGGGATCGCCTGCAGGTTCTCTTCGACCTCCTTCGCCATCGCCTTGCGGAAGGTCACATACAGGTGCTTGGTGGGCCGCCCCGGGTGATAGGGCGCCATGTGGCGGTACTCGAGATAGTCCACCCTGTATTGCCGCGCCAGCTCCCGGGCCCGGTTGTCGAGGGCTACGAAGGCCTCTTCGGTGCGTGCGGCGATGCCGCCGTACACGCAGAACGGCAGCGAGACCAGGGAATGGCCGAATAGGACGCTGCGCACGCGCGCCAGGGGCAGGACCCCCTCGATCCCGTTCGGCCCCTCGGCAAACAGGAAATGCGTCGAGTGCCCGAAGGCCCGCTCGATCACCGTCTGCCAGCCTGCCCGGTGGAAGAACGTCGCCACCGGGCAGGCCTCGACGAAGGCATCCCAGCGCGCGACATCGGCAGGGCCGAGTTCCTGGACCCGCAATGCGGTTGCGTGCGCCGCCGTGGGCCGTTGGTCAGTGGACTTGAGCATGGCCTGGTGCTGTCGTTGAGGGCGACACCGGCGACCGCGCCGGGCTCGCGAGGAGGTGGCCAAAGACCTCGTCCATGCGGCCCCAGCGGAAATCCTGCAGCAGCCGCTGCAGCCGGCCTTCGGTACGTCCCAGGTTCAGGTAATGGCGAAACCGCGTTCTGGCGCTTACCCCGGGGATGCGCGGTTGGCCCGGATCGATCTCCCAGGGGTGGAAATAGAACACCCCGGACAGCCCGTCCCGAGTGTTGATCCTCCGCAGTGCCTGACGGGAAAAGGCATACGGCAACAACCGAAAGTAGCCGCCACCGGCGGCCGGCAGATTGCGCCCGGCGACGCGCAGGGTGGCCGGGGGCAGTTCCAGTACCCCGCCGGGTCCGCGTGGCCGATGGGGGTGGCGCGGTGCGGTCGGTGTCCCGTAGTGGTCGTGCTGTACCGGGTAGATGCTCGAGCTGTAGGTGTGGCCGGTCTCGGCCAGTACGTCGAGCGCCCACAGGTTGTCCTCGCCGATCGAAAAGCTGGGGGCGCGGTAGCCGCGTACCGGGACCCCGGCGATGTCCTCCAGGATCGACTTGGCGCGGATGATGTCCGCGCGAAACGCCTGCGGCCCCAGCTCGGTGACCCGCTGGTGCCCGTACCCGTGGCTGGCCATTTCGTGCCCGGCGTCGACGATGCGGCGAATCGCCTGCGGGTAGCGCTCGGCAATCCAGCCGAGGGTGAAGAAGGTCGCGCGTACCTGGTGGTGATCGAACAGTGCGAGGATGCGTTCGAGGTTGTATTCCACGCGGCACTCCTGGCTCTCCCAGCAGTGCCTCGGGATGTGCGGCGCCAGGGCCGAGACCTGGAAGTAGTCTTCGACATCGACGGTCAGGGCGTTGGACAGGGTGGGTGGTTCGGATCGCATGGTGATTTTCCCGGGCGCTAGTGCCTGGCGAACTCCTTGTGGTCGAAGCCCGAAATCTTGTTCAGCGAGTCCAGGGCGTCGAGGATGCGCTGCGACTGCCGGTAGTTGATCGCCAGGGCGTGTTCGATCCTGTCCAGGCGTTTTTCCATCGCCTCGTAGCTGTCTTCCAGACGGACCAGGGTCAGCTCGTTGGCAACGGCGCGTTCGGGATCGAACACGCCATTGACGACGCCGTTGGGTTGCGGTGCGGGTGCCTCCTGCTGTGCGCCGAAGTCCTCCTCGATCTCGTCCATCACCCGGCGCGCCTCGTCGGCGTCGAGGTCATAGCGCTCCTCGAGATACCCCATCAGCAGCAGGCGGTCGCACAGGGTGTTGACCTTGCGCGGGATGCCGCCGGTGAACTCGTGGATTACGGGCCAGATATCGGTGGCAAAGTGTGGCGTTCCCTCCCAGCCGACGCGCGACAGGCGGTGTTCGACGTAGGCCTGGGTATCGCCCTCGTCCATCGGGCCGAGGTGATAGGTGGCGATCACCCGCTGGCGCAGCTGCTGCATGTTTTCGCTGCGCAGGATGTCGCGAAATTCGGGCTGCCCCAGCAGGAAGCTCTGCAGCAACGGCCCGTCAATGCCCTGAAAGTTGGACAGCATGCGCAGCTCTTCCACCGCATCCATGCCCAGGTTCTGTGCCTCGTCCACCACCAGCAGGGCTCGCTGTCCGCGTGAACGGGTGTCCAGCAGGAAACGCTCCATATGA
This sequence comes from Thioalkalivibrio sp. ARh3, assembly GCF_000377265.1. NCBI lineage: Bacteria > Pseudomonadati > Pseudomonadota > Gammaproteobacteria > Chromatiales > Ectothiorhodospiraceae > Thioalkalivibrio > Thioalkalivibrio sp. ARh3. The sequence goes on from NZ_KB897947.1 coordinate 515,056, forward strand.
CGCAGCTGACTGGCCTTGTCATTGCCGGTCCCCTGCACACCGAAGGCCAGGCACACCGAGCGCAGCAGGTTCTCGGCATCGAGCTGGGTACTGACCAGCTGTGCCGCACGTACTGGTTTGGTGCCGAGCGTCTCGAACAGACTGCGTACCAGGGTCGTCTTGCCGGCCCCGACCTCGCCGGTGATGACGATGAAGCCCTCTTCCTGCTGCACGCCATATTCGAGGTAGGCCATGGCGCGCCGGTGGCCCTTGCTGGCGTAGAAGAATTTCGGATCCGGGCTCAGGGCGAATGGCTTGCCCTGCAGCCCGTAGAAGTTCTCGTACATGCTCAGAACTCCTTGGTGATCAGCGCGAGAATCGAGTTCTCTCGATACTCGTTGACCCGGGTGTTCGAATCCCGCTGCTGATAGCGATACGCCAGGCTGCCCCGCAGGTCCGGGGCGAACTGACGGTTCAGGCTGGCGCGGAAGTAGAAGAAGTCGTCTTCGCGGTCGCTGCCGAGAAACTCCGTGCGCGAGAGCCCGGATCTCAGCGTGGTGGTGGTGCGCGGCCCCAGCGTCAGCTCCCAGAACGCGATCACGCCGGTGCGCCGGTGGTCGTCCTCGAACAGCCCCGCACCAGTCTCGAATTCCGCCTCGCGCCGGGTCTGGTAGCCGGTCAGCCCGAATACGCTGCGCCCGGTGTCATAGCGCCAGTTCGCACGGGCACTGCGGGTCAGATAGAAGCCCTCGATCAGCGCTTCTTGCGTGACCAATGCACTCGTGAACAGTAACTGGAGCTCTTCGAAGGTGTACTCGTCGAAGATCTCGTCGCTCGTCATGCCCTCCAGTTCGGCCAGTTGGGTCAGGTCAAAGAACACGAATTCGCGCCGATCACGGGTCGAGGTGATGCCCTCGGAGTAGCTCACGCTGTAGCTGGCGCGGCGGCTGCGGTGCGTCGCGCTGAGGGCTCGTGTTGTGCCGAAGAAGCGCTCGCCATAACGCGCCTCGACGGAGGTCACCGGTGTCGGGGTCCAGCCGACGCCAACCTCCCAGAAGCTGCCGTCATCGTCGTCGCGCAGGGTCTCGTAGTCGTTGAATTCCTCGCCCACGACCCCGAACACGCGCACGGTGCGGCCGACGTTGTAGCCGAGGGTCGCGCTGATCTCGCTGAACTCGCCCTCCAGCCCGTCTTCATATTTCAGTCGGTCGTAAAAGCCCGCCAGCTGCCAGAACACGCGATCAAAGGCCGGACCGCTGTCCAGGGTGTACTCCGCCCGGTTGCCCGTGCTGTTGGCCCGGTTGCTGCGGTGGTAGCGCCGCTCGTCGTAGGTGTAGCGGATGTCCTGGCGGGCAAAGGTGCCAAACTCGTTCTGCAGGTTCGGCGATATGCTGTAGTACGAGGTCTCCTCGATATTGCGGCGTGGCGTGCTGCCGCCAATGCCGACCGGGTCCAGCAGCGAGGTGGCCTGCTCCCGGCGCGACGCGGTCACGTCGACAAAGAACGTGTCTTCGATGACCTCTGTCTGGTTGCGGGCGCGCAGCATGTGAGTGGAGCGGTCCTCGCTCGACTCCGACAGATGTCTGCGATGATTGAGCTGATAATCCACCCGGGTGTCATTGCGCGCACCGTCCCGGCGCAGGGTGAACCCCGGGCGTGCATGCCCGATCAGGTCCGCATCCTCCTGTCCCCGTGGGGACAGGCGGACGTTATCGGTTACCTCTGCACCCACGGTGACCCGTGGCGTGAAGTCCCAGTCGGTGGCCAGGCCCGCGGTCGGCAGCGCCAACGAGCCACCGCTCAGTGCGGCCAGAATCCATGCCATTCGACCGTGCCGCGGCAGGACCGGCTTTGAGTACGCTGATTGTGTCCGTCCCTGGATGGCGCTCATTGCTCGTCTCCCCCGTATGGCCGTTCGTGGTAATAGCCACCTCCATAGCCCAGGCCCGATGCGGCGGGCGCGCGGTTGAGTGCAGTCAGGACCACCTCGCAGCCGGCAAGCTGCCCCATCGCATTCTCGACCGAGGTGGCCGGGGTGCGCTCGGCGTCAACCACCATCACGACCTGCCCCATTCCGGCGGCCAGGACGCCCGGCTCGCTGGTGGCCAGCAGTGGTGGGGAATCGAACAGGATGATGCGGTCCTGATACCGATCGTGGAGCTCGTCGAGCAGGGCCCGCATCCCGTCACTGGCCAGGACTTCGGTGGAGCGCCCATGCGGGCGTCCGGCGGGCAGCACGCTGAGGTTCTCGATGTTGGTCCGCAGCAGGACATCGGGGATGGTCAGGCTCGGGTCCGTGAGGACGTCCATCAAGCCGCGCTCGGCCTCGAATCCCAGGACCCTGGGGATCGTGGGATGGGCGACGTCGGCGTCCACCAGCAATACCGTGCGATCGATCTCCATTGCCATGCTGAGTGCCAGGTTGGTGGCCAGAAAGGTCTTGCCTTCGCGTGGCAATGCGCTGGTCAACATAATCAGGCGACCACGCGAAATCCTCATCTCCGAGTGGTGCCCGAAGGCGTTGTTCAAGAGCGGCCGCTTCATCATCCGAATCTCTTCGGCCAGGCTGGACCGCTGGTCGCCCGGCACGATCAGCCCCTGCCGTCGCAAGCGTGCGAAATCGATCCGAGCCGCCAGTGGATGGTCGTGTTGTGCGGACACCGGCGAGGCCGTGCCCGCCGTCTCCTGGCCCGGATGCCCGGACTGGGCTCCGGCGGGCGGGGGCCGCAAGGGTGCCGACCGGTTCTTGTCGAGGGCTTTTTCAATGATGCTCATGTGCGTCTGGCTCCCCTTGCCGTGCGCCGGTCCGCAGGACCCGCGCCTCCATGGAACAAATGCATCCCGCTTCCCCGACGCGCGACGTCGGGCTGGTGCCGTAGTCGCTCATCGCAGCAGGCTCAACAGGTCATCGAGAACACCGGCGGACCCCGTGAGATAAAGGGTCATCACCACGGCATACACCAGCAGCAGTGTCGCCAGGGCGATCGCGAAGGCCGACAGCTCCAGCCGGCGGCGGCGCCGTGTCAGAGGGGTGTGTACAGCCGATATCGTGCCCAGCACAGGGCGTCCGGCGATCTCCGCGAGTTGCCGTCGATTGCTGATCGTCCGCCGCAGCTGCGAAAGCAGGAAGGCGAAGCCCGTACCCGCTCCCAGTCCGACCAGCAGGATGCCGGTGGTCATAAGCGGGCGATCGGGTGCCGAGGGCGCGGTCGGGCGGCGCGGCGGCTCCAGGACGCGGAAGTCGACCGAGTCGGTTTCCGATTCCACTGCCCCTGACATGATCGCCTGCTCGCGCCGGTTCTGGAGCTGGCGATAGGAATCGCGCAGCACATCGTAGTTGCGCGTCAGGGCGGTCAGTTCCGACTCTACCGCCGGGGCCCGGTCGACATCCTGTTCCAGCCGGGCGACCCGCGCCTTGAATTCCTCTATGCGGGTCTCCAGCATCGCGATCTCGCTCTCGGTGTCGGTGATCGCGGCCTGCAAGGTGTCGCTGCCCCCGCCGGCGATGGGTACGATCGACGGATTGCGCGCATAGTCGGCGGCCTCGCGCGAACGGCGTTCCTCCAGTTCGGACAGGATGCGCCGTGCGGCGACCACATCCGGGTGATCGTCGGTGTATCGATGCCGCATGGAATCGATGTTTTCCTGCAGGTCGTTAATCCGCCGGTCCAGCTCCGGGTTGCGGTACTGCGCCCTCACCGTGCCTCCGCCCGTTCGGCTTTCCTCGGCGTGGCGCTGCAGGGTGGCCAGACGGCTGTGGGCCTCGCGCAGCTGCAGTTCTGTCTGGGCCACCTGTTCGCGGGCGCGTTCCAGGCGCGAGTAGAAGTTGCCGTCACCACTGATGAAGCGTGCATTTTGCCGCTTGAAATCCTCGATCTCGGCTTCCTTGCTTTGCAGCTGACGTTCGTAGGTCTCGATCTGACGCTCGATGAATCGCTGCGAGACGCTCAGATCCAGGCGCGAGTCGCCCAGTCCGCGCTCCATGAACAGGTTTACCGTCTCGCGGACCACGCGCTCGGCGATCTCGGGATTGCTGTGTCGAAACTGCACGGTGTAGATGTTCTCGCGACGCTCGCTGTCCAGAGACAACCGGCTGCGCAGCAGGTTGACCTGCGTGTCGAGGTCGGACCCCCCCATGTACACGTCCAGATCGCTTTGCCGGGCGATGGTTTCCAGGTTGTCGCGGCTGAGCAGGGTGCGGGTGACCATCCGCAATCGCTCTTCTGTGTCCGGACGAACCGTCATCCCGCGAAGCAGGGGGTTCAGAACGGACTGGGTGTTCACGAAGACCTGGGCATTGGCCTGATACGTATCCGGCAGGCTCTGGATGTAGGCCCATCCGCCCAGGAACACAATCCAGGCGACCGGCAGAATCCACCAGCGCCGGCGCCAGGTGGCCCGCGCCCGCTGAACAAAATCCTGAACAATCTTTTCCATGCCTTGCGGTCCCCCTGTTGCACCCATTGACGCTCAATTGGCACCTGCTGGGTTTTCAAACGGAGTAATAATTGACCGGGAAAAGGGATCCCCGGAAAGCCATCTGATGGCTTGCCTGGGCCCCTCCCGGGAGATGCCTAGGGCTATTGAAGATGGTTTGTTTCGCCGTGTCTACCTATGTCGAGAATGTTTACACCTCGAAAGATTTCGTTACTTATTTTTCTAATAAATTTTCGCAGCCTTATAACGGATCAGGGGTTTACGTTAACTGGTACACAGTTTGCTGGGGTTTGTTCGATTAGGCTCGAAAACCGGCCGGGGGGCGGATCGGCTGGTTGGGAGGGATTCTCAAATGCACGACGATCTGGGCCAGAAGAGCCTCGCGCAAAACCTGGCGGAGTTCTGGCATCCCGCCATGCTCCGGCGGAGCTGGAGCGAACGGCTCGACTTGATGAGCGACATCTACCGTCAGCTGCACCGGTTTAGTGTGAGTGACCAGGAATACGAGAGGTGGGCCGGTCAGCTGGTTGCGGCTGTCATTGAACGACTGGGGGAACCCCCGATCACGGACCCTCACCAGGCGGACCTCTATGCCTGTTCGCCGGACCCGCGGCACTGGTCTGCCGCCTTTGCCTGGCGATACGGCGGGCAGAAGTCCTCTGGCAGGCCCGACCAGCGTTGCTGGCCGCGGTACGCAGTCAACCTGCTGACCGAGATCGGCATACGGGATGAGTGGCGCAAGTGCCGCCTGATCGACCTGTCGAGAGGTGGCGCGCGGATTGCGCTGATCGGGCAGCACCCGTATCTGCCCCCCGAGACCACCTTGCAACTGGTTCTTCCGACCGCCGGGACCTTCGATTCCGTTGTGGTATCCGATCGCCGGGTGGGCCTGGGTCTTCGTTTTCTGAGGCGCAATCCCTCGGGGCAACGCATCAACACAACGGCCTGAAACGGTGCCCCGGCCGAACCCCTTTCTGAAACGTGCAATGGAGGACGAACTCTTGTCTACGCATGCTGACGTTGAGCCTGGATACCCAGGACCGGATCACTGTGCCCCGGGCGCGGCTCTCCCGTCCTATCAGGTTTACCTCGCCACGGGCGCGCGGGCGCGTCACATTCACTATCGCATGCGCTATGCGGTGTACTGCCTGGAAACCGGCTTCGAAGCAGCCGAGCATTACCCGGAAGGCTTTGAACGCGATCTCTATGACGAGCACGCCGCTCATTTTCTGGTGCGTCTGGGAGGGCTTTACGCCGGAGGGCGATGGGTGGGCGCCATGCGTCTGATCCGTCCGGATCGGACACCCCTCCCCACGATCGCCACCGGGCAGTTGTTTCCGGGTGCCTTTGCCAAGGCGCGGGACGAGCCGCCGCGAGTGCTGGAGGTCTCCCGTCTGATTGCCCGCGGCGCCCCGGAGCGTGGCTCGCCGCGCCTGCTGTATCACCTTTGTCAGGCTGCCCAGGCCTACGCCCAGAATCATGGCTATGAGTTCCTGCTGTTCATGATTCGGCCGGCGCTTGCGCGCCTGCTTCAGCGCCACCACATCCCCATCGAGTTGTGTGGGGAGGCCTGCGAGCATCGGGGGTTGAGGCTGCCGTTTCGGGCGCCCACCGCCGAATCGGGCGCGGCCCTGTCCGCCTGGCGCCGTCGCCTGGGGCTGGGCGAGACGCCCGTTCGTGCCCCCTACGTGGAGTTTGCCGGGAATCCGCCCTTTCCTTACCGCACGAAACTCGGCTACAAGCCTTGCTGGCGCAGGCGTTCGTATCAGGCCCCGGGGGCTTTGGAAGTGCCCTGTGCAGGATGACCCGCTCATCTCCGCCTTCTGCCGCTACTTTGACCTGATCAGGCCAAATGAAGAGCAGATGGAGGCCGTTTATCGGCTACGCTATGAGGTCTACTGCCGCGAGTTCAAGTATGAATCCGGGGACAGCTGCCTTGGCGAGCGCGAGGTCGACGAGTATGACGCGCAGGCCACTCACTGCCTGCTGCAGCATGTGGTTAGCGGCACCAGTGCGGGCTGTGTACGAGTGGTGCATGTCGATGGCCGCCAGAAGATCCACGAACTACCGATGGAACGCCACTGCGAGAACTGTTTCTACGAGACGGACTATCGTCCGGACCGAATCGAGCGAGACCAGATCTGCGAGGTTTCCCGGCTGGCGGTCAATGGGCTGTTCCGTCGGCGCCTGGGCGAGTCGGTAACCCCCTTCGGGGACCTCCACCTGCTGAATGTACCGCTGGAGCAGGCGCGCACCTTCCCCTTGCTGGCGTTGAGCCTGTTCATGAGCGCGGTGGCGATGATGGAGATCCAGGGCCGGTCGCATGCCTTTGCGATGATGGAACCGTCGCTGGCGCGCATCCTGCGTCGCCATGGCCTGAAGGTGAAGCAGATCGGCACGCTGCAGAATTATCATGGCCGGCGCGCGCCGTTTCATATCAGTCTGCTTACGGCTCTGGCCGGGATTCACCGTTCACCATCGCTGAGCCAGTTGTATGCGCACTCCTATAGCAATCTCTCCGACTCTCACCCCTCCGACTCGCTCTGGGACGCTGTTGCCCGCGCGGTCTGATGCCTGAGTTCGACTATCACGCGGCGTTCCGGCGCACCCACGGCTGGATGACCTGGCCGGAGATGGAACGCCTGCGCGGCGCGCGCGTGGCGATCGCCGGTCTTGGCGGCGTTGGTGGGAGCCACCTGCTGACGCTCGCCCGTCTCGGGGTCGGGCGCTTTCATATCGCGGATTTCGATTGCTTCGAGCTGCACAACATGAACCGCCAGGCAGGGGCGGGCATGTCCCGTCTGGGCAGGCCCAAGGTCGAGGTCCTGCGCGAGATGGCCCTGGACATCAATCCGGAACTGGAGATCACCACATTCCCGGAGGGCGTGTATCAGCAGAATCTCGATGTCTTTCTGCAAGGCGTGGATCTCTATGTCGACGGGCTCGACTTCTTCGTGTTTCAGGTGCGCCGCGAGGTCTTTGCCGCGTGTGCGGAGCGCGGGATTCCGGCGATTACCGTGGCCCCGCTCGGGATGGGGGCGGCCTTGCTCAATTTCAGCCCGGGCGGGCTGTCGTTCGATGGCTACTTCGACCTGCGGGACGGGCTGCCCGACGAGGAACTCGCGCTGCGGTTCATGATGGGCCTGGCCCCCTCGATGATGCAGATGGGATACCTCGCAGACCCCGAGGCCGTCGACCTGGCGGCCCAGCATGGTCCGTCCACGGTGATGGCCTGCGAGCTGTGTGCCGGGGTCATGGGCACCGAGGCCCTGAAGATCCTGCTGGGGCGCGGGCGTGTCGTCTGGGCCCCGCACGGAGTCCACTTCGATGCCTACCGCCAGCGTCTCGTCCGCACCTGGCGCCCCGGCGGCAATCGCAACCCCCTGCAACGCCTGCTCCTGGCGATCGGCCGCCGCCGGATGGCGCGCCTTCGGGCGCAGGTCTAGAAAGCCTTTATCCAGTCGTTTTCGTTGCAGTATGCGCCCGGACAAAAAAACCCCTCGTCCGAAGACGAGGGGCCGGGACAGGTCTTCCGCCCAGGGGGGAGCAGAAGGCCCAACCACAAGGGCTGCTAGGCGTCGAGACCGGTCTCGCGGCGGCGGCGCATGGCGATAAAGCCGAGCATCACCAGTCCAGTTCCCAGCAGAAGCAGCATCGCGGGTTCGGGTACTTCTGCTTCGGACCACCGAGAGTCGGCCGAGCCGACGACCTCAAAGGTGGTGCGCTCGTCGACTTCCTCGAATCCCTCGATGAAGTCGAACTGACCCGTCACGCGGACGTTCATGTAGAACGGATCCGGATCGGTAAAGAACTGCCGGCCTTCGTCCGTGAGCATCCATTCGTTGAACAGCAGCGCAAAGCTGCCGATGTCGTCCGCACCCGGTTCGAAGCGACCATCGCCGCGGTCGAACATGTCGGACCAGCCGACGAGGATGTCGTCGTCCGTGCCGCCCAGGGCGACACCATCGGCCGCATCGCCCGTGTTGAACCCGAAGGTGGTATCCAGATTCGGGTCCAGATAGAGCGCGATCGAGCCGCTCGTGCCGGTGAACTGGCCCGCGTCCGCATCGTAGGTCCCCGAGGACTCGAATACCGCGTAGAGGCCGTAGAACAGATCGGCATCGTCCCCGCTGGAGCCCAGTCTGTTGCTTACCGACGTGCCTCCGAGGAAGTACTGACCCACGTTCCAGTAGGCCGACGCGTCGAACGAGCCGTCGGCATCGAGGGTCAGCAGCTCTTCGTACCCGCCGGTAATACGGTCGACCTGCTGCTCGCCTACCGCAATCGTAGACAGCTCGAGCTGCGAGTCATCGATAGTAAAGACGCCGGCGTGTGCGGTGCCCGCAAGCCCGAGACTGGCAACTGCCAGTACCGCACCCAGCGCTGTTTGCTTGAACCTTTCCATGTTGAAATCCTCCACCAGTTAGCATCAATTTGATTTGAATAACGGTTGCTTCCACTTCACTTGCTGGTCGTCCTTTCCTGCACGAGAAGTAAAGCAGGCTGCGTGCCATGGGCGGCAAGTGTCTGTAGATAGGGCGGTTTTTGTTTTTTTGATTGCCCCGCGCCGGGAGCGATGTAAAAAAATCGGACGCCGGGAAAAACGGCCCCTGATTTGAGGAGACGTCTCATGTCCAAACGTGCCAAGACCCGCGACGAGATCGCCGAGGCCTACAAGTCGCCACCGTGGTGGTACGACGCGCGGGGGTTTTTCATCCTCACCTTTGCCTACAACAGCACCCTGGGCGCGCAGATCCGGTTTTTTGGCCGCAACATGGGGGCCCGGCACCTGGAGATCGGCTGCGGCACGGGGACGCTGCTGGAGATGACGATCAAGTGGCGTCGCCGGCGCAAGCTGCCGGAGAGCGAGGTGGTCGGTGTGGATTACGCCGAGTCCATGCTGGCCGGGGCCCGCCATCGCTTCGCAAAGGACCAGAGCGTGACTGTCAAACATGCCGACGCCGCGGAGTTGCCGTTCGCTGATGGCGAGTTCGATACGGCCAACATCGCCAACTCGGTGCACTGCTTTCCGGATGTGGACGGTGCCATCCACGAGGCGTTTCGGGTGCTCAAGCCCGGGGGTACCCTGGCCGCGAACGTATTGCTGTATCCGCGCACGCCGCAGCCGCTCAAGGCCATCGCCGAGCGGATCAACCGCTGGGGGATGCGCAAGGGCATCCTGCATACACCGTACGAGGCCCGGGACATCCTGGGCCGGTTTACTCAGGCGGGATTCCTGGTAGTGGATTCCTCGATCTCGGGCAATTGCTACAACCTCCTGCTGCAAAGGCCGGAGGCCTCCCAAGGCCCTGTGGAGGCGGCCTCATCGTCGTCCGGGTGAACGGGCGGCCTGGGCTGACCCGGCCCGACCTGGCCGCAGGTTGGCTGTCGGCCAGGTCAGGTCGGAGGTGTATAACGCAGCGTCAGAGGGATTCGTGGAGCGACTGGGCCCGCTCGCGTTCCGGAAAGTCCTCGTGTGCCTCCAGCAGTTCTGTCAGCAGCGCGCGCGCCTGTTCGGTATCGCCACTGGCCTGGTAGGCCTGCGCCAGATGAAACCCGATATCGGGGGCCTGCGGGCTCATCCGGTATGCACGCTGCAAAGTCTCCAGGGCGCTTTCGGTATCGCCTCCCTCCAGCAGGACCACGCCCAGGGTGTCGAGAATCGCAGGCTGGTCCGGCGCCAGATCGACGGCCCGCTCGGCGTACTCGCGGGCGCGGGGATTGTCCGCCTCGCGTGCCAGCCACGCCGCGTTGTTCAGGGCAACGACATCGTTGGGCCGGTCTTCCAGCAGGGTTTCGTAGGTCTCCAGTGCCTCGGTCTCCTGCCCCGCGTTGATCTGCGCTGAACCGAGTACGTGCCGTGTGGCGCTATCGTCCGGGTGGTCCTGCAACCAGGCCTGCAACGTCCGGATCGCCGCCTCGGTCTGCCCGGCACGTTGTTGCACCTGGTATTTCTCCACCAGCCAGTCGCGTCGGGACTCGCGCTCGAGCGCGCGCTCGTAGCCATCGATCGCCTGTTCGAGCTGGCCGTCTTCGGCGTCGAACCAGGCCTGCTGTGCGATCACCTGCGTGGCCTCCGGGGCCCGCTCCGCGAGGGGCTCAAAGACCTGTCGCGCCTCGTCCACCTCGCCCGCCAGGCTCAGGTGCCGGGTCAGCACCATGCGCGCACTCATATGGCCGGAGTCGATCGACAGTGTCTCGCGCAGGGCCGCGACCGCCTGCTCGGTTTCACCCAGGGCGGCGAGATTGCGTGCCTGGCGGAAACGCAGCTCGGCGGCCTCGGGTCGCAGTACCGCCAGGTGCGCAAGGGTCTGCGCTGCGCCCTCGAAGTCCTGCTGGTGCTCCTGCAGGTCGACCAGCAGACCGAGCACCCGTGTGTCGTTGGGGTGATGCTCGCGCGCGTCCTCCAGAGTGGACCGGGCAGCAGTGTGATCGTCCTGCTGCGTCTGGGCGCGCGCCAGCATCAGGTGGGGCTCGATCCGGTCCGGGTGTTCATCGATCGCACCCTGCAGCCAGCGCGTGCCGGCCTCCATCTCGCCCTGCTGAAAGTGCAGCGTGGCCAGCCGAATCGCCGAGGTGGGGTGGCCGGGGCTGCGTTCCTGCAGGTCCTCGAGGATCTCGCGGGCTGTATCCAGGTTGCCCTGGCGCACTTCGAGCGAACTCAGGTTCAGTGCCAGGGTGCTGTTGTCCGGGTGGAGCGACAGGCCCTCCTGGTAGATCAGGCGTGCCTCGTGGGTCTCGCCCAGGCCCAGGAGGGCTGCACCCATCAGGTTGTAACCCTGCGGGTTTTCCGGATCCTTCTCGCGCAGGCGCTGGGTGGCCTCCAGGGCCTCGTCGTACTGGCCGTCACGGATATGCGCCAGCGCAAGCGAGTAGTCGGCCAGACGCACGTCGGTGCTTTCGACAGCAACCTGTTGCAGCAGGGCCATCCCCTGTTCGTGATCCCCGTGCCGTACCAGAGCGATTCCCAGCATTTCCTGCAGTTCCGGCCGATCCGCGCGGTTGGCCAGGGACTCGCGCAGGACCTCGATGCCGCTTTCGGTATCGCCCTCGCCGATATAGAGCGCGGCGAGCTGATCCCCCAGGGCCTCGACCAGGTCGGGTCGTTCGCTCAGCGCGTCGGCCAGGATTCGCCGCGCCTCCTGTGGCCGGCCCTGTTCGATGCGCAACTGAGCCAGCAGCCGATAGCTCATGGCGCTCTGCGGGCCCAGCGCGCGGTGACGCTCGAGCAGACGCTCGGCCCGAGACCAGTTGCCTTCCTCCAGGTGGATGGCCGCCAGATAGGGCATCGCAAGGCGATAGTTGCGTGACACCGCCAGTGCTTCCTCCAGGTGTGGTTGCGCCTGCAGGGGTTCGCCGCTCTCGAACTTGACCAGGCCCAGCAGGAAGTGGCCACCGGGGTGATCCGGGGCGCCCTGCTGCAGAAACTCGCCATCCTCCCGGGCCTCGTCGAACTGTCCCAGCTCGACGTGCATCAACCCGCGCTTCAGGCGCTCGGCGACCGCGTCCGGGCGCAGTTCGATGGCGCGGCCAAAGGCTTCCAGCGCGCCCTCGGGGTCACCCTGCATCCGTACCAGATCCCCCTTGAGAGACCAGGCGGGGGAGAACTCGGGGTCGCTTTCCAGGGCCCTGTCGGTCATCTTCATCGCCTGCTCGGCGTCCCCGTCGGACATGGCCTCGTAGGCGCGCGCCAGGTGGATCTCTGCGAGGTCGTCATGCGTTTCCGCTGCGGCCGCCAGATATTCCGAGCCGGCGTCGCTTTCACCCGCCTGGAATGCCGCCAGCGCCCGGTAAGCCCGCAGGCGTGCCGCATCCTCGCCCTCCAGAGCATCGGCCTCGGGGATCTCGGCGATTGCGCCGCTACCGCCCAGGATGAACAGGAGGCGCGCCAGCGGCAGGGCATATGCGTTCGGGTCCGCCCCCATTTCCAGGGCCCGTTGCAGGTGGCGCACGGCCGGCTCCGGCTGCTGATCGCGCAGATAGGCGAGGCCCAGGCGGCCGCGTACCTCGGGGTCCGCGTTTTGCTGCAGCGCGTTGCGGTATTCGATGGTGGCCGCGGCGTATTCGCCCGCCTCCATGTGGCGCTCGGCACGTTCCCGGTACTCCGCCTCGGTGGGGGTGCCCAGGGCGTCGCAGCCGACAAGGGCCAGAGCCATCGCCAGCGGGGCGAGGCGTGGAAGGACCCGGCGGGACGTGGCCACCGAATGGTTTACGGGACGGGGAATTTTCATGGGGATTACCTCAGGCCGAATTTGTCGAGCAGGCTGTAGAGCGTTGGTCGCGTGATGCCGAGTTGATCCGCGGCCTGTGCAATGTTGTTTCTACTGCGGGCCAGGGCTTTCAGGATGGCCTCGTGTTCCGCGCTGTCCCGGATGTCGCGTAGCCGCACCGCCGGGGTCTCGCCATGCGGGGGTTCCAGGCCCAGGTCCTTAGCGGTTATCAGCTGGCCGTCGGCCATGATCACGGCGCGACGGATCAGGTTTTCCATCTCGCGCACGTTGCCCGGCCAGTCGTAACTCTCGATCGCGTTGGTGGCATCCAGGGTGAAACCGCGGCGCGGCCGCCGCTGATCGTGGGCAAAGCGGTCGAGCAGATAGTGGGCCAGCAGGCTCGCATCCCCCTTGCGCTCGCGCAGGGGAGGGATGGATACCGAGATCTCGCTGATGCGGTAATACAGGTCTTCGCGAAAATCGCCCTGTTGAATCAGCGCCTTCAGGTCCTGGTTCGTGGCCCCGATGATGCGCACATTGACCGGGATCTCGGCGCGGCCACCGAGGCGCTCGATCTTTCGTTCCTGCAGAAAGCGCAATAGCTTGGCCTGCAGGCTGTGCGGCAAGTCGCCAATCTCGTCCAGGAACAGGGTGCCGTTGTTGGCGTGCTCGATCTTGCCGATGGTCTGGCGCGATGCCCCGGTAAAGGCGCCTTTTTCGTATCCGAACAGCTCGCTTTCGAGCAGGTTCTCGGGGATCGCCGCGCAGTTGATCGCCACGAAACGCTCGTTTGCCCGGTCGCTCAGATCGTGCACCGCGCGGGCCAGGATCTCCTTCCCCGTCCCGCTCTCTCCCAGCAGCAGCACCGTGGCGTCCGAGGGTGCGACTCGCTCCACGACCCGGCATACGTCCAGCATGCCCGGATCTCCGGTGACGACCCCGTTCAGGGCGGCCCCCGGCCGGCGTGCCAGCTGACGGTTCTCGGCTTCGAGCGCGTACAGGTGAGCGGCGCGATCCACGATCGTCCGCAGGAGATCGGATTCGACCGGCTTGATGTAGTAGTCACATGCGCCCATGGCCACGGCCTTGAGCGCGTTCTCGCGATCGTCGTTTCCGGTGACCACGATCACCTTGGTCTGCGGGTCCTGCGCCAGGATCTCCTGCAGCAGCGCCAGACCCTCGGAGGCATTGGCCGGGTCCGGTGGCAAGCCCAGGTCCAGCGTCACCAGCTCCGGCTGATGGCGCCGCACCTTGGTCATGGCGCTTCCACGGTCTTCCGCCAGCAGGGTCTCGTACCCCTCGAAGCACCAGCTCAGCTGGTTTCGCAGACCCTGGTCGTCTTCAATGATGAGAAGCTTCAACATAAAACCCTCGCAATCACCAGCGGTCACGATGGCTCGGCCATGGCCGGCGCCATCTGCAAGGGGAGCTTCAGGGTGAAAACCGTTCCCACTCCGGCCTCGCTGTCAACGGTAATGCGTCCGCCCATGCGTGAAATGCGGTCCCGTGCCTCATACAAACCAATCCCCATCCCTGCGTTTCCCTTGGTGGTTTGAAAGGGTTTGAAAAGACGATTCTTTACGAAAGCCGGTTCCATGCCGCTCCCTGTGTCTTCGATTTTTACAATAGCCCAACCCCCTTCGGTGTAAAGGTTGAGATTGATTGACCCATCATCCGGAGTAGCTTCTTGAGCATTTCGTACAAGATTAAGTAGGACGTTTTTAAGTCCTTCCTGGTCGCCGATTACCGCCGCCGGCTCGCGCAGGTCGAGTCGCGGCAGGGGGGCGCGATGGCGGCTGGCCTCGGAGACCTCGGTCAGCAGCCGGTCGAGCGGGATGATGCGGCTCGGCGTCTCGGGTGTGGTCTGCGCATGGCGCAGCTGCGCCAGGGTCCGTTCGAGCCGGTCGCGAGCGTTACCCACCGTGCGCAGGGCATCGCGGACAAAGTCCGGATTCGACAGATGACGCTCCGCGTTGGAACACACCAGGGACAGCTGGGCGGACACATTCTTCAGGTCATGCACCAGAAAGGCCGCGAGCCGGTGAAAGGCCTCGAACTGACGGGCTTCGAGCAGCGCCTCGTCGGTTTGCACCAGCGCGACATATACGGCGAGCTGGCGCCCGGCGGTCTTCAGGAGATCGCGCTCCTCCCAGTCGATCTTGCGCGGTGCGCGGGGCTGGGCGAGTACCACAAACCCTTGCAGGCGATCGCCCTTGAGCAGCGGCACCACCACCCACAGGCGCGTGTTCTGTGCCAGCCATTCGGGCAGCTGCATGCCTTGATACAGCTCGGGGTCCCGGCGGTATTCGTTGAGGTCGATCACCCAGCCGGTGCGCGCGACGAAATCCACCAGCGCCCCGTCCGGTTCCTCCGGGGGATAACTCGGGTCGCCCAGGTTGAGGACGCCTTCCAGGGCATAGGTGCCGTTGCGGTCGCGTACCCACAGCAGTCCCCCGGGGCTGTCCACCAGCTCGCCAATCGCCTGGATGGCCCGCTGGCGGAACGGGATCTCGTCATCCTCGGACGAGAGCGTGCCCGTGAATCTGAGCCATTCCTGCCGGTAATCGAACGAATAGCGAAAGAAGTGCTTGGCCAGGAACACGCGCAGGCGGGAGCGCAGGCTGCCCGAGGCCACAATAACGCCCAGCAAAAGGGCGGCGCCGAACAGGAAGACCACCTGCAGGAAGGCACCCAGATCGCCCCCGACATGCCGCAGGTAGTAGCCGGCGGCCCCGATGGCGAGCAGATAGAGCCCGGCCCCGATCAGCGCCGCGGTATGGAACAGTAGATGGCGCGAGACCACCGGGGCCTCGCGAGCCTGCAGTGGCCGGCGCGCCAGCGAGATCGCGATCAGCGGCACGACCAGGGCGTTCACCAGACCCCGTGCCTGCCAGACCGGGCTGTTGATCGCCCCGAACAGGACGAGATCGGCAAACAGGAACAGGTCGAAGGCGAACATCGCCCCGAGGCCCAGGCTCAGGAACTTGATCTCCCAGCGGCGCTGCAAGGGGGTGTTGCGGAAGACCTGCTCGACCAGCACCAGGCCCAGCACCACCATCCCCAGCATCGCCATGCCCACCCAGGCGCCATAGGCCAGGGGGGCAGGCAGGGCCAGGGCTGCAAACACCCCAAGCATCACTGCAGCCGTGGCGATCATCGCCGCGCGCAATGGCCATGGCGGTCGGGAATCGGAGTCGCCGCGACGCGCGAGGAGGGCGAACAGGACCGCGAACCAGCCGGCATTGCGCAGCACCTCGAAGGCCCCTCCGGAGACCGGGGCCTCGCCGATCGCGTGCGCCACGAGCGCCATGTGCAGAGCCCACAGGACCGAGAGCAGCGCGGCACCCGCGACCCACAGGCTCCCCGGGCGCTGGCGCCAGGTCCAGAAGGCCAGCACCGCAAGCACGAGGAAGGCCAGGCCGGCCAGGAGATAACTGGGCGCCGCGAGATTCATGGGTCAGCGGGCCCCGCGGCCAAACAGCACGACGCGGACCGTCTCGAACAGGATCATCAGATCCATGAACAGGGTGTGGTTCTTCACGTAGTACAGGTCGTACTGGAGCTTCTGGCGCGCATCCTCGACCGACGCACCGTAGGCGTAGCGCACCTGGGCCCAGCCCGTGATGCCGGGGCGGATACTGTGGCGGGCGAGGAAATACGGGATCTGCTCGCTGAGCTGCTCTACAAACACCGGCCGTTCCGGGCGCGGACCCACGAACGACATGCGTCCCTGAAAGACGTTGATGATCTGCGGCAGCTCGTCGATGCGCAGCTTGCGGATCACGCGCCCCACACGCGTGATGCGGTCATCGTCGCCACTGGCCCAGCGCGCGACCCCGTCCCCCTCTGCATCACTGCGCATGCTGCGGAACTTGCAGATCTCGAACGGGGCATTGCCCTGGCCGACCCGGGTTTGCCAGTAGAGAACCGGCCCCGGACTGTCGAGCTTGATCGCGAGGGCCGTGAGCAGCATCACCGGGAGCGTCACGATCAGCAGGGCCGTGCTTGCCGTCAGGTCAAAGCTGCGCTTGACCAGGGTACGCGGCCAGTGCTGACGAAACCCCTCGCCAAATACCAGCCAGCTGGTGTTGATCCCGTCCAGCTGGAGCTGGCGGTCCTCGCGTTCAAAGAACGACGACAGGTCCGTGATGCGGATGCCGTTGAGCTTGCATTCCAGCAGCTGGTTGACCGGCAGGTTCTCGCGGCGCTCCCGCATCCCGACCACGATCTCGTCCACGTTCAGGGAGCGAGCCACGTCGAGAAGACTGGTTCGGGCATCCAGCACCCAGAGGCGGCGATTGTCGACCGGTCGGTCCGTTTCGCGCTCCGTCGCGACATAGCCCACGACCTGGTAGGCGGCATCGCCTGCGCTGGCTCCCTCATGGCGCGTCTCCAGCGAACGGGCGCGGCTGCCCGTGCCCAGAACCAGAACGCGTCGTTTGAAGGCATCGGTTTCCGACAGCCCTCGAAAGAGGCTGCGTTCGGCCGTCAGACTGGCCAGCAGAACGACCGCGCTGCTGCCCACGATCGTGGGTGTAACGAGGCTGCTGGCCGTTAGCATCCCGAGGATCGCGAGCGCTACGCCGGCCAGGATCAAGGCCCCGCCAAGGCGTACCACAGCCGAGCGCAAACTGAAGGTTGCCAGGCACTCCTGTTCATACAGGCCCGCCAGCATCACCGCGAACAGGACAACCCCCACGGCGATCAGGAGTTCCGGCATCCACGGGTCCATTGCGCCCAGCGACAAGGTGAACAGGGCCAGCGTCAGGTAGAGCGCGATGTAAATGGCAACCAGCTCGAGCCCTACCAGCGCCAGGATGCGCCGCGATACATAATGTCCGAGTATCCGCATGTTGAAGCTGCCCCCCGGTCATCTCCCCAAGGGCCCGGGAGACGATCGATGCCTGTCCCTTCGCGATCCTGCTGGTCCACCGGCGCTGCGGATCGCTCCGCTGCGCCGGTCGCCCATCAGAAGCGCCGTTCCGGGATGATCAGGATGTCACCCGGCAACATGGCCACGTTTGCCGAGATGTCGCCGCCATAGATCAGGTCGTTCAGGCGTACCCGGTACTGCTTGCGTTCACCGTCTTCGTTGCGCACTAGCACGGCCCGGTTGCCGGCCGCGAAGTCGGTGATCCCGCCGACCGCAATCATCACGTCCATGACGGTCATCTCCTCGCGGTATTGCAGGGCTTGCGGCTCGGCGGCCTGACCGATCACGCGGACCTGACGGTCGTAGGGTCCGGCAAAGTTGGTCACCATCACCGTTACGATCGGGTCGCGCAGGAAGTCGGACAGCTTGTCCTCCATGTCCCGGGCGAGCTGGCTGGGGGTTCTTCCGCTGGCCTGGACGTCCTCCACCAAAGGCGTGGTGATCTGGCCATCCGGCCGCACCGCCACCGAGGTGGACAGATCCGGGTTGTTGCGCACCGCGATGGTCAGGGTGTCTCCGGGGCCGATGATGTACTGGTCCACCGCGGCTTTTTCGACCGTGGACGGGGCATCCGCGTGTGGGGTCGTCGTGCACGCGCTGGTGGTCACCAGGACGAATGCCAGGGACAGCATGAGAATAAAAAAAGTGCCCTGTGGGCCGGTCTTGAGGGTCATCGCTCGTCTCCCCTTTCAGGCGTTAAGTCAGTCCAAATTGACACCGCCGACTTCATTGTCCGGCGAAACCCGGACCAGGCCTGGGGGGTGCCCGGACCTGTCTCCGTTTAGCCTCGGAACGGTGCGGGCAATAGCAACCACTTATTAGTATTGGCTATTCCCCTGGAACACTGATGTTAGACGCGGCCCGCGCCCCAAACCATCAGTCTTTAGTCTGACGCTAGGGCGTTTTTCGTTCGGTTTATTTGGTCCTTCAAAATCCGGTTGGTGGGTCCAAAATAGGGGTCCTGATTTTGCGTCTACTACCGGGGCAAAACGTTGGACATCGTTCCTCTGCGCCTGCTGGCCAATTGGCTCCTGCTACCTCCTTCCGGGCCTCTCATACTTGCCATTGCCGGGTGGGCTGTTTACCGCACACATGTTGGAAAAGTGCTGTTGGTAATCGGTCTCCTGTTGAGCTATTCATTCTCTACTCCTGTATTTAGTTATGCCCTCATGAAACCTTTACAAGAGGGCTATGCGCCGCCGGGCGACGACCAGTTAAGGGGCGCGCAGGCAATCGTGGTTTTGGGGGCGGGGTATCGCAGTGGAGCCGAGGAATTCTCGGGCGAGACCGTCCATGACCTCGCGCTGGTGCGCCTGCGTTACGCGGCGCATCTGCACCACCGCACCGGGCTGCCGGTGATGGTTTCGGGGGGTGGCCCCGAGGAACGAGTTCCAGAAGCCGACTACATGGCAGAGGTACTGAAGGAATATGGCGTTCACCCGATCCTGCGGGAACCCAATGCACGCGACACCTGGGGCAACGCCCAGCATTCCGCGCAGCAGCTGCGCGCGGAGGGAGTCGAGCGCGTGGCACTCGTGAGCCATGCCCACCACATGCCGCGCGCCATCTGGTCATTCGAGCGCGCGGGCCTGGAGGTCATCCCGGGCCCGACTGGCGCGTATGTGCCACGTGATACCGGTGGGTCCCTGGAGGCCTTTCGGCCTCAGGCCAGTGCGCTCTGGGCCAGTTGGCTGGCGCTGCACGAGTACTGGGGCATGGCCTGGTATCGCTGGCAGTACGGGCCGGGATAGCCCGGCTCCCCATTAATCCGTGTAAGGCCGTGCGATTCACGGCGAGACGAAGGTTTGACGATGAAAATCCTGGTAACCGGTGGGGCGGGCTATATTGGTTCACATGTCGTGCGCCAACTGCTGGCGGAAGGCCACGACGTAGTTGTCTACGACAATCTCAGCACAGGCCACCGCTGGGCCATTGGCCACGCCGCGCTGATCGTCGGGGACATGGCCGACCGGCAGCGCCTGCATCGGGTCCTGGCGGAACACGCGTTCGACGGGGTCCTGCACTTTGCTGCCAGGATCGTGGTCCCGGAATCGCTGGCCGACCCGCTCGGGTACTACGGCAGCAACACCCGCAACACCCTGAATCTTCTGGAGGGGTGCCAGGCAACGGGCGTGCGTTTCCTGGTCTTTTCCTCCACCGCCGCGGTGTACGGTATCCCGGCTCAAAACCCCGTTGACGAGACCAGCCCGCTGCTGCCCATCAACCCCTACGGCGCCTCCAAGGTGATGTCCGAGCGGATGATCGCCGACTTCGGCCAGGCGAGCGATCTGCGCTACGTCTGTCTGCGCTACTTCAATGTGGCCGGCGCGGCCCCTGACGGCACACTGGGCCAGGCCACGCCCAATGCGACCCACCTGATCAAGGTTGCCTGTCAGGCCGCCCTGGGCGAACGCGAGAACATCACCGTCTTCGGCATCGACTACCCCACCTCCGATGGCACCTGCGTACGCGACTACATTCATGTCGAAGATCTCGCCGCGGCCCACCTGCGTGCCATGGACTATCTGGTCGCGGGCGGCCCCTCGCAGGCCCTCAACTGTGGCTATGGTCACGGCTACAGCGTGTTGCAGGTCCTCGAGTCCGTGCAGCGCATCAGCGGTTACCGATTCCCCCTGATCCATGGCCCCCGCCGCGCCGGCGACCCGCCCGCCCTCACCGCAGACGCATCGCGCATCCGCGAGGTCCTGGCCTGGTCACCCGAGTACGACGACCTGGACCTCATCGTCCGCCACGCCCTGACCTGGGAACGGCGCATGACCACTGCCGCCGCACCCCCGCTGGCTGTTCGACTCCACCCCCTGCCCATGCCGGAAACCACCGCCCACGCCTACGGCGCCCCCTGACAGACGGCGGTTTCGGTTACGAGCCTTTCGGGGGGGCGAGAGAGTACATCCCTCATGCCTCGTCTCCCATCAATTCATCGCGCTTGAGTAAGCGCTGGTAGCCGGGTGCGCTGCCGCCTGAGTGACGGGCGGCAGAGTGCCGGCGTCCGTTGGGCGAGCGGGCGGTTGGCCTCGCGGGCTCGCGATAGCTCGATGATTCCAGCGGCATGAAATCCGGTTTCCATCGGGAATGTATGGGAAAGGCTGGGTCGAACCTGGTACCATGCCGTGCAGGGCTTGGCTGGCTACTTTGGGTGAGGCCATTCATATTGCTGCTGGGCGCCCTTGATCCATCCGGGGAGCCAAGCCAGATCAGAGTCTTTGGGTTGCGGTCCCTTGAGTCCACACTCCCAGATCGTGAGAACGCGCCAGCCTGAAGCGAGAAGCGTCTCCCGGTTGCGGCGGTCTCGCCTGATGTTGGCTGCAAATTTCGCCTGCCAGCGGTCTCGATTGGTGGCGGGGGTAGTACAGAGCCGGCAACCCTGATGTCGATGCCAGAAACAGCCATGTACAAAGACAGCAAGGTTGTGCTTTTTGAGTACCAGGTCCGGTTTTCCGGGGAGTGCCGAAACGTGCAGCCGATAGCGAAACCCTCGGGAGTGAAGGAAGCGTCGGACCCTCATTTCGGGCTGCGTGTTGCCAGACCGAATCCCGGACATCATCCGGGAACGGGTGGTTTTGTCCACTACGTCAACCATTCGCACATGATCCCGGTCTCTGCTCCTCAGGGGCAACTCTCGGCCTCAAGGACAGGTTAGTGAACCAGCGCATACCGGTAGTTGATCTCTTTGCGGGTCCTGGCGGGCTGGGTGAAGGGTTTGCCTCACTCAGCGACTTCTTTCGCATAGAGGTGTCCGCGGAATGTTCGGTTCCTGCTCACAAGACACTGAGGCTCCGGGCATTCAAACGACTTCTCGAGGAAGGCGGAAGCTCCCTGGACGACTATTACCGGTACGTTCAGGGACACACCTCCGTCCCTTATTCGGACAGAACCCGAGATGTATGGGAAGAGGCCAGCCACGAAGCGC
This sequence comes from Thioalkalivibrio sp. ARh3, assembly GCF_000377265.1. NCBI lineage: Bacteria > Pseudomonadati > Pseudomonadota > Gammaproteobacteria > Chromatiales > Ectothiorhodospiraceae > Thioalkalivibrio > Thioalkalivibrio sp. ARh3. The sequence continues at coordinate 536,546 of NZ_KB897947.1, forward strand.
TGTGTGTCACGCTCGGTGACCCGGACGATGACAGGTGGTTCGCTGGCAAGCTCGATGAACGAGGGTTCGACGGCGCGAATGGTGTCCTGATCGGTGGCCCTCCGTGCCAGGCGTACTCGCTTGTCGGCCGTGCCCGGAATCGCGGTATCGCCGGGTATGTGCCCGAGGAAGACAAGAGGCATTTTCTTTATCGTGAATACCTCAAGCTGATCCAGCACTATCGCCCGGCCGTCTTTGTCATGGAGAACGTGAAGGGGATTCTTACCTCCAGGGTCGGTGGCGAACGCATCTTTCACCGAATTCTGGAAGACCTGGTGGATCCCGACGAAGCCCTCGGGCGGGGCAGTAGCGGCCCGGGTTATCGCGTCCACTCTCTCGTTGATCCCGAGGTCGTCTTCAGGCGGGGTGACTCGCCCGCTTGCCTTCGAGGCCACGAGTTTCTGGTCCGCTCCGAAGATTACGGTATTCCACAGACCCGGCACCGGGTCTTCCTGGTCGGCGTTCGGGAAGATATAGAAGCTGCCCCCGGGGTGCTGGAAACTCGCCAGAGGGTCTCCCTCAGTCAGGCTCTGGCCGGTCTTCCGCCGCTTCGGAGCGGGCTGTCTCGGGATGACAGCCAGGAAGGCTGGGTAGACGCTGTCCGAGATCAGATCAGCCAGCTCGCCCGTGACGCGCGGAGTCACGGTCAGAGCGATATTGCGTCCAGCCTCGAGCGTACGAGTCGCGAGATACGGGACAGGCAAAGCTGGTCCCGTGGTGGCCTGAGATGTCCGAAGGTAGCGAGCTGCCGGCTCCCGGAACACGAAGCGCTCGAGTGGTGGTGGAACGATGACAGGCTTGAAAGCGTGCTCAACCACGAGGCCCGCTCCCATATGCCCAGTGACCTGGGTCGATACGTCTACGCAGCGACATTCGCCAGGGAGTACGGCCGTTCTCCTTCCGGCGCTGGAGACTTCTCCTTGCCGAGTCTGGCTCCCAACCACGCAAACTGGATGAGTGGAAAATTTGCGGACCGCTTCCGTGTCCAGTTGCGAGACGAGCCGGCGAAGACGATAACAAGCCACATCTCGAAGGACGGGCATTACTACATTCACCACGACCCGGAACAGTGCCGATCCCTTACGGTACGCGAAGCCGCCCGCATCCAGACGTTTCCCGACAACTACTTCTTCGAGGGCAATCGCACTGAGCAATATCATCAGGTCGGTAATGCCGTACCGCCCTGGCTCGCTCGACAGATTGCGCTGCTCGTGAAGGGAGTGCTTGTCGCTCACGAGCAAGAGAAGGGGCGTGGCACGGCCCTGGCCGATGACCAAAGCGCCGAAGTCGCTGTCTAAATACGGCCGGGCAGGCCGCGGTCACCCCGGACGAGAGAAATTTCTCAGGGCCGAGTTAAATACCGCGCTGACTCTTCCTAGAAGCTCGTTGTCCCCAAGCCCGTCGATGTCCTGCGTTACTCGATACGCAGTGAGGTTGCGAATGGCATCGCGAGTCAGGGCTTCCATCGGAACACCGGGGTTTTCCTGCCGTATCCGCTTCCAGACTGATGCGATCGTCCGTGCAGTTCTTGGGCTGGCAGAAAGATCCGGGCGCTCAATGATTTGCACAAGGGCATCTTGTGTGAGTGGCTCGAGGCTGTTCCAGCCTGGCCCGCGACCATCATTGTGGTCGGCCCCGATTAGATAACCACGCCGCCACAGGACCCCAAATGTATTACGGATACCGCCCGCCCAGCGTTCGCGCTTTCGTCCTGGGAATCGCCAATCGGTCAGATCCGGCATCAAGACCAGAGTGAAGTACGCCCAGACTCCCTTTCGACATGCCTCGCAGGCGGGGATCCCAGCGTCCTCAGCCAGATAGCGGGCGGCGCGAAAATCAAACTGACGGACCTCTTCGTCACCGCGCGTATCCGGAAATCCATGTTCACGGGCGAGCTGGACAAGATCATTCCGGATGCGACGCAGCTTGTCGAAGTTGCACCTTGTCCCGCCAGTGGCCGTAAATGTGGCGGATGGATGGCGCACATCCTCGAACTCGACCGGACCACAGAGCCGGGCGACCTCGTTCCACAATGCATCGGCGGCAAAGCCGTCAAGTCTGGGGAACAGCTCAACCGTCATGCTGCCCTCCAAACACGGTGAACACTATTGCTTCGAAATCTGCAGGACGCTGCTCGAACATGTCCCGGATTTGCCCCGCTGTCTGGTCGGGGAATGCCGCATCGAGCCACGCGGCAGCAACGGCACCAATGCTGCCGTTTGGGTAATCCTCGGCGCGCAGGGTGAATTCCTCACTGCGGAGCAGGCGGGCCAAAATGTGGCGGACGAGGTCACCTTGCAGGATGGGCATCATAAGGGTGTCCTTGCGCGAAACTGCGTCGAGAACATCCTGCCGCTTGGTGTTAAGGATTACCTGAAACGCCGCTTCAAACCGGTCGTCGAGTCGGCTTTCCTCGAGCCGGAAGTACCAGGGCGCCAAGGCGTACTGTGCTGAAACTTCGGAAAAGTCTCTGGCCTCCATCGGCAGCCTGCCGCCTCCTCCTTCGAGTCGGCACCTGAACTCGTCTTCCCACAATCGGCTGCCCGGAGCCATCGGCGCAAGCCGCTCGATACGCTCTGCGCGTTCGACCGAAAGGACTGTCACAAGGTCGATGTAGCCCTGCAGCTCGGCCCCTTCGAGCTCCAGGGGCCCAATGTCGAGCTGTACGCTCCCGGAGCAATCCCTGAGTGCCCGTTCAAATATGCACTTTCGCAGCTTGAGCTCCCCGGTCGCGGCATATACATGCAACAGAAGACTCGAGGACGGTCCGAGTCCTGTGTCACTCCACAAACCCTCTAGGTCAAGTTCCAGCGTGCGTTGTAGACCGAGACTGACCGAATAATCCCAGTCCGGGAGCAGTTCCGGAAGCACGCACGCACCATCGGTGTCCGGCCCCATCCAAGGCCCAGCTTCAATGCGGGATACACTGGGTCGCAGGAATGGAAATGCGAAGACCTCACTCATCTGCTGCCTCCCGGACCGCTAGACGGGGCCGTACAGCCACGCCGACCGGAACAGTCACCCGAAGCTCTCCTTCGGTTGAGTCTTCGGGCAGGCAAACTTCCAGAGACTCGGATGGCGAATGGTTCTCACCTGACAGATTCCATCCCCGGATTTCCGGCTTGTCGCCATCCGGAGCAATACCGAGCAACTCGCCGCTCCCTTCCGTCACGATGGCGGGGTCCGCGGACAGGACGACGCTGGTTCCCGCACGCCCCACGACCTGGAACCGGAAGGTGGCGACCGTCTTCTGCCCCTCCGCTGCCAGCTTCTCCAGCTTCAGCCCTGACAGTTTCAATGCCCGCGGCTTGCTGTGGCCGCCCTTTGGGCGATGGCGAGGCAGTGCGCGATCGCCGTCCCCCGAGAGAAGAGCGCCTCCGAGCATGTCGGCGGCTGGGGCCAGTCCTTCCGATGCGCCACCGGAAGGGTCGCGCCGCTCGGGGTTCAGCTCATCCATCAGCTCCTTGATACGGGTCAATGCGACGTTGACATAGGTTCGCTTCGGAGATTTCGGCAATGACCTGGGATTCCAGTCATCATGGGTCGGCGGCTCCGAGGCCGCGAACGCCTGCTCGATCTCCTCGTGGTTACTGCACACAAACACGCCAGCCCATTCGAGGCGGTTGTTGGGCAGCGGCGTTCCTTCGAGATACTTCACGACCAGTTCGGCAGGTCGCATCAAGGCCACATGGCGGCTGACATCCGGGATGGAAATGCCCACATCCCGATCACTGTCGAAGGTCCGTTCCTCGTGAAGGCCGCGCTGATATCCCATCCAGCCCAAGTGCGCTTTCGGTCGCCTGCTTCGAACTTCTCTGGTGTCCCCGTTCGGCGCCGACCGAACCTGTTGAAGGGCCTCTGCATAGAGGTGAAAGGGCGGCGTCGACTCGACCGAGGGAATTTCGCATGGCTGACCCTCCACTTCTAGAGCAAATTCCATGGGGCTCAGGGGCTGGCCGGGCCACGGCACCATCTTCGGCCAGAAGAACCACAGGAACGCCTTCTGGACGTGTTCGGCAAGACCCTCGTGATCGTCCCATTCCACTTCCAGTGTCGGGTCGAGGATCATCACTGATGTACCACTGCGCCCCTTGCGGTCGGGCATCCCCAGCCCGTCCGCAAGGCGGGTGGCTTCCTCGTTTCTGACAGGGTCCACCGCGCCGCCGGCGGGAGCACCCGCTCCCCACCAGTGTCGGCCTGTAAAGCTGCGGCCGGTCTCCGGGTCATAAAATTCTTCGCCCATCCGGCTGGCCATAAAGCGCCGCTCGCTCGTGCCGTCCTCCTCCTGCGTCAGGCTGTCGACCACGACGGTCTGGCAGGAGCCTAGGGAAAAGAGCGAAGACTTTCCGTAACCGTAAGTTCCACCGGAGTGGCTGCCCTCCCTTCTCGGTGCACCGATGTTTCTCAGGAAGCGGACAAATCTGGAGTCCTCTTCCTCGGTCACTTCCGAAGGGCGTGTCTTGCCGGTCAGTCCGTGGGTCCCGAAGTCACAAATTTCGGCAACTCGAATCTCATTTCTCCGGAATAGACCCCGAAGAGGTGACCCGGGGTCAGGCGACAGGTCGCGGAAAACCACCTCCCGTAGAAACCGGTACTCTTCGGGCGACAGGGTTCGAAGTCTGAGAAGGTAAGTCGGCCTGGTGTTCGGAAGGTGGGCATCCCAGCTGTTCTGCACGCTTTCGCGTATTGCGGTCAGGAGCGGTTCAGTTGCCGGCGTTCCTAGCAACCGTCTCGCGCCCTCGCCCGACAAGTTGCCGTAATCGCTGTAAGGCTCGCTGGAGCGGACGACACGAAGGTTATGCATGCACGAATCCCTGGAGAATCTTGTCGCTTTCGTCGCGCGGAACTTCCCACTTCACCACTGCATCGAGGCGAAGGGAGAACGTGATGGAATCAATACCGGGATCGAGTGCGCCGCGGGCAAGCCGATCGGGTGTCAGTCGGGGAAAGTCGGAATCGACTTCGAAGAATCGCCGCGGGCCGGCACTGAAGCGATGGGCCTCCCAGCGGCTGGCCGACAGATTCGAGTAGTCGACCGCCAGCAGGCGTTCCGAAAGTGACGCTGGATCTGAAACTTCCTGATGCAGCGCCTCGACGAGGGCCGGCACGGAGATCTCGCCCTCGGGGTCGGGGACAAGCGTCTGATGAACGAGGTGAAGCCCATTGGGCGGGGGGTCGAGCTGACGGATGCCGTGGATCTCTACCGTGGTTGCTGCGCGCCGCGTGGAGGTCTTCACTTCGAACGAGCGCCCATTGCGATGGAAGTCGTGTTCACCCCCAAGGGGGCCCTCCCATGCGCTCCAGCCCCCCGCGTCCAGCTTCACCAGGTCCCGCAAGAGCATCAGTTCGCCCGCCAGCCCTGCGGCGATTTCGCGGCTGATGGCCTCGCCAGCGCCACCGTCCAACAGGCGCCGGAAATCCATTACCGCGTCCCGCACGGCAGATTGTCCGGAACGCCCCTGGCACATCCGCCGATGAATACTGGCGACCAGTTCCGCGAACACCTGCCGCAGCCGTGGTTCCCGGCAGGTCAGACGGATGACACGCTGACGGCGGCCACCAGTCGACACCGTGCGCGTGACAATTTCCACGTTCCTTCCCGAGAGACCATCGGAGCCCTTTTCGTCAGGCTCGATGGCGACCATCACCGCCGGCGCCCCCACCTCGCCAAGGGCCAGCATGAAACGATCGCCCAGGCCACACCCCTTCGGCTCGAGCCAGCCATCGTCGCTTTCTCCGACGCGCCGGGCGAGGCTTTCCCAGAACCAGAGGATCTCGGGCGGCGCGAGCTGTTCGTCCGTCTCACGCTCCATCCGGATCATCCTCCTCGTCGGCCACAACCTCGTCCAGGGAGACTGTGATGTAGTGTCCGCTGAAACCTCTTGGATCTTCCGGGAACACAACCCCCATTCCGAGAACGTCGTGCGCCGCACCCAGCGACTGGCGCGTGGTCGACTGCGTGTCCCGCGGTTCGGAATCTTTGTCGATGGGATACAGCAACAGCAGAGGAGGCGGCTCCCCGCCGTACTCCTTCGCTCGATGATCCTTGAGCGCTGGCCAATCCCGCCTCTCGGGAACGGGCCCGGCCGTATCCACCAGGATGTCCATGCGAGACATCAACGCCTTGATGTCGGTGCAATGCTCAAGGGACTTCTGGAGCGCAGCACGGTTGACGAGCCTTAGCGGATCAACCGGCCCAAGGGCCAGGCTTCCCGGTTTCGCGCTGGCGGGCATCATTACCGCCACATTCCAGCGCCTCAGTTCGGCGGACTCGTACTTCTCGATGTACTCCCGCAGTGCCTTGGTGTTGGTGCGAACCTGTTCCCGACAGGTCTGGTAGTTACGCAGGAACTCGAGAATCGCGTCCACCGGTACGTTCCGCACTAGGAACGCATTCTGCCGATGCTCGGTATGCACACTCGGATCTTCCACCGCCCGTGTCAGAAGGCGGCCACCAGCCTGCCAGTTCCGCTGCAGCCAGGCTGTGTCCCTGTGGTAGAAGCGGATAGTCTGCAGGTGCTCACCGGAATACGACAATGCAGCTTCCTTCGTGTGCTGCATTGCGGGCCGCCGGGTAACCAGCATGCCGGGAACTTTCCGAATGCGGACACCCCAGTCTATCGGGCGTATGGAGCCATCCCGGTAATAGGAAATCTCCTCCCTCAATTCGGCCTCGATCGTCGCCAGCTCACGGAAACTTGACATCGTTGCAGCAGTCATCCAGATCCGCGGCAATTCCTCGTAGCCGTGTCGATAACCGAACCAGCGCCCCATCTGCATCAGGGTGTCGTACTGTCGGGCATTGCGCCCGAAATAACTGACGACCAGACCCGGCAAGGTCACTCCTCGGGCGAGCCGGTCACCCCCGATGATGACCGCCCATACAGGTTCTCCGTCCCTAGGAAACTCAAGACGCGTTTCACTCACGTAGTTGTCCTGAGCCACCAGCGTGCGCGCCAGGACCTTGTCCGTTTGCTCTAGGACGGTGTCGGTGGCCAGCGGTTCCCTGCCGAACGCAGTTGCCGGCTGGAGCGGATACTCGCGCTCCCAGATGTCCTTGAGCATCTTGTGCCGGGCCGCTGCCGGAGTATCGCGAAATTGGGCAAGGAAACTCCGGACCGTCAGCTCGAGGTTCTGGTGGGCTTCGGTAAGGCGACTGGTGTGCAGCAGCATCGTTGAATGCACCTCATCACCGCGCGCCGTTCTCGCCGCCGTCGCCAGCACGAACCACAGGAGTGCTTCCTGCAACGACGAGGGCAACCCCTGGTCAGGACCCGCCTCTCCCTTTTCGAGTCCCTGGATGGTCTCGATGTCTTCTTCGCGGATCGTCCGGATAACGTCAACACCGTCACCGGAAGGCCCGGGATCATCGGCCGACAGCAGGTCACGCCCGAACAATCGCTCCGCACCGAAGTAATCCGCGGGCGCGGGAATCGACACAATAAAATCTCGCGGGTACAGGTCGCGGTCGTATTCTTCGTTCCCTTCCGCCCCCGGATTGATCAGGACGTTCGCAAAAGGCGTCGCGGTATACCCGACATAGGAGCACTTGGGCAGACGCCTGAGGATCTCCCGGATGCGCCTGTTGATGGTGGTGGGGTCTTCGTCTGTCTTCTTGGCGACATCAGGGCTCGCCTGGTCGGTCTCGTCATCGATCACCAGGGCCGGCAGCTTCATGCGTGTCGAGAGCGCGGTCTGCTCGAGAAAATCCCTCAACCTCGCAAGAACGTGGGTGTTCTTCTTGACGACGGCAAGGATGCCGCCTTTCCTAGGTTCCACCAAGTTCTGGCGCGTCCCGGCATCGAAATCCTGCTCCCAGGTAGTCAGGTGATCCCAGAGTTCCGGGTGGGCGGCAACCAGATCCTCCTCCATCCGCTCCTGGGTCTGGGTACGCAAGGCATCCGTGACTCCGGCCAGAATAATCACAAGGCGGTAGCCCGAATCCAGGGCCTTGGCAATCACTGCGGTCATGTTGGCCGTCTTGCCGGATTGCACATAGCCGACGACGAGCCCGCGGGCCGAGAACTTTTCCGATGACTCCGGCGGTGCGAGCCTCGCGACGATGGACGAGGAATGCTCGTCGATCGACTGGACCGAGTCCGCGCTCCAGTGCTTGTCCTCGAGGAGGTGACGTTCAAGACTCGGCCAGAACAGGTCATCCGGTTGCGGGCCGGCATACCAGCGCGTGCGCCCGCGGGCTTCGATGACTGGGACATCGCGTTCCCGGATCGCGGCCATGTCAGCCAGAACCATTTGTTCGATGTCCTCAGCGAGCCGCCAGGCTAACTCCTTGTCGACCTCGAGAAGATCCTCGATCAGTTCCTGAATCTCTTCGCGGGCCTGCTGGGGCGAGCGCGCAGCCCGGAGTTCTTTCCTGAAGCGGTCCTTGAGCTTCTCGACCTGACGCTTGCTAAAGTACTTAGCGGTATCTTCGTCCAATGAAGTGGCCCCTTCTCCGTGTTATCCAGAGAGCATTCTGGGACAAGAATAATGTCCGGCTCTCATCAAGCGCATTCCTGTACTCCTGCTCAGGATCCTACCAGCGTGGGCGCCTAGAAACAGGGCTGTTCCCGTGATCGCCGGGGTCAGACCTTGCCTTTGGCCCTGCGCTGTCCCTCCCCGAAGAAATCCACCATGCCGTTGATGAAATACGGCATAGCCCCTTCCCCATCGCTTCCGGGGTCACCTTTGACCGCCTCGAGGACGGGGTCTAGCGTCCAAGGGAAGGGGCAGGAAACGGCCCGGCTAAATCCGATGCAACCTCGCGGAATCGCGAAGGAGGCTCACTATGCGCAGCGTAGAAAACATGCCGGTGCTCGACTGGCAGGACGGCAAGAACGCCATGCGGGCGAAGTTCCAGGTGATGCATGAGGAACCGGTGGTGCTGAAGATGCCGGCCGACATGGACTGGTCGGTGAACGAGGGCGAATTCGGCTGCACACTGGACGACAACGGTGTGCCGCGCGATTGCGAAGGCGGCAGCCTGCTGCATCGTCTGGCGGAGCTCAATGACATGCCAGAGCTGGAGGACATCGCGAAGGCCTGCGCCTACTCCAGCTCCCGCGTGGATATCGACGCCGCGGGCTCCCGCATCATCGTGCACGACTGATTGGGCCTGCGCCGTCGGCCCGCCCGGCGGCGACCCTGCAACCTGGAGCGGTGGGCGATGGCGGTGATCCACCACGATATGGAGATCGACGCTGCTCCGGAGGCGGTGTTCGATTTGATGGCCCGGGTGGAGGCGTTCGCCGCCTACAGCGAGGCCATCGACTCCATTACCTGCGTCGGGCCCGAGCGCTACCGCTGGTGTGTGCGGGTGGCCGGGGTTCCGCTAACCTTCGACGTGGAAGTGCTGGTCGCCGTCCCGCCGCGTCTGCTCGGCTGGCGCGCGCTGGCCGGGCTCTCCTGCGAGGGCTGCTACCGGCTGACTCCGATTGCGCGCGGCACGCATCTGCAACTGGCCGTGCGCTGCGGCGACGAGAATCCCCTGACCGATGGCCTGCTCGGCCTGGCGGCCCACCCGCTGCTGGACGCGCTGGGGGCGGAGGTAGTGCGCAACGCCTGGCCGCGCCTCCACGGGGCGTGATGCCTACGCCTCCGCGTGGAGCTCGCGGGATTCGTCGAGGAAGGCGAGGCCGACTATCCCCGACGGGCGGCTCACTCCACCGAGTAACCGAGCGCCACCAGGCCGGCCGCCAGAGAATCCGCCAGCATCGCGTGGCTTAGCAGATGGTCGGCTGTGCCCGGGCTCCAGTCGTCACGCGCCGCGGCCAGGGCGTTCTCCCATTCGGCGATGTCGTAGTCGCCACGCCCCAGGCGGAACAGCGCCACCACCTGTTGCTGCTGATCGGGCTCCAGGTCGTCGATGGTGGAGCGAAACTCCTCGGTCGCCGTGTCGAACCGCGGCGTGGAGGACTCCTCGTCCGGGTCTGGCGGGGTTTCCGCGCCGGAGGGGGCATCACGGTTGTCGCTGATGTCCGTGTACTCGCGGCCCTGGATGTCGCGCGCCAGTTCGATCAACCGCTGCACGGTATCCGGGTTCATATCGAGGAGCGGGCCGGATTCGTCGGTCATGGTGGAGGCCTCCGTTGGTTTGTTCGGGGCGTGGCCTGGACGGGCAGGGGGTGGGTCAGTCGCTACCGCGCCACTCCGGGGGCACGTCCTCGCGTTCGCGGGTCTGGTCGGTTTCGCGCTCGCCCGGCTTGTTCACCAGGCGCACCGTGCTGGCCTGCGGCCCTTCCTCGCCCATCGACGGCTCGAAGCGTACCTCGGTGCCCACCGCCAGGCGCGGAAAGTCGTGTCCGAGCACCGCATGTTCGTGAAAATAGAACTCGCGCCCGTCCGGCGTGCGCAGAAAGCCGTAGCCATCGTCCTTGAACACGCGCACCACCAGCCCCCGGTTCTCCTGATCCGCCGGCGCCAGGGTCGCGCGCGCGGTCTGGTGCACGGCCTTCGACAGGCGGCGCTCCATCGCGTCGAAGGCACGGTTGATCACCGGAAAAAGATGGCTGGCCTGCTCCACCGTCACCGGCTCCTCGTGCACCACCAGCCGGCGGTTGCGCGGCAGGCGCACCTCGATGGTCACCTTGTAGGCGTTGCCCTTGTGCCGGTGGTGATGCGGCTGCGAGACGATCACGTGGCAGGAGACGATCTCGTCCGACATCCGCTCCAGCCGTGCCACGCGGTCGCGGATCAGTTCCTCGCTCCAGTCGGAGCGATCCACGTCGTGGTAGTTGAGTTCCAGGGGGATCTGCATGGTGCCTCCTCTGTCTTGCCGTGACCGTGTACTCGGTGGGATCACGGCCGTGTCGTTGCTCGGCCAGTGCAGCGCGACGGCCGGACCCTGCCGAATCCGGGCCTTGCGGCCGGTTCGGCGCATCCGGCGCTGCGCATGCGCGGCAGCCCGGTTTGGGGTCGACCACCCTCCTGCGCAGAAGTAGCCGGCCTGGGCTTATTCGGCGCTTCCCCTGGGGGCGTTCGAGTCGTTTCCCATCGGCGGCGCGAAGCGGTAGCCGCCTACCTCCTCCGTGGCCGCTTCCTGCGGCGGCGGCAGCAGTTCCGGGATCGCGGCCCGCAACGCGTCCTCGATGCGCTCGGCGAACAGGAATTCCATCTCCTCGCGCACGGTATCCGGAAGGTCCTCCAGGTCCTGCTCGTTGTCGTGCGGCAGGATTACCCGGCGGAACCCGGCGCGCCGCGCGGCCAGCACCTTCTCCTTGATCCCGCCCACCGGCAGCACCAGCCCCGACAGCGTGATCTCGCCGGTCATCGCGGTGTCGCTGTGCACCGGGTGGCCGCTGTACAGCGAGGCCACCGCCGTCGCCATCGTCACCCCGGCGGAGGGGCCGTCCTTGGGGATGGCGCCGGCCGGCACGTGGATGTGGATGCCACCCGGCGAGGGCCGGAACCCGAGCCGGCCGGCATGCGCCAGCGCCCAGTTCTGCGCCGCCTGCGCCGACTCCTTCATTACGTCGCCGAGCTGCCCGGTCAGGATCACCTTGCCCTCCTCGGGGATGCGGATTGCCTCGATATAGAGCACGTCGCCGCCGGTCGGCGTCCATGCGAGGCCGGTGGCGACACCCGCTGGCAGATCCTTGCGTGCCTCCTCCGGGCGGAACCGCTCGCGCCCCAGCAGCTCGCCCAGCAGCTCCGGCTCGATGGTCGGTGGCACCTCGCCGGCCTCGGCGATGCGCAGGGCCAGCTTGCGCGCCAGACGGCCGACCATGCGCTCCAGCTCGCGCACCCCGGCCTCGCGGGTATAGCGCGCGATCACCCGCAGCAGCGTCGCGTCCGGCACCTGGAACTGCTCCGCGCCCAGCCCGGCCTGGATGCGCTGGCGCTCGACGATGTAGCGCCGCGCGATCTCCAGCTTCTCCTCGTCGCTGTAGCCGGACAGGCGCACCACCTCCATGCGGTCGCGCAGCGGCCCGGGGATGGTGTCCAGGGTGTTGGCGGTGGTGATGAACATCACCCGCGACAGGTCGAACGGCAGATCGAGGTAGTTGTCGCGAAACTCGGTGTTCTGCGCCGGATCGAGGACCTCCAGCAGGGCCGAGGCCGGATCGCCACGGAAGTCCTGGCCAACCTTGTCCACCTCGTCCAGCATCAGCACCGGGTTGGCGCTGCCGGCCCGGCGCATGGCCTGGATGATGCGCCCCGGCATGGCGCCGACGTAGGTGCGGCGGTGGCCGCGCAGCTCCGCCTCGTCGTGCAGCCCGCCCAGGCTCAGGCGCTCGAACTCGCGCCCCAGCGAGCGCGCGATCGATTTGCCCAGCGAGGTCTTGCCCACCCCCGGCGGGCCGACAAAGCACAGGATCGGTGCGCGCGCCTCCGGGTTCAGGCGCAGCACCGCCAGATGCTCGAGGATGCGTTCCTTGATGTCGGCTAGGTCGTAGTGGTCCTCGTCCAGCACGCGGCGGGCGCGGGCCACGTCCAGGTGGTCCTCGGTGCGCCGGGCCCACGGCAGTTCGAGGATCAGGTCCAGGCGGTTGCGGATCACCCCGTGCTCCGGCGAGGCCGCCGGCATGCCCTCCAGCCGCGTCAGCTCGCGCTCGGCCTCCTCGCGCACCGGCGCCGGCAGCTCCGCCGACTCCAGGCGCTCGCGCAGCTCTTCCACCTCCGAGGCGCCGGGGGCCTTCTCGCCCAGTTCCTTCTGGATTGCCTTGAGCTGCTGGCGCAGCAGGTACTCGCGCTGCTCGCGGCCCATCTCCATCTTGGCCTCGCCGACGATCTGCCGGCGCAGCTTGCGCACCTCGTACTCGCGGCGCATGTAGCCGAGCAGCAGGCGCATCGCCGCCTGCTGCTCGGAGGCCGCCAGCAGTTCCTGCGCCTGCGCGAGGTCCAGCTCCAGCAGCGTCGCCAGCAGGTACACCAGGTGCATCGGGTCCTCGACCTGGTCCAGCAGCACCGCCAGGTCGCGGGTGCCGAACTGCGAGTCCTCGGCGCGCAATTGCCGCGCCAGGCTCACCAGTTCGCGCTTCAGCGCCTCGGCCTCCGGCCCCGGCTCCAGCACCACAGGCGTCGGGGTTACCCGCGCCATCAGGCAGTCGCCCTCGCGTTCGGTGCTCTCCAGGCGCACGCGCTCGATCCCCTCGACGATCACCTCCACCGTCTCCTCCGAGCGGATCAGGCGCTTGATCTCCCCGCGTGTGCCGATCGGGTGCAGATCGGCAAACCCCGGCTCCTCCACCTCGGGCTCGCGCTGGGCGACGATCACCACCGACTTGTCGGCGCTCTCGGCCGCCTTTTCCAGCGCCGCGATCGAGCCCTTGCGCCCGGCCGAGTACGGCCCGGCGGTCATCGGGAACAGGACCGAGTTGCGCAACGGCAGGACCGGGAGCAGCAGGGCATCCGGCTGAGTGGTCTCGCTCATGGCTCCTCCTCGTTCAGCAGGATGTTCAGCAGCAGCATGCCGTGGCGCGCCTCACGCTCGATGCGGGCGGACTCCAGGTCCGCCGGCAGCTCGAAGGTGCGGCTGAACTCGCTGTAGGGAATTTCCAGACGCTGGCAGGCATGGCCCGCCCCGGGCGGTGAATCGCGGCGGCGACCGCGGACCACCAGAAAGCGTTCGTGCACTTGCACCCGCACTGCACCCGGGTCGACCCCCGCCAACTCCAGCTTGATCAGCCAGCCGCGACGGTTGCGGTAGATATCCGCCGATGGGCGCCAGCGGCTGGGTCGGAGCTGTTCGGTGCGCGCCAGGACCAGGCGCCGGGTGAGACGGACAAGATCTGAATCCATGTTTCCTCGACCGGTTGTACTGGTCGCCCCGCGTGCGCCAGGGTTGCACCGGACCCGGTTTCTCGGCCCGGCCGACATGCCCCGGCGTACGCCTCGGAGGCGTCCCGGATCCCCTGTATTTCGAGTCTAGACCACCCCCCGCGGTATCGATGGCGCCGCGCATCCAGATCATGGCTGCTTCCTTGCCTGTGCATCTCGCGGGCAAGAATGCCCCGCCACGAGTAGGTACCCCGATGATCTAGGCTCCCAGGGAAAGGGCAGCGTGGATGCGCGGTGGATGGCGGCCGCGCGAACGGGTCGGGGGTGGGAGGGCAGCGCAGGTGGACGATTGCAGCATCGGCGAAAAGGTCGCGTTCCTGCGTCGGCCGGAGGCGTATCCGGCGGAGCGGCCGGCGCGGGTGGAGGTGATCGAGACGCACATGTCGTGGGTGTTCCTGACCGGGCGGCATGTGTACAAGCTGAAGAAGCCGGTGCGCTATGCGTTTCTGGATTTCAGCACGCTGGCGGCGCGCGGGCGCGACTGCACGGCGGAGGTGCGGCTGAACCGGCGGCTGGCGCCGGATACCTATCTGGGGGCGATCCCGCTGAACAGGGATGCGGCCGGGCGCCTGAACCTGGACGGCGATGGCGACACCGTGGACTGGCTGGTACAGATGCGACGGCTTCCGGCGGAGCGCATGCTGGACCAGGTAATCCGGGAGGGGCGGCTGCAGGAGGTGGATCTGGAGCGGCTGGGGGCGCGTCTGGCGGCGTTCTATGCGGGCTGCGAGCCGGTGGCGCTGACAGCGGAGGGTTATCGCCACCGGCTGCTGGAGACGGTGCGAGGCACCCTGGAGGCGCTGCTGGAGTCGGTGCCCGAGCAGGACCGCGCGCGCATCGAGCGCATCCTGCAGGCGCAGACGGCCTTGCTCAAGGAAGCCCCGGCGCTGTTCGACGCGCGCGTGGCACAGGGGCGCATCGTGGAGGGGCACGGCGATCTGCGTCCGGAGCATGTGTGCCTGACACCGGAGCCGGTGGTGTTCGACTGTCTGGAGTTCAACCGCGAGCTGCGCACGCTGGATGCGGCGGACGAGCTGGCGTTCCTGGCGATGGAGTGCGAGCGGCTGGGAGCGCCGGAGGTGGGGCGGGTGTTGTTCCGGGTGTACGGCGAGCACAGCGGTGACTGGCCGGAGGCGCGGCTGCTGGCGTTCTACAAGTGCGGACAGGCCTGTGTGCGGGCCAAGCTCGCGCTGTGGCACATCTTCGAGCTGCCGCGGCGCGAGTGGGAGCCATGGCGGGCGAAGGCCGCGGAGTACCTGGCGTTGGCGGACGGCTATATCGGCAGCGGGCAAGTGCCGCGGTTTAGTCCTCCTGCAGGTCCGTGAGCGACCCGCCTGCGTGCAGGCGGGTGATGGCCTGGGCGAACAGGGGCGCGGCGGAGACGATCTCCAGACGCTGGCCCAGCGCCTCGTGGTCGATCTTCGGCGGGAGGATGGTGTCGGTGACCAGCACCCGCTCGAAGGCGTCGCTGGCGAGGTTGTCCTGCGCGCCGCGGGTGAATGCGCCATGCGCGGCCACCGCGAGCACGCGTCGGGCACCGGTCTCGCGGCAGGTGCGTGCGGCGTGCAGCAGGGTGCTGCCGGTGGCGATCAGGTCGTCCACCAGCACCACAGTGGCATCGCTCACGTCGCCGATCAGGCGGCCGAGGGTGAGCTTGCCGCCGGCGCGGGCCTTTTCGAAGAAGGCATCGCCCACCTCCCGACCGAGCTGATTGGCGAGGCGTTCGCGAAAACGCACCGCGCGCTTCACCCCGCCCACATCGGGCGAGCAGACGACCACGCGGGTCTCCGGCTGCAGCTCGGGCGCGAGGTGCAGCGCAAACAGGCTGCGCATCTCCAGGTGCTCGCGCGGGCAGCGAAAGGCGTTGTCGTAGGCGGCCGGGTTGTGCACCTCCAGTGCCATTACGCGGTCGGCGCCCATGGCCTCGATCAGCTGCGCGAGGTAGCGCATGGTGACCGGATCGCGCGGCTGGGTGCGGCGGTCCTTGCGTGCATAGCCGAGGTAGGGGAGCACCGCGGTGACGCGGCGAGCGCCGGAGTCGCGCACACAGGCGAGGAAGAACAGCAGCCGGCACAGGCGATCGTTGACGCTGCGCTCGGGGTCGGAGTGCAGCGCGTGCAGTACGTACACATCCCGCTCGCGCACGCTCTCCAGCGGCCGCGCCTTGTGCTCGCCGTCCTCGAAGCCGCGTTCCTCGTGCTCCGCTAGTGGAAGGACCATGTGTTCGGCCACACGGCCACCGAATTCGCGCGATCCCTCCAGCGCGAACAGCATCGGATCGGATACGTTGCCGGGCATGTTCACGCCCTCCGTAAAGGTTTGCGGGGCTCTGATCGGAGTGTAGATCGCGGCGTCCCGCGCCGCCCCGGTGCGCATGTGCTTCACTCAAGGGACGGGAGGTGCAGCGGCATGAACGAGACCCACACCGTCCGGCTGATCCTGGCCGGGGACGTGATGACCGGGCGCGGCATCGACCAGATCCAGCCGACGCCCTCCGACCCCGAGCTCTACGAAGGCTACGTGCGCGATGCGCGCGACTACGTGGCGCTGGCCGAGCGCGCCAACGGCCCGGTGCCCCGCGCTGTGGAACCGGGCTACATCTGGGGTGATGCCCTGCCTTTGCTGCAGGGCCCCGAGGCCGATCTGCGGATCATCAACCTGGAGACAGCGGTCACCACGTGCGACGAGCCGTGGCCCGACAAGGCCGTGCACTACCGCATGCACCCGGCCAATATCGATTGCCTGCAGGTGGCCGCGCCGGACTGCTGCGTGCTGGCCAACAACCATGTGCTGGACTGGGGCCGCCCCGGGCTGGAGGAGACCCTGGGCACCCTGCAGGAGGCCGGGTTGTGCGCTGTCGGGGCCGGGCACGATACCGACGGTGCGCAGGCGCCGGCGGTGCTCGCCTGTCCGCAGGGTGGACGGGTGCTGGTGTTCGCGGCCGGTCATCGCAGCAGCGGGGTGCCGGGGGACTGGGTAGCGGGTGCGGGGCGCTGCGGTGTGCACTACCTGCCCGACCTGTCGGATGCGACCATCGACCGCCTCGGCAAGCAGATCGCCGCGGTGCGCCAGCCGGGCGACCAGGTGGTGCTGTCGATCCACTGGGGCAGCAACTGGGGCTATCCGATCTCGCAGGAGCAGACCGCGTTTGCGCGCGGGGTCATCGACCGTGCCGGGGTCGATCTGGTGCATGGACACTCGTCGCACCACCCGCGGGCGCTGGAAGTCCATCGCGGGCGGCTGATCCTGTACGGCTGCGGTGACCTGCTGAACGACTACGAGGGCATTGGCGGCCACGAGGCCTACCGCGGTGACCTGTCGCTTCTCTACATCGCCACGCTACAGGACGGGCGGCTCGCCGGCTTGCAGATGGTGCCGCTGCAGATCCGCCACCTGCGCCTGAACCATGCCGCGACTGACGACGCCCGCTGGCTGGCGGCCACCATGGACCGCGAGGCACGCCGCTTCGGCGGACGGGTATCCCTTGCCGAGGACAGCCGGTTGCATCTTGTCGTCAGTTAGTCGCGTGGAATTCGCGGTACTCGTCGAGGAAGGCGAGGCGGGTGGTGTCGGTGACGCGGTCGATGTAGAGCATACCGTCGAGATGATCGATCTCGTGCTGGAACACGGTGGCGAGAAAGCCTTCGGCTTCCAGGTGGCGGGGCGTTCCATCCGGCTCGCGGTAGTCGACGGCAATATGGCGCGGCCGGGCGACTTCGCCGCGCAGGCCGGGGACCGACAGGCAGCCTTCCCAGTAGCACTGGGGCGTTGAGTCCAGCACGGTCACGGTCGGGTTGACGAGGACGAGGCGGCCGGTGGGTACGGCACCGGGGTAGCGGGTGTTGCCCGGCTGGATCTCGATCACGGCCACGCGTTGCGCCACGCCGATTTGCGCGGCGGCCAGGCCAAGCCCTTCGTTGGCATGCATGGTGTCGACCAGGTCGTCCACCAGGGCGTACAGCTCGGGGCTGTCAAAGTGCGAGTCGGGTACCGGGTCGCAGACGCGACGCAGGTCGGGGTGCCCCATGCGCAAAATACGGCGAACGCTCATGGAAGGATGATGCCACGATGCCGTATCTTCCGCCCTCGCGTCGGGATGCCAAAGTTGACATACCATATTTGGCATACATACTCTATTTGCTATGTGGGATGTCTTTGAACACAAGAGGGTAGAAAAGAACCTGGCGGCCGCGCCTGCTGAAGTTCAGAAGCGGTACGAGAAGTGGAAGGACATCGTCACCATCTCCGGTCCGCAGGGGTTGCGGCATATTCGGGGCTTCAACGACGAAGCCTTGTCCGGTAAGTGGAAAGGCTTCCGATCGTCGCGACTGAATATCCAGTACCGCGTTATTTACCGGGTGGAGAAGGACAAGGTGCTCGTAGAAGTCGAGAAGATAACTCCCCACGATTACGGGAGGGCGTGACATGAGTGATTATCGCAAGGCTAAGAAGAGGGTTGAGGTTTCGGTTGGCGAATCGGTCCGGATCCTGCGTGAGCTTCAGGAAATGAGCCAGAACGATCTGGCGAATGCCTCCGGGATCCCCCAGTCGACCATTTCGGCCATTGAGAATGACCGCGTACGACTCGGTGTTGATCGTGCCAAGGTCCTGGCAAGGGCATTGCGCTGCCACCCCGCCGTACTCGTATTCCCGGGCTGGGATGTCGAGCATGAGTCGGCCGCATAGCCATTAAGCCATTCGGGGACACTCAAAGTCGGATCAGGTACCAGGCCGAAGGCACGACGCACGTCGGGGGTCCACGCGCAGGATACGGCGAACGCTCATGGGAAGGATGGTGCCACAGGAGAGATAATGGTGGCCGGGGACGGAATCGAACCGCCGACACGGGGATTTTCAATCCCCTGCTCTACCGACTGAGCTACCCGGCCATTTTTCGGAGGGATTCGCCCTTTGGGCGAAGGGCGGTATTAAAGCGGTCCGGGGCGTCCACGTCAAGCAAACGCGGCCGAACCGCCCGGAATCAGGACTGGTTCGGGTCGACGAAGCCTTCTGGCTTTTCCGAGCCATCTCCGAACAGGAATTTTTCCATTTCCTCTTCGAGGAACTTGCGCGCCTTGGGATCGACCGGGGTGAGGCGGTATTCGTTGATCAGCATGGTCTGGTGCGCCAGCCAGGCATTCCAGGCTTCTTTGGAGACGTTCAGGTAGATCTTCTTGCCCATCTCGCCCGGGTAGGGCGGGTAGTCGAGGCCTTCGGCCTCCTGGCCGAGCTTCACGCAGTTAACGGTTCGTGCCATTGCCGGAATCCTTGTGGTCGTGCAGATAACGCTGGATGGGGGCCGGGATGCCGACCGCCCGTGATGTGCCGGGTTTATACCAAATCGACCTGTCGCCTTCCATGATCCCACACGCGTTCGGCGGGAGACGGTAGCAGTGGATGCGCAGATCGAGGTGGTAGTGGCTGAAGGTGTGGCGCAGCCCGTTGGTGTCGTGGGCCTCGGCTTGCGGCCACTGGCTGCGCACCCACTGGTCCAGTTCGGGTGCATCCGCGGCCTCCGGGAGGCTGTACAGCCCGCCCCAGATGCCCTGTGCCTCGCGTTGCACGAGCAGGCTGCCCTGGGCGGTTTGCAGGTGGGCGGCGTGGCGGATGCGCGTGGGGAGGTCCTTGCGCGGGCGCGGCGCGGGCAGCTCCCCGGTCCGGTCTTGCGCCAGTGCCTGGCAGTCGCCGGCCACGGGGCATTGCGGGCAGTCGGGGCGGGTACGCGTACACAGCAGGGCGCCCAGGTCCATGATGGCCTGGGTGTAGTCCGCGCAGCGGGTAGTTGGGGTGCGGGCTTCGGCCTCGGCCCACAGCTCGCGCTGCACGGCCGGGCTGCCGGGCCAGCCATCGATGGCCGCGTGGCGGGCGAGCACGCGCTTGGCATTGCCGTCCAGGATGGGCTCGGGGCGGTCATGGGCCTGGGCGATGATCGCGGCCGCCGTGGAGCGGCCGATGCCGGGGAGCTGTTCCAGGGCCTCGCGCATATCCGGGAAGCCCCCGCCATGCTCGCTCACGATGTACCGGGCTGCGCGATGCAGGTTGCGGGCGCGGGCGTAGTAGCCCAGGCCCGACCACAGATGCAGGACCGCGTCCTGCTCGGCGGCCGCGAGTGATTCGACGTCGGGGAAGTGCTCGATGAAGCGCTGGAAGTACGGGATCACCGTCTCCACGCGTGTTTGCTGCAGCATGATTTCGGAGACCCAGACGCGATAGGGCGTGCGCGGGTGCTGCCAGGGGAGGTCGCTGCGCCCGTGCCGGTCGAACCAGCCGAGCAGGCGTTCGGCGAAGGGTGTCATCGCGCTCAGTGTTTCCCTCAGGTAGAAACGAAGCGGCCGACCCCGAGGGCCGGCCGCTTGAGTGCCAGGGCTGCCGGCACGATTACCGCAGGCGCTCGCGCAGGCCGCGCTCCAGCTCGCGGCGCAGGTCGCGTTCGCCGGACTCTTCGGTCTCGTCGTCGGCGTCGTCGCTGCGGCCACCGTCGAGGCGCTGCATCAGGCTGTCGCGCAGGCGATCGCCTTCTTCCCGGAGACGTTCGCGTGCGTCGTCCTCGAAGCGCTCGCGCAGGATGTCTTCCAGGTCGAGCCGGAAGCTCGGGTCGCCGAAGGTGCCCGTGATGCGGATCGGCAGGCGGATGCCGCGCAGGTCGTCCAGCGGCCGCCCGCCCTGGCCTTCAATGGTGTCGACCAGGGTGGTGTTCAACAGGTAGTCGAGGGTGTCGTCCGTCAGATCGGCCTGGCCCTCGCCGCGGATGCGCAGGAGCGGGGAATTGGCCTCGAGATCGTCGTTGTGCACGACGCCATCACGAATGTCGAAGGTGGCGGTGAGGTCGCTGAAGTCGGTCTGGTTGGGTTCGTCTTCTTCCAGACGCTCGCCGCGCAGCCGCGCCTCTGCGCGGCGGATTACCTGGGCGACATTGATGCCACGCACCGCGCCATCGGAGAACGCCATGGAGCCGGAGCCGTTCAGGGCACTACGCAAGGCATTGACGGTGTTGCCGCGGGTGGCGATATCCAGTTCCAGATCCCCGATGCCCATCAGACGCGCTTCGTCCCCCTGCATGTCCTCCAGCAGTGCACCGATGTCCAATTCGCCCAGGTCCGCCGCAAGTTCGTAGCGCGGCGTATCCTCGCGCACGTCGACGCGCAGGCGGCTGGTCAGCTGGCCCTCGTAGGCTTGTGCCTCCAGTGGGTCGATGCGCCAGTCGCCTTCGTTGGCGCGGATCTCGAGCTGGATGTTGCGCATCACCATGCCCAGGGCGTTCAGACGTTCCAGCGCCATTTCGCCGCGGACATCGATGCCGCGCAGCAGCTCGACCGGCAGTTCGATGGCGATGTCGTCATCGTCATCGTCGTCGCGCTCGCCATTGGCGGGGGCGCCTTCGGTGCGCGCCCGTTCGACTTCGGGGGGTAGGTATCGGTCAAGGTTGAACTCGTTTCCGCTCAGGTTGAAGTCGAACAGCGGGCGTTCGCCACTGGTATCCAGGCGGGCATCGCCGACCAGCCGTGTGTCATCGATGGTTACCAGGAACGGACTCAGCTCCAGAGACGTCAGGCTGCCGTTGGCCGACAGGTCCAGCGCCACGCGTTTCAAGGCATCCGGATCACTCGTTTTCGGCGGTTCGAGACCGAGGTCTTCCATGAGGGACGGCAGCGAAAACGTGTTGCTGCGAAGTTCGCTGCGAACGGCCAGGTCTTCGGCTGCATCCAGGCCAGTCAGTTCGGCGAAGCCCGTTAGCCGCATGTCGCCCAGGCCCACCGTCACACGCTCGAAGCGCATGCTCGCCTGATCGGCCACTTCGAGCGCGACGTCGGTTTCCAGCGAGACCCCGATGGGGCGTGGCAAGCCGGCTCCCTCCACACCGAAGGTCGCGTTCAGGCGGCGAATCGAATAGCGGTTGCTCAGAAGGTCCACGTTCAGCAGGCCTTCCAGGTCCATCGCGAACTCCACCGGCTCCGGTAGGTCACCGCCCTCGGCGTTGACGACGGCCTCCATTTCCAGAGGGGTTTCCACGCCGGGGCGGAAGCGACCGACCTCCAGGCGGAACGGATCCAGCGTGGCCTGGAGCCCGGTCATGCGGTCGTCCCAGTTGACCCGTGTGTTGGTCAGGGTCACGCCGGCGATGCCGATGCGCTCCATCGCAAGGCGGGACTCGGTGGCGGTGCGTTCCTCGCCGTTGTTGGCTCCGACGGCCTCGTCGCGGGCCTCCTCGGCGCGCTCGGTGAGGTCGTCCCAGTTGGTGCGCCCGTCTTCGTCGCGCGCCAGGTTCAGGCGTACGCCGTCACCCTCGATGTGCCGCACGTCCAGTTCGCGGCGCAGCAGCGGCATCACCGCCACGGAGACATCGACGACATCCAGCTCGGCGAACGGGTCGTCGCCAAAGCCCTCGGCATTGCCGAAGCGAACCTCTTCCAGACGCAGGCCGAGGTTGGGGAAGAAGGTCAGGCCGATCGGGCCTTCCAGGGTCAGTTCGCGGCCGGTAGCGTCGCGGACTTCGGCCTCGATGCGCTCCTTGTAGTCGTTGGCGTCGAAGGTCGCGACCAGATAGATCGCGACAATCACGACCAGCAGCAACAGGATCGCGATCAGGGCCAGCAGGCGCTTGATCCATTTCATTGGGGGTCTCCTTGCGTCGTGTCCGCCCGCCAGGTGCCGCTGCGGCCGCCGCGCTTCTCCAGCAGGCGCACGCCATCGATCACCATGCCGCGGTCCACGGCCTTGCACATGTCATACACCGTCAGCAGTGCGGTGGAGACCGCGGTCAGGGCCTCCATCTCCACGCCGGTCTTGGCGTGGACCTCGCAGGTCGCCTGCACGCGGACGGCGGTAGTCTCGATATCCAGTTCCAGGGCCACCCGCGTCAGGCCGATCGGATGGCACAGCGGGATCAGGTCGCCGGTACGTTTGGCACCCATGATACCCGCGACGCGGGCGATGCCCAGAACATCCCCCTTGGCATGGCGGCCTTCGCGGATACGCTGGAGGGTTTCCGGCTGCATGTGTATGCGGCCCTCGGCGATCGCTACCCGGTGGGTGACCGACTTGCCGCCGACGTCGACCATGTGCGCATGGCCTTCCGCATCGAAGTGAGTGAAGTCGTTCATCGTAGCTATAATGCTTGACTTGAACCCGTGATGACAGGGGCCCGCATGACCGTAACTGTTCACTACTTTGCACGCCTGCGCGAGGAACTGGGTCGCGCCGACGAAACAGCCGAGCTGCCCACCGAATCGATCTCGGTGGGGGATCTCTGGCGGCACCTGCATGGCGACGCCCCGCCGGAACGCCTGATGGTGGCGGTCAACCAGGAACAGGCTGCACTGGATACGGTTGTGCGCGATGGTGACGAGGTCGCCTATTTCCCGCCGGTGACCGGGGGCTGAGGTGGCCGTCGAGCTCTACAGCGAAGACTTCGACCCCTGGGCGCTGGTGGCGCGTGCAGAGCGAGACATCCCGGCCGAGGCGCGCGGGGCGGCCAGCGTGTTTGTCGGGCGCATGCGCGACTTCAACGAAGACGACACTGTGACTGGGCTGTTCCTGGAGCACTATCCCGGCATGACCGAGCGCGAGCTGGAGCGCATCGTTGCCGAGGCCGAGACGCGCTGGCCGCTGCTGGGCTGCCTCGTTGCGCATCGCGTAGGGGACGTGCGGCCCGGCGATGCCCTAGTGCTGGTGGCCACCTGGTCCGCGCACCGGATCGCCGCGCGCGATGCCTGCTCCGACATCCTGGAGCGCCTCAAGCACGAGGCCCCGTTCTGGAAGCGCGAACGCCTCGCCGACGGCAGCGACCGCTGGGTCGAGAAAAACACCCCCGGCTTCTGATCCTTTCCTCCCCCCCCAGGCGCTGTCTGCCAGGCCCGGTCATCCCGGCCGCAGCGAAGCGGAGAGCCGGGATCTCCTGCGCAATGCTGACAACAGGCCCCGAGATCCCGGATCACCGCCGCGCGGTTTCGGGGATGACGACATAGGGGCTGCGCGGTGGAAGAACCCTTGTGGGAGCCTGCTTGCAGGCGAAGCCCCTGCCAAAGCCGGAAGGGGAGACAGGTCGGTATTAGCGCAGCGTCAGGTAGAGCGTCTGATTGCCGCGGCGCAGTTGCAGCTCCAGTGCCTGGTGCGGCGATAGCTGGCGCGGCAGATCGGCCAGGTGCTCGACGCGCTGGCGGTTGATCGCCAGCAGCACGTCGCCGGGGCGGAGCCCGGCCTGGGCGCCCGGGGTGCCCGCTTCCACGTCGATGATCACTACACGGCTGCGGCTGGTGCCGGGTGGCGTGTGTTCCGCCAGACGCACGCCCTCCAGCCGTGGGTGAATCGCCGCACCCTCGGCCTGCCGGGTCTCCGGACGTTCCAGGCGCGCGGTCAGGGTGCGCTCGCGGCCGTCGCGCAGGATATCCAGTTCCACCTCGCTTCCCACCCGCAGCAGGCCCAGGCGATTGCGCAGATCGGCTGCATTGCGCACCGCCTGTCCGTCGGCTTTCAGCACGACGTCGCCGGCCTCGATCCCGGCGCGGCTCGCGGCGGAGTCCGGCTGCACGTCGGTAATGACCGCGCCCTGGGTGACGTCGAGATCGAAGGCCTGCGCCAGCGCCGGCGTCAGGTCCTGGATACCGACGCCCAGTGCGCCGCGCTCGACGCGGCCCTCGGCCACCAGCAGGTCCTGGATCTGGCGCGCCATGTTGGTCGGGATCGCGAAGCCGATGCCGATGTTGCCGCCGCCGCGCGCCAGGATGGCGGTGTTGATGCCGACCAGTTCCCCGCGCAGGTTCACCAGCGCGCCGCCCGAGTTGCCCGGGTTGATGGAGGCATCGGTCTGGATGAAGTCCTCGAACCCGGAGCCGCCCAGGCCGCTGCGCCCCAGCGCGGAGACGATGCCGCTGGTGACCGTCTGGCCGAGGCCGAACGGGTTGCCGATCGCGACGACGAAGTCGCCGACGCGCAGGGCATCGGAATCCGCCAGCGGGATCGCGCGCAGGTTTTCGGCGTCGATGCGGATCACGGCCACGTCGGTCGCCGGGTCGGTACCGACGACCTCCGCCTCGTACTGGCGGCCGTCGTACAGGGTGACGAGGATCTCGTCCGCGCGCGCGATCACATGGCTGTTGGTCAGGATGGTGCCGTCGTCCGCATCCACGATCACGCCCGAGCCGAGCCCCTGACGCTCGCGTTCGCGCTGGCGCTCGGGCATGTCGAAGAAACGGCGGAAGAACGGGTCGTCGAACAGCGGGCTGACGGATTCCACCACGCGGGCGCGGGTAGCGATATTGACGACCCCGGGGATGGTGCGTTCCAGCATCGGGGCCAGCGAGGGCAGGGGCTGGCCGTCGACCTCGGCGGGGAGTTGCGCCAGCGCCGGGCCGGCCCAGGCCAGGGTCGACAGCAGAATCAGGAAAGAGACCAGCCGAAGCATGCGCGCTCCTTGTACTAGGGAAACACTGACCAATGTACGCACTCGCGCTCGAGTCGCTTTTGCGTGCGAACAAGGCGCGGTGACTGCCGTGCAGTCATTCTGCACAAGGGAGCCGCAACGCCGAGCGCGCGCCCGTTGTTATAAAAAACGGGCGGCCGAGCCCCTGCATTAAATGGCTTGTGGGGTTGGTACCCCAGGTTCCCCGATCCTGCGTTGCGGCCCTTGCCGGTAGAGCCACTACCGGCTGCGCACCGCGCCTTGTCTCGGAAAACCTGGGGTACCAACGCGAGCGTGTACATTGATCAGTGTTTCCCTGGGTTCTTACGGCGTCAGCCCCGCGCGCGGCGCAAACGAGGACTGTTCCGCCATCTTGCGGTACCAGTCGCCGGCTTCGTCCTCGGGCGGGGCCTGGATCATCAGCTTCAGATACAGGTCGCCGGGCGGCTTGCCCGGCAGGCCCTTGCCCTTCAGGCGCATCTGTTTGCCGGACTGCGAACCCGGTGGGATCTTCAGATTGACCCAGCCGTGCGGGGTGGGCACCTCGATGGTGGCACCCAGTGCGGCCTCCCAGGGGGTGATCGGGATATCGCGGTAGAGGTCGCGGCCGTCGACACGGTAGCGGCTGTCGGGCTTGATGCGGATCTCCAGCAGCAGGTCGCCGGCGCCGCCGGTCCCCACACCCGGGTCGCCCTGGCCGCGCACGCGCAGGCGCGAGCCGTCCTTGGCGCCGGCCGGGATGCGCACGCGCTGCACGCGCCCGTCGGCGTCGTTCACGGAGATCTCGGTGCCTTTCAGCGCCTGATCGAGGGTGATCTCGACTCGGCCTTCGCGGTCGGCACCGCGCATGTTGAAGCCGCCCGTGCCGCGGCGACGGCCCGCGCCGCCCATCCCGGCACCGCCGAAGATGGACTCGAAGAAGTCCGAGAAGCCGCCGAAATCGGCCCCGCCTCCCGCACCGGCCCCACGGTGCTGGGTCCAGCCGTCCCATCCGGGCGGTGGACGAAAGTCCTGCCCCTGGCGCCAGTTGGAACCGAGCTGATCGTAGGCCTTGCGCTTTTCCGGGTCGCCGAGGGCCTCGTAGGCCTCGTTGACCTCCTTGATGCGCGTCTCGGCGTCCGGGTCCTTGCTGACGTCCGGATGGTACTTGCGTGCCAGCTTGCGGTACGCCTTCTTGATGGCGTCCTGGCTGGCGTCGCGGCTGACGCCGAGGATCTTGTAGTAGTCCTTGTATTCCATTGCACTCCCAGAGTTGCCTCTGTCCGAACCCCGGGGAACACCCGGATCCCTCCGTGGGTTATCGGCCCGTGGCCGACCCTTCCCATCATAGCCGGGATCCGGCTGTCACCCGTGCATCGGTCTTGTGAATCGCCTCGCATGCATCCTTTGGTGACTTCCAAAAAACGGGGCGCCGCCCGCTCGCGCCGGCAGCGCCCGAATCGTCCGCAGCCACAGCGGTCGCGGACGGGTTTGGTGCCGGATCAGCTGGCGATCTCGATCCGCCGCGGCTGCACGCGTGCCTGTTTCGGGATGCGAACCTCCAGCACCCCGTTCTCGGAGCGTGCGGAGATGTTTTCGGCATCGGCGGTATCCGGCAGCGAGAAGCGGCGGAAGAAGGTGCCGCGCACCCGCTCGATCCGCTTGTAGCCGTTTTGTTCCTCTTCGCTTTCGTGCCTGCGCTCGCCACGCAGGGTCAGCACGCCGTTCTCCATGTTGAGTTCGATGTCCTTCGGGTCCACGCCGGGGATGTCGGCGTGCAGTACGTAGGCATCGTTCTCTTCGCGGATATCCACGGCCGGCGCCCAGTCCGAAGTCGCGGCGGAGTCCTCCGTGCCGGACAGCTCCGGCATGCGGCCGAGTTCGCGCGACAGCTGACCCAGCAGGCTCCACGGTTCGTAACGCATCATTGTCATGGCCTTGCCCTCCTCTTGCGGGTGTCAACTCTGGCTCATGCATGGAGATAGGGGTCCCAGAGGGAATTTCAAGGGGGCTGGGGGCGTTTCGGCGGACGTTTATGAGTGCTCCAGCCGACGGAAGTCCAGCAGGCGATGCTGGTTATCGGTGACCAGCTCGAACACGCCATAGACGCCGCGCTGGTCCAGGTGCTGGCGCAGCAGCCGGGCGGGAAACTGCACGCTGATCCCGCCCTCCGACTCGGCGTAGACGACCGCCGCGCGCCCGGTGTAGTAGTCCTCCATCTCGTGGCGCGAGATGGCCAGGCGTACGCGGTAGCGATGCATCGACCCGGTCTATTCCAGGTTCTGGACCTGCTCGCGCATCTGCTCGACCAGGACCTTCATCTCGACCGTGGCGCGGGTGATCTCCAGATCATGCGACTTGGAGGCGAGGGTGTTGGTCTCGCGGTTGAACTCCTGCATCAGGAAATCCAGGCGCCGGCCACTGGGGCCACTGTTGCCCAGGATTTCGCGCACCGCCTTTACGTGGCCGTCGATGCGGTCCAGCTCCTCGGCGATATCGAGGCGCTGTGCCAGCAGCGCGACCTCCTGTTCCAGTCGCTTCGGGTCCAGGCTCAGGTCCAGCTCGTTGATGCGGGCCAGGGTGCGGTCGCGCTGCTCGGCCAGCATCGGGTCTCTACGCTGCCGAATGAACGCAACCTGTTCGGCCACGGCCTCAAGGCGGTCGCGCAGGCCACTGACCAGTTCCTGGCCTTCGGCTTCGCGCATCGCGACCAGGGCGTCGATCGCGGTGTCGAGTCCAGCAAGAATGGGGGTGGCAAGGTCGTCGGCGTCGACCTTGGTCGCCTCCAGCACACCGGGCCAGGCCAGGATGTCCAGCGGCGATACGCTGGCATCGTGTTTCATCATGTCGGCGATGGACTCGGTCGCCTCGATCAGCGACTGCACGCGTTCTGCGTCGTACGCCTCAGGCGAGCCCCGCGACTGGCCGCGATCGCGCAGCGCCACATCGACCTTGCCGCGAGCGAGCCGCTTCTTGAGGCGGTTGCGCACCTCGGGCTCCAGCGCCCTCAGGGCCTCCGGCAGGTGGATGCGCAACTCGAGATAACGGTGGTTGACGCTCTTCAGCTCCCAGTCGTAAACCCCCTGGTCCAGCGTCATTGGCTGCCGGGCAAAGCCGGTCATGCTCGCGATCATAAAGTCCCCTGTTGATAGCCCTGCGCGTGGTAACAACCCCGTGCGCGTGTGACTCGCCGGAGGCCTCGGCCACTGCGTGCCCCCGTTGGCTCGCGGGAGCGCTCATGTGAGAGCCTCCCTGTCTCCCGTATACTGCGCGCCTCTCCAATCTACCAAGGATCAAGCATGCGACCCAGTGGCCGACAAGCCGACGAGATGCGCCCGGTGCGTTTTACCCGCCATTTCACCCGGCACGCGGAGGGTTCCGTGCTGGTGGAGTTCGGCGACACCCGGGTGCTGTGCAACGCGACCATCGAGTCGCGCGTGCCGCCGTGGCTGAAGAACAAGGGCCGCGGCTGGGTGACGGCGGAGTACAGCATGCTGCCCCGCTCGACGCATGACCGCATGGCGCGCGAGGCCGCTCGCGGCAAGCTGGGTGGTCGCACCATGGAGATCCAGCGCCTGATCGGTCGCTCCCTGCGCGCCGTGGTGGACCTCGAGGCGCTCGGCGAGCGCCAGATCATCATCGACTGCGACGTGATCCAGGCCGACGGCGGGACGCGTACGGCCTCGATCAGCGGTGCCTATGTCGCCCTGCGCGACGCGATCCGCAAGGCGCGCGAACAGGGCATGATCCGCAAGGATCCGCTGCACGGGCATCTGGCGGCGATCTCGGTGGGCATCTTCAACGGCACGCCGGTACTCGACCTGGATTACGACGAGGATTCCCAGGCCGAGACCGACCTGAACCTGGTGATGAACGAGGCCGGCGGCGTGATCGAGATTCAGGGGACGGCCGAGGGTCATGCCTTCCGGCGTGACGAGCTGAACCAGATGCTGGATCTTGGCGAGAAGGGCATCCAGCAGATCGTCGAGGCCCAGCGGGCGGCGCTGGCCAAGGGAGACACTGATTGATGGACACGTTCGCGTTGGCGCCCCATGTTTCCCGAGACCAGGCGCGGCGCGCAGTCGGTAGTGGTGCTACCGGCAAGCGGCGCAACGCAGGATCGGGGAACATGGGGTGCCAACCCCACAAATTCTTGACGGACGGGGCTCGGCCGATTTTGCCCGCTGACTGCGTTGCGGCTCGCTTATGTAGCTCGGCTACACGTCGCTCACCACGCCTTGTCAGCACGCAAAATCGACTCGAGCGCGAACGTGTCCATCAGTCAGTGTCTCCCTGGGGCTGAGCCATGGACCCGTCCCGTCGCGTCGTCCTCGCCACCGGCAACCCCGGCAAGCTGCGCGAGATCCGGGCCCTGCTGGGGCCTCTCGGGCTGGCAATCGAGCCGCAGTCGGAGCATGCGGTGCCCGAGGCCGACGAGACCGGGCTGACCTTTGTCGAAAACGCGATCCTCAAGGCGCGCAACGCCGCGCAGCATACCGGCCTGCCCGCGATCGCCGATGACTCCGGCCTGGAGGTCGATGCCCTGCGCGGCCGGCCGGGTATCTACTCCGCCCGTTATGCAGGGCCGGACGCGGACGACGCGGCGAACAACGCCAGGCTGCTGGAGGCGCTGGCGGGCGTCCCCGAGGCGCAGCGAACCGCACGTTTTCGCGCGGTGGTCGTGTTTCTGGAGCATGCCGAGGACCCCTCGCCGCTGATCGCCGAAGGGGTCTGGGCGGGGCGTATCGTCGAGCAGCCCAGCGGTGCTGGCGGCTTTGGCTACGACCCGCTGTTCTTCGTGCCGGAGGAGGGCTGCACCTCGGCCGAACTGCCCCCGGAGACGAAGAATCGCCTGAGCCATCGCGGCCAGGCGCTGGCCAAACTGGTGGCACAACTGCGGGAACGTGCCGATCACTGAGCCGGCGCCTATGCTCGCGGGATGAACGTATCCCCGATCCCGCTGGCCCTGTACGTGCACCTGCCCTGGTGCGTGCGCAAGTGCCCGTACTGCGACTTCAACTCCCACGAGCCGCGAGGCGAGGCCCCGTTCGACGCGTATGTCGAGGCGCTGATGCGCGACCTCGAGTCGCAGCTTCCGGATGTCTGGGGGCGGCGCGTGGACAGCGTGTTCATCGGCGGCGGGACCCCCAGTCTGTTCCCGCCCGAGGCAATGGCGGACCTGCTCTCCGGTCTGCGTGCGCGGCTGCCCCTGCGCCCGGATGCCGAGATCACGCTGGAGGCCAACCCCGGCACCGCAGATCGCGCGTACTTCCGTGGCTACCGCGAGGCCGGGGTCAATCGGCTGTCGCTGGGCATCCAGAGCTTCGACGACGCCATGCTCGAGCGCCTGGGGCGTATCCACGGCGGGGCCGAGGCCCATGCCGCGGTCGAGCATGCCCGCGGCGCCGGGTTCGACAATATCAACCTGGATCTAATGTTCGGCCTGCCGCAGCAGTCTGTCGAGGCTGGGCTGGCCGATCTCCAGGCCGCGATCGATCAGGAACCCGAGCACATCTCCTGGTATCAGCTGACCCTGGAGCCCAACACCTATTTCGCCGCCCGGCCCCCGGTGCTTCCGCCGGATTCCACGATCGAGGAATTGTTCACACAAGGGCAATGTGTGCTGGCTGCGGCTGGCTATACTCGATACGAGGTTTCCGCGTATGCCACGAGAGGGCGGGAATGTCGGCACAACCGAAATTACTGGACGTTCGGCGATTATCTCGGCATCGGGGCCGGGGCCCACGGCAAGCTGACGCTGCCGTCCGACGGGCGGGTCCTGCGACGGGTCAAGCCGCGCCAGCCCGCCGCCTACCTGGAGACGCCCGATCGGCACCGGGACCAGCCAGTTCCGGCCGCCGAGCTGCCGTTCGAGTTCATGTTGAACGCATTGCGTCTGGTAGAGGGGGTGCCCGCGCATCGGTTCGAGGAGCGCAGCGGGCTTGCCTTGAGTGCGCTGGAGCCCGCTCTGGGTGTGCTGCGGGCGGAGGGGCTCCTGGTCGCGGATGCGCAGCGATTGCAGGCGACCGAGCGCGGTCTGGCGCTGTTGAATGAGATTCTGGAGCACTTTTTGCCGGAGGATGCGGCGGGTGCGGTAGCCGGTGTCCGGGTGCTTGCGGGTCCGGGGGAGGTGCGGTGATGCGACCGGTCGAGTTTGTCGGGTTTATCTGCCCCTGGTGTGGCGAGCCGGGCGAGACTACCGTGGAAATGGTCAGTACGGACCGGGAATGGGTCGAGGACTGCGGGGTGTGCTGTGCGCCGATCGTCTTTCGGCGTGTTGAGAGCCCGGATGCAGAGATTCCGCAGGTAGAGGCCATACGGGAGGGTGAATGAGCCTGACCCCGCCGTACAAACCGATTGCCTGCGAGCGCTATTCCGAGTTGGAACTCGCGATTCTGCGCGGGCACCACCTGCGTACCCACTGGCGCCGGGGCGAGATGGACCGGATAGCGGTGGTGCGGCCGCTGGACCTGCGCACGCGGCGCGGGGCCGAGTACCTGATCCTGCGCGATGCCGCGGGCCGGCGGCAGTGGTGGCGGCTGGACCGGCTGGTCAGCTTCGAACCGGTGCCCGGCTGATACGCCGTCCTGGCGTGGCGGGCGTCTGGCTCGCCCCTGGAGATCGCTTCGCTGGCGCTCGCGATGACGGGAAGGGGCGGGGGCCGTTTCCCGTCAGCTGCGCTTCATCTGGTCGAAGAACTCGGAGTTGGTCTTCGAGGACTGCATGCGCCCGAGCAGGAATTCCATCGCCTCGATATCGTCCATGCCGTGGAGGAACTTGCGCAGGATCCAGAGCTTTTGCAGCTCGTCCGGCGCGGTCAGCAGTTCCTCGCGGCGGGTGCCGGAGCGGTTGACGTTGATCGCCGGGTAGATGCGTTTTTCGGCGATGCGCCGCTCCAGGTGCACCTCCATGTTGCCGGTGCCCTTGAACTCCTCGTAGATCACTTCGTCCATCTTGGAGCCGGTATCCACCAGCGCGGTGGCGAGGATGGTCAGGCTGCCGCCCTCTTCCACGTTACGCGCGGCACCGAAGAAACGCTTCGGCCGATGCAGGGCGTTGGCGTCCACACCGCCGGTGAGCACCTTGCCGGAGCTGGGGGCAACGGTGTTGTAGGCGCGCGCCAGGCGGGTGATGGAGTCGAGCAGGATCACCACGTCGCGCTTGTGCTCGACCAGGCGCTTGGCCTTCTCGATCACCATCTCGGCGACCTGCACATGGCGCTGGGCGGGTTCATCGAAGGTGGAGGAGACCACCTCGCCCTGCACCATGCGGTCCATCTCGGTGACCTCTTCCGGGCGCTCGTCGATCAGCAGCACGATCAGGTAGCACTCGGGGTAGTTGGCCGCGATGCTCTGGGCGATGTTCTGCAGCATCAGCGTCTTGCCCGCCTTGGGCGGGGAGACGATCAGGCCGCGCTGGCCCTTGCCGAACGGGGAGACGATGTCGATCACCCGCGCGGTGATGTCCTCGGTGGAACCGTTGCCGCGCTCCATGCGCATGCGCTCGGAGGCGTGCAGTGGCGTCAGGTTCTCGAACAGCACCTTGTGCCGGGCGTTCTCCGGCGGCTCGAAGTTGATCTCCGAGACCTTCAGCAGCGCGAAGTAGCGTTCGTTGTCCTTTGGCGGGCGGATCTTCCCGGCGATGGTGTCGCCGGTGCGCAGCCCGAAGCGCCGGATCTGGCTGGGCGAGACGTACACGTCGTCCGGCCCGGCCTGGTAGGAGCTGTCGGCGCTGCGCAGGAATCCGAAGCCGTCGGAGAGGATCTCCAGGACTCCGTCACCGTAGATGGCTTCGCCACTCTTGGCGTGGGCCTTGAGCAGGGCAAAGATGATGTCCTGCTTGCGGGCACGAGACATGTTCTCGATGCCTTTTTCTTCTGCAAAGGCAACGAGATCGGCAGCGGACATCCGCTTCAGTTCGGTCAGGTTCATTCGTGGGGTGCTGTTTTCAACGTGGATGATCGGCGACCGGGGATGGCCGCTCGGCTTGCCTTGGATTGAATATCGGGGGCAGGTAGCGGTCTGGCGACCGCCTGAACTGAACTGATGGTAAGCGACGTGCCCGCCTGGGGCAAGGCCTGAAACAGTTTTTTGGTGCTTGTTTGTGCCCCGGGCCGTTCGGGCTGGCCCGGGGCGTACCGGATCAGAGGTGCTGGTCCAGGAATGCGGTCAGCTGCGACTTGGACAGCGCACCGACCTTGGTGGCTTCGACGTCGCCATTCTTGAACAGCATCAGCGTCGGGATCCCGCGAATGCCGTATTTCGGCGGCGTGGACGGGTTCTCGTCGATGTTCAGCTTGGCGACCTTGACCTTGCCGGCGTATTCTTCGGCGATTTCATCCAGAATGGGGGCGATCATCTTGCAGGGCCCGCACCATTCGGCCCAGTAGTCCACCAGGACTGGCTGATCTGCCTTCAGGACGTCTTCGTCGAAACCGGCGTCCGACGTGTACACAATTTTGTCGCTCACTCCGAGCCCTCATCACTTGGGTTGGGGGAACAGCCTGCAACGCCGGCTGTACGGCCCTTACTATCGACGATCATCGCCAGACAGTTCAAGTAACAGAGGATTCACATGACCGATCCCGCGCAGGAAACGCCCCGCTTCGACCAGCTTGATCTGCCCGAGGCCGTGCAGGCGGGCATCCGCGCCACCGGTTTCGAGACCTGCACACCGATTCAGGCGCTGACCCTGCCGATTGCGCTGGCCGGGCGGGATGTCGCCGGGCAGGCGCAGACCGGTACGGGCAAGACGGCGGCCTTTCTGATCGCCACCTTCAACCGTCTGCTGCGCCAGGCGCCCGCGCCGAATCGCCGGGCGACCGATGTGCGCGCCCTGATCGTGGCCCCGACCCGCGAGCTCGCGATCCAGATCCACAAGGATGCCGAGATGCTCGGGCGCGAAACCGGACTCAAGCTGGCGCTGGCCTACGGCGGAACCGGCTACGACACCCAGCGCGAGCAGCTGGAGGCTGGCGCCGACATCCTGATCGGCACGCCGGGCCGGATCATCGACTACTTCAAGCAGAAGGTGTTCGGGCTCAAGCACACCGAGGTGGTGGTGCTGGACGAGGCCGATCGCATGTTCGATCTCGGCTTCATCAAGGACGTGCGTTTCCTGATGCGTCGCTGCGCCCCGGCCAGCGAGCGGCTGTCCATGCTGTTCTCGGCCACGCTGTCGCTGCGCGTGATGGAGCTGGCCTACGAGCACATGAACAACCCGGAAAAGGTCCAGGTCGAGGCCGAGACCCTGACCGCGGATCGCGTGCGCCAGGTGATCTACTACCCGGCGAACGAGGAGAAGATCCCGCTGCTGCTGGGCCTGGCGCGCGACCTCGAGCCGGAGCGGGCCATCGTGTTCGTGAACACCAAACATGGTGCCGAGAAGGTCTGCGACTGGCTGAACGCGAACGGGCAGAAGGCCGCGCTGCTCTCCGGCGATGTGCCGCAGAAAAAGCGCTCGAGCCTGCTGGAGCGCTTCACCGCGGGCGAGTACACCTTCCTCGTGGCGACCGACGTCGCGGCGCGCGGGCTGCACATTCCCGCCGTGACCCATGTGTTCAACTTTGATCTGCCGCAGTCGGGCGAGGACTACGTGCACCGCATCGGGCGCACGGCGCGAGCCGGGGCCGAGGGTGATGCCATCAGTTTTGGCTGCGAGGACTCCGCGTTCTACCTGCCGGATATCGAGTCCTATCTCGGCGAACGCATCCCCACCGAGAGCGTGGCCCCGGAGGCCCTGTTCAGCGACCCGGTGCGCCCCAAGCCGCGCCCGCGCAAGCCCCGCGACGACCGGCGCGGCGGCGGTCGCGGGGGCAGCGGGCGCGGTGATGCGCGCGGGTCGGGCGGCGGCCACCGTCATCGCGGCGGAAGCGGCAAGCCAAGGGGGCCCGGCGGCGCCTGAGGGCCGGGCCGGCCGATGCAGCGGGAAACAGGGGAAATGGTGCCGACGGCAGGAGTCGAACCTGCGACCTATCGATTACGAATCGATTGCTCTACCAACTGAGCTACGTCGGCGAAGCGCGCCATAATAGCGGGGGTGGGGCTCGACAACAATCCCGCGCGGCTTTGAGTGCGGTTGGCGACGCGGGGGATGGATCAGGCCTTGCGGCTGCTGACCCGGATGATCACGTCTACGCCCAGCAGTTCCTTGCCCGTCGGCAGCGCAGGCAGGTGCGAGATATCGACCCGCGCAGGGTCGACGTCTTCCAGCTCGCCGGTATCGGTGTGGAACAGGTGGTGGTGCGGGTTCAGGTTGGAGTCGTAGAACAGCTTGGTCGGGTCGACCACGACCTCGCGCACCAGCCCCTTTTCCGCGAACAGCTTGAGCGTGTTGTAGACCGTGGCCTTGGAGACGCGCGACGAATGCTGCACCAGGCGACCGAGGATCTGTTCGGCACTCAGGTGCTGGTGGCGCGCGAACATGACCCGCGCGATCTCCACGCGCTGCTCGGTCGGCGAGATCGCGTGTTTGCGCAGCAGGGCGCGTGCGTCATCGACGTCCAGCAGAATCGGATTGTCAGATGTAGCAGACATATTCCGGACAATATAACAGCCGCTGGATCACGTCCAGATCACGTCAGTCCGATGGGGGGTCCGGAGGCGCAAGCCTCTGATAGAATGGAGCGGGTGATGGGAATCGAACCCACATTAAGAGCTTGGGAAGCTCCCGTTCTACCATTGAACTACACCCGCTTGAGTCGGCGATTGTAGGCCTTGCCGGCCTCCGGCTCAACGGCAAACGATCCTGACCAGGTAACGATGCAGATCCAGTTGAACGGCGAACCCTTCGAACTCCCCGATGATGGCGAGGCAACCCTGGCGGCGCTGATCGAGGCGCGTGGCCTGGGCGGTCGCCGGCTGGCGGTGGAGGTGAACGAGGAACTGGTGCCGCGCAGCGAGCACGCCGCACACCCGTTGCGCTCCGGCGATCGCGTGGAAATCGTGCAGGCGATCGGGGGCGGGTAGGCGCACAAGACTCTCCTGTCCGTACCCCATCCGCAATTACTTTCAACGAAGGAATCACCATGACCGAATCGGCCGCCGCGTCTGCCGACGACCTCTTCCGCGTGGGCACACGCGAGTTCACCTCCCGCCTGCTGGTGGGTACCGGCAAGTACCGCGATCTTGACCAGACCCGTGATGCCATCGAGGCCAGCGGGGCGGAGATCGTCACGGTCGCGATCCGCCGCACCAACATCGGCCAGAACCCGGACGAGCCCAACCTGCTGGACGTGATCTCGCCGGAGCGCTACACGCTGCTGCCGAACACAGCCGGCTGCTTCACCGCCGATGACGCGATCCGTACCTGCCGTCTGGCGCGCGAGCTGCTGGACGGCCACAACCTGGTGAAGCTGGAGGTCCTGGGCGACGAGAAGACCCTGTACCCGGACGCGTTCGAGACCGTGAAGGCCGCGGAGATCCTGGTGGCCGAGGGCTTTGACGTGATGGTCTACACGACGGACGACCCGCTGCTGGCCCGGCGGCTGGAGGACATCGGCTGCCAGGCGATCATGCCGCTGGCCGCCCCGATCGGCTCCGGGCTGGGCATCCAGAACCGCTACAACATCCGCGAGATCGTCGAAAACGCCCAGGTGCCGGTGCTGGTCGATGCCGGCGTCGGTACGGCCTCGGATGCCTCGATCGCGATGGAGCTGGGCTGCGACGGGGTGCTGATGAATACCGCCATCGCGGCCGCCGACGACCCGGTGATGATGGCCTCGGCCATGCGCCACGCGATCATCGCCGGGCGCCAGGCCTATCGCGCCGGGCGCATGGCGCCGCGCCGCTACGCCTCGGCCTCCTCGCCACAGACCGGCCTGTTCTTCAGCTGAGCATGAGTGAGTCTGCCGATTCGACTTCCGGCGACAAGCCCTTCTATCGGCGTATCCGCAGTTTCGTGCGCCGCGAGGGGCGGCTGACGCCGGGGCAGCAGCGCGCCCTGGACGAGCTGTTGCCGCGCTTCGGGCTCGCACTGCCGGAGCCCGCGGCACCGCTGGACCTGGCGGCCGTCTTCGGTCGCGAGGCGCCAGTCACGCTGGAGATCGGTTTTGGTGACGGCGAGAGCCTGGCCGAGCAGGCCGCACAGAACCCGGAGCGCGATTACATCGGCACCGAGGTCCATCGCCCGGGGGTGGGTCACCTGCTGCGCGAGGTGGAACGGCGCGGCCTGACCAATGTGCGCGTCTCCGACCACGATGCCGTGGGACTGCTGGAGCACTACATCGCGCCGGGCGCCCTGGACGGGATGCAGGTGTATTTCCCCGACCCCTGGCACAAGAAGCGCCACCACAAGCGCCGCCTGATTCAGCCGCCGTTTGTGCGCCTGCTGGCCTCGCGCATGCGCCCGGGCGGGCGGCTGCATCTGGCCACCGACTGGGCCGAGTACGCCGAGCACATGATCGCGGTAATGGAGGAATGCGCACCGTGGTTCGAGCCGGATGGTCCGGTGCCGGCCCCGGGGCGGCCGCCGGAGCGCCCGGTGACCAAGTTCGAACGGCGCGGCGAGCGGCGCGGCCACGCGGTAGCGGATCTGCTCTACCGGCGCACGGACGCCGAGGCCTGACAGGTTCAGGGCCTCCCCGGGCGGCTCAGGCCTCGTCCATCCACCAGGCGCTGACCGCGCCGGCCAGGCTCATCAGCGCGAGCACAAAGATCGCGGCCTCCGTGCCCGCGAGCTGCGCCAGCAGCCCGAACAGCCCGCCCACGAGCAGCAGTGCCCCGATCACGGTATTGCTGACGGCGGTGAACGCGGCGCGGGTCTTCTCGGTGGCCATGTCGACCAGATAGGTCTTGCGCCCCAGCCGCACGCCGGCATGGCTGACCCCCAGCAGGAAGAACAGCACGGCATAGATCACCCCGCCCGGCACCAGCGCCGAGCCGGTATCCACCGGCGCGAACCAGACACTCAGCGCAACCAGGATGCCGAGCCCCGCGGCCAGAAGGCCCGAAAGGATCAGTACCCAGCGAGAGGAACGATCGGACAGGCGCCCCCAGACCGGGGCGCTGACCGCCGAGGCCAGCCCGCTGGCCAGGATCAGCAGCCCCAGCGTGCCCAGATCCCCCGAGGTCGCATCCTCCGCCAGCAGTACGTAGAACGGCAGGGCCAGGGCCGTGCTCATCAGCAGTGCGCGGGTGAACACGAAATGCCCGAACGCGCGGTCGGTCCACAGCAGGCGCACCGAGGACAGGGCCTGGGTGATTGCATTGCCGCCGCCCTCGGTCGAGCCCGGTGCCTCGCGCAGGCGGGTGAAGGTCGCGGCCGCCACCCACCAGGCCCCGGCGGAGGCAGCCAGCAGGGCGACGAATACGCCAATACCGGCATCCTCGAGGTTCGCCAGGGTCAGATAGACCCCCAACCCCAGCGTGAAGAAACCGGCCAGCGAGGCGGCATAGCCCATCACCGTGCCGCGGCGCTGCTTGGCAATCGTCTTGCCGAGCACGTCCTTCGAGGCCACCGAATTGATCCCGCGCGCCAGCGCGAACACGGTCAGCAGCCCGAGGATTGCCCAGCCCGCGGCTGTGCCCTCCAGGGTCAGGGCGACGATCGCCATCCCGGCAACCGCCAGGCCCGAGAGCACCGAGCCCAGGATCCAGAACCCCTTGCGGATGGCGCGGCGGCGAATGGAGGCGGCGACGAACAGCTGCGGGAGCAGCGAGCCGGATTCGCGGATCGGGACCAGGAAGCCGGCAAACGCGGCCGGGGCACCCAGTGCCCCCAGCAGCCAGGCCAGCACCAGCCGTGCCGAGGCCAGCTCGTCGCCGATCTTGCTCAGCGTGTTGGAGATCAGGTGGACGAAGAAGTTGACCGGCTGCGCGCGGCAGGCATCCTCCGGGATGTCCTTGCAGACGCGCGCGTCCTCCTCCCCGGCGATGGTCTCGTACAGGTGCAGGATCGGACGCGGCAGCTTTTCCGAATCGGTCTCGGCCATGGGTACCTTTGGTTGCCAAGGAGGCTCCTCGCGCTGTCACTGCGAGGAGCGAAACGACGAAGCAATCAATTCTCGAAGCAACCGGCCCCTGCTCTGCCGCGTCGCATCCGCGAAATGAGGGAGCGGACGGGGTTAGCGCCGGCCGGCGAGCGGGTCGTTCGGGTCGACGCTGTCGCGAAACGGCTTGCGCCGGTCGAGGTTCGTCAGCTGGTAGACGTTCCCCAGCCAGTTGTTCATTACCGCCAGCGCCGTGTCGTGCCAGGTGTTGTCCAGGCGGTCGAGCAGCAGTGCCTCCGGCAGTGCCGGGATCTCGGTGCAGTGCTCGACGGCGGCCTCCACGTGTTCGCGGTGCTCGTCGAGGATCGCGGCGGCCTGCGGCAGCAGGTAGTTTTCCGGCAGCGGCGGATAGGTCTCGCGCTCGCCCTGGATGTAGCGCACGACCTCGCGCTTGTACTCCTTGAGCAGGCTGATCGAGTCGTACTCCGGGTGCCCCTGGAAAAAGACCATGCGGAAACCATCCGGCGACGCGCCCAGGTGAATGCCGGCGTCCTCGCTCTCGACCAGTACGCGCAGCCCGTGGCGCTCGAACTGCTCGCGCGAGACATCGTTGTAGCGCGAGTGCGGCACGTCGAAACGCGTGTTCACGCCGGTGACCAGCGGGTGGCCGCGGTCCACCACGCGGTGCGGGAACACGCCCCACAGCTTCTCGCCCATGTGGCGGCGATGCTCGCCATAGCGCGCCTGCAGCACGGCGTGGGTGGCGAGGCAGGAGCACAGCGTGGAGGTCACGTTGTCCCAGGCCCAGTCGACGACCTCCGCCAGCGGCTCCCAGAACGGCTCCAGCGCCAGATCGGGCTGGGTCACGTTGGCCCCGGTGATGATCAGCGCGTCGAGGCCCTCCTTCTTCAGGTCCTCGAAGTCCTCGTAGTAGTGCTTGATGTGATCGCGCCCCTTCGGTCCGCGCTTGAGCTGCGGCAGGGTGAAGGGGTGGATGTAGAACTGCGCGATCTGGTTGCTCTCGCCGATCAGGCGGAAGAACTGGCGCTCGGTGGCCGCCAGGGCGGCGTCCGGCATCATGTTCAGCAGCCCGATATGCAGTGCGCGGATCTCCTGCTGCTGGGCGAAGTCGCTGGGCAGTACGGTCTCGCCTTCGCTCTTCAGGCGGGCGAAGGTGGGCAGGTCGGAGTGGGCAACGAGTGGCATTACAGTCGCGCCTCCCGTTCCAGGGCCATGCAGACCAGGTCATCGAAGTCCGTGGCGTTGCGGACCTGTGCCAGCTCCGTGGTGCTGATGGTGTAGCCGTGCGCCTCGGCGATCGCCTCGTAGCGCGGCAGACGCGCGCGGAACAGGCGCGAGAACACCCAGCGCACAAAGGCGTCCGGGTCGATCTGGGCGACATAGTCCAGCCCCTCGTCGCGCATGTACTCGGCCAGCTGCTGGTCGAGGAAGGCCTCGCGGTAGTACAGCGGCTTCGGGTCGCGTTCCGCGCGCTCGATCAGCTGGCGCTCGTCCTCGTCGGTCGCCTTGATGTAGAGGATCAGCGTGTGCTCGGCGAGGGTCTCCAGCACGCCGGGGCTGTCCAGCTCGCAGACCGAGCCCCCGGCATCGTTGACGAAGTGCGGATACCCGAACAGCGTCTGCGACTTGTGGATGAAATCCGGCACGTCGAGCATCGCCTGCACCTCGGCCTCGTGGTGCAGGTTCTGGCGGCGCTTGAACTCGGTCAGCGGCAGCCCGCCCAGCTCCGGGTTGCCGAGCTTGCCGAGGAAGCTCGCGACCGGGTGCAGGTTGTCCACCGTGATGTTGTTGATGATCTGGATCGAGTCCGAGCGCAGCAGGTCGCGCAGAAACGGCACGGCCATGGCCTGCGCCTTGATGTTGTCCAGGATCGGCTCGCTCAGGTAGCGCGTGCCAATGCGGTAGTCGCCCGAGTAGTGGAACCACTCCTCGCGCCGGAGCATGTTGGACAGGCGTGTCTTGCCGACACCGGACATCCCCAGCAGGGTGATCCGGCGGTGGTCGAGCTGGCGGTATTCCTCGGGCGTCAGGCGCATGGCGGCTCGATTAACGTCGCAGGATGAACAGGATACCCGCGATCACGGCCAGGCCGCTGATCACATAGTGGTCGTACTGAAACTGCAGCCCCAGCAGGCCGCGCAGGCCGAACAGGATCAGCCACGCGCCCAGCAGAATGTTTCCAAGCATGCGCATCCCTGCGGATCTCCTTCTTGATCGACGTGAATGTCTAGCGGATGAGTTGGCTTAGCTCGCGAAACTGCGGGTCGGCCGCGTCGCGCAGCCATTCGAACAGCACCGATTCGTGGTTCGTGATGATGGCGCCGGCTGCACGCAGGCGCTCCAGCCCGTTGCGCTTGCGTGCGACGTCGCGCGAGCATACGCCGTCCTCGACGACGAATACGGTCACACCGGCGTCCAGCAGTTCCAGCGCCGTCTGCGTGACACAGATGTGGGTCTCGGCGCCGGTCAGGATGATCTGGTCGCCGCCGGTCAGGCGCGCGTGCAGGTCGTCCTCCGCACAGCAGGAGAAGGCCGTCTTGTCGGTCAGCGTGCCGTGTCCATCCAGTGCCTGCTGCAGGCTCGCGGCGACCTCGCCCAGCCCCTTCGGATACTGGCGCGAGACCTCGATCGGGATGCCCAGCTTGCGCGCGGCTTCGATCAGGCGTGCGGTGTGGCGTTCCACCGCCTCGCGTTCGCTGTCCGGCATTGCGGCCAGCAGCCGCTCCTGCAGGTCAATAAGGACCAGGCGGGAACGGGCTCGGTCGCAGCGGGCGCGCGGATCGGCCGTCATTGCTCCAGCAGCTGGTCAATCGATTCCAGGTCCGCGACGCTCAGGCGGCCGGCCGCACGCTGCAGGCGCAGGGAGTCGGCGAGAAAGCCGTAGCGGGCCTCGGCGTAGTCGCGCTCGGCACGGAAGACCTCGCGCAGCGCCAGCAGCACGTCGACCTGGGTGCGCGTACCGACCTCGAATCCGGCCTCGGCCGACTCGAACGCGGCCTGAGTGGAGATCAGTGCCTGCTCCAGCGCACGCACGCGGGAGCTGTTCGCGATCACCGACAGGTAGGCGTTGCGGGTGTCCTGGGTGGTGCGGCGTTCAACGAGCGACTGGCCTTCCTGGGCGGCCTGGAAGTCCTCGCGCGCCTGTCGGGTCAGTGCGCTCACGCGCCCGCCGGTATAGAACGGCATCTCGAGACGCACGCCGACCTGGGCTTCCGTGCCTTCGTTGAACAGCGGGCCCACGCCCTGCGCACCAGCACCGCCGTCATCGATGCCGTGGAAGCGGGTCTCGCTGACCGACGCGTTCAGGTTCAGTCGCGGGTGACCCTCGGCACGCTGGCGCTGGATCTGCTCGCGGGCGGTCTCGGTCGTCAGGCGCTGGGCGGCCAGCTCCAGGTTGTTTTCGAGTGCGATGTCCACCCATGCCTGGGGATCGGCCGGCTCCGGCGGGGTCAGTTCCGCATCCTCGCGCAGCACGTCGAGCTCGTCCCAGTAGGTGTTGGTGATGACCGCCAGCTGCTCGCGCGCCACGTCCAGCTGGTTTTCGGCGGCGATGCGCTCGGCCTCGGCGATGTCGCGCTGGGCCTGGGCCTCTTTCACGTCGGTGCTGGCGATCAGGCCCACCTCGAAGCGGCGTTCGGTCTGCTCCAGCTGGCGCTCGATGGCCTCGAGCTCCGCCTCGCGAAAGGCCAGCGTCTCCTGTGCAACCAGCACATCGAAGTAGGCCTCGGAGACGCGCAGGATGAGGTCCTGGCGGGCCGCATCCAGCTCCGCCTCCGCGCGGGCGATCTCGAGGTCGGCCTGGGTCAGTTCAATGAAATTGCGCCGGTCGTAGAGGCTCTGCATCAGCGACACGCCAAAGCTGGTCTGACGCCCGTCGAAGCTGGGCTGGTCGCGGTAGTCGTTGTAGAAGGCGCCGGCCTCGGCGTCGCCGGTGATCTGGGGCAGGAACGCGGAGCGTGCGATCGGACGGTTCTCGAGCACGCTGCGATACTCGGCCTTGGCCGCGCGCAGCTCGGCGTCTTCCGTGGCGGCGCGTTCGTAGACCTCGAGGAGGCTGGCGGCCGAGGCGGGATTCGCCACCAGCAGGGCAATGCCGGCGGCGGCCAGCGTGGAAGAGATGCGTTTGACGGACCAGTTCATCGGCGCGGCTTCCTGAACGGACGGGAAAGCCCCATCGTAGGGAAACGCCGCGCAATGTGCACGCGGATCCGTGTTTCCCGGATGGGAGCCCCGGCATGCGAGCTGCCGGGGACGGGGCGTCAGAATTCGAACGCGGGCTTCGGCTCGAACCCGACCAGCGGCTCCACGCGGGTCTCGAACAGGACGTCGTGGCGGACGCTGTCCTCGGTGGTGCGCGTGATCAGGTTGGCATGCATGATCGGGCCGTCCCCGGTGATCACGAACAACCGGCCGCCCAGGGTCAGGTAGCGCTCGAGGAAGTCGTTGTATTCCGTCATCGCGCCGGTCACCACGATCACGTCATAGCGCTCGCGCGGCGGAGCCCACTCGGTCGTCACCGTGGCGGTGCGCAGGCTGGTGTTGTCCAGGCCGAGATCCACCAGCGTGTTGCGCGCCTTCAAGCGCAGTTCGTCGACGCGTTCGATGGAGTCGACATGTGCGGCCAGGCGCGCCAGGC
Source organism: Thioalkalivibrio sp. ARh3 (assembly GCF_000377265.1). Taxonomy (NCBI): domain Bacteria; kingdom Pseudomonadati; phylum Pseudomonadota; class Gammaproteobacteria; order Chromatiales; family Ectothiorhodospiraceae; genus Thioalkalivibrio; species Thioalkalivibrio sp. ARh3. Next base: position 580,325 of record NZ_KB897947.1, read on the forward strand.
AGGCGGTGACATAGCCGGAGCCGGTGCCGATCTCCAGTGCCGTCTCGGTCGGCTGCGCGCCGGCGGCCTGCAGCAGCCTTCCGATCACGACGGGTGGCAGGGTGTGCGCGCCATGGCCCAGCGGGATCTCGGAGTCCGCGTACGCCAGGGCCTTGTAGGCGTCCGGCATGAAGCGTTCGCGCGGGAGCGTTTCCATCACGTCCAGCACGCGCATGTCCAGCACCTCCCAGGGGCGGACCTGCTGTTCGACCATGTTCATCCGGGCCTTGGCGAAATCCATCGCGGTGTCCTCGAGTACGTCAATAGCGGCGAAAGAGTACGTTCGCACGCGCAAGCAAGCAAGTTGTAGGAGGCCAGCCCTCTGGCCGATTGAATCTGGCCAACACTCCAATCGCAGAGGAGACTCGACTCCTGCGGGGTACGGGGACAGAACCGGTGCCTAAACCAAGCCTCTGGCCGAATGGGGCCTGATCAACTTCCTATCGGCCAGAGGGCTGGCCTCCTACGGGTTCGGGGCGGTGCGCAGGGTATCTTCGATTGCCTGGATACGTGCGCGCTCCAGGGCCGTGCCGAGGGCCTTGCCCTTGTGTCCTTCGGCCATCAGGGTCTGTACGTCGACTCCCTGCGCGGCCGCCACGGCGCGGCGCACCGCATCGGCCTGGGGATAGGGCTTCTCCTCCCAGCCAGTGCGGCCGCGAAAATCCGCCTCCACCGCGAGCAGGAAGGGCTCGACATTCTCCGGTCGGCGCAGGGCATCCAGTCCGTCCACCAGCTTCATGACCGTCTTCGGGCGCAGGTCGAAGACCCGGTGCACCAGTCCGTGGTAGCGCGCGACCCGTATGGCCAGATCGCGGTAGCGGTTGGGGATGCGCAGGCGTTCGGCCAGGGCGCGGATCAGCAGGACCCCGCGTTCTTCGTGCCCGTGGTGGCTGGGCAGGATCCCGGGGTCGGTATTGCCCTTGCCGAGGTCGTGCACCAGCGCGGCGAAGCGAACCTCCGGGGACTCGGACAGGCGGGTTGCCTGGTCCAGCACCTTCAGGGTGTGCACGCCGGTATCGATCTCGGGATGATAGCGCGCCGGCTGCGGGACGCCGAACAGGCATTCGATCTCGGGGAACAGGCGGGCCAGTGCCCCGGCGTCGCGCAGGACTTCGACAAAACGGCGCGGGGCCGGGCTCTTCAGAGCCTTTTCGCACTCGGCCCAGACGCGCTCCGGCACCAGTGCGTCGACCTCGCCGGAGGTGACCAGCTCGCGCATCAGGTCCAGCGTGTCGTCGGCGACCCGAAAGCCCCAGGGGTCCAGCTGCGCGGCAAAGCGGGCCACACGCAGCAGCCGTACCGGGTCCTCGGCGAAGGCGGGCGAGACGTGGCGCAGAACGCGCGCCTCAAGGTCGGCCTGTCCGTTGTAGGGGTCGATCAGATGGCCGTCGGCGTCCTCCGCCATCGCATTGATGGTGAGGTCGCGACGTTCGAGGTCGGCCTCCAGCGAGACCTCGGGCGAGGCGTTGAGCTGGAAGCCGTGGTAGCCACGCGCGGTTTTGCGCTCGGTGCGCGCCAGCGCATATTCCTCGTGCGTCTCGGGGTGCAGAAAGACCGGGAAGTCGCGCCCCACCGGGCGAAAGCCGGCGGCCTCCATGGCCTCGGGCGTGGAGCCCACCACCACGTAGTCGCGTTCGTGCACCGGGCGCCCCAGCAGCCGGTCGCGCACCGCGCCCCCGACGAGATAGATGTGCATGGCGCCGCGCGGCCGCGCCAGGCGCTAGCCGCGGTCGACCTCGCGGGTGTGGGTGCGCAGGGCCTGCTTGCGTGCCTCGAGGCCGCCACCGAGGTATTCCGGAGCGATCGACTCGAGCCGTGTCGGGCAGGGCAGGCGGGAGCCGCCTTCACAGACGCTGTCGATGGTCAACGAGGCGAAATTGTCGCGTGACAGCGGCTTGCCGGGCACGAACTCGAACACGCTCGCCTGCAGTTTGCCGGCCCAGTCGGGCAGCGCCATGATTGGGCGCCGGTGGCCGATCAGCTGGCCGACATAGCGGACCAGCTCTTGCAGGGTATAGGTCTGCGGGCCGCACAGCTCGAAGCCCTCGCCGAAGGTCTCGGGATCCTCCAGTGCGTCGACGAAATGCTCGGCGACATCGCCCACGTAGACGGGCGCGAACTTCGCATTCGCGCGCGCCAGCGGCATGACCGGCGATATCTTCAGCAGGGTGGCGAAGCGGTTCAGGAGGGAGTCATCGCGCCCGAAGATCACCGATGGGCGAAAAACCGTGACCGGGAAGGCGTCGCAGGCGAACACCAGTTGTTCCGCCTCGCCCTTGGTGCGCAGATACTGGCTGGGCGGGTTCTCCATGTCGGCATTAAGCGCGCTCATCTGCAGGAAACGACGGACCCCGCAGGACTCGGCGGCCGCCAGGGCCTTTTGCGTCAGTTCCACGTGCGCGGCGCGAAAGCCCGAGCCATCGCGGCCGCGTTCGTTGAGGATCCCGATCAGGTTGATGACCGCATCCTGGCCCGCGAAGAAGCGCTGCAGCGTGGCCGGGTCGTGGGGGCTGCCCTCGATCAGATCAACCTCCGGATTTACCAGCAGGTCGCGGTGGCGGTGGGGGCGCCGCGACAGCACGCGCACGCGGATACCGCGGTCGACCAGGCGGCGGATGATCTGATGGCCGACAAAGCCGGTGCCGCCGAGCAGGCAGACAGAGCGAATCGAATCAATCGACATGGTCCCAAGGTCCTTCCGAAAGCCGGTGGGGGTGGTCTTATACTCGGGTGACTGTCAATCTTCAAACCGGGTTCCGTAACTCCGAGGCCTCGATATGACCGACCTGACCGCGATCAATCCCGCCACCGGCGAAACCCTGGCACGGTATCCGCGCATGGCTCCCGAGGCGCTGGAGGCTGCGTTGGCGCGGGCGGCCAGCGCCCAGCAGGACTGGGCGGCGCATCCCTCGACGGTTCGCGCCCAGTGCCTGCGCGATCTGGCCACCGTGCTGCGCGATCAGCGCGAGGCGCTGGCGCGCACCGCCACGCAGGAGATGGGCAAGCGCCTTGTCGAGGCGCGCGCCGAGGTCGACAAGTGCGCAATCGCCTGTGAGTACTATGCCGACCGCGGACCGGACTTTCTCCAGGACACCATGATCGCCTCCGACGCGAGCCGCTCGTTTGTCGCCTGGCAGCCGCTGGGTGCCATCCTGCTGGTCATGCCCTGGAACTTCCCGTACTGGCAGGTCTTTCGCCAGGCGCTCCCGGCGACGCTGGCCGGCAATACCGTCCTGCTCAAGCATGCCTCCAATGTCCCGGGTTGCGCCGAACACCTGGAGCGCGTGTTTACCGAGGCCGGCCTGCCGGAAGGCGTGTTCCAGAACCTGCCGGTCGGGTCGGACGCGGTGGAAGGCATTATTGCGGATGCGCGGGTGCAAGGGGTGAGCCTGACGGGGTCGGAGCGCGCCGGGCGCGCAGTGGGCGCCGCCGCGGGCAAGGCACTCAAGACCTCGGTGCTGGAACTGGGCGGCTCCGATGCCTTCATAGTGCTGGCGGACGCCGACCTCGACTATACCGTCGAACAGGCGGTGCGCGGGCGCTTCCAGAATAACGGCGAGACCTGTATCGCCGCCAAGCGCTTTATCGTCGAAGAGGGCGTGGGCGACGCCTTCGTCGAACGCTTTCGCAGGGCTATCGAGGCACTGGTGGTTGGCGACCCGATGGCCGAGGAGACCAATGTCGGACCACTCGCGCGCGCGGATCTGCGCGACGAGTTGCACGACCAGGTTCGGCGGAGTCTGGATGCGGGGGCCGAGTGTGTGACCGGCGGTGCGATCCTGGATGGCCCTGGTTACTACTATGCCCCCACCCTGCTGGACCGCGTCGAGCCGGGCATGGCGGCGTTCGATGAAGAGACCTTCGGCCCCGTTGCCGCCGTCACCCGCGCTCGCAACGCTGACGAGGCGGTGCGCCTGGCCAACCGCTCCCGCTTCGGCCTGGGTGGCAGCATCTGGACTGGCAACTGGGTGCGCGGCGAGGCCCTGGCGCGGCGCCTGGAATGCGGCTTCGCTGCCGTCAACGGTATCGTGAAAAGCGATCCCCGGCTGCCCTTCGGTGGTATCAAGGACTCCGGCTACGGCCGCGAGCTCTCCGAGCTCGGCATCCGCGAGTTCCAGAATGCCAAGACGATCTGGGTGAGCTGATCCGGGTCTTGCGGCGGTACGAGATCCTGTTCCCGTCGGGGCAGGCAGGCAGGGATTCAGGGGGGCTCGTGAGCGGTAGGCGCTGGCTGGGCTTTCCCGGTGCAGGAGGGGCGGGGCTTCAAAGCGCGGGCTCGTCCTCACTCTCCATCATCACACGGTTGCGACCGGTGTTCTTTGCGCGGTAAAGGGCCTGATCCGCTCGAGTCATTACGCTGGCCGGCGTATCCCCTGCACGAAAGGCAGTGACCCCGAGACTGATGGTGGCGGAACCTGCCGGCGGGAAGCATTCGTCTTCAACTGCACGGCGCAGGCGCTCGGCGATATCGAAACCCTCCTGCAGGCCGGTTTCCGGCAGCAGGACCACGAACTCCTCGCCGCCCCAGCGCCCCAGGATGTCGGAATCCCGCAGCTCTCTGGAAACCCGAGCCGTTACACCCAGCAGGACGCGGTCGCCGACCTCATGCCCGTATGTATCGTTGACCGCCTTGAAATGATCCAGGTCGAACATCACGAGTGCGGTGGGGACACCGTAGCGTTGATGGTGGGCCAGGGCCCGTTTCAGTTCGGCGTCCAGGCGCTGGCGGTTGGCCGCGCCGGTCAGGTGGTCGGTCGACGCCTTCTGCCGAAGGGCGGCCTCCAGCCGCTTGCGCTCGGTGATGTCGATGCCGACCCCCAGCAGATACAGCTCGCCATCCAGCTCGACCCGGAAGCCGTTGAACAGATAAGGCGTCGTGGTGCCCCGGGTGATCAGCCGGCTTTCGATCTGCGAGTAGCCTCTTGTGAAGACTTCCTCGATCGCGCGAGCCGTCGCTTGCCGGTCTTCTTCCGCCAGAATCTCCAGCGCATTCAGCCCATCCAGCTCTGTGCCAGTGCGGCCCGTCACGGTCATCATCCGGTCGTTCCAGCGCACCAGGCGGCCTTGCGAATCCAGCTGATAGAAGACCCCGGGGAGGCTTTTCAGGATCGAGTCCGATAGCGTCTTTTCCCGGCGCAGGCGGTCTTCCAGGGCGCGTCTCTCCGTGATGTCCCGGATAATGGTCGAGGTCTGCAGCGTTTTTCCGGTCTCCTCGTCGCGCTGGACGATGATGGCCTGGGATACCGGCACCTCCTGGCCGCAGGCATCGAAGAGCGCGGTCTCCCCTTCCCAGAAACCCGTCTGGCGGGCGCAGGGCAGCCCTTCCTCCACGACCTTCCTGGCCGCCCAGTCGGGATGTACATGCCGTACCGTCTCCTCGACGCTCAGCGTCTGGAGGGGGAGCCCGGAACGATCCCGGTCGTCTCCGGTCCTCGCGAGGGCCCGCCCCGCAACCTCGGGCAGGCCGAAGAACTGGCGCGCGGCGGCGTTCATGAAGAGCATGGCGCCCTCTCCGTCGTGCATGGTCACCACGTCCTGTGTGTGTTCCAGTATCGCGGCCATCCGGCGCAGGTTGTCTTCAAGCTCCCTTTGCTCGGTGATGTCCTGGAGGGCTGCGATCATGCGTGCCGGTTTGCCATCACTGTCAGACTCGACCTGGCCGCGATGGCGCAGGGCGCGCATGCGGCCGTCGGGGTCCAGGAGGCGGTGGTCCACATGCAGATGACCTGTGTCGAGAGCGTGGTCAATCGCCGTCCGAACCTTTTTTCGATCGTCGGGGTGGACCGTGCGCATAAAGGATTCCAGCGTGCCGTCCGGGCGGCTCGGGTCCATGTTCAGGATGCGACAGGCCTCGTCGGACCAGTGGATCTCCCCGGTGCGCAGGTCAGCTGTCCAGCCGCCCAGGCGCGCGATTCGGTGCGCCTCGGCCAGTTCCTTTTCCCGCCGCTGAAGAATCGCTTCGGTTTCCCTGCGTGCGCTGATGTCGCGCACCGAAACCAGTATCTCCGGGCCGCCGTCCAGGTCCAGGCGGCTCAGGAGAACCTCGGTGAGAAACTCGGTCCCGTCCCACCTGCGGTGGACCCATTCAAAAAGGGCCTTGCCCCGATGCAGGGCCTGGTCGATACAGGCGATGGCGGCCTGTTCGCTGGGGCGGCCATCGGGCTGGCAGGCCGGCGACAAGTCAGTGATGCGGAGTGTGGTGAGCGTCGCTTTGTCGGGCACCCCGAACAGATCCAGGGCGGCCGGATTGCCGTCCCGCACACGATCGCCCTCGAGAAACAGGATCGCATCCCGTGATTGCTCGAACGCCGCGCGGTAACGGTCCAGATCGCTGGGCGCGCCGGGCCGTCCATGTCTGCGTTTGTCCGCCATGGCCATGATCTGTTCCGGCCTGACTTTTCGTCAGCCGCCCCCCTGTCTGTGCCGCCCGGTTCCCGTGTGTTTGCTGCTCCCCTGCGTTCAAGTGTAGCGAGTGGGTCCAGCAAGATGCCAATGGTGATCCGCAGCGCCCCAGCCTTTCCGCAAGCGCAAGCGCAAGCGCAAGCGCAAGGGTCTCGGGTCTCAGGGGACGGTGTCTTCCTCGCGCCCCGAAACTGAGGTCCCGCGAAATCTTCCGGTTGAGCAGAAACGGCAGGCTGATGGACGAGACGCGCGGCCTCCTGGTCGCATGATCCCTTCCGGCAAGGCCCCCGAGCGTTTTCGCTCGAACCGGCGTTGGCTCGGGCGGTCACTGAAGCCTGGTTTCAGGCGCCGCGGGCGGGGCGCATGCGGTACAGGCCCAGTTCCAGTTGCTTGCGGCTGCTGACACTGTCGCGCTTGGCGATGATGCGGGCGATCAGGGGTTCGTCGCGGTCCAGGAGGTCGGCGGCGAGCTGGTTCTGCTCGCGTGGCAGGTAGCCGAGTTGGTGGTCGACCCAGTCGATGGCGACGGCCTTGTCGTCGTGCGGGTTCAGGCGTTCCCGACGCAGGGTCAGGGCCTGGCCGCGCTTCAGGGCGTTCCACAGCTTCGGGGCGTCGTGGTGGCGGAAGCCGGCCAGCGGGATGGTCTGCAGCAGTTCCTCGGTGGTGGCGGTGGCGCGGTAGCGCCCGCGCTTGGCGTAGTAGCCGCGCAGGGTGGGGATCGGACGGGCCTGCTGGATCTTGTTCGGCATCTTGGACTCCCTATCTTGTCTGGATCCGGGGTCCGTTGTAGCACCTGGGGTGGCTCACAGAATGAGCCACCGGACCCGATGGTGCTCTCGCTCAGGCAGGTCTGGGTGGGCTCTTGGCAGTCGGGTTGGCCTTGACTCTGCTGCCGCGCGGCTTCTGCGGGCGGCTCCTGGCCGCCGGGCGCCAGAGATCCTCCCAGCCAAGGCCGGTGAAACAGGGACCCATGGCGGCCTCGGCGAAGGTAATGGCCGGCAATCGTGCATTCCACTCGAGGAGGCGAACCTCGCCTTGGCGGCTGATGGCGACATCCCAGCCGATGCAGCCGACATGGGGGATCCGGTTGTGGAGTTTCTCCACGACCGAGACGGCCTCGCGGAAGGCGGGGGCCTCGAGACCCGAGAACTTGATGCCGGAGACGGGGTGGCGCTCTGTCTCGGTCCAGTCGGGGAGATAGCCGAAGGGGCCCAGGCGCCCGGTCTCGACCGAGACGGGGATGTACAGTTCTTCCAGTTCCCCGGTGGCACGATTCAGAGGAATACAGAAATCGGCCGCCTGCGGAGCGTGCTGATTGGGGTCAATGCCCGTTCGCAGGAACGCGGCGCGGGCGTGAGCCTGGCCATCGGGATGAAGTACGGTGGTGATGCGCAGGGTGGTCACAAACCCGGGGGCAATCTGGTCGAACAGTTCATGTTGGACCACGAACTCCTGCAGGGTGCCGTCGGGCAGCGTCCGCAGACGTTCACGGTCCAGTGAGCGGGCGTCCAGCAACATCACCCCGCTGCTTTCGCGGCCTCCGTCGGGTTTGAACACGACACGATTGGAATGGCGGAACAGCGTGCGCTCCCAGGCGTCGTCCGGGATCGGGCGAAAAGACGGAGACATCAGCCGACCGTTCATCACGTGGGCGCGATCGGGAAAGTGCGGGCTGCGAAAGAGATGGCGCGACAGCGATCGGATGCTGGATATTTCGCCCGCCTTGCGGTTGATGCTTGGCAGTACCACTTGGCTGTAGTAGTTCCCGGGAATCCAGCCCTCGCGGAATTCTCCCGCCACGGTCGCGTATACCTGAAGCCAGTCGGCATAGCCGCTCCAGCCGAGCACTTCGGTTGCGTATTCTCGCGTCTGGCGGCGGATGGAGCGGGGCAGGCGCCCTTTTTTTTGTTCGATTGGTCGCAGCAGCTTTGTCGCTTCTTTGCGATGCACCCGGTAGAGCCGATAGCGGCCATATCGATTCTTCAGTGACCGATAGGTGCGCAACATCCCAGGATTCCTTCGCCTTTGTTATTAGACGCTTTCCATGTGTGTCCCGGATGCTAGGGCGCGTGGTGGCGGGCGAGAAGCCGAGGGGTGAATCGAGGTTCACAAAACTCCTGGGCGGCTCACGGGTGTATGCCGGTTTTGTGACATTACAAGTGCGCCGCAGGCCTGCTGGTTGCGAAACGCGGGTCCTTACGGGTACTGACGGGCCGCTTCCCTGAGGGCCTTGGCGACGCGCGTGCGCAGGTTGTCGGGCGCAAGCACCTCGACGCCCGGTCCGTGACGAAGGATCTCCTGGATCAGCTCGGTGGGGTCGGCGTAGGGGACTCGCAGGTGGTAGGCCTCGCCCTCGTATTCGCCGATCTGGTCCGGATGCCAGGTCTCGTCGGCGACCCAGCGCGCGTGTTCCGGGGTGAAGCGCAGCTCGGCCCATTCCTGTGCCGGGCCGGTGAAGATGCCGAAGGCCGAGCCGATGTGGGCATCCAGCGTAGTCTCGTCGAGGTCGCGGTAGGTGCCGTCTGCCGGGGTTGTCGAACGGATGCGTTCCAGCGCAAAGGTGCGCAGGTCCTGTGCCTGCTCGCACCAGGCGATCAGGTACCAGTTGTCGCGGTAGTAGAGCAGGCGCTGTGGATGCACGACGCGGCGGGTTGCGGTGTCGCGGGCGCGGCCGTGGTACTCGATCGCGATTGGCTGTTCGTCCAGCGTGGCGGCGGCCACGGCCTGAAAGCCCTCGCTCCGCCCACCCCGCTGCGCCAGCGGCTGGATGCGGATGCGACGACGCACAGCGTCCGGCTGGTGCCCGCCGCTGGCGAGCAGCTCGCGGATACGATCCTTCAGTGGACCCAGAGTGGGTGCCAGCAGACCCGGCTGCACGTCCTCCAGCAGCTGCTCCATGGTCAGAAGTGCCAGCAACTCGGACTCGTTGAACCACAGCCCGGGCAGTTCGAAGGCCGGGGCGTCCTGTCCGTATCGGTAGCCGTTGGCCTGCGGGTCGTATTCGATCGGCGCCTGCATGAAATCGCGCATGTACTCGATGTCGCGCTTGATCGTGGCGCGCGAGACCTCGAGCCGTTCCATCAGGTCCGCCAGCGACGGCGGACGCCGGGCCTGCAGCAGGCGGTGCAGATGAAAGATGCGTTCGGCGCGGTTCATGTCCGCGACGCTAGCGGCCGGCGGCCCCCGCTGCAACTGGGCGTGATCTCTCAACAGGCTGCCCCGGCCTCCCTGAGGACAACCTGTTGGGAGATCACACCCAGGCGCGCACCCCCAGGCGGGCCAGCAGGGCCAGGCCCGTATGTACCAGCACGAGCACAGGGGCGAAGGGCTGGTCCAGCGGCAGGCTCAGCGCCCATGCGATCAGGAACCCGGCGAGGGCGATGGCCAGCGCCCACAGGAGCAGGCTGCGCAGGTTGTGTGCGAGATGGGCGGCACCCCAGGCGGGCAGGAGCAGGGTCGCCAGTGCCGCCGGAAGGCCCAGCACCATGCTGCCGAGCACGATCGCGGCGACCAGCCAGGCGATCTCGACGAGCCGGAGCCAGGGTGCGGGGGGCGGCGCGGCGGAGACGTCGGGGGCGATCTGGGCGTACAGCCAGACCCTCCGAAGCCCGGGCCACAGGATGAGGCTGGCGACACCCAGGATGGCCACGGCCCAGAGCTCGGCCGGACCGGTGAAGTACAGCTGGCCCTCGGCCCAGGCGGCCGCGGCCAGGCTGGCCTGCGAGAAATTGGCAGCCAGCAGGGTAACGGCGGCCAGCCCCGCCAGGAACACGGCCAGGGGGAGTCGCTCGCGATCTGCACTGCGTTGCAGCAACGCCATAACCCCGGCACCCAGGAGCAGGGCCACTGCCAGCACGGGCCAGTGCAGCACGGATGCGAGCACGCCGCCCGCGGCGGCCCACTGCCCCAGCGCCAGCGCCTGCCAGACCGACCCGCGCAGGAACAGTCCGGCACCGGCCAGCGCCAGCACGCCGGTCACCAGCAGCCCGGCCACGAACGGGACCAGCAGCAGATCACCGGTCATGGAGGTACTCCGCCAGTGGGTGATCCTGCACGCCAGCGGCCCTCAGGAAGTCATCGTCGTGGCTGGTCATCAGCAGTGTGGTTTCACCGGGCAGGGCGGCGATCAGTTCGATGGCATCGTGGCGGACCTCGGCATCGAGGTGATTGGCGGGCTCGTCCAGCAGGATCAGCCGCCTCGCCGGGCCGAGTCCCTTGCAGCTGGTCAGGGCGGCGGCCAGACGCAGCAATTGCCATTGCCCTCCACTCAAGCGGTCCAGGCGCTGGTCCATCAGGGCGCGAATGCGCGACTGTTCGGGTGTCTGCGCGCCCATGGCCCGGAACCAGTCATGCCCGGACAGGGGCCAGGGCTGGCGGCGCGGGTGATTCTGCGCGAGCAGGCTGGTGCGGGTCTCGGGGGCAAGCTCCAGTTGGCCGCCATGAACCCGGGCCTGGCCGGTGACGGCTTTCAGCAGCAGAGACTTGCCGATCCCGTTGGGGCCGGTCAGGGCCCAGCGCGCGCCCGCGGGGACCTCCAGAGACAGAGGGCCGAGAACCGGGCGCTCGAACCCGAGGCAGGCGGAGCGGGCGCGCAGGATGGTGTTGGCAGAAGACATGGAGACCCTTTGCGGTGCTGGTTTGACGGACGTCAGCGCTGCGACAGGGCCTCGGCCCAGGTGGTCATCAGTTCCAGATAGCCCTCCAGCCCCTTTTCGTCCGGCGGGTCGAGGCGGACGGCATGAGTCGGCCAGCCGAGGTGGCGTTCCAGGAACTCCGCGCCCCGTTCGGGCTGGAAGACCGCATACAGGACGGCTCCGTCGGTGCCTTCCAGGTCGCCGACCAGGCTGCGCAGGTGGCGCGCGGTGGGCGGGATGCCCGGGGCCGGTTCCAGATAGCCGACGATCTCGACTGGCAACCACTCTTCCAGATAGTCGAGATCCTCGTGATAGACGACGATGCGCTGGTCCGGCTCTACGCGTTCCGCCAGGGTTTCGGCGTGCTCGCGCAGGCGTTCGGCGGCCGCCTCGGCGCGTTCCATGAAGGCCTCGGCGTGATCGGGGCGCAGCTCGCCCATGCGTTCGCCCAGCGCGAGCCCGATCTCGGCCATGCGCAGGGGGTCGGCATTGAAATGCGGGTTGCCCTCCTCATGCACGTGGCCCATGTTCGGGCCGTCCTTGGTGATGGAGCGGCGCAGTTCGACCTTGTCGGCTGCGCGGAAGTGGCCGGGCTGCCCCGAATTGATTGCACGGTTGCGGGCGCCGCGCTGGGCGGCGGGCAGCCAGCCTTCCTCGAGGCCGGCCCCCATTTCCAGCAGCAGGTCGGCCCGGCGCAGGGCAGCCATGAAGCTTGGGCGGGCGTCCAGGTAATGTGCGTCGCGATCCGGCGGCGCGAGCACGCGGACCTCGGCCTCGTCGCCCCCGATCTCGCGGGCCAGGGCACCGAGGCTGGATGTGGTGGCCACGATGTTCAGTCCGGCGGCCGCCTGCGCGGGTAGCAGGATGAAGGTGAGTGCGGCCACCGAGGCCACGGCGGCGAGTGTCCGGGTGATACGGGTGCGAGTCTTGCTAAAGGACATGCGGGACTCCTGGTGATATCGGGGTACTAGATGGGGCCGGCAGGGTGTTGAAGGTCCTGCCAGCCCTGAACAAGGCAAGGGTGATCAGAAGCGGTGGGCACCGTGGGCACCGAGGGCCACGTTCAGCTGCAGCATGAATTCCAGCCCGCGGTCGCGATCACCGTCCTCGTCGACGAAGTCGTTCTGCGACAGCTGCGCGCGCAGGAATACCGGCTCCACCGGGCGGAAGGTGATCTGGGCGGAATGACGATAGCTGGTGCCGAACGAGGGCTCCGCGAAGTTGCGCTCGCTGCCTTCGTTGGTGGGCAGGCCGCGATTGGTCAGGCCCAGGGCCTCGGAGCGCAGCCCGGCCTCCCAGCGCGGGGCGAAGCCGTAGACGCCCTGGATATACAGGCCGTCCTGGCGCGCCTTGCCGCTACCCTGGGCGTTGCCGGCGATGGTGGTCTGGTCCTCTCGGCGCTGATAGTCGACATCGATTTCGCGATAGAAATACTCGCCCTGCAGCCGCCAGTCGCCGTGGCCGTAGGCGCGCCCCGAGCTGTACTTGTAGACGGCGTCCAGACCGGCGAACCAGGCATCGCCATCCCATTCCTCCAGGCCGGAACCGTGTTCGGTCTCTTCCTGCCAGGTGCGGGCGTAGCCGCCGGAGATACCGAACTGCGCGGCGTGGTCCGGGCCCAGATCGGGGCCGAATTTGGCGAAGGCGGTGACCAGGCGCGGCCCGGATACGTCGGAGAACGAGGAGCCGATTTCGTCCCCGGCGTTGGTGGTGTGCGAGCCGCCCGAGCCCTGATAGGGGATGAAGCTGTTGTCGCCCTGGAGGAGCTCCACCCCGAGTTTGGTGTAGGTCGCGGTCGGGGCGAGCCAGGTGGCCTGAACGCCGGTTTCCTGCAGGCCGTGGTCGCCGAACAGGTATTCGTTGACCAGCGGGCGGTCGACGAAATCCCAGTCGTGGCCGTGGCGGCTGTTGATGTAGCCGATGTCCGACAGGAATTTGCCCGCCTTGACCTGGAAGCCGCCCGGCAGGGCCCGGGTGGTCAGGTAGGCCTCTTCGACGTCGAGGTGGTCCTCGTCGAACCCGAGCATCAGGAACCCGTCGAACAGGTCGCCGAGATTGGCTTCGAAGGCCAGCTCGTTGTGTCCGAGGTTGAAGCCATCGTCGAAGCCGCCGTGGTCATGGCCATCGCCGTGTCCATGGTCGTGGCCGTCATCGAAGCCAGCCGGTTCGCTGATCCCGTGCGACAACTCGTTGTAGTAGATCCCTTCCAGGATCAGCGAGATGTCCAGCCCCCAGTTACGGTCTCCCGCGCGGGTCTCCCACTGCTGGGCGGTGGCGCTGGCCGGCACGGCGAGCGCCAGGGCGGTCAGTCCGCCCAGGGCCGGGCGGAACAGGTTCGTGTGATTCGGCATGACGGGCTCCCAGAAACGAGCAGGCGCGCCGGGATTATTGGCGCGCCTGGATTGTTATATCGTTACGTTCTGGTGGGAATGTTATGAGATAACATTTTACCGCACAACCCCGGCACAGCTGCCCTGTGGCGCCAGGCAGGCCTTCTAGGGTTTCTCGGGGATCCCGGCGCTTGCCAGCGCTTCGGCCCAGGCCTCGAGCTTGGCCTCGAAGCTCCAGCGGGCGTTGGCCGGACTGGTCGATGGCAGGCGCAGGGCCTTGACGCCCAGTGCCTGGGTCTCGTGCAGACGACGTGCGCTCTCCGCGCCGTTGTGCAGGACGAGGCGCAGTTCCGGTGCTTCCCGGGTCAGCCGAGTGAGGTCATTGGGTGCGGCGGCACGGATGGCGCTGTCCAGGCTGCCCTCGCGCTGGCAGGTGCCGTAGACATCCCAGAGGCCGATGCGGTGTTCGAGCAGGCGGCGGATGCGCTCGGGGTATTCAAGGTCGGGGAAGGGTTCGCCAAGGATGGCGGCCATGATCGGCCAGAACTGGTTGCGCGGGTTCGCGTAGTACGCCTGGGCCTGGAGGGAGGCCACCCCGGGGAAGCTGCCCAGCACGACGGCGCGGGTGTGGGCGTTCAGGACCGGTGGAAAGGCCTGAAGGTGAGCGGGCTCGGCCATCCCGGATCGGTCAGGCGTTGCGACAGTCCGCGCAGAGCCCGTGCAGTTCGACCATGCGCGAGTCGATGGCAAAGCCCTGAGCGGTGGCTTCGGCCTCGAGCGCCTGCGTGGCCGGGTCCGGGGTGTGGAATTCGGTGATCTGGCCACAGCCGTCGCAAATCATCAGCGCGGATTCGTGGCGTTCGCCCGGGTGGGAGCAGGCGACGAAGCCGTTCAGGCTCTCGATGCGGTGGATCAGACCCTGTTCCAGCAGGAAGGCCAGGGTCCGGTAGACCGTTGGCGGTTTGATGCTGTGGTCATCCGAGGACAACGCATGGATCAGGTCGTAGGCCTTGATCACGCCGTCGGTGCGCAGGATCTGCTCGAGGATGCGGCGGCGCTGTTCGGTCAGTCTGGCCCCGCGTCGGGTGCAGACGCGCTCGGCGTCCGCCAGGGCCTGCTCGATATCCGCCGGACTGTGGGAATGCGCTGTCGAGGTCATGGCGCCTAGGATAGCGGAAAGTGGCTCGCGCCTCTCGGCGTTGGTCGAGAGGCGCCAGTCTCGCTAGCGCAGCTCGATCCCTGTTGAATCCGCGTCTTGCGTCACAGGGGTGGCCGAGGCGGCATCCGCGGGCGTTGCCTCCGTCGCTTCGTGACGCGCGAAGACCTCGCCGGCCCAGCGCGCGCGCTGCTCGGGGGGCTCGGTGCCGTCGCGCCCGACCAGGTGGGCGTCCACGGCAAGCAACCGGCTCTCCAGCCCCTCGCCATTGGCGATCTGGATCGCGAGCCCGGGGCGGGCGTTGAGTTCGAGGATCAGGGGGCCGCGGTTCTGGTCGATCACCACGTCCACGCCCAGATAGCCCAGTTTGCTCAGTTCGTAACAGCCCGACGCCAGTTGCATCAGGTCACCCCAGCCGGGAATTTCCAGCCCGACAATCGAGTGTTCGGTGTCGGGGTGTTCCCAGATGGGCCGGTTGTGTTGCACGCCGCCGATGGTCTTGCCGGAAGCCAGGTCGATCCCGGTGCCGACTGCACCCTGGTGCAGGTTGGCCTTGCCGTCGGAGTCCTGGGTGGGCAGGCGCATCATGGCCATGACCGGGTACCCCCGGTAGACAACGGTGCGGATGTCGGGCACGCCACGATAGGTGATCTGATCGAAGGCCGAGGAGAACCGGACCCGCTGTTCGATCATCGCCATGTCGGGACGTCCGCCCAGGCTGTACATCCCGGAGAGGATGTTGGAGCAGTGGTCGTGCAGCTCGCTCATCTCCATCGTGCGGCCGCTGGCGCGCCGCAGCCGGTCCCCGCGCCAGCCGGTAATGACCAGGATGCCGTCGCCGGCGGCCCCATGCGCCGGCTTGATCACGAAGCCGCCGGGGTAGGCGCGCAGCAGACGATCGAGCTTGCGAATCTCGTGATGCGAACGGACGACGCCGTAGAGTTCGGGCACCGACAGGCCGGCGTCCAGGGCAAGGCGCTTGGTCTCCAGCTTGTCGTCCACCCGCGGGTAGAAGCGCCGGTGGTTGTACTGGGCGATGAAGCGCGCATTGCGCGCGTTCATTCCCACAATGCCCTGCGCGCGCAGGGTCCGCGGGAGTACGAAGCGTGGCAGCCAGCCCATGCTAGCGATCCTCCGAGCGTTTGGGGGGCTGCATGGCCTCCTGCATGCGGCCAAAGCGGAACAGCTCGCTCAGGCGATAGCCTGTATAGCGCCCGAGCAGCAGGGTCATCGCCAGCAGCACCAGCAGCAGTTCGGGGAATACGAACAGCAGGTGTTCCAGGTGGCGATTGGCCATCAGGCCATAGGCGGCCGCGGCCACGGCCAGGCTGCCGATGCCCTGGGTAATCGCGTCCGATGGCCCGTGTTCTTCCCAGACCACGGACATGCGCTCGATCGTCATGGCCAGGATGACCATCGGGAACAGCGATAGCGCGAGCGCCCGTTCGAACCCCAGTTGGTGCGAAAGGATGCTGATCCCGAGCATCAGCATGATGACCACGCTGACCACTGCGGCCAGTCGCGGCACGAGCAGTAATCGCAGGTGCTCGAGGTAGAAGCGTACGGCCAGGCCAAGTGACACGATCAGGGTAAACAGGATGATCCCGGCCAGCAGTTGTGTCTCGCGAAAGGACAGCGCGATCAGTACCGGCATGAACGTGCCGAATGTCTGGACGCCGATCACGTTGCGGAGGAACACGATGATCATGGCCCCCAGGGGGACCATGAGCAGTACGCGGTAGGTGTTCTGGGTCCCCAGCGGGAGATTCAGGGTGGAGAACTCCATCAGTTGGGCGTTGACGGTGTCGCCGAATCGCTGGGCGGTGGTCAGTGCGTCCTGTACGCCACGCGAGACGGCGAAGCGGACCTCGGCGTCGCGTCCGTTGGAGACCTCCAGCAGCGGCGCGGAACCATGGGCCCAGACGACTACGTCGTCCGGATATTCGATCTCGCCCGACA
Source organism: Thioalkalivibrio sp. ARh3 (assembly GCF_000377265.1). Taxonomy (NCBI): domain Bacteria; kingdom Pseudomonadati; phylum Pseudomonadota; class Gammaproteobacteria; order Chromatiales; family Ectothiorhodospiraceae; genus Thioalkalivibrio; species Thioalkalivibrio sp. ARh3. The sequence goes on from NZ_KB897947.1 coordinate 596,845, forward strand.
GCGGATGGATGGGCACCCAGCGCCGTGTGTTGTGGACCTCGATCCAGGTTTCCGGGCGCACGTCGCGGCGCCCATCGCGCAGGTGCAGCGTGGTGACAGTGCGCGCGGGAATACGGGCTGTTGCCAGAAGTTCAATCAATGTCTCGGTACGTTTCACGCGATCGCCGCCGTCATCGGCGAATACCGCGGCGTTGGACGCGGGCGCGGCGTGGGCGAGGTCATTGACCAGCACCGAGGCGAAGGTCTGAATGTCCGAGGAACGGCCGCGGACATCCTCGATCAGCGCATCGGCCGCGGAGCGGTAGGGCTCGGTCCATTCCGGGGCTGCGACGGGGCCGGGATACTCGGCATCCGAGCGATCATCGCCATCGCGGTAGAGGGTCGCGCGGTAGTACAGCACCTGTTCCCCCCGCGGCTGGCGTATGGTCCATTGCGCAATCCGGTCATCCTGGGCGCGCAGCGTGTTCAGGCCATACCCGCGCGAGACAAAGTTTTCGTCCAGCGTGGCGAAATTGGGCAAGCGGTCGGGGATGCGGAGCTGCACGTTGGCGGCACCGCCTGTTGGTTGATAGCGAACACGTGCCTCGACCTGCCAGGTCTCGGCCGATGCCCCGGGCATCACGGGCATGTCCAGGGCGATGACCTTGTAGGCGAAGATCCCGAGCCCGATCGTACTCAGCAGAACGATCAGGATCGGAAGATGAAATCGTCTCACGAATTGTCGTCTCCGCAGTCGGGCCGATGCGTATGCTCGGCCCCGGAGTCGACCAGAATATGTCCGGCGAGGTGCGTGCGACCAATGAGGGCCTGATACGTGAGGTTGCTGCGGTCAATGAGGGTCGTGTCGGCCTTGATGCGTTGATCACCGATGCAGAATTCCATCGCGATCACCGGACGCTCCTGGCTGTCGCCGCTGTGCTGGCGGATGCGGACGCTGCGCTCGATCGGCCGCTCCAGTGTGATGTAGGCGTCTTCGTCATCGGGGTCGACGACGTCAAAGCGGATCCAGTCCTCGCCGTCGCGCTCGAATTTCTCCTTGTTGAGCGCGTTCAGCGATGACGAGGTTGCACCGGTATCCAGCCGTGCCTCCAGCACGATCCCCTCGTCCACGATTTCGACATCTTCCACGGTACCCAGGATGGCCAGCGAGGACGGATCGTCCTTGGCCTGTACGGGGGGCAAGCCGAGGGCAAGGCCGAGCAGCATTCCCCCGAGGGCGGTTTTCGTTAAGCTGGACCAAAGGGTCGGGCGCATGGACACGTGGCCTCCTCAGATGTGGGGTCAAAAATAGATTCAGTCTATCCCAATGGTGCCATTGACCCGTGTTAGACAGTTCACAAACCTTTCCGGGAGGCCCGATGCGCTGGGTAGTCGATCTCGACGATCTGAATATGGACGATGTGGCCAGGGTGGGCGGCAAGAACGCCTCCCTGGGCGAGCTTCTGCGCGAGCTGGGGCGGGCTGGCGTGCGCGTGCCCGGCGGGTTCGCGACCACGGCCGACGCCTTCCGTGCGCATTTGGAGCACGAGAACCTCGCTGCCCGGATCAAGGCGCGCCTGGCCGATCTCGACATCAACGACATCGAGGCCCTGCGCGAGGCGGGGCGCGAGGTGCGTGGATGGATCGAGGCGGCGCCACTGCCGGACGATCTGGAACAGGCGGTGCGCGAGCACTACGCCAAGCTGGGCGATGATGTGCCCGTCGCCGTGCGCTCTTCGGCCACCGCCGAGGATCTGCCCGAGGCCTCGTTTGCCGGGCAGCAGGAGACGTTTCTGAATGTGCGCGGTATCGATGCGCTGCTTGCGCGGCTGCGCGAGTGCTTCGCCAGCCTCTACAACGACCGCGCGATTGCCTACCGGGTGCACAACAACTTCGCCCACGACGAGGTGGCCCTTAGCGCCGGGGTGCAGCGCATGGTGCGTTCCGATGTCGGCGCGAGCGGCGTGATCTTTACCCTCGACACCGAGAGCGGGTTTCGCGACGCGGTGTTCATCACCGGCGCCTGGGGGCTGGGCGAGACCGTCGTGCAGGGTGCGGTGAATCCGGACGAGTATCAGGTCTACAAGCCCGCGCTGGCCGCCGGCAAGCGGGCTATCATCGGTCGCACCCTCGGCACCAAGGCCATTCGCATGGTCCTGGACGAGGGCGGCACGCGCACCGAAGACACGCCGCGGGACCTGCGCGAGCGCTTCTGCCTCAGCGACGCCGATGCCGAGCAGCTGGGTCGTTTTGCGGTCGCGATCGAGCAGCACTACGGCCGGCCGATGGACATCGAGTGGGCCCAGGATGGCGAGACCGGCGAGCTGTTCATCGTGCAGGCGCGCCCGGAGACGGTGGAGAGCCGCGTCGAGCTCGGCGCGGGCGAGCGCTACGAGCTGGCCCCGCACAGCGAGACGCCGCTGGTCACCGGCAGGGCGATCGGCTCGAAGGTCGGCGCCGGGGTCGTGCGCGTGCTGGATTCCCCGGATTCCATGCACACCATGGAGGAGGGCGACATCCTGGTGGCGGACATGACCGACCCGGACTGGGAACCGGTGATGAAGCGTGCCGCCGCGATCGTGACCAATCGCGGCGGGCGCACCTGCCACGCGGCGATCATTGCCCGCGAGATGGGTATCCCGGCGGTGGTCGGCTGTGCCGATGCGACCGAGGCCCTGTCCGATGGCATGGAGGCCACCGTCTCCTGTGCCGAAGGTGACGATGGCCATGTCTACGCCGGAAGGCTCGACTACTCGGTCAAGAAGACCGATATCGGCGAGCTGCCGGAGCTGCCCGTCAAGCTGATGCTGAACGTGGCAAACCCGGGCCGCGCCTATGCCTTCTCGCAGCTGCCGCACGCCGGGATTGGGCTCGCACGCCTCGAGTTCATCATCAACGGCACCATCGGCGTGCACCCCCTGGCGCTGCTGGACTACGCCGAGGACCCGGGGCAGCTGGATGCCGATGCGCAGGAGCGTATCGCCGAGCGCCTGCGCGGGTTCGACGACGGCCCGCGCGAGTTCTTCGTGCGCAAACTGTCCGAGGGCATTGCTACGCTGGCCGCGGCCTTCGCGCCGGAGCCGGTAATCGTGCGCCTGTCGGACTTCAAGTCCAACGAGTATGCCCATCTGATCGGGGGCGCGGGCTACGAGCCGGAGGAGGAGAACCCGATGCTCGGGTTCCGCGGTGCCTCGCGCTATCGCTCCGACACCTTCCGCCCTGCGTTCGCGATGGAGTGCGAGGCCCTGCGCCGCGTGCGCGAAGAGATGGGGCTCGAGAACGTGCAGATCATGGTCCCGTTCGTGCGCACGCTGACCGAGGCCGAGGACGTGATCCACGTGCTCGGCGAGGAGGGGCTGCGCCGCGGCGAGAACGGCCTGAAGGTCGTAATGATGTGCGAGATCCCGTCGAACGCCCTGCTGGCGGCGCGCTTCCTGGAGCACTTCGACGGCTTCTCGATCGGCTCCAACGACCTGACCCAGCTCACGCTGGGCGTCGATCGTGACTCCGGCCTGGTGGCGGATTCCTTCGACGAGCGCGACGATGCGGTGAAGGCGTTGCTGACCATGGCGATCCGGGCCGCGAAGGATGCCGACAAGTACGTCGGGATCTGCGGACAGGCCCCGTCCGACTACCCCGAGATGGCCGCGTGGCTGATGGACGAGGGCATCGATTCCTTGTCGTTGAACCCGGATGCACTACTCTCCACCTGGGAGCAACTGGCGAAGGTGAGGGGATAGGACATGGCGGATCCGCGGTGCCCGCAGGTGTATCTGGTGTCCGACGGGACCGGGATTACCGCGGAGACGCTGGCGCGTTCGCTGTTCACCCAGTTCCCGGACCTGGACCCGGCCTGGCATCGGCTGCCATTCGTGCAGACCCCGGGTCGGCTGTCCAGCGTGTTCGCGCGGATCGGGGCCGGGCCGCAGCCGGCGGTGGTCGTGGCCACCCTGGCCAATGCCGACCTGCGCCAGGATCTGCGCCACAGCCCCGTCCCGGTCATCGACGTGTTCGGGGAGCAGGTCGGGCGGCTGGAGGAGGTGCTCGGGGTCACCGCCCAGCCGGTATCCGGGCGGGCCCACGGCATGGGGGACGTGACGCGCTACGATCGCCGTATCGAGGCCCTGAACTACACGCTGTCGCATGACGACGGCCTGTCCACCCAGGATCTTTCCGTGGCCGATGTGGTGCTGCTGGGTGCGTCGCGTTCGGGCAAGACGCCCACCAGCCTCTACCTGGCAATGAACTACGGCCTGTTCGCGGCCAACTACCCGCTGGTGCCGGAGGACCTGGGTCAGGGCGACACCCCGCACATGCCGCGCAGCCTGCGCGGGCTCGGTGGGCGCCTGGTCGGGCTGACCATCACCCCCCAGCGGCTGTCCCAGATCCGCGAGGGCCGCCGTCCCGGGAGCCAGTACGCAAGCCTCGGCCAGTGCCGCGCGGAATGTGCCGCGATCCAGGAGTTTCTGGAGATCTGGAACATCCCTCACCTGGACGTTACCGAGCTCTCCATTGAAGAGATCGCGACCCAGGTGCGCGATACCCTGGACCGGATTCGAGGTACCTGACCGGGTGCCCGAGAACACTTGACTCAATCTGCGTCTGTCTTGGCATCCCGCCGGGCATGCCCGAGAATGTCGCCGACTTCCCGTCGAACTGCCGCAAGGAGCCCGCATGACTGCCGCCGGACCCGGACAAGAGATTGCCATCTTCCTGATCAGCGTCATCTTCGGGATCTACATCATCCTGTTGATCCTGCGTACGATCTTCGGGCTGGTGCGGGCGGAATACCACAACCCGATCTCGCAGACGATCGTGATGCTGACCGACCCGCCGCTAAGAATCCTGCGGCGGGTGATCCCTTCGGTCGGGCGGTTCGATCTGGCCGCGATCGTGCTGATTATCGTGCTCAAGTGCATCGAACTCTGGCTGCGTGCCGCGATTCTCGGGGCGGATGTGGGGCTGGGCGTGATCTTCTACGTCGCCATCCGCGAGGTGCTGACCACCGTGATCTGGGTATTCATGATCGCCCTGATCATCGAGGTCGTGATGAGCTGGATCCAGGCGGGTGGTGGAGGCGGGGGACATAACCCCATCCTGCGCCTGGCCGCCGACGTCAATCGGCCCATCCTTGGTCCTCTGCGTCGGACGCTGCCTCAGGCCGGCGCAATTGATTTTTCCCCGATGGTTGCACTGGTGGGTTTGTACATCCTGCTGATTCTGGTGCGCTCTTTCTGATCCAGATCAACCGGGCCCGGAAACCCTCTTCTTTTGCCGGTTTCATCTGCACGAAAAGGCGCTAGACTCGAGGACAGGGGGTGGTGTCAGCCTCATGCCGGCGGCACCGCCCTCGCCTACCCTGAACGGCAGAGGAGTTAGCCATGGCAAGAGTGCATCGGGTCATCACCGGCTTCATCGTCGCTTTGGCGGCGGTTGCCCTCGGCAGCTCGATGGCGTCCGCCAGCGAGGCGGAATTCGACAACTACGTGGTGTACTACAACGTCATCAACACGACCTTCCTTTCCCCCGAGGTCGCTCAGGCCTACGACGTGCGCCGCAGCGCCAACCGCGCGATGGTCAACGTGACCGTAATGGAGCGCACCAATGACGGGCTGAAGGCCGTGTCCGCGGATCTCAGTGGTACCGCGACCAACATGCAAGACCAGATGCGCAGTCTGCGCTTCCGGGAAGTCCAGGATGGCGACGCCATCTATCAGCTTTCCGAGGTGACCGTTCGCCGCGGCGAGACGCTCGAGTTCGAGCTCGAGGTAACGCCGGAAGGCAGCGAGCGGGCCCTGCCCATCAGCTTCAGCCGCGAGTTCTTCGCCGACTGAGGTCCATTCGTACCCCCGCCGGGAGGCGGGGGTTACATCGTCAGCCGCAGCAGCATCCACCCGCCGTAGAGCAGGATCGTGGCCCCGGCCAGGGCGCGAACCCAGCGCTGTTGCACGAATGCGGCCATGCGCGCCGCGAAGACCCCCATCAGCAACAGATTCGGCAGCGTGCCCAGGGCGAAGGCCGCCATCAGCAGGGCGCCCTCGGTGGCCCCTCCGGCGCTGAGCGACCAGGCCAGCACGCTGTAGACCAGCCCGCAGGGCAGCCAGCCCCAGAGCCCGCCCACCAGCAGTGCCTGTCCGGCATGCCGCACTGGCAGAAACCGCCGACCGAGGGGTTCGATGCGACGCCACACCACACCACCCGCCTGTTCCAGGCGCGCCAGGACTGGCCACCAGCCACCGATGTACAGTCCCAGCAGGACCAGGAAGACTGCGGCAATCCCCTGCAGGATTGCCTGCCCGGCCGGCAGGCCACCCAGCAGGGTGGCCCCCAGCCAGCCGGCCAGGGCGCCGGCGATCACGTAGCTGCCCATGCGCCCCAGGTTGTAGGCCAGGAGCAGGTCGAATCCCGGACCCCGGCGACCGTGCCCGAGCGAGATCGCGCCCACGATGCCACCGCACATCCCGAGGCAGTGAACGCCCCCCAGGATGCCCACAGCAAGGGCGGCGAGTAGTGTGCCCGGGTCGCCCATTACCGCCACCCTCCATCAGTCCGGATCGGCAGCATCGCCCAGGACCTCGTGCTTGGTGCGGATGAATGTCGAATGCGGGACGTACAGGAGATCGGCCAGGTGCCGGATCACGGCCTCCTGGCGCTTGTGCAGGTCCTGGTTGGCCCACGCGGCGCGCCACAGTGCGCGCATGATGTCGGCTTTCTGGTCGGCGTCGAAGGCCGCGTTGACCTCGCGGGCCATCGGGTGGATGGATACGAGTTCGTCGCTCTTTTCGCGGGCGATCTCGAGCAGGCCATCGGCGGTATCCGCATCCAGTTCAAACAGCTCGATCAGGCTGGCGCGCACGGAGTCGAGCTCGACCTCGTGCAGTTCGAAGTCGGCGCGGCAGACCTCCATGATGAGCGCGGCGGCCGCGCGCTGCAGGCGCTGTTCGTCGTCGCCGGATTCGGTGTCGCTCAAATCCGTGCGCATCAGGCGCTGCCAGTGGCGGCGCAGCTCGTCGATCATCAGGGTTCCTTTCTGCGTGCGTGTGCTTTGCGTATGGTGCCCGAATGGGCGCCACGGACAAGTACACGGGTGAATCGTCCCCGGATCTGCTCCTGCTGTCCGGGGGTATCGAGAGCAGTGCCCTGCTGGTGCAGCGGCATGTGCAGGGCCGACCGCTGCGCGGCATGTGGGTGGATTACGGCCAGCGCAATGCCGAGCGCGAGCGGGCTGCGATCCGCGCCCTGGGCGCGGACTATGGGGTCGAGCCCGTCGAGATGGATCTGCGCGCGCTGCGCCAGGCGTTTGCCAAACGCTCGGAGTGGGTCGCGCATGTGCCGCTGCCGCAGCGCAACCTGCTGGTACTGGCGCTGGCGATCAATCTCGCCGAGCACCAGGGGGCGGGGCGCATCCTGCTCGCCCTCAATCGCGAGGACCAGGGGCATGGCCCGGGGTCGCGCCCGTCCTTTATCGGGCATCTCGCGGCGCTGGCGGACGAGCTGGTGCCGGGGCTGGCGATCGAGGCCCCGCTGATCGCGCAGTCCAAGGCCGAGATCATCCGCAGCACCGATCCGTTGGGAATCGACTGGTCCCGCACCTGGAGCTGCCTTCTGGCACAATCGCTTCACTGCGGGCGCTGCCCGCAGTGCCAGGCGCGCCGCGCAGCCTTTGCCGCGGCGGGCGTGCCCGATCCGACTGACTATCGCGAACCGCCCCGATGACCGAACCCGCCCTTCCCAAGCATGTGATCGAGCGCCTGGAGATCGCCATTTTCACGGGCGAGACCCTGCAGCTGAACTGGGCCGAGCCTGACTCCAGTCAGGCCGAGGGAAACACTGATCAATGTGCACACTCGCGCTCGAGTCGCTTTTGCGTGCGAACAAGGCGCGGTGACTGCCGTGCAGTCACTCTGCACAAAGGAGCCGCAACGCCGTGCGCGCGCAAAAGCGGCCGAGCCCCTTCGGGGTTGGCACCCCAGGTTCCCCGATCCTGCGCCGGCAGTGGGCGCCAGCCCCCATGTAGGATGCTGATGAGCGCAGCGAATCGCATCAGGGTTGCCCCGACGTTGGCATGGTGCGTTTCGCTGCGCTCAACGCACCCTACAGCTCAAGCTTGTAGCGGGTGCTCGAATACCGCCCGTTTTGACCTACCCTCCCGATATGAGCCCCTTGTGGAGGGCGTGACAGGCCGGGGAGAAGGCGCTGACTGTCTGAGCGAAGCGAGTTTCAGCGCCGCCGGCCTGGCGCGTCCGGAGCAAGGTTCCCGGGCGAATCCCGGGCGTGTTTCTTGGTTACTTCTTTGCACGAGCAAAGAAGTAACTCGGGGGGCGCTGCCGAAACAGCGCTTGGCAGGCGGCAAGACGAAGGCACCGTAAACACCGGATGCCGAACCGTGCCCAGCCACAAGACGTGTGCTGCTGCCACGTCTGACCCGGCGGGGCCCGGGGACCTGGCCTCAGGCCGTGTCGGCGAGTCGCGAGGCGATGTGCGCCGGGGCGAAGCCTTTCTGTGCGCGCAGGTAGGCGGCCAGGCGCGCCGCAAAGTCATCGGGTACGGAGGTGGAGACCGCGTCCATGCCGCGCAACGTTTCCCAGCGTTCGGCCAGGCGCGGATACGCCTCCGGCTCCCAGGGATTGTCGATGTCGTCGATCAGGCTGTAGCGCAGCAGGATCGGCGCGAGAGTGGCGTCGATCAGGGTGAAGGCATGCCCGGCGAGCAGCGGATCGCCCGCCAGCTCGCGTTCCAGCCGCTCCAGCCCGCGCGAGGCCGCATGCCGTTCCATCTCGAAGGCCGCCTCGTCGGTCGCCGTCATCCAGCGATACTGGGTCATCGTCTGCTCGCCCAGGTATTCGATCCAGGCGCGGGTGCGGGCCTGCTGCAGCGGCGTGTCCGGCATCAGCGGCGGCGGGGTAATCGCGTCGACGTATTCGTTGATGACCGCCGACTCGAACAGCACGGTGTCGTGATCGACCTTCAGGATCGGCACCTTGCCGAGCGGGGACTGTTCGCGAAACCAGTCGGGTGGGTCGGCGAGATCGATATAGGTCACTTCGAACGGTGCCTGCTTGTATTTCAGCGTGATCACGCTACGCTGAACGAAAGGACAAAGGTCAAAGCTGATCAGGTGCAGATGCGGGAGTTTCATGACGTATCGAAGCCCCACGCGGGGCCCCATCCTCTGATGGCGGAAAGCCGCGCATTGTCCATGCCTGCGATCCGGCGGGAAAGTCCAGTGTCTCCAGTGTGGGGGTTCCTTGGCCGGGGCTGAGGCACGCGCGGCGCCCGCCGGCGGGCTGCGCATCGACAAGTGGCTGTGGGCCGCGCGCTTCTTCAAGACCCGCGCGCTGGCCACCGAGGCCGTTAGTGGCGGCAAGGTCCATGTGAACGGCGAGCGCTGCAAGCCGGCGCGCCGGGTGCACCCGGGCGATCGCCTGACGATCCATCGCGGCCAGCAGACCTGGGAGATCGACGTGCGGGCGCTGAATGACCAGCGTCGGCCCGCGACCGAGGCGCGCGAGCTGTATACCGAGACACCCGAGAGCGAGGCCCGGCGTGAGGCCGAATCCGAACGTCGCCGCGCGGAGCGAGCGGTGGCCGACAGTGCCCCCAGCGGCCGTCCGGACAAGCGCCAGCGCCGCCAGATCCGGCGTTTCATCCGCCAGGACGGTCAGGGCGAATGAGTGGCCCACCGCAAACCCCCTTGCTGGCCGCGGATGTGGTGATCCATCATCCCGCCCATCCTGGCTGCGTGCTGGTGATCGAGCGCCGCAACCCGCCCCATGGCTGGGCCCTCCCCGGGGGGTTCGTGGATGTCGGCGAGTCGGTCGAGCAGGCCGCCGTACGCGAGGCCCTGGAGGAAACCGGTCTGGAGGTCACGCTGGAGGCCTTGCTGGGCGTCTATTCCGATCCCGCGCGGGATCCGCGCGGGCACACCGTCAGTGCCGTATTCGTGGCGCGCGGCGCGGGCGAGGCCCGTGCGGCCGATGACGCCGCGGACTGTGCCTGGCTGGATCCCGAAGATCAGGGCCAGCTGCTGGCCTTTGACCATCGGCGCATCCTTGATGACTATCTGCGCTATCGCCTGACCGGAGAAACCGCGCCGCTGCGTCTGCAGTCTTCCAGTGCGATACGAGGGGCTGGGGCATGACGTCGGGCGGTTCGGTCCTTTCCCGAACCAGCTTGCTGTTACCATACTGCGCTTTCGTTCACGGAACCCGAACCGAGTGACCCAGGCCGATCCTGCAACCCCGTCCGCTGCGATACCGGAACCGCGCGTGTATTCACGCGAGGAACACGGCATCTCGCGCGCCGCGATCGACGACAACGCCCTGAAGGTGCTCTATCGCCTGCGCGATGCGGGCTATCGCGCCTGTCTGGTGGGCGGGGGCGTGCGCGACCTGCTGCTGGGGCGCGAGCCCAAGGATTTCGATGTGGCCACCGATGCCACACCGGATCAGGTGCGCGGGCTGTTCCGTAACTGTCGCCTGATCGGGCGGCGTTTCCGTCTGGCCCATGTCCTGTTCGGCCGCGATGTGATCGAGGTCGCCACCTTCCGGGCGCCACACGACGAGGACGACGACAGCGACGGGCAGGTGGCGCTGAGCGAAGAGGGCCGCATCCTGCGCGACAACCGCTACGGCACGATCGAGCAGGACGCGGTGCGCCGGGACTTCAGCGTGAATGCGCTGTACTACGACATCGACGATTTCTCGGTGCTCGACTACACCGGCGGGGTCGAGGACCTGCGCGAGGGTGTGTTGCGCCTGATCGGGGACGATGTTGAAACACGGCTGCGCGAGGACCCGGTGCGCATGCTGCGCGCGGTGCGCTTCTCCGCGAAGCTGGGACTGCGCATCGCGCCCGAGGTCGAGGCCGGGATCCACGACCTCGCGGGCCTGATGCAGACGGTGGCCCCGGCGCGGCTGTTCGACGAGGTGATCAAGCTGTTCCACAGCGGTGCGGCGGTCACCTGCCTGGACGAGCTGGAGCGCTTCGGTCTGTTCGCACCGATGTTCCCGGAGGCGGCCGAGTGCTTTGCCGATCCGGATTTGGGTGCCGAGCGGCGGCAGTTCCTGGTCGAGTCGCTGCTCAATACCGACAAGCGCATCAACGAGGAGCTTGGGGTCAACCCGGCGTTCCTCTATGCCGCAATCCTGTGGGCCCCGGTGCAGGTGGCGGCGGCCCGGCGCATCGAGGAAGACGAGCAGGAGATCCCGGCCTGGCAGCAGGCGATGGCCGAGGTGCTGGATCGCCAGGTGAAGACGGTCTCGATCCCCAAGCGCTTCAGCCTGATCGTGCGCGAGATCTGGGAGCTGCAGGCGCGGCTGGAGCGGGCGCGCGGCGGGCGTGCGCTGCGCCTGCTGACGCACCCGCGTTTCCGTGCCGGATACGATTTCCTCTGCCTGCGCGCCCGCGCGGGCGATGCCGACCCGGAACTGTGTCGCTGGTGGACCGAGTTCCAGGAAAAGGACGAGGGCGAACAGAAGAAGATGGCCGGCGGCGGTGGAAAGGGCAAGAGTCGTGCCCGCCGTGGCGGGCGTCGTCGCAAGCGCCGGCGCAAGGGCGATGGCGAGTCCGGCGGCTCGAATGACGGGGGGGATGCGGCATGACCGACGCCGGTTTGCAGGTGTTCGTGGGTATCGGCGCCAATCTTGGCGACCCCGAGGCCCAGGTGCGCGAGGCCTTTCGGCGCCTGGCCGGTGATGTGCCGCAGACGCTGCTGACGGGGCAGTCGCGGCTATACCGTAACCCGCCGATGGGCCCGCAGGACCAGCCGGACTACGTGAATGCAGTGGCCCGGTTGCACACCCGGCTCGAGCCCCTGGAGTTGCTGCACGCGCTACAGGCGATCGAGGCCGACTGTGGCCGCGAGCGTGACGGCACCCGCTGGGGCCCGCGCCTGCTTGATCTGGACATCCTGTTGTTCGGGGATCAGGTGCTGGACCTGCCCGGGCTGCATGTACCCCATCCGGGTCTGGCCGAGCGCGATTTCGTCGTCCTCCCGCTGGCCGAGCTGGCACCGGGTCTGAAGATTCCGGGCGAGGGCCTGATCGAGCGGCTTGCCCACCGCTTCGACGGCGCCTCGCTGGTTGCGCTGGAGGACCCGGACGTTGCCCGTGCCGGGGGGCAGCGGTGAGTCTGAGCGACTTCGACTTTGTTGCGGTGGAGGGTCCGATCGGGGTGGGCAAGTCCAGCCTCGCACGGCTGCTGTCGGAACACCTGCGGGCCGAGGGGATCTTCGAGGCGCCGGACGAGAACCCGTTCCTCGAGCGCTTCTACCAGGAGCCGGACAAACACGCCCTGGCCACGCAGCTGCATTTTCTGGTGCAGCGTGTGCGGCAGCTGACGCCGGTCAGCCAGAAGGGCCTGTTCGAGCAGCGCCACGTGGCCGACTACGTGATGGACAAGGACCCGCTGTTCGCCGAGCTCAACCTGCACCCCGACGAGCTGGAGATCTACCGCGAGATGTTTCGGCACCTGCGCGCGGGCCTGCCACGGCCTGATCTGGTGATCTACCTGCAGGCGCCGGTGGAGGTCCTGCTGGATCGCATCCGCCAGCGTGCGCGACCGTACGAACGTCACATCGAGGCGCATTATCTGGAGCGCCTGAACGCGGCTTATGCGGAATTCTTCTATCATTTCGAAGGGGCGGCACTGGTGATCGTGAACGCCACCGAGATCGACTGGGTGAACAACCCGGCCGACTTCGAACAGCTGGTGCAGTTCCTGGAGCCGATCCAGGGTGGCCGACACTATTTCAATCCGCTGCCGATCACGCTCTGACGTGCGGCAGATCGATCCCGCCCGGGAGGCAGACTGATGCGGCCGATCACCGTCAATACGCTGGCCAGGCGCAAGCAGGCCGGCGAACCGATTACCTGTCTGACGGCCTATGACGCGTCCTTTGCCGCGCTGCTGGACCGCTGCGGCGTGGACGTCATCCTGGTCGGCGATTCCCTGGGTATGGTGGTGCAGGGGCACCCGACCACGCTGCCGGTGACGATCGACGACATGTGCTATCACGTCGCCAGTGTCGCGCGGGTGGTCCACAACGCGATGATCATGGCGGACCTGCCGTTTCTCGGAGACGCCGATGTCCCGACCGCGTTGCAGCAGTCCGGGGCCTTGATGCGCGCCGGCGCGCACATGGTCAAGATCGAGTGCGGGCTGGCCGAGCTGCCGATTGTCGAGCGGCTGGTGGCCGCCGGAATCCCGGTATGCGCGCATCTGGGCCTGACGCCGCAGGCGGTGCATCGCATGGGCGGCTTCCGTGTGCAGGGTCGCGACCCCCACGCCGCCGCCGAGATGGAATCGCTGGCCGCGCGCCTGGAGGCCGCCGGTGCCCAGGGGCTGCTCCTGGAAAGCGTGCCGGAGGAACTGGCGGACGCGATCGTTCGCGCGACCGATATCCCGGTGATCGGGATCGGCGCCAGCGCGCGCTGTGATGGCCAGGTCCTGGTGATCCAGGACGTGATTGGCCTGACGCCCGAGCCACCTCGCTTCGCACGCGATTTCCTGGGCGAGGGCGGCTCGCTGGAGGGCGCGGTACGCGCCTATTGCGAGGCGGTGCGGGCACGCACGTTCCCTGAATCCGGCGTGCACACTTTCCGTTAGTTCTTTCATTCTTCCGTCCATGAGGACCCCGGCCCAAGAGACCCCTGGCCCATGAGAATCCTGCGTGACCGGCCCCAGCTGGTGGCCATGCATCGAGAATGGGCCCGCAAGGGCCGCGGAACCATTGCCCTGGTCCCCACGATGGGACACCTGCACGAGGGGCACATGACGCTGATCCGGCATGCCCGCGCACGGGCGCAGCGCGTGGTGGTGTCGATCTTCGTGAATCCGATGCAGTTCGACCGTCTCGAAGACCTCGAGCGCTATCCGCGCACCCTGGAGGAGGACTCGCGTCTGCTGACCGAGGCCGGCGTGGACGCGGTGTTCTGTCCGTCCGAGGAAGACATGTACCCGAGCGACGGCAGGCCCCCGGTGCGGGTGGTGGTACCGGGGCTTTCGGAGATCCTGGAGGGGGCCTTCCGCCCCGGGCACTACGATGGCGTGGCCACGGTGGTGACCAAGCTGTTCAACCTCGTGCGGCCGGATATCGCACTGTTCGGCGAGAAGGACTTTCAGCAGTTCAAGCTGATCGAGCGCATGGTGCAGGGGCTGGACATCCCGGTGCGGGTCGAGGCGATCCCGACGGTGCGCGAGAAGGACGGCCTGGCCTGCAGTTCGCGCAACGACCAGCTGCCCGAGGAGGCGCGGATGATCGCACCGGAGCTCAAACGCGTGCTGGACGAGGTGGCCACGGTCTGCCGAGGGGCGACGGTTTTCGATGCCGAGCGCATCCCCGAGGTCGAGGGGCGTGCCTGCGACCGCCTGCGCGAGACCGGCTTCGACCCCGAATACCTGTCCATCCGGCGTGCGGAGGATCTGGCCGAGCCGGAGCACGGCGTGGCGCTGGCCGACCAGGACCTGGTGGTGCTGGCCGCCGCCTGGCTGGCGGAAGTCCGCCTGATCGACAACGTGCGCACCCGCCCGGCGAGCTGATTCGTGCCCGCGCCGGGGTGGGCCATTTGCCGCGCCCGGCACAATCGCGGATAATTTTGCGCCCCCAGAGGTTATCGCCGGAAAATTCGCCGATGCACGTCACCATGCTCAAGGGCAAGCTGCACAAGGCCCAGGTCACTCATTGTGAGCTGGAGTACGAGGGCTCGTGCGCCATCGATACGCGGCTGCTGGAAGCCGCCGGTATCCTGCCGTTCGAGCAGATCCAGATCTACAACGTGGACAACGGCGAGCGCTTTACCACCTACGCGATCGAGGGCGAGCCGGGCTCCGGCATCATCTCGGTCAATGGTGCGGCCGCGCACAAGGCGGCGGTGGGGCATCGCGTGATTGTCTGTGCCTACGCGCAGATGGACGCGGCCGAGGCCCGCGAATTTACCCCGAACCTGGTGTATCTCGACGACCGCAACGCGATCGTGCGTACCGGCCACGGCATCCCGGTGCAGGCCGCTTGAGAAAACGCTGATTTATCTGCGTTTCCTTGCGGCGCAGCGTGCGCTGAGGAAGCCAGGATGGCTTTATTCAGCGCTGCCATAAGCACACGCCCTCGCCTTCGTCCCGGCAGTTGTCCGGCCTCGCAGTTGTCGGGCAACGGGCGCACCGCTATCCTCCACACCCATGAATCTCCACGAATTTCAGGCCAAGGCGCGCTTTCGCGACGCCGGCATCCCCGTTCCCGACGGACAGGTGATCACCCACCCCGACGAGCTCCCCGCCGCCTGGCAGGCACTGGGCGCCGAGCGCGTGCTGGTCAAGGCCCAGGTGCATTCCGGCGGGCGCGGCAAGGCCGGTGGCGTGGTGATGGCGGATTCCCCCGAGGCCGCGCGCGAGGCCGCGGAAAAGCTGCTGGGCTCGCGCCTGGTCACCGGGCAGAGCGGCCCCGAGGGCCTGCCGGTGGATCAGCTCCTGCTGGAGCCGGCCGCCGACATCGCCCGCGAATTCTACTTTGCCCTGCTGGTGGACCGGGCCCGCGAGCGCCTGGCGCTGGTGGTCTCCGCCGAGGGGGGCATGGACATCGAGACCCTGGCCGCCGAGCGGCCCGAGGCGGTGATCACCCTGCCGATCCACCCGGCCACGGGCGTGATGCCGTTTCACGGGCGGCGGGTCGCCTTTGCCCTCGGGCTGTCGGGCGAGCCGGCCAAGGCGATGGCCCAACTGGTGACCAATGCCCATGCCCTGTTCCAGCAGGTGGATGCGCAGCTGCTGGAGATCAACCCGCTGGTGCTGACCGCTGACGACCAGCTGCTGGCCATCGACGCCAAGCTGACCGTGGACGACTCTGCCGCCTACCGCCAGAAGGCGCTGATGGCCGAACGCGACGCGCGCCAGCGCGACCCGGCCGAGGAACAGGCGCACGAGCACGACCTCAACTACATCCGCCTGGACGGTTCCATCGGCTGCATGGTGAACGGCGCGGGGCTGGCCATGGCCACCATGGACCTGATCAAGCACCACGGCGGCGAGCCGGCCAACTTCCTGGATGTCGGCGGCGGCACGACGGTGGAGCGGGTCACGGCCGCGTTCAAGCTGATCCTGTCGGACCCCTCGGTGAAGGCGGTGCTGGTGAACATCTTTGGCGGCATCGTGCGCTGCGACCTGATCGCCGAGGGCATCATCGCCGCGATCCGCGAGGTGCAGGTCCAGGTGCCGGTGGTGGTGCGTCTGGAAGGCACCAACGCGGAGCAGGGCCGCGAGGCGCTGGCCAGCTCCGGCCTGGACGTGATCCCGGCCGCGGACCTCGACCGCGCGGCGCGCACCGTGGTGGAGGCCGTGGCATGAGCATCCTCGTCGACCGCGATACCAAGGTGATCTGCCAGGGCTTTACCGGCAAGCAGGGCAGTTTCCACTCCGAGCAGGCGATTGCCTATGGCACGCGTCTGGTCGGGGGTGTGACGCCCGGCAAGGGCGGACAGACGCATCTGGACCGTCCGGTGTTCAATACCGTCGCCGATGCGGTGGCGCAGACCGGCGCGACCGTCAGCATGATCTATGTCCCGGCCCCGTTCGCGGCCGATGCGATCTGCGAAGCGGCGGATGCCGGCATCGAGCTGGCCGTGTGCATCACCGAGGGCATCCCGGTACAGGACATGATCCGGGTAAAGCAGGTCCTGGCCGGCAGCCCGACCCGCCTGATCGGCCCGAACTGTCCCGGCATCATCACGCCGGATGCCTGCAAGGTCGGCATCATGCCCGGCTATATCCACCAGCGCGGGCGCATCGGTATCGTTTCGCGCTCCGGTACCCTGACCTACGAGGCCGTCAAGCAGACCTCGGATCGGGGGCTGGGCCAGAGCACCTGCATCGGCATCGGTGGCGACCCGATCCAGGGGCTCGACTTCGTCGACTGCCTGCGGCTGTTTCGCGACGACCCGGAGACCGACGGCGTGCTGCTGGTCGGCGAGATCGGTGGCGATGCCGAGGAGCGCGCCGCGCGCTATATCGAGAGTGAATTCGACAAGCCGGTGGCGGCCTATATCGCGGGCGCCACCGCGCCGCCCGGACGTCGCATGGGCCATGCCGGGGCGATCATCGCCGGCGGCCAGGGCACGGCCGAACAGAAGATGGCGGCCCTGCGCGCGGCGGGTGCGAGCGTGGCCGAGAGCCCGGCCGAACTCGGCCAGGCCATGCAGTCCGCGCTCGATCGCGCCTGACCCGCCGCGATGGCGTTCGCCGATGACCTGCCGCTGGCCCTGGCCCAGATCAACCCGATCGTGGGTGGGCTGGATACGAACCGCCACCTGATCGAGGACGCGATCGAACAGGCCCGCGCCGCCGGTGCGTGCGCGGTGGTCTTCCCCGAGCTCGCCCTGACCGGCTACCCCCCGGAGGACCTGCTGCTGCGCCCGGCCTTCCTGCGCGCGGTGGAACAGTCCCTGGCGGCGATCACGCGCTCGGTAGCGGGTATCGACGTGATACTCGGCGCACCGGTTGCCACTGAGCAGGGCCTGGTGAATGCGGCGCTGTGGCTGCGCGACGGCCGCGAGATCGCGCGTTATGCCAAGCAGGTATTACCCAACTACTCGGTATTCGACGAACAGCGCTATTTTGTCGCGGGCGACCAGGCCTGTGTGGTCGAGCTCGCGGGCTGGCGGATCGGTCTGACCGTCTGCGAGGACATCTGGCAGGCGGCACCGCTCGCCGCCGCGCAGGCGGCCGGGGCCGAACTGATCCTGAACCTGAATGCCTCGCCCTATCACCGTGGCAAGGCCGAGGAGCGCCTGCAGGTAGTGGGCGCGCGCGTCGCCGAGACCGGCTGCCCGGTGGTCTACGTGAACCAGGTGGGCGGGCAGGACGAGCTGGTGTTTGATGGCCGCTCCTTCGTGCACGACGCCGCGCACGGGGCGCGTGCGGCGCTGCCGGCCTGGGCGACCGGATACGCGCTGGTGCAGGCCCGGCGCGGGCCGTCGGGGATCGAGCTGCAGCCGCGGCCCGAGACCATGCACCTGTCCGCCTGCGGGATCCGTCCTACACTGACCGACCCCGGCCCGGAGCCGGACGAGGCGGATGCCCGCGACCTCTACCAGGCCCTGATGATCGGCATCCGCGACTATGTCGCCAAGAATGGCTTTCCCGGCGTGCTGCTGGGCCTGTCCGGTGGTATCGACTCGGGGCTGACGGCCGCGCTGGCGGTGGATGCGCTGGGCCCGGCTGCGGTGACGGCGGTGATGATGCCGTATCGCTACACCGCGTCGATGAGTATCGAGGATGCCGAGGCCCAGGCCCGGCTGCTGGGTATCGAGTACCACGAGATCGCGATCGAGCCGATGGTGCAGGACTTTCTGGCCGGGCTGTCACCGGCATTCGCCGCCATGCCCGCCCACGCGGGGGATGTGACCGAGGAAAACCTGCAGTCGCGCGCCCGCGGGGTGCTGCTGATGGCACTGTCGAACCGCAGCGGCAGGCTGCTGCTGGCGACCGGCAACAAGTCCGAGATGGCCGTCGGCTATTCCACGCTGTACGGCGACATGAACGGCGGCTTCGCCCCGCTGAAGGACGTCTCCAAGCAGTGGGTGTACCGCCTGGCGCGCTGGCGCAATACGCGCGGCGCGGCGATCCCCGAGCGGGTGATCGAGCGCCCGCCCAGCGCGGAACTGGCGCCTGACCAGCAGGATGCCGATTCGCTGCCCCCCTACGAGGTGCTGGATGCGGTGCTGGAGGCCTTCGTCGAGCAGGAGCGATCGGTGGAGGAGATCGTGGCCGATGGCTTTGATCGGGCCACCGTGGAGCGCATCGCGCGGCTGGTTTTCCTGGCCGAGTACAAGCGCCGCCAGGCCCCGCCCGGGGTGCGCGTCAGCCGGCGGGCCTTCGGCCGCGACCGGCGCTACCCGATCACCTCGGGTTATCGTCCGGATTGAGCGACACTCGACGCCGGACCCGAGCACCGTCATTGCGAGGAGGCGAAGCCGGAGCGGCAACCTCTGTCCGGAGCCACCGATATTCGCCTTGGCCTATGCCGGGGGAATCCACGGAGATCGCCACGGCGCAGCGCGCCTCGCGATGACGGTTCCTTCGGGATCCTGTCATTGCGAGGAGGCGAAGCCGACGTGGCAATCTCCTGAAGCTCGCAGAGCGCCGGGATCCGGTGGTTCCGGACGGAGGTGACTCGCTGCGCTCGCCCTGCGGGCCGGCCTGCGGCCGTTCAACGCGCTTCGCGCTTTTGTGCCGCGGCCCCTGCGGGGCCTCGCAATGACGGGGGACTGGGACCACTCAGGGGCAGATCCAGCACGGGGTCGGGGGTTTGATACACTTCCGGGGGTGAGATCAGCGCCCGCGCGGCGGGCACAACCAAAGGGATTCGCATGAAGAAGATCGAGGCGATCATCAAGCCGTTCAAGCTGGAGGATGTCCGCGAGGCCCTGACCGAGATGGGCATTGCCGGCATGACCGCGACCGAGGTCCAGGGCTTTGGCCGGCAGAAGGGCCATACCGAGCTCTACCGGGGTGCGGAATACGTGGTCGACTTCCTGCCCAAGGTAAAGCTGGAGCTGGTGGTGGATGACGACCGCGTGGACGCCTGTATCGATGCGATCGTGAAGGCCTCGCGCACCGGCAAGATCGGGGACGGCAAGATCTTTGTCTCCGACATGGCCCGCGTGGTGCGTATCCGTACCGGCGAAGAGGGTAGCGAGGCGCTTTAACCCTCGGCCTCGGACTTTGCCCCGTCATTGCAAGGAGCGCAGCGACGAAGCAATCGGCCGGACCCGGCGATCCCCGGATTCAGGCCTGCGGGTTCAGGAAACCGATTGCCGCGTCGCCTTCGGCTCCTCGCAATGACGGTTTGATTGCGAAGCCGGGGGAGTACGGATGCTCCCTGGTCAGTTCGTGAAGAATGGCAGGCGGTCGAACACGCGCCACAGGCCGCCGCGTTCCTCGCCCGTCTCGATCGGGTCTCCGGCGCGTACGGCGACGGCCGCGTCGGGGTAGTTCATCTCCAGGACCATCATCGTCGCGTCGGCGTAGTCCTCGAGCCCCAGTTCGGTATAGGCGCGCCACAGCACGCCCAGGGCCTGTGGCTGGACCTCGGCACCGGGGTAGGTGGACAGCAGGTAGCGCGCGCGCTCGGCGCCCGCGACCCAGGCGGTGCGCTCCATGTAGAACTCGGCCACGCGCAGTTCGTAGGCGGCCAGCGCGTTGCGGATATAGACCATCCGCAGGTAGGAGTCCTGCGCGTAGCGGCTGTCGGGGAATTCGCGGATCAGGCGGTCGAAATCCTGGAAGGCCTGCTCGAAGGGCTCCGGGTCCATCTCCGCCGGATCCCGCGGGAACAGGTTGGCGAGGACGCCCTGCTGGCGGTTGAAGTTGATCAGCCCGCGCAGGTAGTACGCATAATCCAGGTTCGGGTGGCGCGGATTGAGCTGGATGAAGCGGTCCACCGCCGCGATGGCGGCCTCCGGTTCGCGCGCCTTGTAGTAGGCGTACGGGATCTCGATCTGCGCCTGCTGGGCATAGCGGCCGAACGGGTAGCGCGCCTCGAGGATTTCGTAGTATTCGACGGCCTGATCGTAGTTGCCCTCGTTCAGGGCATTTTTCGCCTCGCCGTAGAGCTGACTGGCGGACCAGCCCAGTGTCGGGTCCTCGCGTCCGGCGCAACCGGCAATCACGAGTGCCAGGAGCAGGACGGCGAGCAGGCGCAGCAGGTTCGGGGCAGAAATCACGATCGGGCCTCGCAGATGAAGCGGTGTTCGCGGATTCTACAACATCATGCCGTGCCTGGCCGTTCGCGGGTGCGGGAAAATCGAGACGAGTATCGCCAATGAACGAATCGCGATCTGCGGAACTCCCCGAGGAAGAGGCTGGCCAGCGGCTGGATGCCGCGCTGGCGCGGCTGTTTCCGGAGTATTCGCGCAGCCAGCTGACCCAGTGGCTGAAGGAAGGAGCCTTGACCGTGAACGGTGGCCAGCCGAAACCGCGCACGCCGGTGCAGGGCGGCGAGCATGTCGTACTGGAGCCCCCGGAGGCCCCGGTCCTGGAGGCCGAACCCGAGCCCATTGCGCTGGATATCGTCCATGAGGACCCTGCCGTACTGGTGATCAACAAGCCGGCCGGGCTGGTCGTGCACCCGGCGGCGGGGCATCGTGCCGGTACCCTGGTCAATGCCCTTCTGCACCATGACCCGAATCTCTCGCAGCTGCCGCGCGCCGGGGTGGTGCACCGGCTGGACAAGGACACCACCGGGCTGATGGTGGTTGCGCGTACGCCGCAGGCGCAGACCGCGCTGGTGCGCCAGTTGCAGGAGCGTACGGTGCACCGCGAATACCGGGCGCTGGTGCAGGGCCGCGTGATCAGCGGCGCCACGATCGAAGAGCCGATCGGCCGCCATCCGGTGGATCGCAAGCGCCAGGCGGTCACGGGCGGCGGCAAGCCGGCGGTGACCCACTATCGGGTGGCGGAGCGTTTCCCGGCCCACACCCTGCTCAACGTGCGTCTGGAGACCGGGCGTACCCACCAGATCCGCGTGCACATGGCGCATATCCGCCACCCGATCGTGGGCGATCCCGCCTATGGGGGGCGCCCGCGCCCGGTGCGCGGCATGGGCGAGGCGGCGAAGGCGGCGCTCGCGGCCTTTCGCCGCCAGGCCCTGCATGCGGCGCGGCTGGAATTCGAGCATCCTGACAGTGGCGAAGTGCTCGCCTTTGAGGCCCCCGTGCCCGAGGATTTCGAGGCGCTGCTCGCCGCCCTGCGTACCGACCGGGAGGCCGAAAATGACCGCTGAACTGATCCCCACGCTCGCGCCGGACTTTGGCGAGCTTCCCTCGGGTGTCTGGGCGGTGCAGAGCACGCGCGAGGGGGGCGTGAGTACGGGCCCCTGGCACTCGCTGAATCTGGCCCTGCATACCGGCGATGACCCCGAACACGTGGCCGAGAACCGCTACCGCCTGGAGCACAGCCTGGGGATCGCGGAGCCTGTCGCCTGGCCGCGTCAGGTCCACGGCACGTGCGTGATTCGGGCCGAGGACCTGCTGGAGGCATGGGAGCAGGACGAGGTGCTCGAGGCCGATGCGGTATTCACCGACGCGCCCGGTGTGGTCTGCGCGGTGCAGACGGCGGACTGCCTGCCCGTCGTGCTGGCGACCGACGATGGCGAGGCGGTGGCCGTGGCCCATGCCGGCTGGCGTGGCCTGGCCGACGGGGTGCTCGAGGCGGCCGTCGAGGCCTTGCGCATCACGCGCCCCGAGGCGGAGATCCGCGCCTGGATGGGGGCGGCGATCGGGCCGGAGGCCTTCGAGGTCGGGCCGGAGGTGCGCGATACCTTCCTCGATCACGATGTCGAGGCCGCGCCCGCCTTCCGTGCCGGCCCGAACGGGCATTTCCACGCGGACATCTACGCGCTGGCCCGGCACCGGCTGGAGCGGGTCGATGTCGTGCAGGTGACGGGCGGCGGGCGCTGCACCTATTCGGAGGCCGGGCGGTTCTACTCCTATCGCCGGGACGGCGAGACCGGGCGCATGGGCACGCTGGCCTGGATCGGGCATCTGGACGAGGAATGACGGCGCGCCACGTGTTCTAAATTCGGTGGCTATCCTTGAAGCGACGGGCATTGCCCCCATGGTTCGTGTCAGTTCACCAAGATTTGACCGAGGGGTTTCCCAATGCGAATGGATCGCCTGACCACCAAATTCCAGGCCGCAATCGCCGACGCACAGTCGTTGGCGGTCGGCCGCGATCATCAGTTCATCGAACCGTCCCACCTGCTGCTGGCCCTGCTGGACCAGGATGGTGGCACCGTGCGCCATGTGCTCGACCGCGCGGGCGTCAACGTGCGCCAGCTGCGCTCGGCGCTTGGAGAGGCGCTGGACCGCATGCCGAAGGTCGAAGGCGCGGCCGGCGAGGTTCATGTCTCCAATGACCTGGGCCGTCTGCTGAACGTCTGCGACAAGCTCGCCCAGCAGAACAAGGACCAGTACATCTCCAGCGAGCTGTTTCTGCTCGCCGCCGTCGACGAGAAGAGCGGCGTGGGCGAGATGCTGCGCCATGCCGGTGCCAACAAGGATGCGCTGGACAAGGCTATCCACGACATCCGCGGCGGCAACCAGGTGGACAACCCGGACGCCGAGGAGAGTCGTCAGGCGCTGGAGAAGTACACCACCGACCTGACCGAGCGTGCCGAGCAGGGCAAGCTGGACCCGGTGATCGGGCGTGACGAGGAGATCCGCCGCTCGATCCAGGTGCTGCAGCGTCGCACCAAGAACAACCCGGTGCTGATCGGCGAGCCGGGCGTGGGCAAGACCGCGATCGTCGAGGGCCTGGCGCAGCGCATCATCAACGGCGAGGTGCCGGAGGGGCTCAAGGACAAGCGCGTGCTGGCGCTGGACCTCGGGGCACTGCTGGCCGGGGCCAAGTACCGCGGCGACTTCGAGGAGCGGCTGAAGTCCGTGCTCAAGGAGCTGTCGCAGGAAGAGGGCCGCGTGATCCTGTTCATCGACGAGATCCACACCCTGGTCGGCGCGGGCAAGGCCGAGGGCGCGATGGACGCCGGCAACATGCTCAAGCCGGCGCTGGCGCGTGGCGAGCTGCACTGCATCGGCGCGACGACGCTGGACGAATACCGTCAGAACATCGAAAAGGACGCCGCGCTGGAGCGTCGCTTCCAGAAGGTGCTGGTGGACGAGCCGACCCAGGAGGACACCATCGCCATCCTGCGCGGACTGAAGGAGCGCTACGAGGTGCACCACGGGATCGAGATCACCGATCCCGCGATCGTCGCCGCCGCGCAGCTGTCGCAGCGCTACATCACCGACCGCCAGCTGCCGGACAAGGCGATCGACCTGATCGACGAGGCGGCCAGCCGCATCAAGATGGAGATCGACTCCAAGCCGGAGTCCATGGACCGCCTGGAGCGTCGCCTGATCCAGCTGAAGATCGAGCGCGAGGCGCTGAAGAAGGAATCCGACGAGGCCTCGAAGAAGCGCCTCGATACGCTGGAGGGGGAGATCGAGCGCCTGGAGCGCGAGTACTCCGACCTGGAGGAGGTGTGGAAGTCCGAGAAGGCCTCGGTCTCCGGTGCCGCGCAACTGAAGGAAGAGCTGGAACGCGCGCGCCTGGAGCTGGAGACGGCGCGCCGTGCCGGCGACCTGTCGCGCATGTCCGAGCTGCAGTACGGGCGGATCCCGGACCTGGAGAAGTCCCTGGCCATGGCCCACGAGATGGAGAGCCAGGAGACCAAGCTGTTGCGCACCAAGGTGACTGACGAAGAGGTCGCCGAGGTCGTCTCGCGCTGGACCGGCATCCCGGTGGCCAAGATGCTGGAGGGCGAGAAGGACAAGCTGCTGCGCATGGAAGAGGCCATCGGCGAGCGCGTGGTCGGTCAGTCCGAGGCGGTCAATGCCGTGGCCAACGCCATCCGCCGCTCGCGGGCCGGCCTGTCCGACCCGAACCGCCCGAACGGCTCGTTCCTGTTCCTCGGCCCGACCGGCGTGGGCAAGACCGAGCTGACCAAGGCGCTGGCTGGTTTCCTGTTCGACACCGAGGAGGCGATGGTGCGCATCGACATGTCCGAGTTCATGGAGAAGCACTCCGTGGCGCGGCTGATCGGGGCGCCCCCGGGCTACGTCGGCTACGAGGAGGGCGGCTACCTGACCGAGGCCGTGCGTCGCAAGCCGTACTCCGTCATCTTGCTGGACGAGGTCGAGAAGGCACACCCGGATGTGTTCAACGTGCTGCTGCAGGTGCTGGATGACGGCCGCCTGACCGATGGTCACGGGCGCACCGTGGATTTTCGCAACACGGTGATCGTGATGACCTCCAACCTGGGCTCGCAGCAGATCCAGGAGATGGCCGGCGAGGAGAACTACGCGGCGATGAAGGGCGCGGTGATGGAGATCGTGGGCCAGCATTTCCGCCCCGAGTTCATCAACCGCGTGGACGACGTGGTGGTGTTCCACCCGCTGGAGCGCGAACAGATCCGCGCGATCACGGATATCCAGCTCCAGTACCTCCGCGAACGCCTGGTCGAGCGCGATCTGGGGTTGAAGGTCTCCGAGGCCGCGCTGGATCACCTGGGCGAGGCTGGTTTCGACCCGGTGTATGGGGCCCGGCCGCTGAAGCGGGCGATCCAGACACAGCTGGAGAACCCGCTGGCTCAGTCGCTACTCTCCGGCGAGTTCGTCCCCGGCGATACCATCGAGGTGGATCTGGAGGGTGGTCAGCTGCACTTCGGCAAGACTCGTGCCGCTGCCTGATCCGGCAGGATCGCGGTAGCGGGCCGACGTCCCTGCTGTCGGCAGTCGCCACCGCTGGGTGAATGTCCCGGCGGCGGGCCTGTACGGCCCGCCGCCGGGCTGGCAATCAGATGTGCCCCATGGCTTCCATGGCGCGCGCCACCTTCACGAAGCCGGCAATGTTCGCGCCCACCGTGTAGTTGCCCGGCATGCCGTATTCTTCAGCGGTTTCGTGGCAGGTGCGGTGGATGTTGGCGATGATCTCCTGCAGGCGTGCCTCGGTGTGCTCGAAAGTCCAGGAATCGCGGCTGGCATTTTGCTGCATCTCCAGTGCGCTGGTGGCGACGCCGCCGGCGTTGGCAGCCTTGCCGGGTCCGAAGGCGATGCCGGCCTCGCGGAAAATCTGGATGCCTTCCGGGGTTACCGGCATGTTGGCGCCTTCGGCCACGGCAAGGCAGCCATTCTCCACCAGGGACTTTGCGTCCTTTCCGGTCAGTTCGTTCTGGGTTGCACAGGGCAGGGCCACATCGCAGGGGATCTCCCAAATGCAGCCGTCTTCGGTGTACCGGGACCCTGATTTGCGCTCGGCGTAGTCGGCAACGGAGCCGCGTTCGTCTTCCTTGATCCGGCGCAGCAGGTCCAGATCCAGACCCTGTTCGTCGAGGATCACGCCACCCGAGTCGGAGCAGGCAATCACCTTCGCGCCAAGTTGCTGGGCCTTCTGGATGGCGAAGGTGGCGACGTTGCCGGCGCCGGAGACCACGACGCGCTTGCCGTCGAGCGAGGTGTTCCGGGCCTTCAGCATTTCCTCGGTGAAGAATACGGCCCCATAGCCGGTGGCCTCGGTGCGGGCACGGCTGCCGCCCCAGTCCAGACCCTTGCCGGTGAATACGCCGGATTCGAAGCGGTTGGTCAGTCGCTTGTACTGTCCGAACATGTAGCCGACTTCACGCTGGCCAACGCCGATGTCACCGGCAGGGACGTCGGTGTACTCGCCCAGGTGACGGTACATCTCGGTCATCAGACTCTGGCAGAAGCGCATGATTTCCGCGTCGGAACGCCCCTTGGGATTGAAGTCGCTGCCACCCTTGCCGCCCCCGATGGGCAGGCCCGTGAGAGCGTTCTTGAACACCTGAGAGAAGCCGAGGAATTTCACGATACCCAGGTACACCGAGGGGTGAAAGCGGATGCCCCCCTTGTACGGTCCCAGGGCGCTGTTGAACTGCACGCGGAAGGCACGGTTGATATGCAGCTCCCCGCGGTCGTCCTGCCATGGCACGCGGAAGATAATCTGCCGCTCCGGCTCGCAGAGACGCTGGATGATCTTGAGTTCGGCGAATTCCGGGTATTTCACGAGCACAGGGCCGAGTGTCTCCAGCACACCGTGGACGGATTGATGAAACTCGGTTTCCCCGGGGTTGCGGTGCAGGACTTCCTGATAAATCGGTTCGAGTTTTTCGTCCAGACTTCCGTTCATGGTGAACTATCCTTGCGTTTAGCGTGAGGTTGGTGGGGCGTGTGTTTATACCCTACAGGCGACGACTGCAAGTCCCGGGGGTGCCTGCCAGGAGGTATTGGGGAGTCAGGATGTGGACGAGAGGCTTGTGGTGCACATTGGGGGGCGTGGCCTGGGCGTGGTTGCTGACGGGCTGCGCATTGTGGGATGCCCGCGGCCAGTTGCTGATGATGGGCCAGGCCTGCACGATCACCGGTACCGTGATTGCGGATGACGAGGTGCCCGGGCCCTATGTGGTTGTGGCGTTCCGCGCGCCGGAGGAGGAGGGGGCGGTGCCGGAACCGGTGGACCATGTCGTGAGCGCCGGAGGTGGGGACTGGTTCTTCGGTTTGGCGCCGGGGCGCTACCAGGTGCTGGCTTTCGCTGACCCCGAGCGCGATGGGCAGCACGAGGAAGGTGCTCCGGTGTACCTGGCGAACGAGGGGGGCGTGCTGGAGTGTCCCGCGGGCACCCGTCTGACCGACATGGACATACGGATTGGGGGTGACGTGGCTGCGGCACACGCGATCGAGTTGCCCCCAGTACGCGAGCGCGGCCCGGATGGCAGCCCCTTCAGCATTGGCGGTGTAACGGTGTTTGGGGAGGTGATTTCGCTGGATGACCCGCGCTTCGACGACGATGTCGCGCGCGGGAGCCAGTGGCGGCCGCTGGACTTCATGCTGGCCGGTTATGCCGGGATCTACTTTCTGGAGCCCTACGACCCCGACCGCACCCCGGTGCTGTTCGTGCATGGCATGAATGGCTCGCCGCGGGGCTTCGCCGAACTCATCGACCACCTCGATCGCGAGCGCTACCAGCCCTGGCTGTACTACTACCCGTCCGGGCTCCCCCTGCAGACGGTCGCGGCGCACCTGGCGCAGACCCTGGAAGAGCTCGAGTTGCGCTATGACGTGGAGTCCCTGCCGGTCGTGGCGCACAGTATGGGTGGGCTGGTGGCAAAGGGCTTTCTGCACGAGCGCGAGCGCCGGGCGACACCAGCCCGAATCCCGCGCATGATTGCGCTGTCCACACCCTGGCGCGGGCATGTCGCTGCGCAGTCGGGGGTGGACCGCTCGCCGGTGGTGATACCGGTGTGGCGCGACATGGCACCCGGCAGCGAGTATCAGCGCCGACTGTTCGAATCGGAACTGTCGGGGGAGACCGAACTGCACCTGCTGTTTGGCTTCCGTCGCCCGGATGGCGGGGGACGCGTAGGGACCGACGGCGTGCTCACCCTGTCGACCATGCTGCATCCGCCGATACAGGGGATGGCGAGCAGCGTCTACGGGGTGGACGCCACCCATGCGGGGATTCTCGCTCATCCCCTGGCGCTGGAGCGGGTGCAGATGCTGCTCGAGCCGGCCCCCTGAGTGTCGCGTGGGCGCCAAGCGCCGCGACGCATGCAGCGGTTTGGCGTAGGCTGACTCAAGTGCCGCGAATCGCGGGGCTGTGCTTTCCGGGAGGTCGTAATGCAGCTGTTCGAGTGTGAAGGCTGCGGTAGTGTCATTTACTTCGACAACACCTACTGCAATGGCTGTGGTCGCCGGCTGGGCTTCCTGCCCGACCGCCTGGAGCTGTCCGCGCTGGAGATGGCCGGGGATGCGCTGGATGCCTCGGGGCAGCCGATCCCGGGCGGGCTGTGGCGGGTCGCGGGGGATCCGGACGGGCCGATCTATCGCCAGTGCCGCCACTATGCGGTGGATGCGGTCTGCAACTGGATGGTGCGCCACGACGACCCGGAGGCCTACTGCCGTGCCTGCCGGCTGAACCGGACCATCCCGGATCTGACCGTGCCCGGCAATGCGCGCCTGTGGGAACGGCTGGAGACGGAAAAGCGGCGCCTGGTGTACAGCCTGCTGCGCCTGGGCCTTCCGGTCGTCTCCAAGCAGACGGACTCCGCCGGTCTCGCGTTCGATTTCCTCGCCGACCCGAATCCGGACTTTCACGAGGGTGCTGGTGTGGTGACCGGGCATGCGCATGGCGTCATCACGCTCAATATCGCGGAGGCCGACCCCGCCGTGCGTGAAAGCATGCGCGAGGCGATGGCCGAGCCCTATCGCACGATCCTCGGCCATTTTCGCCATGAGTCGGCACACTATTACTGGGACCGGCTGATCCGGGAGACGCGCTGGCACGAGCCCTTCCGCGAGCGCTTTGGGGACGAACGCGCCGATTATGATGCGGCCCTGCGCCAGCACTATGACCAGGGTCCGCCGAGCGACTGGCAGGACCATTTCGTTTCGGCCTATGCCAGTTCGCATCCCTGGGAGGACTGGGCCGAGACCTGGGCGCACTACCTGCATATCGTGGATGCCCTGGACACGGCCGCTGCCTATGGCATGGATGTCGCGCCCAGTGTGGGGGCGGCCGCGAGGCTGGGGCCGCAGGGCGGACAGTCGCATTTCGATGCCTATGCCACCGATGATCCGGACGCACTGGTGGCACACTGGCTGCCGCTGGCGGCGGCCCTGAACAGTCTGAATCGCAGCATGGGGCACGCCCATGTCTATCCATTTGTACTGACCCCGGAGGCGATCGCGAAGCTGCGTTTTGTGCACCGGGTCATTCAGGACTTCCGCACGGGGAACCGTTCCGCCGGCGAGCGGGAACTGTTGCAGGCCCATCGCGTCTGACGGCCCAGCACTTCACGGAGGAGCGGATGTACAACGTCGCGACCCGAGGACCCTTCAAGGGACTGAACCCGCGCGTGGCCCCGGTCGCGTTGCTGCTGGTGGTGCTGATTGCGCTGTTCGCGATCTATCGCACGGATCAGCTCGAGGAGGCCGTGTCCGGTGCCCGCGCCTTTCTGACGCCGTTTCTCGAGTGGTACTACGTCGTCGCGATGGCCTTCTTTCTGGCCATCGTGATCTGGCTGGGCGTCGGACGCTACAAGGATGTGCGTCTCGGTCGGGATGACGAGGTCCCGGAGTTCACCACGCTGTCATGGCTGGCGATGCTGTTTGCCGCTGGTATGGGCGTGGGGCTGCTGTTCTGGGCGGTGGCCGAGCCGCTCAGCCACTACGGGGGCAATCCGTTCCTGCTGGACAATGGCGAGACGGCCGAGGCCGCCGACATGTCCATGGTGCTGACCTATTTTCACTGGGGTCTGAATGCCTGGGCGGTGTTTGCCCTGCTGGCACTGATCCTGGCCTATTTCGGCTTTCGCAAGGGGCAACCGCTGGCGCTGCGTTCCGCCCTGCATCCTCTTATCGGGAAATACAGCCATGGCTGGCCTGGCGACATCGTCGATCTGCTGGCGATCCTGGCCACGGTTTTCGGGATTGCGACGACACTGGGACTGGGTATCCAGCAACTGGATACCGGTCTGGTGCATACGCTGGGTATTGGCGGTGGCGAGCACGGCCAACTGTTTCTGGCGGCGCTGCTCACGGCGATCGCCATCGTGTCCGTCATTACCGGTGTCCAGGTCGGTGTGCAGCGGATCTCCCAGGCCAACATGTGGCTGAGCGTGGCCTTGATAGGCCTGCTGCTGATCTGGGGGCCAACCCAGTACCTGTTGGCGCTGTTCGTGCAGTCCTCCGGCAGCTACCTGCAGAACCTGCTGGGGTTGTCCCTGTACACCCACGCCCATCAGACGGACCCCTGGCACTCCGACTGGACGGTGTTCTACTGGGGCTGGTGGCTGGCCTGGGCTCCGTTCGTGGGGCTGTTCATCGCGCGCATCTCGCGCGGCCGTACGCTGCGCGAGTTCGTCCTGGGCGTGCTGCTGGTCCCTACGGTGATCACCTTCTTCTGGCTGGCGATGCTGGGTGGCACGGCCCTGCATGCCGAGATCGAACGGGGCGTGGGCATTACCGATATCGTCGCCGAGGACCTGACCATGGCCACCTTCGCGACCATGGACACGCTGGAGCCCTGGCTGGCCGCCAAGGTCGGGGGCGGGCTGATCACGATCCTGATCGCGACCTACCTGCTGACCTCGGCCAATGCCGGGATCGTCGTGATCAACACCCTTCTGGCCCACGGTTCGACAGAGCACCGCAAGCGACATCTGACCATCTGGGGTGCGCTGATCGGGCTGATTACCGCGGTTCTTTTGCTGGCGGGCGGGCTGGAGGTCCTGCAGAGCGCGGTGATCCTCGCCGCCCTGCCGTTTTCGCTGGTGATCCTGATGATGATTGTCGGGCTGGTTCGAGGGCTGGAGCAGGAGCCCTGGGCACCACGGCCGGGCGAGCGGACGATCCTGCCCAGCGAGCCCTGGCAGGTGCCACCGGATCGCATGCACGAGCATTACGATACCGACGACGATGCCCCCGAATCCGGCCCGGACGACGACGATCAAGAAGACCGGGAGCCACCGCCACGGCCGTGGTGAGCGTTTGACGCCTCGTTTGGTCGGGCGGAAAGTCCCGCCGGCTTTGCGTTCACTTTCTGTTGCGCAGGCGTTGCCCTAGCCTATGCAACAACGTTCGATAACCGAAGGAGCACCATGAGTGACGATACCCTGCAGCTGTCCGGCGACCTGATCCAGAAGATCCAGGACGTGCTGGTCGAGACCGATCCCAGGGCCCAGCAGCCCATCGTGGCGGTACAGTATCTGAGTGCGATTACCGGCTTTCTGGTCGCGCAGATGCCGGAGTCGGTGAACGAGCGCAAGGAATATCTCAAGCAGCTGTCGCAGTTCACCGAATCGGTATTTGTGGATATGGAAAGCCGCAAGCAGGCGGCTCCGCCGCCGCAGCAGGAGGCCAGTGGCGTCTGGCGCCCGGGCGACAGCTGAAAACCGTCGGGCTCCCCCAGGGCCGGGGCCTAGTGATCCCCGGTCT
The DNA here is from genome assembly GCF_000377265.1 of Thioalkalivibrio sp. ARh3. Taxonomy (NCBI): domain Bacteria; kingdom Pseudomonadati; phylum Pseudomonadota; class Gammaproteobacteria; order Chromatiales; family Ectothiorhodospiraceae; genus Thioalkalivibrio; species Thioalkalivibrio sp. ARh3. The sequence continues at coordinate 628,323 of NZ_KB897947.1, forward strand.
CGTCCTTCCTGTGTGAGCGCATCTGGCGCAGCATCGCCTCCTGCTCGTTGAAGCTCGGCATGCGCCGCTTACCGCCCGTGTCGCGATCGCGATCATTGGCCCCGGCGGTGCCCGGGTGTCCGGCGCGCTCGCTTTCCTTGATCGACTGGTACTCGGCCAGTTCGCGCTGGGCGTCCTCGTCGCTGGTGTAGCGGCCGCGATAGTCCTGTGGCGGTTTGTGACCCTTGCGCAGGAACACCTGCTTGCGCAGTTCCTTGTTGTAGTCCGTCACGCGGCGGTCGATCCAGATCAGATCAAACGCTGCCCACGCGGCTGCGGTACCCGCCGGGATCAGCCACCACCAGCCGGTTAGCAGCCAGGCCACGATCAATGTGGCCGCGGTGAGGCCGATGAATCCCGTGCCCCCGAGCGGCTCGCGCAGGTAGAAGCGGTGCAGCCCTAGCGGAAACAGGATCCAGGCGATGTAGGCAGGCGGGCGCGCGCGCATCTCGGCCGCGAGTTTCGCGTTGATCGCCTGCAGGCCGCCGCCCTCGAGATCCAGTTCCTTCCACGCCTTGCGCATGGATGCCTCCCAGCTGTGGACAATCGTCCGTGCACGGTAACGAACCGCACGAACGGGTGCGATTGCGCGGGTTCGGCTCGGGGTTACCCGGTCGGGTTCTCGTGGGTCGGATCGCGTTCCAGCAGGCGGCGTGCGGCCTCGCGTACCGGTCGCCCCTGGTAGAGCACGGCGTGGACCTCCGCGCAGATGGGCATGTCCACCGACAGGGCCTCGGCGCGCGTGCTGATCTGGCGCGCGGTCTCCACCCCCTCGACCGACTGGCCGATACGGGCACGGGCCGTCTCCAGGTCATAGCCCTGACCCAGCAGGCGCCCCAGGCGACGGTTGCGCGACTGGTCGTCGGTGCAGGTGAGGATCAGATCGCCGAGACCGGACAGCCCGGTCAGCGTGCCCGGCTGGGCCCCGACCGCCTCGCCCAGGCGCTGCATTTCGGCCAGACCGCGGGTCATCAGCGCGGCGCGGGCATTGCCGCCGTAGCCCGCGCCGTCGGCGATCCCGGTCGCGACCGCGAGGACGTTCTTCAGGGCCCCCCCCATCTCCACACCGATCACGTCGTGATTGCGATAGATGCGCAGAGCGTCGCCATGCAGTGCGCCGGCCAGGCGGTCCAGGCTGTGTTCGCTCTGCGAGGCCGCCGTCAGTGCGGTGGGCTGGCCGCGGGCCACCTCTGCGGCGAAGGAGGGTCCGGAGATCAGCGCGGGCGGGAAGCCGGAGCCCAGTTCTTCCTCGGCGATCTCGTGCAGCCAGGCCCCGCTGGACGTCTCCAGTCCCTTGGTGGCCCAGGCGACCGTCTGGTCTTCGCGCAGGCGGGGCTGCATCCAGCGCAGCGTCTCGCGAAAGGCCCCGGACGGGACGGCGAGCAGCACCAGCTCCGCGTGGTCGATTACGCCCTGGTCGGCGCTGATGGAGAGATTCTCCGGGAAGGGGATGCCAGGCAGATAGCGGGCGTTTTCGCGTTCGCGATTCAGCCGCTCGGCGGCCTCGTCCTTGCGGACCCAGAGCGCGACGTCCTGGTGCAGCCGCGCGGCGTGGATCGCCAGCGCGGTACCCCAGGAGCCGCCACCCAGGAGTGCAATGCGCACGGGTACGAGTCCCGGCTCAGGCCTGGGAGGTCGACTCCGGCGAGGCCGCCTGCGAGTCGCCGGACGCCTTCTTCTGGTCTTCCAGGTGTTGCTGGTACAGCGCCTCGAAGTTGACCGGCTGCAGCAGCAGCTGCGGGAAGCCGCCCTTGAGCACCAGGTCGGCGACCGTTTCGCGGGCGAACGGGAACAGCAGGTTCGGGCAGTAGGAGCCGAGCAGCTGGTTGAGCTGGTCGCGGGGGAAGCCGCGGACGATGAAGACGCCGGCCTGGTTGATCTCGACCAGGTAGGCGGTCTTGCCGTTGGACTCGGTGGTCACGGTCAGTTTCAGCTCGACCTCGAACACGCCTTCCTCTTCGCGAATCGGGCGGGCGTTGGTGTTCAGCTGGATGTTCGTCTCGCCCTTCCACTCGTTCAGAAAGATCTCGGGGGCGTCCGGCGATTCGAACGAGATGTCCTTGATGAACACCTTCTGGATGGAGAAGCCGGGGTTGTCCTGGGTGTTGCCCTGCGCACCTGCGCCGTTGCCGCTGGTGTTGGAAGTGTCTTCAGCCATGATGTCGTTCCGAGTCGTGGAGAGTGGATTCGTATCGGGGCATCGTATAGCAATGCGGCGCCGGAATGGGGCTCAGCTCGCGCTGGCCGGCTCGATCCCGGCCGCTTCGGCCATGCGTTGCAGTTCGCCGGAGCGGTCCAGCGCCTGCAGCTCGTCGTAGCCGCCAATGTGGGTGTCGCCGAGGAAGATCTGCGGTACCGAGCTGCGCCCGGCACGCTGTTCCATTTCCGCGCGCGCACCGGGTTCGCGGTCGACCGGGTGGTCGTCGAAGGGGTAGCCGTGGTGGATCAGCAGCCGGCGGGGCAGCAGGCAGAATGGGCACCGGACCGTGCCATAGATCTCGAAGCGCATTATTTCTTCTTGATCGGCATGCCCGCGGATTGCCAGGCCTGGATGCCGCCCTGGAGGTTCACGACATCCTGGAAGCCCGCTGCGGTTAGTTGCGAGGCCGCCATCGCGGAGCGATTGCCGCTGCGGCAGTAGACCACTACCGGCTTGTCCTTGTACTTGGCGATGTCGTCCATGCGCTTTTGCAGACTACCCACCGGGATGTGCTTGGCGCCACTGATGCGCCCGGAGGCAATCTCGTTGTCCTCGCGCACGTCCAGTACCAGGCTGTCGTCCTGGTTGATCACGCGCACGGCCTCGCTCGGAGACAGGGTGCGGTACTTGCGGGTCAGGCGGCGGAACTCGGTGAACAGGATCATCCCGACGACCGCGAGCAGGGCACCGGTCAGGATCGGGTGATTGGACAGGAATTCAGGGAGTCTTTCGAGCATTCAGGGGCCGCGTTGGTCAGGGAGATGTCAGGAGCTGCAGAAAACGTCCTGCATCATACCGATCAGGCGCAGTGTGCGGGAGTCCCCCACCCGGTAGTAGACGCGGTTCGCATCCTTGCGGGTGGCCAGAATGCCCTTGTCGCGCAGGATGCCCAGATGCTGCGAAATGTTGCTCTGCGAGGTCCCGACCTGATCGACAATTTCCTGTACGCTGATCTCGCGATCGCCGAGAATGCAGAGGATCTTGAGCCGCAGGGGGTGGGACATGGCCTTGAGCGAGCGCGAGGCCCGCTCGATGTCCTCGTCCTGGGACATCAGTTCGTCTTCGACCACCTTTTCGTCTTCGAGCGTTTCGTTGCTCACGGCATGCCTCTTTATTGTTTTGCGAAACAGCAGGCCCGTAACCGGGTGAGAATATAAGTACCTAAACGTACCCCGATATGCGAATTTGCGCAATCTTGACTTCCCGATACCCCTTACCGCTTGTTCTGGCAGTATTTTTTTTCGCCTCGGCAGGAGGACTGTCGGCGCTCGAGCCGGAGGCCGAACTGGAAGAGACGCTGGAGGCGATCCGCGACCTGGAGCGCAGCCAGGAGGAACGCCAGGCCGCGCTTGAGCGTCTGGAGGATGAGCTCGAGCGCGCGGCGCGGGGCAGTAGCGAGTCGCGGCGCGAACTGCGCGAACTGGAGGCCGAACGCGAACAGCAGGCCGAGGTGATCGCCGATCACGAAGCGCGAGTCGAACAGGAGGAGGACCGGCTGCGCGAGGAGCGCGTGCAGGCGGGGCGCCTGCTGCGCGACCAGTGGCAGCGCGACCGGCATCCGGGGCGCGTGCCGGGCACCGGGGGCGAGGGCGAGCTGGGCCGGCTGCACCCGGAGATCGCCGCGCGGTTGCGCGAGGCGCGGGCCGAGGCGCTGGCCGCGCTGGGCGAACAGCTCGAGGTGCTGCGCGCCGCGCGCGATGACCTGGAGCGCGAGCAGGCGGTGCTGGCCGAGCAGGAAGCGGAGCTGCGCGAGGTGGTAGCCGATCTCGAACGCGAGGAGGAACGGCAGCGCACGGCGATGGAGGAGCTGGAGCGCGCGATCGAGGACGAGGCACTGGAGCTGGCACGGCTGGAGCGCAACGCGGAAACGCTGGAGGAGGTGATTCGCGAGGTGGAGCGCGCTGCGGCCGAGCGCGAGGAGCGCGCCGCGCGGGATGATCCTCCCCCCGAGCGGGCCCCTGTGCGCTCCGATGTGGCCTTCGAGGAACTCCAGGGCGAGCTCCCCAAGCCCGCGGAAGGGTCGGTGGCCCGGCGCTTCAACGAGCCGCGCGGAAGCCGTCTGCAGTCACGCTGGCGCGGGACGGTGCTGGAGGTCGACAACGGCGAGGCCGTGCACGCGGTCCATTTTGGCCGAGTGGTCTACGCCGACTGGATGCAGGGTTACGGTTTTCTGGTCATCCTCGACCACGGAGACGGCTACCTGACGCTGTACAGCAATCTGGAGGAAATTCTGGTTGCCGAGGGTGAGGAGGTCGAGGGGGGTGCGCGCATGGCCCTGGCCGGGGCCGGGCGCGAGGCGATCGCGCCGGGGCTCTATTTCGAGATTCGGCGAAATGGCGATCCGTTGAACCCTGAGGACTGGTGGCTATCACAATGACGGGTGTCACGAAAAAATCGTGACGAGGTTGGAACGATTTGTCCGGCGAAAACAGCAGACAGAGTCGGGCGTTCAGGCAGGGGTCAGATTCGCGATGCTACCATCGCGACGATGAATACCTCCGTTTCTAGAGGATCAGTAATGAAGAAGGCTTGTCGCACCGGGTACGCCCTGGTGGTGGGGTTGGTGGTCGGCGTCATGCTGAGCGTATCGGTGGCGGTATACGCCGATCGCGAAAATGGCGCCAAGAATGCCCTGCCGGTAGAGGATCTGCAGCGGTTCACCGAGGTGTATATGCGCATCAAGCGCAATTACGTCACCGAGGTGGACGACAAGGAGCTGCTGGACAACGCCATCCAGGGGATGCTCTCCGGGCTGGATCCGCACTCGGCCTACCTCGACGAGCAGGACTTCGAGGACATGCAGGTCGGGACCTCCGGCGAGTTCGGTGGCCTGGGTATCGAGGTCGGTATGGAGGATGGCTTTGTCAAAGTCATCGCTCCGATCGACGACACACCGGCCAGCGAGGCGGGGATCGAGGCCGGTGACTTGATCATCCGCCTGGACGGCGAATCCGTGCAGGGCATGTCACTGTCGGATGCCGTCTCCAAGATGCGCGGCGAGAAGGGGAGCGACATCACCCTGACCATCGTGCGCGAGGGCGAGGATCAGCCGAAGGAGATCACGCTGACGCGCGACCGCATTCAGGTCCAGAGTGTGCGCTCGGAGATCCTGGAAGACGGCTATGGCTATCTGCGTATCAGCAACTTCCAGCAGCGCACCGCGCGCGATGTGGTGCGGGCAGTCGAAGAGTTGAAGGAAGAGGGTGACCTGCGCGGCCTGGTGCTGGATCTGCGCAACAACCCGGGCGGCATCCTCAATGGCGCGGTCGGCGTGTCCGATGCCTTCCTCGAGGATGGACTGATCGTCTACACGGAGGGCCGGCTGGAGGACTCGCAGTTCCGCTACCAGGCCTCGCCGGGGGACGTGCTTGACGGTGCCCCGATGGTGGTGCTGGTAAACCGGGGTTCGGCCTCGGCCTCGGAGATCGTGGCTGGTGCGCTGCAGGACCACAAGCGTGCGGTGGTCATGGGTCAGAACACCTTTGGCAAGGGCTCGGTGCAGACGATCCTGCCGCTTACCGAGAACACCGGTATCAAGCTGACCACGGCGCGTTACTTCACGCCGGACGGGCGCAACATCGAGGAAGAGGGCGTGGCGCCCGATATCCGGCTGGAAAACCTCACGGTCACACGTGCCGAAGGAGATGATGAGCGCGAGTCCCAGGCCCGCATGCAGCGCGAGCTGCAGGGCGAGGATGTGCCGGAAGACGAGGATGATGACAACGGCGAGAGCCTGGCCGAGCGTGACTACGGTCTGAGCGAGGCCCTGAATCTGCTCAAGGGCCTGAACATCTACAACCAGCGCTGATCGGCGCTGGACGGAGGTGGCCATGACGCAGGAATATCCCCGCGTACTGGTACCGCTGGCGGCCGGGGCCGAGGAGCTGGAGGCCGTCACCATCATCGACCTGCTGCGCCGCGCGCGCTTCGAGGTCACGGTCGCGGGGCTCGAATCGGGCCCCGTGCGCTGTTCGCGCGGTACGGTGATCCAGCCGGATACGACGCTGGATTCGGTTCAGGAGGATGCCTTCGATCTGATCGTGCTGCCCGGTGGCCTGCCGGGGGCCGATCACCTGCGCGACGATCCGCGTGTGCAGGCCATGCTGCGGGCACAGGCGGAGCGCGACGGCTGGCTCGGGGCGATCTGCGCCGGGCCCAAGGCGCTGGCGCAGGCGGGTGTGCTTGAAGGTCGCCGCGTGACCTCGTTTACCGGCGCACTGGACGAATCGGGCATCCCCTCGACCGGGGGGCTTGTGGAAGTCGACGAGCGCATCATTACTGGCCGGGGGCCCGGTGCGGCGATGGACTTTGCCCTGACCCTGATCGAGCAGCTGGCCGGGCGCGAGGCCCGCGAGGCCGTCGAGGGGCCGTTGCTGCGCCCCTGAAACCGGTCCGTCCGGCCCCCGCACTACCTCCATCAAGCGTCACCTTGCGTCTTGGCATGAACCCGACATCCCCAGTCGATTAGACTGTGCGGGTCTCGCGGCCGCCTGGCCGCCCCCAACGAACCCAACGCAAGGAGTCGTGACCGAATGGCAGGCCACAGCAAGTGGGCGAATATCCAGCACCGCAAGAATGCCCAGGACGCCAAGCGCGGCAAACTCTTTACCAAGCTGATCCGCGAGATCACCGTCGCCGCCCGGCAGGGCGGATCCGACCCCGAGACCAATCCGCGTCTGCGCCTGGCGATCGACAAGGCGCTGGGCGCCAACATGACCCGGGATACCATCGAGCGCGCGGCCAAGCGCGGTGCCGGCGAGACCGATGGCGATGCCATGGAGGAGATCCGCTACGAGGGCTATGGCCCGGGCGGCGCGGCGATCCTGGTTGATTGCATGACCGACAATCGCAACCGGACGGTGGCCGAGGTGCGTCACGCCTTCTCCAAGATGGGCGGAAACCTGGGCACCGATGGCTCGGTGGCCTATCTGTTCCAGAACAAGGGCGTGATCCGTTTTGCCCCGGGGCTGGATGACGAGACGGTCATGGAGGCCGCGCTAGAGGGCGGGGCCGAGGACGTGCAGGTCGAGGACGACGGCGCGATCGAGGTCATTACCGAGCCCGATACCTACCAGGACGTGCGCCAGGCACTGCTGGACCGCGGGCTGGAACCGGAGAGTTCGGAGGTCACCTGGCGCCCCGAGACCCTGTCGCCACTGGATGAAGAGACTGCCGAGACGGTGCTGAAGCTTCTGGAGATGCTGGACGACCTGGATGACGTGCAGAACGTCTACACCAACGCCGATTTCCCGGAAGGCGTGGGGCAGTAACGCGCCCCCGGACAAGCAGATGCGTATCCTCGGTATCGACCCCGGCTCGCGGATCACCGGCTTTGCCGTGATCGAGTACGCCAGGGGTCAGGGCTGTTCCCGCGGCCATGGCGTGATCCGTCCCAGGGCCAGGGGGTTTCCCGAGCGCCTGGGCGAGATCTTTGCCGGCGTGGTCGAAGTTATCGACGAATTGAAGCCCGACGTGCTGGCGATCGAGTCGGTCTTTGTCGCGCGCAATGCGCAGTCGGCGATCAAGCTCGGGCACGCCCGGGGGGCCGCCATCTGCGCGGCGACCCAGGCCGGACTCCCGGTACACGAATATGCCCCGCGCGCGATCAAGATGGCCGTGGTCGGCGTGGGCGGAGCGGACAAGGAGCAGGTCCAGCACATGATGCAGCAACTGTTACGCCTGACCGAGCCGGCCAGCAGCGACGCCGCCGATGCGCTGGCTGTCGCACTGTGCCACGCCCATACCGCCCAGCACGAGGCGCGCCTGGCGGGGGCCGCATCGGCCGTGATCGGAGGGCGCCCATGATTGCCCGGCTGGAGGGGACGCTGATCAGCCGCGAGGTGAATGGCGTGGTCATCGACGCAGGGGGAGTGGGTTACGAGGTCGAGGTCCCGCTCTCCACGCTGGCGGCCCTGCCGGAACCGGGCGCCACTGTCGTGCTGACCACGCACCTCGTGGTGCGCGAGGATGCCCACCAGCTGTTCGGGTTCATGCACCAGCGCGACCGCGATTTGTTCCGGCGACTGATCCGGGTCAACGGGATCGGGGCCAGGCTCGCGCTGGCGATGCTCTCGACCTATGCGGGGGACGAGCTGGCCGGCCTGATCAGCGGCGGTGACGTGACCGGACTGGCCAAGGTCCCGGGGATCGGCAAGCGCACGGCCGAACGGGTGGTGCTGGAGCTGGGCGAACGACTGGCCGAGATGGGGTTCGCGGCCACGCCGGGTGTTGCGGGCGCAGGGGCCGATGCCCCGGCCGCCGCGATGGACGGCGAGGCACTGGCCGCGCTCGAGTCGCTGGGCTATCCACGCGCCAGCGCGGAGAAGATGGTCGCTGCCGTGCGCGACCAGGCCGATTCGGTGGAGACGCTCGTGCGCCTGGCACTGCGTGCCACCGTGAAGCGCTGAGTACGCGCCCCGGGATCACCCGGGCCGGGGGGTTCCCGGGAGGTGGCCCCTAGCAGTCGCCGATGCGCTGGCCTTCAACGGTGATGCGCACGGACATGGGGCCCATCGGCGAGTCGATCTCGCTGCGCATTTCGCCCTCGGCGCGGTCCCCCATGAACTGCATCGAGCCCTCCATGTCCATGCTGGTGCCGTCGGGGTCGGTGCAGGTCATCGTGTAGTCCACGCCGTCCGCGCGCATGTCCATGCTGTCCACGCTGCAGCCTTCGGGCGCCTCGATCATCTCCTCGCCGCGCGCGAGATCTTCCTCGGTCACGCACTCGGTGTAGGTCTCGGTCTGTTCCGGCATCTGGTGCGCGCCGTCCATGGTGGTGGTGTTGGTGTATTCCCACTCGCCCGGCTCGATGTTCGGGGTCTCGGCCTGGGCCGCCAGCGGCAGAAAGGCGAACGGGATGGCGGCCAGCAGGCCGTAAAGGCTGGAACGAGGCATCATGATGGGGCTCTCCCTGCGAAATGTGTGTAGTTCATGGTGCCTCGGCGCCTGCAGGGGAGCAAATTGGCGAATGCCGCTGATCGGTGGCATGTTGCGGTTGGGGATCTCGGAGGGGATGCATGGCCATACCGTTATGGATGCTGGGCGGTGCGGGTGCCGTGGTGCTGGGCGGGGCCGTGCTGCTGGACGGCGATCCGCGCGATTTCCTGGCGGGCGGGGGGCATCCGGCCGCGCCCGGCTGTGCGATTCCGGTGGAGATGCATCTGGGCGAGATCGACCCGCGTTTCGAACTGGAGCCCGACGAAGTGCGCCGCGCACTCGATGCCGCCGTGGCGATGTGGGAGACCCATACCGAAGAACGGCTGTTCACCGCGCGCGACGGTGAAGGGATGGCCGTGCGGCTCGTGTTCGACGAACGTCAGGCCGGCGCCATGGCGCGGGAGCGCTCGCGCGCGCAGCTGGATCAAGCACAAGACGACATCGACGATGCCCGGGAACGCCTGGATCGCCATCGCTCGGCGCTGAATGCCGACGTCGAGCTGTACGAACGCAGCGTGCGCGGGTTCGACGAGCGCCGCCGCGCGCATGAAGGCCGGGTCGCCGACTGGAACGCGGGTCGCGGGGAGCGCAGCGCGGCGGTCCGCGAGCGTCTGGAAGAGCAGGCGCGGGAGCTGCGCGAGGAACACGAGCGACTCGAGGAGCGCCGCCGCGGCCTGGAGGATCGCCGGGCAGATCTGAACGCAGCCGGTCGTGAACTGGAGCGCGAAATCGCGGCCTTCAATCAACAGGTCGATGAGTTCAACCGGGCGGCCGCCGCCGGCACCGGTTTCGACATGGCGGTTTATCAGCAGCAGGGGGATCGGCGCAGCATTACGGTTTACAAGGCGAGCGACTTTGACGAGCTGCGCCTGACGCTGGCGCACGAGCTGGGGCATGCGCTGGGGATCGGACATGTCGATGACCCCGCCGCGGTCATGCATGCGGAGCTGGGGCCGGCGAACGCGACCCGCGAGGACCTGACTGCGGCAGATCGCGCTGCGCTCGCAGAGTCTTGTGGGGTCGAACTCGTGACCCCGTGAAAAAACGGGGGCGATTGCGGTTTCTGGTTCTCGGGCTGGTGGGTGTTCAGAAGAGCAGGAACAGCCCCAGTACAGCTGCAGTGACACCCCCGATCAGCAGGGCGAGTGTGCGCTGGGTGAAGCGACCAAGGAACAGCCGGGCGGCTCGTTCGCGCATGCCAAAGCTGTCCTGCAGGCCGACGATGGCCGCGATCAGGCCGCCGACCAGCAGGACAATGCCGAGGATCTGGATCATCGCGTCTCCCTCCATGCGGTTCGTTTACCACTTGCGTGGTGCGATCAGACGCAGCAGCGCCAGCAGCAGGATGGCTCCAACCGTGGCCGCCACCAGGGTCCCGATCAGGCCGGCCGTCGGCACCCCCAGCTGGGTAAATAGCCAGCCGCCCAGCACTGCCCCGATGACCCCGATCACGATGTTCAACAGGATGCCCTGGCCTGCGCCGTGGACCAGCAAGCCCGCGAGCCAGCCGGCAATGCCGCCGATCAGCAGCAGCAATAACAGTGATTCAACGGGCATTGAGTGCTCCTTTGCTCTCTTATCTGATGGATGATGGGGCCGGGCGTTCCGTGCGGCCGTGATTCAGCCGACGGTGGCATAGCGCGTGGCGCTGCCCAGCCAGCGCTCGATCAGGGCCGCGGCGCGCGGCGGGTCCTCGCGCACGCGAAGGGCCAGTTCCGTGGCCTCCTCCAGCAGGTCCTGATCGCGTGACCAGTCGGCCACGCGGAAGCTGCGGTCGCCCGTCTGCCGCGTGCCCAGCAGCTCGCCGGGACCGCGCAACCGCAGGTCCACCTCCGCGATCTCGAAGCCGTCGTCGGTGCGGCGCATCGCCTCGAGGCGCTCGCGGGCGGTCTCGCCCAGCGGCGGGCGATAGAGCAGCACGCAGGCGGAGGCGGTGTTGCCGCGCCCGACGCGGCCACGCAACTGGTGCAGTTGCGACAGCCCCATGCGCTCGGCGTTCTCGATGATCATCAGGCTGGCGTTGGGGACATCCACGCCGACCTCGATCACCGTGGTCGCGACCAGCAGATCGAGCGCGCCGGCACGAAAGCGTTCCATTACGGTATCGCGTTCGGGGCCCTTCATGCGGCCGTGGGCCAGGCCGATGGTCAGCTCCGGCAGCGCGTCGCGCAGGCGCTCGGCGGTCGCCTCGGCGGACTCCGCCTCCAGTTGTTCCGACTCCTCCACCAGCGGGCAGACCCAGTAGGCCTGGGTGCCGGAGCCACAGGCCGCGCGGATGCGCTCGATCACCTCGTCACGACGCTCGTGGCTGATCAGTGCGGTGCGCACGGGTGTGCGCCCCGGTGGACGTTCGTCGATGACCGAGCTGTCCAGGTCGGCGTAAAGGGCCATGGCCAGGGTGCGCGGGATCGGGGTCGCGGTCATGATCAGTTGATGAGGCATCTGGCCGTTGCCCTTGTCGCGCAGGGCCATGCGCTGGTGCACGCCAAAGCGGTGCTGCTCGTCGACGATCGCCAGACCCAGGCGGTGGAAGCGGACCTCCTCCTGGAACAGGGCGTGGGTGCCGATCGCGACCTGGCGCTGGCCACTGGCCAGTTCCGAAAGCAACTGGCCTCGCTCGCTGGCGGTCTGGCGCCCGCCCAGCCACGCCACCGACACGCCCAGCGGTTCCAGCCACTGGGCGAGGTTGCGCCCGTGCTGACGGGCAAGCAGCTCGGTGGGGGCCATGAATGCCACCTGATGGCCGGCCTCCACTGCCGCCAGGGCGGCCGCGACCGCGACCAGGGTCTTGCCGGAGCCGACGTCGCCCTGCACCAGCCGGTTCATCGGGATCGGGCGGGCCAGGTCCTCGCGCACCTCGCGGATCACGCGGTCCTGTGCACCGGTGGGCTCGAACGGGAGCTGGTCGCGCAGCTGTCGCCACAGTGCGCCCTCGGGGCGGATGACCGGCGCGCGGCGCGTATCCTGCGCGGTGTGACTTTGTTCCATGCGGGCGAGCTGGTGGGCGGTCAACTCCTCCAGTGCCAGGCGCGTGCGTGCGGGCCCGCGCTGCTCGGCGGTGTCCAGTGCGTCAAGGGCCTCGGCCCGCGCCGGGGGGTGGTGCAGCTGCTGCAGGGCCGTGTGCAGCCCGGGTAGCTGGCGTTCGCTCAGTTCCGGGAGCAGGTCGGGCAGTTGTCCGGTTGTCGGCAGGACCTCGGTGACCAGCTGGCGCAGGAGCTTCTGCGAGATGCCCTCGGTCGTCGGATAGATCGGGGTGAGGTGGGTCTCCAGCACGGGCGCTTTCATGCCCACCACCTGGAGCTCCGGGTGCACGCACTCCATCGCGCCGGGCATGCCGCGCGGCTCGCCAAAGGCGCGAATGCGCGTGCCCGGGCTCAGGCGGCGCTGCTGTCCGCTGCCGAAATGGAAGAACCGCAGCAGGATGGACGCGCCATCCTCCTCCAGCGTGACCACCAGCATGCGCCGGCGGCGATGGACGACCTCGGCATGGGTGACCCGGCCCTCGAACAGGGCGGGCAGTCCCGGGCGCAGGGTGCGGATCGGGGTCAGCCGGGTACGGTCCTCGAAGCGCAGCGGCAGATGCAGGAGCAGGTCCCGAGCCTGTTCCAGACCGAGGCGGGCCAGGCGCTCGGCCACCGCGGGGCCGACACCCTTGAACCCCGTCAGCGGTGTCTGCAGGTCCACCGCGGTCGCCGTGCGCGTATCAGCCGCGCGGGCACCAGGCGATGGCGTCCATCTCCACCTGCGCGCCCTTGGGCAGGGCGGCCACGCCGATCGCGGCGCGGGCCGGGTACGGCTCGGCGAAGACCTCGCTCATGATCTTGTTGACCAGCGGGAAGTGGGTCAGGTCGATCAGGAAGATGTTCAGCTTGGCGATGTCGGAGAAATCCGCGTCGGCGGCCTCCAGCACGGCCTTCAGGTTGTCGAACACGCGGCGGATCTGGTCTTCGATGCCGCCTTCGACCAGCTCCATCGTGGCCGGGTCCAGCGGGATCTGGCCGGACAGGTACAGGGTGTCGCCGGCACGTACGGCCTGGGAGTAGGGGCCGATCGCGGCCGGGGCGTTTTCGGTCTGGATGATTTCGCGCGACATGCGGGCTCCTTGGCTCGGGTCGGTGATTCGGGATGCGGGCACCTTACCTCATTGGTTCGGGTGGCGGGATCGCCGGGACGTTGCGCCTACAAGAGAACGAGATTGTCGCGGTGAATGAGCTCGGGTTCCAGGAGGTAGCCGAGTTCCGCCTCGATATGGTCCGCGCGCAGTCCGCGGATGCGGTCCACCTCGCTGGAGGCGTAGTTGGTCAGCCCGCGCGCGACCGGGTGGCCGTCCGGGTCGACGCAGGTCACGACCTCGCCGCGGCGAAAGTCGCCGCGCAGGCCTACCACGCCGACCGGCAGCAGGCTTCGGCCCGACTCGCGCAGTACGCGCGCGGCGCCGGCATCCAGCAGGAGCTCGCCGCGCGAATGCAGCTGGTCGGCCAGCCAGCGCTTGCGCGCGGCCAGCGGTTCGCGATCGGGCTTGAGCCAGGTGCCCAGGCGTTCGTTCTTGAGTACACGGCCGATCACCTGCGCCTCGCGCCCGGAGGCGATCACGGTATGCGTGCCGGAGCGCGCCGCGCGCTCCGCGGCCTTGAGCTTGGTGGCCATGCCGCCGCGCCCCAGGCGTCCGAAATCGGCGGCCACGAAGCGGTGGAGTTCGGCATCCGTGGCGCGGCCCTCGTGGATCAGCTCCGCGTCGGCGTGCTGGCGCGGATCACGGTCGAACAGGCCGTCCTGGTCGGTCAGGATCAGCAGCAGGTCGGCCACCACGAGGTTGGCGACCAGGGCCGCCAGGGTGTCGTTGTCCCCCAGCCGGATCTCCTCGTAGGCGACCGTGTCGTTCTCGTTCACCACGGGGATCGTCCCCATCTCCAGCAGGGCCTGTATGGTCGAGCGGGCGTTCAGGTAGCGCGAGCGATCGGCGAGGTCGTCATGCGTCAGCAGGACCTGTGCCGCGTGCAGGTCGTGGCTTGCGAACTCCCGCTCATAGGCCTGTACCAGACCCATCTGCCCCACGGCCGCGGCGGCCTGCAGGCGATGCAGCTGGTGCGGGCGCTCGCTCATCCCGAGCCGGCGCATGCCCTCGGCCACGGCGCCACTGGATACCAGGATGACCTCCAGACCCTTGCGCCGCAGTGCGGCGATCTGGTGCGCCCAGGATTCCAGCGCCGGCCGATCCAGGCCCGCGCCATCGGCGGTGATCAGCGCGGAGCCGATCTTGACCACCACGCGGCGGATGGCCGGGAGTTCGCGCAGGGCGCGGGTGTTCACGCGTGATCCTCCCCGGCCTCGCCGGTCGCCGTGCGGGCCGTCTCGGGTTCCTGGTTCGCCGCTTCGACGTGACGCATGACGGCCTGCATCAGCGCGTCGACTCCGTCGCCGGTGGCGGCGGAGATGGTGAACACCGGGCGCTCGTCGCCCGCCACCTCGCGCACCCGTTCGATCAGAGCCTCGAGGGCCTCGGCATCCAGCAGTTCCTTCTTGTTCAGCACGATCCAGCGCGGGCGGCTGGCCAGTTCGTCGCTGTGGCGTTCGAGCTCGCCCAGCGCGGTCTGCATGTCCGCAACCGGGTCGGCCTCGGGGTCGGGCGGGGCCACATCGACCACATGCAGGAGCAGGCGCGTGCGTGCCAGGTGCTTGAGAAAGCGGGTACCCAGCCCGGCGCCCTCGGCCGCGCCCTCGATCAGTCCGGGGATGTCGGCCATCACGAAGCTCTGGGTCGGCCCGATGCGCACCACGCCCAGTTGCGGGATCAGGGTGGTGAACGGGTAGTCCGCGATCTTCGGGCGCGCGGCCGAGGCGCGGGCGAGCAGGGTGGACTTGCCGGCATTCGGCAGGCCCAGGAGCCCCACATCGGCCAGCACCATCAGCTCCAGCGCCAGCTTTCGCAGCTCGCCCGGCGTACCGGGCTTGCTCTGGCGCGGGGCCTGGTTGGTGGAGGACTTGTAGCGGGTGTTGCCGAGCCCGTGGAAGCCGCCCTGGGCGACCAGCAGGCGCTCGCCGTCGCGGGTGATATCACCGAGGACCTCGTCGGTGTCGGCGTCCCGGACCTGGGTGCCGACCGGGACCGGGATCTCCAGATCCTCGCCGGAGGCACCGGTACGCTGGCGCCCCATGCCGTTCTCGCCCCGCTGGGCGTCGAAGCGGCGCTGGTAGCGGAAGTCGGCCAGGGTGTTGAGCCCCTCGTCGCCAACCAGCCAGACGGAGCCGCCATCGCCCCCGTCACCGCCGTCCGGCCCGCCGAACGGGATGAACTTCTCGCGGCGAAAGCTCACGCAGCCGTTCCCGCCGTCGCCGGCCTTCACGGTAATGGTTGCCTCGTCGATGAACTTCATGCCGCTTCTTCCTGGTTCCCGTTTTTGATGCGCGCAATAAAAAAGCCCCGCGGAACGGGGCTTTTGGCGCTACCGGTGGCGTGGCCGCTTACTGCTGCGGCTGCACGCTCACAAAGCGCCGGTTGTTCGGGCCACCGACCTTGAACACGACTTCGCCGTCGACCTTCGCGAACAGCGTGTGGTCCTTGCCACAACCCACGTTCTCGCCGGGATGATACTGCGTCCCGCGCTGACGGACGAGGATGTTGCCGGCGCGCACGACCTGGCCGCCAAAGCGCTTTACGCCCAGGCGTTTGCTCTCGGAATCGCGCCCGTTGCGGGTACTCCCGCCTGCCTTTTTATGTGCCATGGATTCGTTCTCCTGAAAAAGTGCGCCCGCGCGTCAGCCGGCAATGCCGGTGATGCGCACGGTGGTGTAGTGCTGGCGGTGCCCCATCTGCTTCTGCGAATGCTTGCGGCGCCGGAATTTCATGATGTGGACCTTCTTGGCACGGCCATGGTCCTCGACCTTGGCGGTCACCTTGCCGCCGTCGACCAGCGGGGCCCCGACGCGGACATCGTCGCCCGAACCGACCATCAGCACCTGGTCGAACTCGACCTCGGAGCCGGCTTCGGCCTCAAGCTTCTCGATGCGGATCACGTCGCCTTCGGCGACGCGGTACTGTTTACCACCTGTTGCGATGATCGCGTACATTTCCCTGGGACTCCGTTGCGATACCTGTGTGGACCGGCCCTTAAGGTCTGGAACTGGAGACCGGTCTCGCGAAAGGGCGGAAATGCTAGCAGTGAGTCGGCTTCGGGTCAATGCCGCCGGTGCGGCGCGCGCTTGACACCCCACCGGGGCCTTCCTAGCATGCCAGCGCCTACCAACTTCCTCATACCGGCGCGCCTACCCGCATGTCCATCAACGCAATCCGAGAGCTGGCTGCAGACGACATGCAGGCGGTCGACCAGTGCATCCGTGACCGGCTCAGTTCGCCGGTGGTGCTGATCAACCAGCTGGGCCACTACATTATCCACTCGGGCGGCAAGCGCCTGCGGCCCTTGCTGGCGACCCTGTCGGCGCGTGCCTGCGCGGTCGAGGGCGAGGAGCCGGTCGTGCTGGCGGCAGTGGTGGAGTTTATCCACACCGCGACCCTGCTGCACGACGACGTGGTCGACGCCTCCGAGATGCGCCGGGGCAACGAGACCGCGAACCACATCTTTGGTAACGAGGCCGCGGTCCTGGTCGGCGATTTTCTCTACTCGCGCGCGTTCGAGATGATGGTCGAGGTCGGCTCGATGCGGGTGATGGAGATCCTGGCCCACGCGACCAACGTGATCGCCGAGGGCGAGGTGATGCAGTTGATGAACTGCCACGACGCCGATGTCGACGAAGCCCGCTACATGAACGTGATCCAGTCGAAGACGGCCAAGCTGTTCGAGGCCGCCTGTCAGCTGGGCGCCGTCCTCGGCGAGCGGACGCGGGCCGAAGAAGAGTCCCTCGCGCGCTATGGCATGCATCTGGGTACGGCCTTCCAGCTGATCGACGATGTGCTCGACTATTCCTCGGATGATGCGGTGACCGGCAAGCGCATGGGCGACGACCTGGCCGAGGGCAAGCCGACCCTGCCGCTAATCCAGGCGATCCGGGTCGGTACGCCGGAGCAGCAGACCGTGGTGCGCCAGGCGATCGAGGACGGCGGGCGCGAGCAGGTGGATGCAGTGCTCGAGATCGTCCACGCCACCGGGGCCCTGGACTACGCCCGCGACCGCGCGGCCGCGGAGACCGAGGCGGCGATTGCGGCCGTTTCCGTGCTCCCCGAGTCGCCACACCGCCAGGCCCTGATTGACCTCGCGCGCTTCGCGGTGGGTCGCGATCACTGAGCGGGTCCGGCCGGTAATCGGTACATTCGCGTCCGCACAGGTGCGTGACGTTGCCCGGATCACACCTAGGGCATGGACACGCCCGGAGTCGCTCGGCATAATAGCGGGCTCGGTTCGGAGTGTAGCTCAGCTTGGTAGAGCACTGCCTTCGGGAGGCAGGGGTCGAAGGTTCGAATCCTTTCACTCCGACCAACTCTATTTCCCTGGTGTGTCGGATCTCTCGGGACCGGCGACCAGCCGATGATTCCATTCCTGGTTCTGCTCCTGCGGACGCGTTCATGACCGCCATTTCCCAGGCCGTTCGCGGCACCCTCTATATCGTTTCGGCGCCATCGGGCGCGGGCAAGACCAGCCTGGTCGCCGCTTTGCTGGAGCGCGTGGAGCAGGTCGAGGTCTCAGTCTCGCACACCACGCGCAAGCCGCGCGCCGGCGAGGTGAACGGCGAGCACTATCACTTTGTCTCGGCGGAGGAATTCCTCGGCATGATCGAGGACGGCCAGCTGCTGGAACACGCGAAGGTGTTCGACAATTTCTACGGCACCGCGCGCGCCAGCGTCGAAGAGCGCCTGGACGCCGGCATGGACGTGATCCTGGAGATCGACTGGCAGGGCGCGCGCCAGGTACGCGCGGCGGTGCCGGATGCGCACTCGATCTTCATCCTGCCGCCGTCGCGCGACGAACTGGAACGCCGCCTGCGCGGTCGCGGGCAGGACAGCGAAGAGGTCATCCAGCGGCGCCTGCGCGACGCGGAGTCCGATTGCACGCATTTCCGCGAATATGACTACACGGTCGTCAACTCGGATTTCGAGCGGGCGGTCAGTGATCTGGCCAGCATCTTCCGCTCCAACCGTCTGCGCACGGTCGAGCAGGAGATTCGTTCCGCATCGACGATACGGAATCTGTTGGCGAGTACGCCGGGCACGGCGTAACATGCAGTATTAACGACTCATAACCGGAGTACCCATGGCACGCGTCACCGTCGAGGACTGCCTCGAAAAAGTGGACAATCGCTTCGAACTGGTGCTGATGGCGGCCCGCCGGGCCCGTCATATCGCACACGGCAAGGAGCCTCGCGTATCCGAGGACAACGACAAGCCCACGGTCATCGCCCTGCGCGAGATCGCCGACGGGCTGGTCGGCACCGAGGTGTTCGACGAGCACGATGAACGGCCCCAGAACCAGATGCTGGACTTCAGCACCATCCGCCATCTGGAACAGCTGGAAGCCGACGAACGCTAGGGGTCGATAATTCATGGCCGCTGGGCAGCCAGCCGCGCCCGGGGCTGCATCGCCGGTACCCGGTGACTCGACCCGATTCCTGATCAGCGATCTGTGTTCCGAGCTCGAGGCCTATCTCGAGTCGGACGAAGTCGAGGAGGTCTATCGCGCCTATCTCCTGGGCGCGGAGGCCCACGAAGGCCAGACCCGCAAGACCGGCGAGCCGTACATCTACCACCCCCTGGCCGTGGCCCGGACCATGGCCGAGATGCGGATGGACCACAAGGCCATCTGCGCCGCGATCCTCCACGACGTGATGGAGGACACCGCCACCAGCAAGGACCGCATCCACGCCGAATTCGGCGAGGAGGTGGCCGAGCTGGTGGACGGCGTCTCCAAGCTTACCCACCTGCAGTTCCAGTCCAAGGCCGAGGCGCAGGCGGAGAACTTCCGCAAGATGATGCTGGCGATCACCCGCGATATCCGGGTGATCCTGATCAAGCTGGCCGACCGCCTGCATAACATGCGCACCCTGGGCGTGATGCGCCCGGACAAGCGCCGCCGCATCGCCAAGGAAACCCTCGAAATCTACGCGCCGATCGCCCAGCGCCTGGGGATGAACGCGATCCGCCGCGAGCTGGAGCAGCTCGGCTTTTCCGCCAAGCACCCCTGGCGTGCCGCGGTCCTGGAGCGCGCCGTGCAGCGGGCCGGGGGCAATCGTCGCGAGCCGATGAAGAACATCGAGCAGGCCATCTGCTCGCGCATGGAGGCGGCCGGGATTGTCGGGCGCATCTCCGGGCGCGAAAAGAGCCTGTACAGCATCTATCGCAAGATGCGCGACAAGCACCACTCGTTCGAGGAGGTGTTCGACGTCTTCGCGATCCGCATCATCGTCGATGATGTCGACACCTGCTATCGCTCGCTGGGCGTGGTGCACAACCTCTACAAGCCGGTGCCGGGGCGCTTCAAGGACTACATCGCGATCCCCAAGTCGAACGGCTACCAGTCGCTGCACACCATCCTGTTCGGGCCGCAGGCCATCCCGATCGAGGTGCAGATCCGCTCCACCGAGATGGATCGCGTGGCCGAGAGCGGGATCGCCGCGCACTGGCAGTACAAGGCCGGGGGCGAGTCCGCGCGGACCGCTCAGAGCCGCGCCCGCGAATGGCTGAAGGATGTGCTGGAGATCCAGAACAGCGTCGGCAATTCCATCGAGTTCCTGGAGAACGTGAAGGTCGACCTGTTCCCGGACGAGGTATACACCTTCACCCCCGAGGGCGACATCCTGGTGCTGCCACGCGACGCGACCCCGATCGACTTTGCCTACGCGGTGCACTCCGATGTGGGCAACCGCTGCGTGGCCGTGAAGATCGATCGCCAGCTGGCGCCGCTCTCGGTGCGCCTGCAAAGCGGGCAGACGGTGGAGATCGTCACCGCGCCCGGCGCGCGCCCCAACCCCGCCTGGCTGTCCTTCGTCGTCACCGGCAAGGCCCGCTCCGGCATTCGGCACTGCCTGAAGTCGTTGCAGTCGGACGAGGCCCGGGCCCTGGGCGAACGCCTGCTGGAGAAGGCCCTGGGTGCGCTCGAGACCTCGCTTAAGCAGATCTCGCCGGCCCGTCTGGATCAGCTGCTCGACGCGATGCAGTTGCAGGACCTGGACAGCCTGCTGGTGGATATCGGCCTGGGCAATCGCATGGCCTCGCTGGTCGCCCGCCAGATGGTCGGGAAGGAGAGCGCGGACGCCGACAACACGACGCAGACCACCCTGGCGGTCAAGGGCACCGAGGGGCTGGTGCTGAACTACGCGCGCTGCTGCCACCCGATCCCGGGGGATCCGATCATTGGCCAGCTGAGTGCCGGCCGCGGGCTGGTCGTGCACCGGGAGAGCTGTCGCAATGTGCTGCACGAAAGCCGTGATCGTGCTGACAAGACGATCGCGCTGGAGTGGTCGCACGAGCCGGAACTGCAGTTCACCGCGGCCGTGCGTACCCGTACCGCCAACCGGCGTGGTGCGCTGGCCGACATGGCGGCCGTGATCGCCGACCACGGCTCGAATATCGAGCACATCTCGTTCAACGAGCAGGACGGGCACTCCACCGCGATGACCTTCCTGCTGACGGTTAGCGATCGCCAGCACCTGGCCCAGATCATGCGTGGGCTGCGGCGCCTGCCGGATGTGCTGCGTATCGCGCGTCAGCGCGGGTAGTCAGTGTTTCACGGGTGATACCCGTACGTCCGCGGCTCCCTACCGCTGGCAGGTCGGACAATACGCCGAGGCGCGCTGCCCGATGCGCCGGTTGCGCAGCGGTGTGGCGCACTGCAGGCACGGTTCCCCGGCGCGGCCGTAGACTCGAAGTGACTGGCGAAAATACCCGTGTGTCCCGTCCTCGCGCAGGAAGTCGCGCAGGGTCGTGCCGCCCTGTTCGATCGCCGCGCCCAGTACGGTGCGGACGCATTCGGCCAGCCGTTCGTATTCCGCCCGGGTCACGCGCCCGGCGGCCCGCCCCGGGCGGATTCCGGCCAGGAAAAGCGCCTCGGTCGCATAGATGTTGCCCACGCCGACCACGATATCCTGATCCATGATGAAGGTCTTGACCGGCCCCCGGCGCCGGCGGCTGCGTTGGAACAGGTAGTCGCCGTCAAATGCGGTGTCCAGCGGTTCAGGCCCCAGGGCGGCCAGCAGGGGGTGTGGCGCGCCGGTCTCCGGGAGTGGCAGGCAGCACCCGAAGCGGCGCGGGTCATGAAAGCGCACCTGCGAACCGTTCGTCAGGTGCAGGATCAGGTGGTCGTGCGTGCGCAGCGGGGTCGTCGCGGTACAGTGGCGCAGCGAACCGGACATGCCGAGGTGCAGCAGTACCCCGCCACGGTCGGTGGTCAGCAGCAGGTATTTGGCCCGCCGTTCGAGCGTCGCGATGCGGGCCCCGACCAGACGTTCGGGCAGCGCCTCCGGCACCGGCCAGCGCAGGCGTCCATCGCGGACTTCCAGCCGCTCGATGGTCTGGCCTTCCAGAAGAGGCGACAGGCCGCGTCGGGTGGTCTCGACCTCGGGGAGCTCAGGCATGCACGCCCTCGATCTCGAGCAGGAGTTCCCGGCGACAGATGTCGCCCCGCGCCCACTGGATGACGGGGCCCGGCTTCATGCCCTTGTAGTGCGCGGCAATCACGCCGGCGACCGCCGCGCGGTCTTCGGGGCGTCGCAGATAGACGCGCAGCCACGCCGGGCCGGGGAGTTCGCGCCCTGCCGCGTCGTGCAGGGCCTGCAGGTTGTTCAGAGTCTCGCGTGCCTGGGCGACCACATCGTCCAGGTGGCGGCTTTCGTGGCCGACGATGCTGGCGGTGCCGGAGACCATCAGCATGGGACCGGTCGCGGTCAGCAGCAGCGTGGCGCGGGCGAAGGCCGGACTCTTCGGGCTGTAGTGCTCCGGGTAGTGGTAGGCGCTGACCTGGCGCGGATTCTCGATCGCGCGGGCCGGTGTGCGGGTAGCGACCAGGTAGATGAACAGGCCCGGCTGCCGGGTGCCGATCGCGGTGGCCGCAGGCATGCTGCCCAACGGTACCTCGAGCGCTTCCAGGCCCTCGGCGCGCCCGACACAGAAGGCCTGGTAGCGTTCCTGGCCCTGCTCTTCGCCGTGGATATCGGAGAAGTAGTTCCAGATGCGTGCTGGGTGCTCGAAGCCGCGCTCGCGACAGGCCTGCAGTAACTGCCGGTAGGCCTGCTCGGTCTGTTCGCGCAGGGGGCGGTCCGGGCCCTCCCAGGCGGCGAACAGCACGTCGTCGAACTCCAGCAGATGCAGGGGGGCGGCGTTCACCGGGCGTGCTGCACCGTGTCCCCGCCAGCTCTCCACATAGAGGTCCGGGAGCAGCGGTTCGAGACCCGGAGTGATCTGGAGCTGGCCGCCCATGGAATGAATACCCGCAGGTGCATCCAGCCGCACGTAAAGGCCATCCTGGGGCGTCGCTACGGGCGAGCCGAGCCGGTTATGCAGGTGGGGTGCCATCAGTCAGGTCCTGGACAGCGAATCGAGTATGTCCTCGCTCCAGCGTACCGCTTCCAGGTAGAGCCGGCTGGCAACCTGTGGTGCCACCGGGGATTCTCCCGAGGCAGGGGGCGGGCTTGCGGGCCCCTCGAACGCCTCGATGGTCTCCAGCCAGGGGGCCAGCGGACCCTTGTGTTCGATCAGCGCCTGTTCCATCTCTGGCGCCAGGCGCAGTTCGTTCAGGATGCGTCGCAGCGGGATCCCCAGCACGCGGTCCAGTCCCGAGAGCATCCCCAGCGAGAAGTAGCGTTCGGCTTCCGCGGGGGGCAGGTTGCGTGTCCGGGCGAGCAGCATCCCCATGCGCGCGCGGATCATGACCTGCTCGACCGCGGCCGAGGGTCCGGCCGCGTTGTACAGTACCAGCAGCATGCCGATGCGGCGGACGCGACCCTGCCCCAGATGACCGATTGCCGCGGCCAGCTCTTCGGTGGGCCGTTCGTCCCGGTACGCGGGGCTGTTCGCGATGCGCAGGATCTGGTCGGCCAGGTCGGGTTCGGTGCCGATCCGGTGCTCCAGCTCCGCCGGCGCCGGATCGGGTTCCTGAAGCGTCTTGAGCAGCTTCAGCAGGGCGACTTCCAGGCTCTCCAGGCGCTGGCCCTCGATCACGTGCGGGTGCGACAGGTGGTAGCCTTGGTAATAGCGAAAACCCAGTTGCTGGCAGTGGCGGTAGCACTCGGCAGTTTCGACCTTTTCCGCCAGCAGATCCACGCCGAACGTGCGTAGCATCTCGACCTCGCGGGCCAGTGCCTTGGCGGAAAGGGCCAGCACGTCCAGCTTGACGATATCCGCCAGTGCCACCAGAGGCGAGTGGTGGACCTGGAATTGATAGTCATCCAGCGCGATGCGGAAACCGCGCTTCTTCAGTTCCTGGACCGCACTGACGACCCCGGAGTCGATTTCGATGTCCTCGAGGATCTCCAGGACGACCTGATCGGGCGGAAGGTGCGCGATGATTTCGTGATCGAGAAAGGACCGCGTCAGGTTGACGAAGGCCAGGTGCGGGCCGACCAGGTGGGGCAGGCCGATATCCAGGAATGCGCTTCGCAGCAGGTCGGAGGTTGCGTCGTCACCGTTGGTGACCGCCGCTTCGGCACGGTGGCCGGCACGAAACAGGAGTTCGAAACCGACCAGACGCTCGTGCGCGTCGAAGATGGGTTGCCGGCCGACAAAAATTGGGTGCATGCTTGCGTTTTGCCAGTAAGTGATGAGGCGGCCCGGTCTGCGAGCGGCCGGCCCGGGAGAGAGCGAACACATCATGGAGTCGATTGATGCGCCGTTTGGCGAGGTCGTGGAGCTGCGGCAGATACTGCACGACTCGGGGGTCCCGCTCCTGAGGGTTATTATCCGCGATGGTGGTCGCTATACCAAGATCGAGCTGGACCCGTCAACGGCCCATCGGTGGGGGCGCATGATGGTGCGCTGGGCGGAGACCGCCGTGGAAGATCGGGATTCGGAGGGTGGCTTGGCCCCGGGTTGACCCGGGGGCCCTGATCAACAGGCGCTCTCGCAGCCGCAAGGCACAAAAAAGCCCGGCATGGCCGGGCTTTTTTTGCCTGCAATCAGGCGATCACGCGCGGGCGATGATCACTTGATCTTGGCTTCCTTGTACATCACGTGCTTGCGGATGACGGGATCGAACTTCTTGATCTCCATCTTTTCGGGCATGTTCCGCTTGTTCTTGGACGTGGTGTAGAAATGGCCGGTGCCGGCGGAGGACACCAGGCGGATCTTGTCGCGTGCGCTCTTCGCTGCCATGGGTAGCTCCTTACACCTTTTCGCCGCGTGCGCGGCAGTCCGCGAGCACCGCATCGATGCCCAGCTTGTCGATGATCCGCATGCCCTTGCTGCTCACGCGCAGCCGCACGAAGCGGTTCTCGCTCTCCACCCAGAAGCGGTGGGTGTGCAGATTGGGCAGGAAACGCCGCCGCGTCTTGCGGTGGGCGTGGGATACGTTGTTACCAGTCGCCGGGCGCTTGCCGGTCACCTGACATACTCGGGCCATCTCGGGGACTCCGGAAATTGGGTCTAGCAAAAGACGGCGGATCTTAGCCCAGTCGGCGCCCGTGCGCAAGATCATCAGGGATCCCCGTGTTCGAGGGCGCACGCACGCCGCAGCGAGGGCTCGATCGTCTGCCGGCGTGCCCAGGCCAGTGTCTCGTCGAAGGGCATGGGGCGGGCGATCCCGAAGCCCTGGGCGGCATCGCAGCCCAGTTCTCGCAGCATGGCGAGGGACTGCCCGTCTTCCACGCCCTCGGCCACCACCTTCAGGCCAAGGTCGTGCGCGAGCCCCACGGCCGCACGGGTGATCTGCTCGTCCACCCTCTGCGTCGCCATGTGGGACACGAACGTCTGGTCGACCTTGAGGGTCGTGACCGGCAGGCGTCTGAGGTATTCCAGGGAAGAGTAGCCCGTGCCGAAGTCGTCGATGGAGAGGGCCAGGCCCCGCTCGGTCAGGCGGCGCAGCGCCTCGATGACCTCGTCGGGGTCGGCCATCAGGGCCGTCTCGGTGAACTCGATTTCCAGGGCGCAGGCCGGGAGGCCCGCGGCTTCCACCCGTTCAATGATGGTTTGCGCGAACCCGGGATCGAGGAAATTGCGCGCCGAGACGTTGATGCTGACGGGGACCGTGATTCCGTGCTCGCGCAGGGTGAGGAGGTCGGCGATGGCCAGGTCCAGCACCGTGAGCGTCAAGGGGTGGATGAGGCCCGTGCGCTCGGTTTGTGCAATGAACTGACCGGGCGGTATCTGCCCCCGTTGCGGGTGCTCCCAGCGGACGAGAGCCTCGAAGCCGCACAGTTCCCCGCGTAGCAGGTTGATCTTGGGCTGGTAATACAGGTGAAACTGGTCCTGTTTCAGGGCGTTTTGCAGCTCGCCCAGCAGCTCCACGGTCTGGCGGCCGGCATCGTTGCTACGCCGGTCGTATGCGCGGTAGCGACGGCCTGACTGGCTGGCCTCGTGCATTGCCATCCAGGCCTTCGTCAAGAGGCTTTGCGGGTCGTCCTGCTCGTGGAACGGGAACGAGGACACACCAGCGTGGGCCCCAACGTAGACCGGCAGCCCAAGCACCTCGAATGGGGCCTGCAACTCTTCCACGGCCTCCTGCGTGGTGGCCAGGCACTCCTGTCGGCTGCGGTGAGGCAGCAGCAGGGCGAAGTGGTCGTCGTGGATGTGGTAGACGAGCGTGTCCGGGCTGCCGGCGACCGCCTGCAGTCGCTCGGCAATCCCCATCAGCAACGGCCGTTCCGCGGCAAAGCCCAGGGCATTGATCGTATCCGGGTAGTTATCCATTTGCAGGCTGATCACGAATACCCGGGTCGCGGGAGCGTCGGTGCCCTTGGCTTGCGCCATCAGCTGACGGATATGCTGTTCCAGCGACTCGCGATTGGGCAGACCGGTGACGGCGTTGTGGTAGGCCTGGTCGAGCAGCCGGGCCGCGTGCTGGCGCAGTTGGGAGAACAGCCAGCCGCTGAGCCCGCCGAGGACCAGATAGATCCCCGCCCGGGTCACCCAGTTGAGCGTGGGCTGGGCGATCCCCTCGTCCACATTCATGGGCATGAACGGTCCCAGCAGCAACCCGGCGAGCAGCCCGAACGCCAGCCCACCCCAAAGACCCATCAAGGCGGCCGCCAGCAGTACCGGAATCAGGATGAAATTGAGATAGGCGGTGCTGGTTCCGCCGGTTTCGTAGACCAGCAGCGTGACGCCGACCATCAGAATCAGGATCAGCCCCACCCCGGCCAGGCGCCAGGCGCCGGTCACTCCCAGCCAGGACTCGGGGCGCCATGGTTGGTCGAACTCCGATAGCCGCTCCATGTGCATCCCTTCTTGTGGCATGAGTTTTGTAGTGCTTCCCTCTTTATAGACGCATTCTAGTAGTCGGACTTGTTCTTATCACCGGCACTCGCGGGGGTGGACATCGGGGCCGCCGCGTGCCACGGGAACGACTGGGTTCGGCGTTTCCCTGGCTGTCACGCTTGCGACCGGCTTGGTAGCATGCCGAAGGGTACGGGGTTGCGGAGTGGTGCATGGCCGATCGACGTTTGCAGGTCTTTCTCACGGTGGCGCGTTTGCTGTCCTTCACGCGGGCGGCCGAGGTCCTGCACATGACCCAGCCGGCGGTCACCTTCCAGGTGCGCCAGCTGGAGGAGCAGCTGGAGACGCGACTGTTCGACCGCAACCACAACCGGGTCACCCTGACCGACGCCGGGCGCCTGGTACAGCGCTATGCCGAGCGCATCTTCGATACCTATGGCGAGCTCGAGGCCGCACTGCGCGAGCTGAAGGGCGCCGACGGCGGAGCGATCGTGATCGGCGCCAGCATGACGGTGGCCGAGTACATGCTGCCGGCGCTGCTCGGGGCCTTCCGTCGGGCACACCCGGACATCGGCATCCGCCTGCGTGTCGGGAATACCGAGAATGTCGTCGCGATGGTCGAGGAGGGCAGTGTCGACCTGGGTATTGTCGAGGCGCCGGTGAACCACCGTACCCTGCTGGTCCAGCCCTGCACGGTGGATCAGCTGCGCCTGATCGTGCCCCCGGAACACGAACTGGCCGGGCGCACGAGCGTGCGGGTCGCGGAATTCGTCGAGCAGCCATTCATATGCCGCGAGGAGGGTTCCGGGACCCGCGAGGTCATCATGGAGTACCTTGGGCGGTCCGGTTACGACCGCAACACCCTGCGCGGGTGTATGGAGCTCGGCAGCCCCGAAGCCATCAAGGGCGCCGTGGCGGCGGGTATGGGCGTGTCGGTACTGTCCGAGGCCGTGGTCGCGAAGGAACTGGCGCTGGGCGAACTGGTGGCGATCCCGCTGGACCCGCCGCTGGAACGCCCGATCTCGCTGGTGCATGCGCGCCAGCAGTTCCGCGTGCCGACGCTGGAGGTGCTGATGCAGTTCCTGCGCGGCTACTGCACGGGCCTGGGCCCCGGCGCGGCCGAGGATGACCCCGCGAATACAGAATCCAATCGAATAGAAGACGCGACATGAAGAATTACTGCGTAGTGCAGCACAGCTATTCCGAGTTTCTCGGCCTGATCGAATCGCAGCTCGAGAAGCGCGATATCGGCTTTTCCTATTACCGGCCCTTTGTTGGCCAGGATCTCCCGGGGTCGGCGGCCCAGTTCGACGGCCTGTGGTTGCTCGGTGGTGCCTGGCCGACCGCCGATCATGAAGAAAACCCGCAGGTCCCCGACGAGCTGGCCCTGATCGATATCTTCCGCCGTTCGCAGCGCCCGGTTGTCGGGTTGGGCATGGGCGGGCTGCTGGTGGCCGAGCAGGCCGGCGGCACCGCGCATGAGGACCCGATGTACCGGGCCCGTTTCGTGACCGCGCACAAGACCGCGGCCGGCGAGGGCGACGACCTGGCCGAGACCCTGGACGGGCGCCGCGTGCTGCAGCTGGTCAACGGCCGCGTGGATCTGCCGGAGGGGCTGGAGCCGGTCCTGGTGGACGACGATGGTGACTGGCTGGCGGTCCGGCCGGACAAGCTGACCTATGGCCTGCTGTTCCGGCCCGAAATGAAGCCGGGCATGCTCGAAGACATCATCATGGAGGCCAAGCACAACCCGCCGCCGAACATGGGCGAGCTGCTGGGCGAGGCGCGCATGGAATGGGGTGACATGCAAAAGGTCACCGAGGACGTGATCGTCGCCCTGGTCAAGGAACTTGGCCTGATGCAGGAGCGGCGCAAGATGCCCGTGTTCAGCCTGAAGATCGAGAACGAATAGCGATGCTTCCGCCGATGGGCAGTCCCGGCGGGCTGGGCGGGGGCGATGTCGCCTCCGCCCTGGCCCGTGGCAAGAAGAAAAAGGACGACCCGGCGCGCGAGCTGGCCGAGATCGCGGCGCGTCTGTCGCCCGAGGATCAGGCCAGCCTGCTGAAGTTCGCGCGCTTCCTCGAACAGGAATCGCCGGCCCCGGCGCCGGAACCCGTGCCCGAGCCGGAGCCGATCCCGCGCCCGGAGCAGGAGTCGGTGGTCAAGGCCATGCGGCGCCTGTCGGCGACCTACCACATGCTGGACCGCTCCAAGCTTCTCAACGAGACCTCGGCCCTGATGGCCCAGCACGTGATGCAGGGGCGTTCGGCGGTGGAGGTGATCGACGAGCTGGAGGTCGTGTTCCGGTCCCACTACGAAAAGGTGGTGGCCGAGGACCCGACGCGTCAGGACGCGGACACCCGGACGAAGGGTGACGCGCCGGACGGGGACGAGTCGCGATGATCGACGTCCTGCGCGAGTGGTACCGACGGCATTTCACTGATCCCCAGGTAGTGATCCTGGCCTTCCTGCTGCTGGCGGGGTTCCTGATCATTGTCTTCGCCGGGCGCATTCTCGCCCCGCTTCTGGCTTCACTGATTATTGCCTATCTGCTGGAGGGGGCGGTCCAGAAGCTGATACGCCTGCATGTTCCACGCCTGCTGGCGGTCACGATCGTGCTGCTCGTCTTCCTGGCGCTGACCGTGGCCGCGTTGTTCAGTGTCGTGCCGCTGATGTCGGCCCAGGTGACGCAGCTGGTGCGCGAACTGCCGGGCATGATCCGCGAGGGGCAGGCCCTGCTCCTGCAGCTGCCCGAGCGCTATCCGCAACTGATCACCGACGAGCAGGTGCGCGATCTGATGGGGGCCATCCAGGCCGAGGCCACCATGCTGGGGCAGCGGGTGGTTTCCTTCTCGCTGGCTGGTGCCCGCCACCTGGTGGATGTCGTGATCTACCTGATCGTGGTGCCGCTGATGGTGTTCTTCATGTTGAAGGATCGCGACTTGATCCTCGACTGGGTACGCAGCTTCATGCCGCGCGATTCGCACCTGGCCAGCCAGGTGTGGCGCGAGGTCAACGTGAAGATCGCCAGCTATGTGCGTGGCAAGTTCATCGAGATCCTGATTGTCTGGGCGGTCAGCTTCCTGACATTCAACTGGTTCGGGCTGGAATACGCCGTGCTGCTGTCGTTCATGGTCGGCATCTCGGTGATCATCCCGTATATCGGGGCGGCCGTTGTGACGATCCCGGTGGCGGCCGTGGCCTATTTCCAGTTCGGGCTGAGCTCCGAATTCGCCTGGGTGCTGATCGCCTACGGGGTCATCCAGTTCCTGGACGGCAATGTACTCGTGCCGCTGCTGTTCTCCGAGGTGGTCAATCTGCACCCGGTCGCGATCATCGCGGCGGTGTTCGTATTCGGTGGCATCTGGGGGCTTTGGGGCGTGTTCTTCGCGATCCCGCTGGCGACCCTGGTGCACGCGGTGATCAAGTCCTGGCCGCGTACCGACCAGCTCGAGGCAAGGGGCGAGACCGAGCCACCGTCCGCGGCGGCCGAGCCCGCCGAAGCCGCACCCAAGTAGCCCCGCCGGGCCGGCGTTCCGTGTCCGCGCGGGAGGCCGGCGCGGACCGTACATTCACAACAACAAGAAGAAAAACCCAGCATGACCGGTACCGAAATCCTGATGAACGTGACCCCCCAGGAAAGCCGCGTGGCCCTGGTCGAGAATGGCGTTCTGACCGAACTGCATCTGGAGCGAACCCGCCGGCGCGGGATCGTCGGCAATATCTACAAGGGCCGTGTCGTGCGCGTGCTGCCGGGCATGGATGCCGCTTTCGTGGACATTGGTCTGGAGCGCACGGCCTTTCTGCACGCATCGGACGTGGCCCCGCTGGAGCGCGAGGAACTCAACGGCGCCAATGGCGCGGGCAATGGCAATGGTGGCGGAAATGGTTCCGGTCGCGCCGAGACCATCCGCGAGCTGCTTCGCGAGGGCCAGGATGTGCTGGTGCAGGTGATCAAGGACCCGCTGGGCACCAAGGGCGCCCGGCTGACGACCTACATCACCGTGCCGTCGCGCCACCTGGTGCTGATGCCGAACCAGACCAATGTCGGTGTTTCCACCCGCATCGAGGACGAGGGGTCACGCAGTCGCCTGCGCGAGAAGGTGGAGGCGCTGCGTACCGAGATTGCCCCGCAGCACGGCTTCATCGTGCGCACCGCGGCGGAACTGGTGGACGACGAGGCGCTGGAGAATGACACCGCCTTCCTGAAAAAGGTCTGGGACAGCATCCAGATCGCCGCCTCCGAGGCCGGCCCCGGAGAGGAGGTCTATGCCGACCTGCCGCTGGTGCTGCGCATCCTGCGCGACATGGTCGGGGTGGAGATCGAGCGCATCCGTATCGATTCGCGCGAGACCTACCAGAAGGTGTGCGAGTTCGTCGCACAGTACCTGCCGGAACTGGTCGGCCGGATCGAGCACTACCCCGGGGAGCGCCCGATCTTCGATCTGTTCAACGTCGAGGAGGAGATCCAGCGGGCGCTGGAGCGCAAGGTGGAGCTGAAGTCCGGTGGATATCTGATCTTCGATCAGACCGAGGCGATGACCACGGTGGATATCAACACCGGCGGCTTCGTCGGGCATCGCAAGCTGGAGGAGACGATCTTCAAGACCAACCTCGAGGCGGCCCAGGCGATCGGGCGCCAGCTGCGCCTGCGCAATCTCGGCGGGATCATCATCATCGATTTCATCGACATGCAGGACGACGAGCACAAGCGCCAGGTGATCCGTGCGCTGGAGAAGGCGCTCGAGCGCGACCACGTGAAGACACAGATCTGCGATGTCTCGCCGCTGGGGCTGGTGGAGATGACGCGCAAGCGCACGCGCGAGAGCCTGGAACACCAGCTCTGCGAGCCGTGTCCAACCTGTGCGGGGCGTGGCTATCTGAAGTCGGCCGAGACCGTCTGCTACGAGCTGTTTCGCGAGATCCTGCGCGAGGTACGTCAGTACGACGCGCGCGAACTGCGCGTGCTCGCCTCGCAGAACGTGATTGATCTGCTGCTCGACGAGGAATCGGCCAGCCTGGCGGAGCTGCAGAGCTTCGTCGGCATCCCGATTCGATTTCAGGTTGAGACGCTGTACAGCCAGGAGCAGTTCGACGTGGTGTTCGTCTAGTCAGGGAAGCGCGGGGAGAGGATTGTCCATCCAGGAGCGGAGGAGGATACGAACGGCGTGACAGCGATGCGCGGACCCAGTCATTGCAGGGGTCCCGGCACACCGGGCCGGCCGTCTTGCGGCCGTTCGGGGGCGAAATGAGAGTCCTGTCACACTCCGTCCGTCTTGCGGCCGGTGTCCTCCTCCTGCTCATCGCGCTGGCCGCGCTCACCCTGCTGGCCCTGCGCCTCACGGTGGCCCACTGGGCCGGGCTGGGTGACTGGGTGGAGACCACGGCAACCGAGCAGCTGGGCTACCCGATACAGACGGAGGAGATCGAGCTGGGCTGGTCCGGCTGGTCGCCGGCGCTGGTCGCCCGGGGGGTGAGTGTCGACCTGTCCGGCGACGAGCCGCTACACCTCGAACGCCTGCGCCTGTCATTAAGTGCCGGCGCTACACTCCGCAGCCGCTATCCGTCGATGCAGGTCGAAGTGGCCGGGGCCGACATTCACGTGGTCCGCGAGGCCGATGGCGCGATTCATGTCCACGGCTACGAGGTGGGGCTGGGGGATGGTGCCTTGCTGGAGATCCCGGCGGAACGCTGGCCGGATCTCGAGGCCAGCGACGTAAGCGTCACCTGGGAGGACCGCGGGGCGGGCCTCGAGTCGACGCTGGATGTGCGGCGTCTGGCCGTGCGGTCGGACGCCCAGAGTCGGCTTCGACTGTTTCTGGAGGGAGCCATGGCGGGGGCGGCCGACGGGGACTTCATCCTCGGGGTGGAGGTGCCGGATGCGACCATGCGCGACGCCCGCTTCTTTCTCGATACCGAGCCAGTGGCACTGGTGGCGTGGTCTCCCTGGCTGGTGCGGCTGGGCTGGGAGCCTCCGCCCGGCACCAGCTCCCTGCGGCTGTGGGGCGAACTCGAGGATGGCAGTGTGGTGGCACTGCGGGGCGAGCATGACACCCGGCTGGACGGGGCCGGGGACCAGCCCGGCGGGGCCTTTGGCCATCGCTTCGACTGGCGAATCCGCGACGGTGCCCACGAATCGAACTGGACGGCTACGCGCCCGGGCTCCGGCGATCTGCGGTTGCGCTACACCCTGGGCGGCGAGCCCGAGGCCCTGGTCGTCGAGGAGCTGGAACTTGCGGCCAGGGACCTGGAAGTAGAGCCGTATGCACCCTTGCTGTTTCTGGTGGAACAGCGTGCGCCCGAGCTGTCCGATCATTTGCGGGAGGTACGTCCGCGGGGTCGCCTCGGCGATGCATGGATTCGCGCGCGTCACGATGGGGAGCGTCTGGAGCCGGTCGATGGCCATGCGGATCTGCGTGATCTGCAATGGCATGCGGGCGATCACGGGCCCGGTGTGCAGGGGGTCGATGGCGAATTCTCCTGGCGCGAAGGGGGTATGGAGCTCGATCTCGACAGCCGCAATGTCCGCTTCGAAATGCCCACGCTCTTCGATGATCCCCTGTGGATCGAGACGGCGAAGGGCAGGCTGCGCGCGGAGCGCACTGAGTCCGGTGATTGGCACATTGCCGGAGAAGGACTCGATGTGGCGAACGAGCACGCAGCGGCGCGGGGCCGAATGCGGCTGTTGTTCGACGGCCACGAATCGGGTCCGCGCGTCGATCTGGCGCTGGACATTCTGCGCGCCGACGGCGATTACACCCAGCGATACCTGCCGGTTCACCTGCTGCCGGCGAATACCTATCAGTGGCTGGCCGAGAGCATCCAGACCGGGGTTTCCAGTGGCGGCGGCATGGTCTATCGCGGCCGTGGTCGTGATTTCCCGTTCGCGGATCAGGAGGGGGTGTTCGATCTCTGGGCAGATATCGAGGGAGGCCGACTCGAGTATGAGCC
Organism: Thioalkalivibrio sp. ARh3; assembly: GCF_000377265.1. Classification (NCBI taxonomy): domain Bacteria; kingdom Pseudomonadati; phylum Pseudomonadota; class Gammaproteobacteria; order Chromatiales; family Ectothiorhodospiraceae; genus Thioalkalivibrio; species Thioalkalivibrio sp. ARh3. The sequence goes on from NZ_KB897947.1 coordinate 661,757, forward strand.
CGGCTGGCCCGTGGCCGAGGAGTTGCGGGGACGTCTGTTCTTTCATAACGCGAGCTTTCGCGCGACCGATGTGTCCGGGCGCATCCTTGATACGGCCGTTCACGGGACCGAGGTATGGATCGACGACATGATGGGGGACCCGGTCCTGGGGATCGAAGGGACGGCCGATGGCACCGCTCAGGACTTGTTGCTGTTCCTGCGGCAGGCGGGACTGCTCGAGGAGGCCGCGGATTTTCGCGATGCGGCAAGCATCGAGGGTGCAACACGACTCGCCCTGGGGATCACCCTTCCGCTGGCCGAGGATCGTTTGCAGGATGTGCGTGTTCAGGGGCGCCTGGATCTGCTGCACAACCGGGCCGAGGTCGCGGGCTGGCCCACCGGTTTCGAGTCGGTTGAGGGGGCCGTGCATTTTGATACCCACGACCGTGTATGGGCCGACGATGTGCAGGCGCGGGTCCATGGCGAGTGGATCAACCTTGACGTCGACTGGCCGTTGAATGGTGAAGAGGCCACGATCCGGGCCTATGGTCCGCAGCCGCTGGAGCCCTGGCTGGAGGAGGTGCCCACCCTGCAGCCCTACCTGGACGGACACGCGACCTGGGATGCAACCCTGCGATTGGGGGATGCAGTCGATGGTGTTCGCCTCGATTTGAGCTCGGACCTCGTCGGGGTCGGGATCGACTGGCCCAGCCCGATTGGCAAGGGCCCCGAGGAGGCGCGGCCGTTGGAGGTCAGTCTCCCGTTCGGTCACAGCGGGGCGGGGATCGGGCATGTGCAGCTGGGCGAGACCCTGCGGGCCCATCTGCGCCTGAGCCCGACCGAGGCACCGGACGATCCGGCGGCCCGCGGGGTGGAGCCGCGGGCCGCCGCCACGGGGATGGAGGTCCAGGCCATGGCCTTGGAGCTTGGCACCCCGGCCGCAACGCTGCTGCCGCTCCCCAGCGAGGGTCTGTCAGTGCGGGCACGTTTGCCGGAGCTGGAGGTCCAGCCCTGGCTGGAGGCCCTGGCCGAGGCGCCCTGGGCGCGAGATGTGGACCTGGGCGATGTGGAAGCCGCGGATGGCAACGGCGGGCTGAGTCTGCAGCGGTTCGAGCTGGATGTGCATGACTGGATCCGCTGGGGCGAGCTGGAGATCCCGGGTACGCGTCTGCAGGGACAGCGTCGCGAGGATGGCTGGGACCTGGAGGCCCAGTCACCCTGGCTGGCGGGTAGTGCCACATGGCGTGCGGCGGCCGATGGGCGTGATCGCTGGGAGGCCCGTCTGCGCCACCTGGTGCTGGAAGACGTGGACATTGACGGTGAGCCCGATACGGATACCGCCATACGCGCCGTCGATGAAGGCGGCCTGGACGACCCGCGGGGATGGCCGGGACTGGACCTGAACGTCGACCGGCTGCAGGTCGGCGAGTACCGTCTGGCCGACGTGAATCTAATACTCGAGCCGGTAGATCAGGGGTTGCGTGTGGACAGTCTGCGGGCGCGCGGGCCGGACGGCGATCTGCAGTTGGGAGCCGATGGCCATTGGCATGTCCTCGCCGACGGGCGTCCTGATACGCGTCTGGATCTTCACCTGTCGGGCGACGACTGGGGCGGGGCCCTGGAGTCGATCCGCCTTTCGCGCGCCCTGCTGGGGGCTGCGGGCGAGGGGCGCATGGAGATTTCCTGGCCGGGCCCGCTTTATGCACCGCGTCTGGCATTGCTGCACGGTACGCTTGAGCTGGACCTGGAAGATGGTCGCCTGGCGGATGTCGAGCCGGGGGCGGGTCGCCTGCTCGGGTTGGTGAGTCTGGATGTGCTGCCCCGGCGTCTGCGGCTTGATTTCCGCGACGTGTTCGAGGAAGGACTGTCCTTTGACCATCTGCAGGCGACGGCGACGCTGCAGGATGGCAATCTGCACGTCCCCGATCTGGAAATGCGAGGGCCGTCCGCGCGAGTACGCCTGAGTGGTCGTACCGGTTTGATCGCGCGGGACTATGACCACCACATCGTGGTGGTGCCGAGCCTCCGCGCGGCATTGCCGATCGTCGGGGCCCTGGTGGGCGGGCCTGTGACCGGGGTGGTGGTGCTGTTTGCGGAACGTGTGCTGGGCATCGGAGATCAAATCGAAGAGGCCGCGCGTGTAGAGTACCGGGTCACCGGTCCGTGGGACGAACCGGAAGTACGGACTCTGGTGCAGCCTGCTGACGACAACGACGACTAGACGGATGCATTTGATGACTCAGGTAGCGGCAATACAGATGGCCTCCGGGCCTCAACCCCAGGCGAACCTGCTGGAGGCGAAGCGCCTGCTTCAGGAGGCCGCGGACAAGGGGGCCCGCCTGGCGGTGCTGCCGGAGAACTTCGCGTTCATGGGGATGCAGGAGATGGACATCCTGGGCATCGCCGAGGTCGCCGACGGGGCAGGACCCCTGCAGGCCTTTCTCGCCGAGCAGGCACGTCGCCTGGGGCTGTGGATTGTCGGTGGCACTGTGCCCCTGCAGACCGGAGACGGGGAGCGCGTGCGTTCCGCCTGTCTGGTGTTCGATGACCAGGGCCAGCAGGTGGCGCGCTACGACAAGATCCACCTGTTCGATGTGCATCTGCCGGACAGCAGCGAGGCCTATACCGAGTCGAAGGTGTTCGAGCGGGGCGAGCAGGTGGTCGTCGTCGATACCCCGGTCGGGCGCATGGGACTCGCGATCTGCTATGACCTGCGCTTCCCGGAGCTGTTTCGGGCCCTGCTCGATCAGGGGGCCGACTGGGTCGCGCTGCCAGCGGCGTTTACCGCGCAGACCGGCCAGGCCCACTGGGATGTGCTGCTGCGCGCACGCGCGATCGAGAACCAGTACTACATGCTCTCGGCGGCCCAGGGTGGATTTCACGTGAACGGGCGCGAGACCTATGGACACAGTGCCCTGGTGGACCCCTGGGGTCGGGTGGTGGATCAGCTGCAGCGCAACCCGGGTGTGCTGCTGGCGGACCTCGATCATGCCCAGGTCGAACGCATCCGCATGGTGTTCCCGACCATCGAACATCGACGTCTGGCCTGCCCGGGGACGGTCTGATCCGAACGTCCGCGTCAGGCATAACCGCGCGGCGCGCGGGCTTGAAAGCCCGGTACGGGCCCCAAACGCCATACTGGATACCACGCCTTTCCGAACCACGAGGATTCCATGATCGACCGTCTTGCCCAACAAACCCTGCTCGACCCGGCTGGTCTCGGTGACCACGAGCTGACCACCCTGCTCGGCACGACCTTCGGCCGCGGCGTGGACGGGGGTGACTGCTACTTCCAGTTTGCCTGCCAGGAGGGCTGGTCGCTGGAGGATGGCATCGTCAAGTCGGCCAGCTTCAATATCGAGCGCGGCGTGGGCATCCGCGTGGTGCGCGGCGAGCAGACCGGCTTTGCCTACTCCGACGACATCGCGATGCCGGCACTGCTGGATGCGGCACGGACCGCGCGCAGCATCGCCGATGCGGGCCAGAGCGCGCGGATCGCGGTGGCGAGCCGCGCGCCCTCGCGTCCGGCGCTGTACGCCCCGGAGAACCCGATGGACTCGCTGGACGAGCAGTCCAAGATCGATCTGCTCAAGGAAGTGGACGCCGCGGCGCGCGCCGCCGATCCGCGTGTGACCCAGGTGATGTGTTCCCTGTCCGGGGTGCACGAGGTGGTCCTGGTGCTGAATGCCCGTGGTGAGCTGACCACCGATGTGCGCCCGCTGGTCCGCCTGAGTGTTCAGGTGATCGCCCAGCAGGGCGATCGTCGCGAGTCCGGTACCTCCGGGGGCGGCGGCCGCTTCGGTTACCGCTATTTCCTCGAGAACGACCGCGCGGCCGGCTATGCCCGCGAGGCAGTGCGCCAGGCCCTGGTGAACCTGGAGGCGCGCGACGCGCCGGCCGGCACGATGAAGGTCGTGCTGGGTCCCGGCTGGCCCGGTGTGCTGCTGCACGAGGCGATTGGCCACGGCCTGGAGGGCGATTTCAACCGCAAGGGGACCTCGGCCTTCTCCGGACGTATCGGCGAGCGGGTGGCCGCAAAGGGCATCACCATCGTCGACGACGGCACCCTGGAAGGGCGTCGCGGGTCGCTGAACGTGGACGACGAGGGCACCGCGACGCAGCAGACCGTGCTGATCGAGGACGGCATCCTGCGTGGCTACATGCAGGACGAGATGAACGCCCGGTTGACGGGTGTCCAGTCGACCGGCAACGGCCGGCGCGAGTCCTACGCCCACCTGCCGATGCCGCGCATGACCAATACCTACATGCTGGGCGGCGAGGCCGACCCGGAGGAGATCCTCGCCTCGGTGGAGGACGGTCTGTATGCGGTCAACTTCGGCGGCGGGCAGGTGGATATCACCTCCGGCAAGTTTGTCTTCTCCGCCTCGGAGGCCTATCGCGTCGAGAAGGGCAAGGTGACCTACCCGGTCAAGGGTGCGACCCTGATCGGCAACGGCCCGGACGTTCTGACCCGCGTCTCGATGGTGGGCAACGACATGCGCCTGGACCCCGGTGTGGGGACCTGTGGCAAGGAAGGACAAGGCGTGCCGGTGGGAGTGGGGCAGCCCACCCTGCGTATCGACGGCATGACCGTGGGGGGCACCCAGGCGGCCTGACGCCGGCCCGGAGTGCCCGCGAGCGAGCAGCGACAAGGAGGCTTAGATGAAGCTGGATTTTCTGGATCAGGAACATTCCCTGCCGGAGGGGCATGGCCACGACAAGATCGTACAGTGGCATGTCTTCCGCGACCGCGAACGGGCCGAGCACTTCGCCGATCACGTCGAGCTGGGTGCGGGCCAGGAACTGGTCGGCGGCTGGACCCGTGACAGCGTCGGCAAGCTCTACTGGGTCGGCGTGCATGTCGAAGACCTGGAACGCTGGGGCAACGTCGGCGCGGTGCACAAGCACACGGGCCGCCCCTCCTGAAGCCCTGCGGGCCTTAACCACCGCGGTGGGCCGGGGATGACCTCGGCCCGCCGTCCACGTTTATCTGAATACCAACGGACGTCCGTATGAGCACATCCCCCGAACGCATGGCACCGGATCTCGAGATCCAGGCCCTGTCCCATTCCGCCGAGTCCCTGCAGGGCCGCGTCCAGCGCACGCTGGACGCGGCCCGCGCGCAGGGGGCTTCGGATGCGCAGGCGGTGGTCAGCCACAGCGTCGGGCTGGAGCTCTCTGTGCGCAAGGGCGAGATCGAGACGCTGGAGTACGAACGCGACCAGAGCCTGTCGTTGATTGCCTATTTCGGCCAGTCGAAGGGGGCCGCCTCGACGACCGATTTCAGCGAGCAGGCCCTGCTGGATACGGTCGAGGCGGCCTGCCGCATTGCGCGCTACACCGAGCCGGACCCCCATGCCGGGATGCCCGATCCCGCGCTCAAGGCCGGGGATTGGGATGACCTGGACCTCGACCACCCCTGGGACTGCGATGCCGAGCAGGCGACCGAACTTGCGCGTGCGATCGAGGCCGCGGGCTTTGCCGCCGATTCACGGATCGAGAACTCCGAAGGTGCGAGCGTCAACACACGCCGGGCGATTGCCTTTCTCGGCGACTCCCAGGGCTTCATGGGCGGGTATCGCAGTACGCGGCACGCGATGTCCTGCGCCCTGGTGGCGCGCGACGACGCCGGCATGCAGCGCGACTACGCCTACTCCGTGGCCCGCCACGCGGCGGATCTCGATGCCTGCGAGGCCATCGGGCGCATGGCCGCCGAGCGCACCGTGCGGCGCCTGGGCGGGCGCAAGCTGTCCACGCGCAGCTGCCCGGTGCTGTTTGCCCCGGAGATGGCGCGCACGCTGATCGGCAGTTTTACCCGTGCGATCTCCGGTCCCGCACAGTACCGCCACAGCTCGTTCCTGCTGAATGCGGTCGGGGAGCCCGTATTCCCCGACTGGATGCAGATCGAGGAACGCCCGCTGACCCCGCGCGCGCTCGGCAGCGCCCCGTTCGACGGCGAGGGCGTGCGCACGCGCAACCGTCCCCTGGTGGCCGATGGCGTACTGCAGAGCTACACCCTGGACAGCTACGCCGCCCGCCGCCTGGGGCTGGAGAGCACCGGCAACGCGGGTGGGGCGCGCAACGTGACCGTCAAACCGGGCGAGCGGGACTTTGCCGCCCTGCTGGCCGAGATGGGCACGGGCTTTCTGGTGACCGAACTGATCGGCCAGGGCGTAAACACGGTAACCGGCGACTACTCGCGCGGGGCCGCCGGCTTCTGGGTGGAGAATGGCGAGATCCAGTACCCAGTGGAAGAGATCACCATCGCCGGCAACCTGAAGGACATCTACCAGCGCATCGTCGCGGTGGGGACCGACGTCGACCGCCGGGGCAACATCCACACCGGCTCGATCCTGGTCGAATCGATGACCGTCGCCGGCGACTGACTCCCTAACTGCAAGCCGCCTGCCAGGTAGGGACTTGGCCGGGGTCGCGGGTCTCGTCGAGGCGTGCGAGGGTCATTGCCCTGCCCCAGACGCAGCCGCTGTCCAGTGACAGCCAGTTGGCTCCTCGGCGATGGCCGAGCGCGGCCCAGTGACCGAACACCAGGGGAAAGCCTTCGCTCAAGCGGCCCGGCCAGGCAAACCACGGTGTCAGCGTGGTCGGGGCGTCTTCCGGTGGGCCATTGCCTGAGAATTCCAGTCCGCCATCGGGTAGCAGGTAGCGCATGCGGGTGAAGGCGTTGATCGTGTAGCGCAGGCGGTCATACCCGGTCAGATCCGGGTCCCAGTGGGCGGGTTCGTCGCCGTACATCACCTCGAACAGGGCATGGCGTCGCGCGGGATCGCGCAGTTCGGCCTCCACCCGTCGGGCCTCGGCCTGCGCGGTTTCGAGACCCCAGTCGGGCGGGATGCCGGCATGCACCAGGGTCCAGCCAGCGTCGGAATCCGTGTGCAGCAGGGGGCGCTGTGCCAGCCACTCCAGCAGTTCGGCGGCGTCCGGGGCGTCGAGTACGGGGCGCAGGGTGTCCTTGTTTCCGGGGTTGCGCACGCCCTCGGCGGCGGCGAGCAGGTGCAGGTCGTGATTGCCCAGCACGGCGGTTGCGGCATCGCCCAGGGTGCGGACGCGGCGCAGGCAGCCAAGCGAGTCCGGTCCCCGATTGACCAGGTCGCCCACCAGCCACAGGTGATCCGTGGCGGGGTCAAAGCGAACCTGCTCCAGCAGGCGTTCCAGCGGGTCCAGGCAGCCCTGGAGATCGCCAACGGCGTAAAGGGCCATGCCCCTAGTGAAGCGTGCGGGGTACGGAGAGGGTGAAGGGCGGGATCGGCGCCTCGAAGGTGTTGCCGCGTTCGTCCTGCATGCCGTAGCTGCCCTCCATGGTGCCGACCGGTGTCTCGATCACCGTGCCGCTGGTGTATTCGAAGCTGTCGCCGGGCTCGATGCGTGGCTGTTCCCCCACCACACCCTCGCCACGTACCTCCTGCGTCTGGTCGCGGCCGTCGCGGATGATCCAGTGACGGTTCAGCAGCTGCACGGTCAGCGCGCCGGAGTTGCGGATCGTGATGTGGTAGGCGAACACATAGCGGTCGTCATCGGGCTCCGACTGTTCCTCGACGTAGGCCGTGGCGACCTCGATCTCGATCGCATGTTCTTCGGTTGCTTGGGGCGAATTCATTTGTTTACGGCTCCTTTTGGGGGAAACACTGCTGGTCAGTGGTTCCCCTGCCGCCAGGCGCTGACGGCAGCGCCCAGCAGGCCGGGTTCAGGGTGCATGATAAGGGACACAGGCAGACGCTCAAGCAAGTGGGTCATCGGTGGGCGATTATGCAGGGCCTGCAGAAACGTTGCCTCCTGGAAGTAATCGGCCCAGCGCGGGGCGATCCCGCCGGCCAGATACAGCCCGCCGCTGGGCAGGGCGGTCAGGGCCATGTCGGCCAGTTGTCCTGCATAGATCCTCACGAAACGCTGGACGACCGCGAGGGCCGCCGCGTGGCCACCATCGGCCAGGTCACTGACCGCGGCGGCCGGGTCGGCAGCCGTCAGGGCCCGCGCCAGCGTGGCATCGTCCCGGCGTGCCAGTTCAAAGCGTGCGATGCGCGCAATGCCGCGACCGCTAAGCAGGTGCTCGCGGGTGCAAAGCCCTTCCTCGGCGCTGACAAACGCCGCGAGTGCCGCCTCGTCCGCGTCGGCGGGGGAAAAGCGTGCGTGGCCCCCTTCGCCGGGATGGATGGCGGGCTGGTGGGGCGGGCCGACCAGGCAGGTCCCGAGACCTGTTCCGGCCCCGACCACCAGGCGCAGGCCGTCTGCATCGGCTGCCGCGTTCTGCAGGGTGATCCGGTCCCCGGGTTCAAGGGCATCCAGGCAGGCGCCGACAGCGGCGAAATCGTTGATCAGTGCGACCGGGATGCCCAGGGTCTGTTCGAGTGCGCGCGCGTCCAGTTCGGGCCAGTCGAGGTTGGTCGCGCGGGCCCGGCCGCCTTGCACGGGGCCGGCCAGGGCCAGACCGGCGGCCGCCAGCGGCTCGGCTGGATCGACCTCGGTGCGCCAGGCCTCGAGGATGTGGCCCAGGTCCGGAAAGTCGCGGCTGGGGTAGCGGTGGATGTCGTGCAGCGACCAGTGTGCGCCGCTGTGGCGGGCACGTGCGACCCGGGTGCGGGTACCTCCGATGTCGGCCACGATGAAGTCCATAGGGCGATGATAGCGGATCGCTGCCCGCTGGCGTGATGGGTCAGTGCGCGGCGGCCAGTCGCGCCAGCGCCGCGAAGCCGTGGACGTCCACGGTCTCCGGGCGGGCGCCCGGGTCCAGGTCGGCGGCCTCGATCCGGGAGGCATCCACCAGTCCGGACAGCCCCCGTCGCAGCGTCTTGCGGCGGTTGGAGAAGGCCTGGTTCACGACCTTTGCGAACGCCGGATACAGTGCGCTGTCCACCAGCGGCGCCTCCAGTGGTGTGATGCGCACGACCGCCGAGTGGACCTTGGGCGGCGGGTGGAAGGCACCGGGGGGGACCCCGAACAGCGACTGGGCCCGGGCGCGCGCCGCGAGCATGACCGTCAGCCGGCCATAGGTCTTGCTGCCGGGGACGGCGGTCATGCGCTCGACCACCTCGCGCTGCAGGAGGAAATGCATGTCGCGGATGGCCTCCATCTGATCGAGCAGGTGGAACAGCAGGGGGGTCGAGATGTTGTAGGGCAGGTTGCCCACGACCCGCCAGCCACCCTCCGGTGGCGGGCCGAGGCTTGCCAGGTCCAGATCCAGGGCGTCGCCCACATGGAGCTCCAGGCGTTCCGGGGCAAAGGCGGCACGCAGGCCGGCCGCCAGGTCACGGTCGATCTCCACTGCGACCAGACGATTCAGGCGTTCCAGCAGGGCGCCCGTCAGGGCCCCTCGGCCAGGGCCGATCTCCAGCACCGGGTCGTCGGGGTGCGGGGCGATCGCGCCGACGATGCGCGCGAGCACGGCCTGATCATGCAGGAAGTTCTGGCCGAACCGCTTGCGGATCGGCGGCAACGCGCTACCCATATGCGGCGTCACCCATGGGCGTTCGCGGCCTGTGCCTGCAGGCGATGGCGGGCCAGTTCCCGCGCCAGGCCCTCGGCCGCGAGGAAGCTGCCGACCTCCGCGCGACCACTGCCGGCCAGGTCGAGGGCCGTGCCGTGGTCGACCGAGGTGCGCACGAAGGGCAGCCCGAGGGTCACGTTGACCGCATGCCCGAATCCCGCATGTTTCAACACCGGGAGCCCCTGGTCGTGATACATCGCCAGTACCGCGTCGACCTCGGCAAGGGCGCGCGGTGTGAATGCGGTGTCGGCGGGCAGTGGCCCGCGCAGGTCCAGGCCTTCGGCCCGCAGACGGTCGAGCGTCGGGGTGATGACCTCGATCTCCTCGCGACCCAGCACACCGTCTTCGCCGGCGTGGGGGTTCAGCCCGCACACGCCAATGCGCGGCTGCTCGATCCCGAAATCCTCGACCAGGTCGTGGTGGAGTACCTGGGTGACCGCCTCGATGCGCTCCGGTGTGATCGCGTCGGGGACGTCGCGCAGGGACAGGTGCGTAGTCACCAGTGCGACCCGCAGGGATTCGGTGGCCAGCATCATCACGGGCATGGGCGCGCCGGCGCGTTCGGCCAGCCACTCGGTATGACCACTGAAGGGGATGCCGGCACGGTTGATCACGCCCTTGTGCACCGGACCGGTGACCATCGCATCGAAGGTGCCATCGAGGCAGCCATCGGCGGCGGCGGCGAGCATTGCCAGCACGCATCCGGCGTGCCGGGGGTCGAGGATGCCGGTTTGTACGGGGCTCCCGGCCGGGGCCGCAACGATCTCGAGGGTCCCGCGCGGTGTAGCAGTGCGCGGTCGTGCGGGGTCGAAGGGAATCAGGTGGATCGACTGGCCCAGCTGCTGCGCCCGTTGCTCGAGGACATCCGGATCGCCGATGGCGACGCGCTGGGCGCCACCGCCAGGCTCGTGGGCCAGGGCAATCAGCAGATCCGGCCCGATCCCGGCCGGCTCGCCAGCGGTCAGTGCCAGACGCGGGATTGCACCCGGCGTCCGGGCGTCAGGAGCCGAAGCCGTCAACGCGGTACTCGACATAGGCCTCGTCGCGCAGACGCCGCATCCACAGCTCGATCTCTTCCTCGCGCTTGCGGTTTTGCAGGATCTCGCGGGCACGGGCTCGGATCTGCTCGCGCGAGGTGTCGACCTCGCGGTGGTCGAGGACCTCGATGATGTGCCAGCCAAACTGGCTCTCCACCGGCTCGCTGATCTCGCCCGGCTGCAGGGCGTTCATCGCCTCCTCGAACTCGGGCACCAGCTCGCCGGGGCTGATCCAGCCGAGCTGGCCGCCCTGGGCTGCGGACCCGGGATCGTCCGAGTTCGCGCGGGCCAGGGCCTCGAAGTCGCTGCCCTCGCGGATACGGTTGTACAGGGACTCGGCCTGGCGGCGGGCCTCTTCGTCGCTGCGGACCTGGTCCGGGCTGATCAGGATGTGGCGGACCTGCGTCTGCCGGACGCGGGTCTGGTCGCCCCCTTCGCGGTCGACCAGCTTCATGATGTGGAAGCCGTTCGGCGAGCGCAGCACGTCGCTGATCTCGCCGGTGCGCATCAGTACGGCCTCGCGGGCGAATACGGAGGGGATCTCGCCGGCGGTGCGCCAGCCGAGGTCGCCGCCCTCCAGGGCATCCGGGGCATCGGATTCGGAGATGGCTACACTGGCGAAGTCCTCACCCTCGCGCACCCGCTGGCGCAGTTCGCGGGCCTTTTCGCGCGCAGTGGCGATCTGGGCGGAGTCCGCGCCGCGCGGCAGCGAGACCTGGATGTGCGCGATGCGATAGCGCACGCCGCGGTCGATGGCGCCGCTCTCGGAGGCGATCAGATCCGCGATCTCCTGGTCGCTGACGCGAATCTGGTTGTCGACCTGGCGGCGCTGCAGCTGGTTGACGGTCAGTTCGTTGCGGATCTGTTCGCGGAAGGCGTTGAAATCGACACCGTCCTGCAGCAGGGCCTGGCGCAGTTGCGGCAGGGTCATGCGGTTCTCGCGCGCGATGTTCTCCATCGCGCGGTTCAGGGTCATCTCGTCGATGTTGATGCCGACCCGCTCGGCCTCCTGCAGCTGAACGCGCTCGACGATCAGCCGCTCCATGACCTGGCGCGCGAGGGTGTCACGATCCGGTGGGCGGGTCCCGCGCTCCATCATCTGCTGGGCGACCAGGTTCATGCGCTCGACCAGCTCGCGCTGGGTTACCACGTCGTCACCGACGACCGCGAGGATGCGATCGGTGAACTGATCCCCCTCCGGTGGTGTAATCGGCGCGGCGGGGGCTCCGGCCTCGGAGGCGGCCCCCGGGGTGACCGGGGCCTCGACGGCGTCCTCGGGTTGTTCGCTGCCGGGGACCTGCGCCTGTGCGGACAGGCCGAGGCTCATGAGCACGGCGCCCAGTAGCGGGAGCCAGAAGGCCCGGCGGTGGTGGTCAGGGGAGTGCGTCATATCCGGCTATACCCTCGCTCAAAAGCGAATCCACGCCGGAGTCGAAGCGTCCGAGCCCGTCCAGCGTGAGTTGGAAATAAATCGAGTTGTCGTAGGTCTCGTCGAAGTCGTAGGCGCGGCGGGCGACCACTCGGATGCCATAGCAACAACTACGATACTGAAGGCCGGCCAGAAGTTCGAGATCACGTTCCTCCTGCAGGCTGTAATTCCAGCGCCCGATCGCATCGATGCGCGGGGTCACCGGCCACAGCACGGAGACATCGGTCTGGTCGATGGAGCGGGCGCCGGCCTCGCGCTGACGATATCCCACATTGATGCGGGCACGCGCGCCCGGGCTGTAGCTGACCGACAGCGCTGTGAGGGTGGTCTCCTCTTCGTCCTGGTTGTACAGGATGGAGCCGCGACCGCTCCAGGCGTCGCCAATGCGCACGCGGCCCTCCAGGGCGAGATCGGAGCGGGATTCGGTCAGTGGATCGCCGTCCGGGTCGCGGCGGACTTCGCGGTCCTCGAAGTAGCGGATCTGGCCGGCGGACAGGCTCATCCGCTCCTGGCCGGTCTGCTCGTCGAAGACCCGCGTGGTCAGCGCGGTGGTCAGCTGGTGGGTATCGCCGACCCGGTCGGCGCCGACGAAGCGGTCGAGGCTGAACAGGTTGTCGAAGCTGAAGTCCGCCTCGCCGGTGTCGAAGACCGGGATATCGGTCTGGTCGACGAACGGGACATAGCCGTAGAAGATCCTCGGCTCCAGCGTCTGCAGGCGACGCCCGTCCTGGATCGGGCGCTCGAAGACCAGCCCGGTGTCGATCGATGCCCGCGGCACGGTGCGGCTGATCGACTCGGGCCCCGGTTCGCCCCGGCGGTCCAGTTCGTAATGGGTATAGCGCACGCCGGCACTGGGCTCGAAGAAGAAACCGCCGGTATCGAAGCGCCAGGAGGCCGTGGGGTTGAGGTCGAAGCGCGTGCCCAGGGGCTCCAGCGAGTCGCCCTCGCTGCGCTCGAAGCGCACCAGCTCGGTGTCCAGGTCCCAGGCCAGCCCGCGCCCCAGATACTCGCCCGCCTCCAGGGTGATCTGCGGCAGGCGCTGGTAGGGCTCGCGCTGGGCGCGCAGCTCGGGATCGACGATCTGGTAGTCCTCGATCCGGGTGCGCAGGCGGTAGGCCGGCTGGTTGTAGGTCAGGTCCGCACGGCGGCGCAGATAGGGCGTGCTGCCGGAGTAGCGGTCGGCGCCACCGAAGTCGCGGAAATACTCGCTGTCGGAGGCGTCGGCGGCGTCCAGGCGAAAGCGCAGGTCCGAGGTCAGGCGGCTCTGGTGAAACCACTGCACGTAGTGTCGGTCGTCGCCGAATTCGCTGTCACTCGGCAGGTAGCGGATGTCGGCCACGCCCTCGTGGCGGGGTTGCAGGTAGCGGAACTCGGTGCCGAGCTTCACCCCACGATCCGCCATGACTCGCGGGGTGAAAGTCGCGTCGTAGTTCGGCGCGATGTTCCAGTACCAGGGTGTGCTGATATCGACTCCGTGGCGTGAGCTGACCCCGGCGCTGGGCAGCAGGAAGCCGCTCTGGCGGCGGTCGTCCAGCGGGAAGTGGATGTACGGCGTGTAGGCGATGGGTACGCCCTTGAAATGGACGCGGGCGTGACGGGCGACGCCGATCCCGCGTTCGCGGTCCAGTTCCAGGTCGCGCGTGCGCAGCCGCCAGCTGTCGTTGTCGATCGGGCAGGTGGTGTATTCGGCATCCTCGAACTCGTGCAGGTGGGGCGCGAGCTGGATGCCCACCCCGGCGCTGCCGCGTGCCGGCACGGATTGCACCAGGTAGTCGATGCGCCGGAACTCCCCGGTTTCTTCGTCCAGGCGGTATTCGCCGCCGTCGGTATGCAGCAGCAGGTCGCCGTCGAACAGCCGGGTGTCGCCCTCGGTGCGGGCCACGCCCGTCGCGCGGTCATATTCGAGGAAATCGGTATCCAGGCGCCGACCGTGCTCGAAGAGCTGGACATTGCCGCGGGCGCTGATGAGCTCGCCCTCGCGGCGTACATGGTCGGCATCGATATCGGTGATCTCGACTGCGAGTTCGCGCAGCTCCGGCCACTCCATGTCGGGGGCGAACTCGCAGCCGGGCGGGCGCTCCAGCCGCTCGGGCTGGGCCTGCGCCGTCGTGGCGGTAATGCCGAGCGCGAGGGCGATTGCGATCCACGCCGTGGCCCGGCGGTTCAGTGGGCTTGCGTGGCCGGCAGGCGGAGGCGTCATGCGGGATTTATTCTGGGAAAACACTGATCATTCCTGATCAGTGTTTTCCCAAAAGCTGGCGGATTTCGTCGAAGATCAGCACGATGTCGCGGGTGCCGTTTACATGCTTGAGCAGCTCGCGGCCGGCGTAGTATTCGATCAGTGGCCGGGTCTGTTCCTCGTAGACCTTCAGGCGATTGACGACGGTCTGCTCGGTGTCATCGGCGCGGTGCATCAGTTCGCCGCCGCACAGATCGCACACGCCTTCCTGTTTGGGGGGGAAGGTATGGGTGTTGAACACGGCCCCGCAGTCGCCGCAGGAGACACGGCCGGTCAGGCGCTGTTTCAGCTCCTCGAACGGCACATCGATCTGGATGACCTGGTCGAGTGGTGCGCCAAGCTCCTCGAGCATGGTGTCCAGGGCCTCGGCCTGGGCGACGTTGCGCGGGAAGCCGTCGAGGATGTATCCCTCCTGCGCATCCGGCTCCTGCAGCCGGTCGCGGATCAGGCCCAAGGCGATGTCGTCGGGTACCAGCTGCCCGGCGTTCATCGCGCTTTCGACCTCACGGCCCAGCTCGGTCCGGGCGGCCATTGCGGCCCGCAGCAGGTCGCCGGTCGAGACATGGGGGATGCCGAAGGTCGAGACGATCTTCTTGGCCTGGGTGCCCTTGCCGGAACCCGGTGCCCCCATCAGGACGATACGCATGACTGCCTCCTGCTGCCCGGTGCGTCGCCGAACCGCAGCACAAGCCGGTTACGAGGCGGCACGGTGAATGGCCATCGGGGAAGGCTTGCGCAGACCCTGCACAAACCGTTTCCCGAGCGCGGTCTTATACCGCCTGAGGGTAATCGGCCGCAACCGCGCAACACAGCCCACGGCTCCCTGGTCTGCCGGCGACGGGTGCCAATGCGGGCGCTCTCCCCTGTATAATCCCCCGCTCTTCAAAACAATCGGAATATACTCAAGCATGGACCTCAACCAGATCGAAGCCGGCAAGGATCTCCCCAACGACATCAATGTGGTGATCGAGATCCCCACCCAGGGCCAGCCCGTCAAGTACGAGATGGACAAGGACAGCGGGGCTCTGGTGGTCGATCGCTTTATGGCGGTCGCGATGTTCTATCCGTGCAACTACGGATTCATCCCGAACACGGAGTCGGAAGACAACGACCCGGTGGACGTGCTGGTGATCACCCCGGTGCCACTGCTGCCGGGCTCGGTCGTGCGTTCGCGCCCGATTGGTATGCTGAAGATGACCGACGAGGCCGGGGTGGACGCGAAGATCCTCGCGGTGCCGGTGGACAAGCTGTGCACGCAGTCCGCGCGGTTCCAGAGCCCGGACGACGTGCCGAAGGAACTCCTGGATTCGATCAAGCACTTCTTCGAGCGCTACAAGGAGCTGGAGAAGGGCAAGTGGGTCAAGGTCGAGGGCTGGACGGGCGCCGAAGAGGCCAAGGCGGAGATTGTTGCCAGCTACAAGCGTTACCAGAAGAGCAAGATCTGAGCCGGTAGCGGCCCGGCCACAGCGCATGGCGCGGATCGCCCCCGCTTCTCCGGGGTCGACTGCCGCCGCGTGCGCGGCGTTTGTCGGTGTGGCGGTTCCCTGAGATGGCCGGGCGCGATGACTACGGGCAGGAACAACAGGACCAGCAGCGGTTTGTCGTCCGCATTCTGCTGGCGCTGGTGCTGCTCGCCGCCGTCCTGCTCCTGATTGGCTGGCGCCTGTCGGGGCTTCAGGTCGGCGCGCATACCCATTTCACCACGCTGTCGGAGAACAACCGGCTGCGGGTGGAGCCGATTGCGCCCAGTCGTGGCGTGATCCGGGACCGGAATGGCCAGTTGCTGGCGGGCAACCGCGCCTCCTACCAGCTGGAGGTCACGGTCGAGCAGGCCGGCAATCTGGACGAGCTCCTGGAGCGACTGCACGACTTTGTCGAGTTGTCGGAGGCGGATATCGAACGCTTCCGGCGTGGTGTGCGTCAGCGCCGTCCCTTCCAGCCAGTCCTGCTCAAGTCAGGGCTCGACGACACCACGGTGGCCAGGATTGCGGTCTCGCGGCACGAGTTGCCGGGGGTGGAGATCGAGGCGCGCCCGATGCGCTTCTATCCGCTCGGCGACAAGCTCTCCCATGTGGTTGGTTATGTCGGCCGGATCAACGAGCAGGACCTGGCGCGGGTCGATCCGCGCGCCTATGCCGGCAGCTCGCATATCGGCAAGATCGGCGTGGAGCGCTACTACGAGGACCTGCTGCACGGCCGTCCGGGCTACCGCCAGGTGGAGGTCAATGCCCAGGGGCGGGTCATCCGCGAACTTTCGGTGACGCCACCGGAGGCGGGTACCGACATCACCCTCACCATCGACGCGGACCTGCAGCGTGCCGCGTATCGATCCCTGGCCGGTCGCGAGGGAGCCATCGTCGCGCTGGACCCCAATAACGGCGAGGTCCTGGCGCTGGTCAGTGCCCCGGGATTCGATCCCGAGATGTTCGTGCGCGGGATCTCCCAGGCCGACTTCTCCGATCTGCAGTCCGACCCCTCGCGGCCGCTGTTCAACCGCGCCCTGACCGGGCAGTACCCGCCGGGCTCCACGATCAAGCCGCTGGTGGGCCTGGCGGCGCTGGACGAGGAGATCACCACCGCCGATCGCAAGATGTTCGCCCGGGGCTATTTCCAGATCCCCGGCCACGAGCGGCGCTATCGCGACTGGCGCAGGGAAGGCCATGGCTGGGTGGATATGTCGCGCGCCATCGCGGTTTCCTCCGACGTGTATTTCTACGACCTTGCCCATACGATGGGTATTGACCGGATGGTGCCGATGCTGGGGGCGTTCGGGATCGGGCAGCGCGTCGGTATTGATTCGACGGGCGAGCGCGCGGGCATCCTCCCGAGCCGTGACTGGAAGCGGGCGACACACGACCAGGTCTGGTTCCCCGGCGAGACCCTGATTACCGCGATTGGCCAGGGCTACATGCTGTCGACGCCGCTGCAGATGGCGGACTTCACGGCGACGCTGGCCGGGCGTGGGCAGCGCATCCAGCCACGTCTGTTGCAGTCGATGGACAACGACAATGGCGAGTTCGAACGGTTGTTGCCGCAGCCCCGCGAACCGGTGCAAACGGCCCCGGAGCACTGGGACACGATTCACGAGTCGCTGATCGAGGCCGTGCATGAACGGCACGGGACCGCCTGGGGCTCGATTGGCAGTCGCCCGCCGACGGACTATCGCATCGCAGGCAAGACCGGCACTTCGCAGGTCTTCGGGCTGGCGCAGGACGAAGAATACGACGAGGACGAGCTGCCCCGGCACCTCTGGGATCACGCCTTGTTCGTCGGCTATGCGCCTGCGGATGATCCGCAGATCGCGGTCGCCGTACTGGTCGAGCACGGGGGATCGGGCGGCCGCGTGGCGGCCCCCATTGCCCGCGAGGTGATGGACGCCTTCCTGAAGGATGACGCCGGGATGACGCTCGACGTCGGAGAAGACCAATGATCAGTGTAACGGGGCGCGAAATGCCGCTGGGCCAGTGGGTGCTGGGACGGCTCCGCCTGGATGGCGTGTTGCTGGTACTGATTGGGGTCCTGCTGCTGGTGGGGCTGGCGGTGCTGTTCAGTGCCTCCGGCGAGAGCATGATCGCCCTGGAGCGGCAGACCATGCGCATCGGCCTGGGCGTGGCCGCGATGGTGCTGGTCGCGCAGATCCCGGTGCGCACCCTGCGGTCCCTGGCGCCGTGGCTGTTTCTGGCCGGGATCGCGCTGCTGCTGGCGGTCATGGTCGCCGGCGAGATCGGCAAGGGCGCGCGGCGCTGGCTGGATCTCGGCTTCATGCGCTTCCAGCCCTCGGAAATCATGAAGCTGGCCGTTCCGATGATGGTGGCCTGGTACCTGTCGACCCGGAACGACCGGCCGCGGTTTCGCGATCTGCTGATTACGGTGCCGATGATTCTGGTGCCCGTGTTCCTGATCATGCGCCAGCCGGACCTGGGGACCGCGATGCTGGTGGGCGCCGCGGGCTTTCTGGTGATCTTCCTGGCGGGTTTGAGCTGGCGCTGGTTTGTCGGGCTTGGACTGGCCGCGGCCGCCGCAATCCCGGCGTTGTGGCTGCAGATGCATGATTATCAGCGCCAGCGGGTGCTGACGCTGTTCAATCCGGAGTCCGACCCTCTTGGGGCGGGTTATCATATTATTCAGTCCAAGATCGCGATCGGCTCTGGTGGGCTGTACGGCAAGGGCTGGCTGAATGGCACACAGTCGCACCTCGACTTCCTGCCCGAGCGCTCGACGGATTTCATTTTTGCGGTGTACGCCGAGGAATTCGGCTTTATCGGTGTCGCCCTTATGCTGTTGCTGTATTTTGCGATCGTGGCGCGCGGGCTGTGGATCTCCGCCCTGGCCCAGGATCGCTTCGCCCGCCTGCTGGGCGGGAGCCTGGCGCTCACCTTTGCCGTCTACATGGTGGTGAATATCGCCATGGTGACGGGGCTTCTGCCCGTGGTGGGCGTGCCGCTTCCGCTGGTGAGCTATGGCGGCACATCATTGGTGACGCTTATGGTCGCCTTCGGTATTCTCATGAGCATTGCGTCGCAACAGCGCCTGGTGAATCGATGACCCTGAACCTCCGCCCCCTGGGCACCCTTCGTTCCGGCCTCCTGCAGGCCGGGCTGATCCTGTCACTGGGGGCCTGTTCCCTGTCGAGCGTCTCGGGGTCCGAGTTTCGCGCCGGCGACCCGCCGTACCTGGAGCGCGAGGAGGTCCAGGCCTTTATCGACGAGCAGGTCGAGGCGGGCATGGATCGCGACGAGCTGGAGGGCATGTTCGCCGAGGCCGATCCCCAGCAGCGCATCCTTGACCTGATCGCGGCGCCCGCCGAGGCACGTCCGTGGAAGGACTATCGCCCGATCTTCGTGAACGACCTGCGCGTCGAGCGCGGTGAACGCTTCATGGAGGAGCAGGCCGAGTCCCTCGCCCGCGCCGAGGAGGCCTTTGGCGTCGAACAGGAAATGATCACCGCGATTATCGGCGTGGAGACCAACTACGGGCGCAATACCGGGGGCTTCCGCGTGTTCGATGCCCTGGTCACGCTGGGCTTCGATTATCCGCCGCGGGCGGACTTCTTCCGCAAAGAACTGGGCGAGTTCCTGACCCTGGTGCAGGAGGAGGACCTGGATGTCCGCGAGACACGGGGTTCCTACGCCGGTGCCATGGGGCGCGGACAGTTCATCTCGTCGAGCTATCGCCACTACGCAGTGGACTTCGACGGCGATGGTCGGCGTGATCTGCTCAATTCCTGGCCGGATGCGATTGGCAGTGTCGCCAACTATTTCCGCGAGCATGGCTGGCAGACCGGCGAGCCCGTGGTCGCGCGTGCCCGGGTCGAGGGCGATGCCCACGAGGAACTGATCAGCCGCAATTTCCAGGCGCGCTTCGATCTCGACGAACTCGCCGAGCACGGCATCTATCCCGACGAGTCCGTGGCCGAGGACGGGAAATACTCGTTCATCCGCCTCGAGGGCGAGGACGGCTACGAGTACTATCTCGGGTATCCCAATTTCTATGTGATTACTCGCTACAACCGGAGCCCGCTGTATGCGATGGCTGTCCACCAGCTGGCCGAGGCCTTTGCCGAGTAAACGGTGCCGGGCTGGCGCGGCGTTCTTCGCGCTGGCCGCCCTGCTCGCGCTGGTGCTGGCGGGGTGCTCGTCTACTCCCGACCGCGAGGCCGACCCGGACCGTCCGCTGGGAGATGCGGCCTATGACGCCTATCCGGACCCCGATGACATCCCGCAGGACCTGGCGCTGATCCCGGACGCGGTGCCGAAGGACGAGCCGCCGAGTCGCTACGGGAACCCGCCCGAGTACGAGGTCTTCGGGCAGCGTTACCGCACCCTGCGCACCAGCACCGGATTCGAGGAAGAGGGCCTGGCCTCCTGGTACGGGACCAAGTTCCACGGGCGGCGCACGTCCAGTGGCGAGCCCTACGACATGTATGCAATGACGGCGGCCCACAAGACGTTGCCGCTGCCGACCTATGTCGAGGTCGTGAACCTGGAGAACGACCGCCGCGTGATCGTGCGGGTCAACGATCGCGGTCCCTTCGTGGACGACCGCATTATCGATCTTTCCTACGCGGCTGCTCACCGACTGGACATGACCGACGCCGGTGTGGCCCCGGTGCGCATCCGTGCGGTGGGGCCGGACGACGTGGACACGCCGCGCGTGGCCGACTCACGCGCGCCGGAGCCGGAACCGATCGAACTGGCCGAGGCCGGTGAGGGCGCCAACACCCGCGTGGCCGCGACATCGTCCGATGACACCCCGACTTCTGCCGAGTCGAATGCCGCCGAGACGTCCGAGAACAACGGTCGATGGGTGCAGGTCGGTGCGTTTGCCGAACGCCGGGCGGCGGAGGAGATCCAGCGGGATCTCCAGGCCCTCGGGTTCGAGTCGGTCGAGATCTCGACGCTGGAACGCGACGCGCAGTCGGACTTGCACCGCGTCCGCATCGGCCCGCTGGAGGAGGTCGATCTGCAGGAGGCCACCGAACGCCTGCAGGAGGCCGCCCATGTCGACTACCGCATTGTCGACGACTGACGACACCGCGCATCGCTGAATTTATATAGGTGGGGCCCGTTTGCGTTCATCTGCGCGGGCCCCGTCTGCTATCGTTAGCCATCTCTACAGGAGGCCTTGAACCGCCATGACCCCGCCGCTTCGTTCTTTCGCCCGCCGCGCCCTGATGACCCTGTCGCTGGCCGCGTGCATTGCCGCCATGCCGGTCATGGCGGACGAGCCACTGCCGGTTCCGGGTAGTGGCGGGGCCATGCCGAGCGGGGTGCCCAGCCCGCCGTCGGATGTGACCGCCAAGAGCTACGCGCTGATGGACTTCGACTCCGGACTGATGCTGGCCTCGCGCGAGGCGGATGTTGACCGCGAACCGGCGAGCCTGACCAAGCTGATGACGGCCTATGTCGTGTTTGGCGAGATCCGTGACGGGCGGCTGGGGCTCGAGGACACGGTGACGATCAGCGAGCGGGCCTGGCGCACGGGCATGCGGGGCGCGTCGCGCATGTTCATCGAGGTCGGCGACGAGGTGAAGGTCGAGGACCTGCTGCGCGGGATGATCGTCCAGTCCGGAAATGATGCCTCCACTGCATTGGCCGAGGCCGTGGCCGGTTCCGAGGGCGCGTTTGTCGACATGATGAACAGCCAGGCGCGTGAACTCGGGATGATGAACTCGTATTTCACCAATTCGCACGGGCTGCCGTCCGACGAGCCGCAGTCCACCTCTGCCCAGGACATGGCATTGCTGGCGCGGGCGCTGATTCGCGAATTCCCCGACCTGTACGGCTACTACAGCGAGCGCTCGTTCGAATACAACGACATCTCGCAGAGCAACCGCAACATGCTGCTGTGGCGGGATGCCGGATTCGACGGCCTGAAGACGGGGTGGACCTCCGCGGCTGGCTACAACCTGGTCTCGTCGGCAGAGCGCAACGACCGCCGTCTGGTTGCCGTGGTCCTGGGAATCGAGGCCTCCAATCATCAGGAGGGCGGGACCCGCCGCGCCAACGAATCGCAGGCCCTGGTGAGCTGGGGCATGCGCTTCACCGAGCCGCAGCGGCTGTTCGAGGCGGGCACGCCACTCGGCAGCCCGCGTGTCTATCGCGGAACGGACAGCGAGGTGTCGGTCGGGGTGGCCGAGGACTTCTGGGTGATCGTGCCGCCGGGGCGTGGCGATGGGCTGGAGGCCTCGATGGAGCTGAACCAGCCGCTGGAGGCTCCGCTGGCCGCGGGGGCCGCGGTGGGCGAGGTGCAGGCCCGTCTGAATGGCGAGGTCATCGGGCAACAGCCGGTTGTGGCCCTCGAAGAGATCGAGGAGGGGGGGCTGGTGCGTCGTCTGTGGGATAGCGCCGCCCTGTCGCTGCGCTCGGTCTGGCCGTTCTGAACCGAGGCGCGTGTGGGCGTTGCGTACTTCAATGGCGAGTTCATGCCGCTCGAATCCGTGCGGATCTCGCCGCTGGATCGCGGGTTCCTGTTCGGGGACTCGGTCTACGAGGTGATCCCCAGTTATGCCGGCGAGCTGTTTCTGCTGGAGGAACACCTGCAGCGGCTGCAGCGCTCGCTGGACGCCATCCGCCTCGAATCGCCCCTGTCGTTCGACCAGTGGCGGGCCATGCTCGAGGAGCTCGTCCGGCGCAACGAGGGGGACGGGCCCGGCGATCTTGGCCTGTATCTGCAAGTCACGCGAGGCGTTGCCCCGCGCGACCACGCGTTTCCTGCCGGCGGCGTGCCCACGGTCTTTGCGATGGCCAGTCCGATCGCGCCACTGCCGGACACGATCCACCAGGCCGGGGTCGCGGCGGTGACGCGGCCCGATACGCGCTGGTCCCGCTGTGACATCAAGGCCACTACGCTGCTGGCGAACGTGCTTGCGCGTCAGGAGGCGCGTGAACACGATGCGGTCGAGGCCATCCTGCTGCTGGACGGTCAGGTAACGGAGGGTGCGGCGAGCAATGTGTTCGCCCAGGTCGACGGTACGCTGGTGACACCTCCGCTGGCGTCATCGCTGCTGCCGGGGGTCACAAGGGCCCTTGTGCTGCGCCTGGCGGCCCAGTGCGGTCTCGATGTCGTGGAGCGCGACCTGTCCGAGTCCGAGTTGCGTGCGGCCGGCGAGATCTGGCTGACCAGTTCCACCAAGGAGCTCCTGCCAGTTTGCCGCCTCGATGGCCATCCCGTTGGAGCCGGGGTGCCCGGTCCGGCCTGGGAGGCGGTTCATGCCGCGTATCAGGAAGAGAAATCCAGGGCAACGCAGTCCCGGCTGGAAGCCAAGGGGTGTGCATGACAGACGAACGCGAGAGCCTGATCGAGTTTCCCTGTCGTTTTCCGATCAAGGTCATGGGGGACTCGCACCCGGAACTCCTGGAGGCCGTGGAGGCCTGTGTGGCCGAGCATGTGCCGGACCCGGAGGATGCCGTGATCCAGCAGCGCGCCTCCAGTGGCGGGCGCTTCGTCGGCATCACCATCACCTTCACCGCGACCAGCCAGGCCCAGCTCGATGATCTCTACCGGGCCCTGGGGCGTTGCGACCGGGTCCGCATGATCCTGTGACCGGCCCGCTCGTCCCCGGGCCCGTGGTCCGCCTGCTGGGTACGCAGCCCTATGTCCCCGTCTGGCAGGCGATGCAGCTCCAGGCCCGGGAACGCGATGCGGCCCGTCCGGACGCGTTCTGGTGCGTCGAACATCCCCCCGTCTTTACCCAGGGCCGTAACGGCCGCGCCGAGCACCTGCTGGATTCCGGCGCGACCCCGGTGGTGGCGATCGATCGCGGGGGGCAGGTGACCTGGCATGGCCCCGGGCAACTGGTCGTCTACACGCTGGTGGACCTGCCGCGGCTGGGAATCGGGGTCCGGCGCCTGGTCGAAGGCCTGGAGCAGGCGGTGATCGATACGCTCGCGCAATCGGGTATCCATGCGCAGCGTCGGGAGAAGGCGCCGGGGGTGTATGTCGGCGGGGCCAAGATTGCGGCGCTGGGCCTGCGCATCCGGCACGGACGCAGCATCCATGGGCTGGCGCTGAACATCGCCCCCAATCTGTCACCGTTTCAGCTCATGAACCCCTGTGGCTATCCCGGGCTCGCCGCGACCTCCATGCAGCATCTGCTCGGCCCGGTGGATGCCACCCGCGTCCGCGAGCAGCTGCTCGCCCATCTCGTCGAGCAGCTGTTTCCCGCCGAGGCCGCGAGCATCCGGCATGAGCCCTCTTTGCCGCCTGAGCTTGTCCGGGTTCTGGCGCTGGGGCGTTGTCCTGCGTCCTGAGGCTGGACCTGGTTCGTCCTCTGGAGTTTACGGTGGCTTCGGTCCACCGCCTGCCTGCGCTGTTTCGGCAGCGCACCCCGAGTTACTTCTTTGCTCGTGCAAAGAAGTAACCAAGAAACACGCCCGGGATTCGCCCGGGGACCTTGCTCCGGACGCGCCAGGCCGGCGGCGCTGAAACTCGCTGCGCTCAGACAGTCACCGCCTTCTCCCGGCCTGTCACGCCCTCCACAAGGGGCTCATATCGGGAAGGAAGGTCAAAACAGGCGATGTTCCCGCATCTGTCATGAGCCCAAGGCTGCAGGGTGCGTTGAGCGCAGCGAAACGCACCATGCCAACGTCGGGGCAATCCTGATGCGATTCGCTGCGCTCATCACATCCTACGATGGGGCCTGGCGCCCGCTCGCGGGCGCGGCACGCCAGGGCCGAAGGCCGCGCGTGCCAAGATGTCCGAATACCTAGCCTCCATCCACTGGCACGAATGTCAGGGTCGCCGTTGTCTTGACCTTCATCTCCCCGTATGAAGCCCCTTGCGGAAGGGTCCTCGGGACGGAGGAGAGGCGCTGACTGTCTGAGCGGAGCGTAGCGCAGCGAGTTTCAGCGCCGCCGGCCCGAGGGCCCTGGAGCAAGGTCCTCGGGCGGAATCCGGGTGCCCTTCTTTGGGTACTTTCTTGGGCAAGCAAGAAAGTACCTCGCGGCGCGCTGGCGATACAGCGCATGGCAGGCGGCGGACCGAAGGCACGGAAACACCGGATGGCGAACCGGGCCCCGCCTCAGGGCACGGGACAGCGCCCCAGCGGGAGGGGGCACAGGGCGGGTCAGGCGGTTTCGAGGCCCTGGGCCTGGAGGTCGGCGTGGTAGGAGGAGCGCACCATGGGGCCGCTGGCCACCTGCTTGAAGCCCATTTCGCGCGCGGCCTCGCCGAGCTCGTCGAACTCCTCGGGCGCCAGGAACCGCGTGACCGGGAGATGATGGCGCGAGGGCTGCAGGTACTGACCCAGGGTCAGCATGTCGCAACCGTGTTCGCGCAGGTCCGCCAGGACCTCCAGCAGCTCCTCGCGCGTCTCGCCGAGTCCGAGCATCAGGCCGGACTTGGTTGGTACGCCGGGGTGCTGTTCGCGGAAGCGCTTCAGCAGCTCCAGCGACCACTGATAATCGGCACCGGGGCGCGCCTCGCGGTAAAGCCGCGGGACCGTCTCGAGGTTGTGATTGAAGACGTCCGGCGGGGCCTGGTGCATGATCTCCAGCGCCCGGTCCATGCGGCCGCGGAAATCCGGTACCAGGATCTCGATCTTCGTGTTCGGGTTCAGCGTGCGGACCTCGCGGATGCACTCGACGAAGTGGCCCGCGCCACCGTCGCGCAGGTCGTCGCGGTCTACCGAGGTGATGACCACGTACTTCAGGCCCAGCGCCTGGATGGTCTCGGCCAGGTGGCGAGGCTCGTCCGGGTCCAGGGCCTCGGGGCGGCCATGCGCGACATCGCAGAACGGGCAGCGGCGGGTGCAGATGTCGCCCATGATCATGAAGGTCGCGGTGCCGTGGGCGAAGCATTCGCCCAGGTTCGGGCAGCTCGCCTCTTCGCAGACGGTGTGTAGCTTCTGGTCGCGCAGGATGCGCTTGATGCGCTGCACCTCGGGCCGTGCCTGGCTCTGGGCGCGGATCCACTTCGGCTTGCGCTGTGGCTGCTCGGTCGGGCGGATCTTGACCGGGATGCGCGCGACCTTGTCGGCGGCGCGTTGTTTTTCGCCAGGTTGGGGTCGGGTTCGAGTATCCATTATGTCTTCCCTGGATGGGTTGCGGTCGCCCCGTCCGAGGAACGGGCGATAGCGGCACGATCCGGGTCAGGCGACCTCGCGGATCAGCGTGTCAATCTCGCGGCGGGCCGTGTCGATCGCAGGCAGTTGCCCGTTGTCGTCGAGCACGAAGCCGAATCGGGCCACGGCGTTCAAATCGGCGAGTGGCGTGCGGTCCGCCACGGCATCGTCGCCGTCGCGCGTGCAGGCACTGCGAGCGATGCGGACGATGTCCGTCAGGGGCGCTGCCGCGGCGTTTTCGGGGCCCCCGGAGTCACGAATGGCCTCCATGATATCGGAAGCCAGGCCCCATTGTTGGGCAACCAGTTCGGCGATCAGGCCTTCCAGACGGTAGAGGATGCGCTCGATGTCCTCGGCGCTGCGGTCGGGGTGACTGCGGGCGACCTCGCCGATGATGGGCAATGCGCCGACCCGATGCAGCAGCCCGGCCAGCAGGGCCTTTTGCGGATCCACTGCCTCGCTCTGGTCGGCCAGCACGCAGCTGATGGCCGCGACGCGGGCCGAACGCCGCCACAGGCGTTCCAGCAGGCCGTGGTAGGGGCTGTCGCGCCGAATGAAGACCTGGTGCGCGGCGAGCGCCATCACCAGTTGCCGGGTCCGCTCGAGGCCGAGACGAGAGACCGCATCGGCCAGCCGCGAGACCTCGCGCTGGCTCCCCATCGCCGGGCTGTTGGCCACCGACAGCAGGCGTGCGGCGACACTGGGGTCTTCCTCGATGATGCGGGTGACGCGCTCGATATCGACGTCCGGGTCTTTCAGCGTCGCCTGCAGGTGCAGTGCCACCTCCGGGAGCTGCGGCAATTGCAGTTCGCCGGAGAAGGCGCGGGTGTAGATGCTGGTGAACAGTTCGCCCTCGAGATCGGACAGCTCGATCTCGCTGACCTCCACGCCTTCGCGCGCGCCATCGATCAGGTTCTCGTACACCTTGCGGTCGAACAGGGCGAGACGTCCACTGCTCGCCGCGATCGCGTGGCTGTGGTAGTCGCGTTCGTTGAACAGCGGATTCAGGGATTCCGGGCTGCCGCCCTTGAGAATCACCGGCTGGCCGTCGTCGGACAGGATGACCCGCCCTTCAAGGAGAAAGATCAGATGACGCCATTCGTCGCGCGCATGCAGCTTGAGGCCGGGCTTGATCTCCAGGGTGCTCGCGTGCTGGAGAAGCTTTTGCTGCGCGCGTGCGCCCAGGTCGGCGAACGGGGCGAGTTGTGGAAGACGTTCCTCGAGCACCAAAGATCCAGCCTTACTGTTCGAAGAGTTTCTGCAGTTCCACCAGATCGGCGGCACGGGCCTCCAGAAAGGTAATCGGTTCCCCGGGGGCGGGGGTATCGATGCCCAGCAGTTCGAAAGCCCTGACCTCGGACGGTGCCGGCAGTTCCTTGCCCTCGTCCTGCAGTGCGGCGTACTGGGCGACCAGCGCGATCGTGGCATAGTCGGGTTCCGCCGGCCGGTAGCCCCAGTCGCTGCTGTGCTCGGCGACGTTGACCAGGTCTCCGCCCAGGTCCCAGTAGTTGATGACCAGGACCCCGGCGAGGTTGCGCAGGCGGCGAACCAGTCGGGCGATGCGCTCGGGATCCGGGTGGTCTTCGCGGACCTCGATGAACTGGATGATCGGGACGGCCCCGATGCCGGCCACCAGACCGGCGAGCAGCGCGCGTTCGCGATCCAGCAGCTTCAGGGAGTCGGCCACCAGATAGGCATAGGCCGATTGCAGCACGCCGTGCTGCCAGACCGCCTCCATGGCCTCGCGTGTAGCCGCATGACGGGCCTTGAAGGCCTGTCGCATAGCCATGTTCATGGCCAGCATGCGGGTATTGCGAAAGCCCAGGCGCGTGACCGCGTCACGTACGGACTGGATCTGCTGCGAGCCGCGGAACAGCGGGCTGTTCGTGGCGTGCAAGAGGGCGCCGGCAATGGTCCCGTCGCGCTGGATCACGTCGGTCAGCTTGTCGATGTCCGCGTCCGGGTCCCGGGTCAGCTCCTGAATGCGCAGGGCGACCTCGGGCATGGTCGGCAGTTCCAGGCGATTACTGGTGATCAGGTCGTATAGTTCACTGAAAAAGGCCCCTTCCGTGTCATCCAGGTCGGTGTCGTGGACCACCAGCGACGCACTGTGGGCCTGCTCCAGCGCCTCGGTAGGCACCTCCAGCATGCGGCAGGGCTTCTCGGTAATGATGAAGTCGTGCTGGCCGGCTCCGCCGTCGAACATCTGCATGGGTGGCTCGCCGTCGCCATCGCCGACGGTGATGCGCGAAGGGGTGCCGCCGCTGACGCGTACCAGTTGCCCGCTCAGCAGGAACAGGTGCCGGTCCACGACATCCTGGGGCCGCAGCCGTTTGCCGGCGGGCAGCTCCGGGCTCGCGCATGCCTGGGCCAGTTCCGCACGGGCGGACTCCGACAGGTGCGCGGTGAGATCCATTTCCTGGAGCAGACTGTCGATGGTCGTCGTGTCCATGAGCGGTTCCGTTGCCTGTGTTTCCGTCATTCCCTGGTCCGGGACGGGCGCCAGTGGGTTCGTGTTTCCCGGTCCGCTGTGTCCGCCCGCACAATCACCGCACGGGATCGTGCCGGGTGTTGGGCAGGGAAGTCGCGTCTTGTGACGTGGGCCTCAGTGTAGCATCCCGTGCGGGCTCAAGGCCCCCGCGACAGGCGAAGGAAAGACGCCCGCGCGAGTCGGTCAGGCCCTCGGCGTGCAGGAAGGCCCGCGCATCGTCGGCATCCTTCTCGAACCAGCGCGCGGTCGACCCGAGGCGGAAGCTGTAGCCCCAGGCGTCCATGTCCTGCATCAGCCGGGCGCGCCCGACCCCGGGCAGGGCATCGGCAAGCAGGATCTGCAGATAGCACACCCCACATTCCTCCAGATCGTCGCCGCCGGCATTGGTATGCAGGGCCGCGCGGCGTTCGGGTTCCATGCAGATCAGGTGGCCGGCCTCGTGCAGCGCCGAGTGCAGCGGGGTATCCGGGCGTACATGCACGGTCAGCCCGATGATCCCGGCCTCGGGCTCGCCCCACCAGGTCCCGGGCAGGGTTGCACCGGGCGGATGCATCACCAGTTCCAGCCCGTAGCGTCCGAGCAGGTCGCGCAACGAGGCTTCGATGGCGGGGTCGCCGCATTCGATAACGGGGGCGATCATGGGCGGGAATCGCCGGGCAGGGCCCGGGTTCGGGCCCGGCTGCGGCGCGGGCATTCTTCGGGGTGCTCGCGGCACCAGGCATCCACCCGCTCGGTCAGGTCGTCCTGGAAGCAGAGGAGGTAGAAGCGGGCCTGCTCGCGGTTCGCGATGGCCGGGCGTCCGAGGGCGTCGACCACGCCGGTACGCAATGCGGCGATGATCGCGTTGGCGGCCTTTTTCTGCGGCCAGGCGGTGATCTGTTCCCAGGCCTCGGGACTGAAATAAAGACGGAGCAGGTCCGGGCGCGTGGTTAGCAGCATACGCGTGACATTGCGCAGGGTCGTCTCGGCCTCGCCCCAGTCGTGGACCAGGCCGCCCTCCAGCAGGCGCTCGATCTCCTCGCGGCCCTTGGGCGAGAGCATCCCGCTGACGTGTCTAGGCGCCCGCGGCCTCTTCCGGCGTCAGGGCGCGGATGGACAGCGCATGGACCTCGCCGGAGTCGATCTGGTCGCGCACGGTGGCGTAGACGGTCTGGTGCTTCTTGACCTTGTTCATTCCGGCGAACTGCGGGCTGACGACCAGGGCCTCGAACTTGCCCTCGCCCCCGGTCACCTCGACCTTCTCGGCCTCCGGCAGGCCGGCGCGGATGAGTTCGGCCACTTGATTGGCTTCCATGGTGAGTCCTTGATGTCGATGTGAATGTCGGCAGAGGCCGCATGATAGCCAGTGGCGTGTCACGACAGAAGGGCGGGGCAGGCCGGGCGCGGGAACTCGTGGTCGCCGCGAGGTTCCGAATCGGAACAATGGCGCACGCCGTATATGCCCGATTGGTGCGCGGACCGGCTGCCGGTTAGCATCAGACCAACGTATCCCAACGGACCGGCCCTTGTGGCCACGGAGGACACCGCATGATTTTCAAGCAGCTGTTCGAGGATGAATCGTCCACCTACACCTATCTGCTAAGCTGCCCGGATACGGGCAAGACCGCGCTGATCGATCCGGTGATCGAGACCGTGGACCGCGATCTGCGTGTGCTGCAGGAGATGGGGCTGAGCCTCGACTACGCGATCGAGACGCACATCCACGCCGACCACATCACCGGCGGCAAGATGCTGCGCGAGAAGACCGGCTGCCAGCTGGCCGGTCCGGCGCTGGACGAGCTGCCCTGCCGTGACGTCGGCCTGCGCGAGGGCGAGCCCTTCCAGGTCGGGAATCTGGTGATCAACCCGCTGTTCACGCCGGGGCATACCGATACCCATCACGCCTATCTGATGGATCACGTTGGCCTGAAGATGCTGTTCTCCGGTGATGCCCTGCTGATCGAGGCCTGTGGCCGGACCGATTTCCAGTCGGGTGACGCCAAGACCCTGTATCGGTCGATCCATGACAAGTTCTTTACCCTGCCCGACGAGACGCTGGTATATCCGTGCCACGACTACGAGGAGCGCCAGATCACCACCATCGGGCAGGAGAAGATGCGCAACCCGCGTCTGGGCAAGAACAAGCCCGAGGCCGAGTTCGTCAAGATCATGGACGAGATGGACCTGCCGTATCCGAAGAAGATCGACTGGGCGCTGCCCGGCAACGAGGGCTGCGGGATCTGCCCGGACAACCTGCCCGACGAGAAGAAGCGCCTCTGCGAACCGGATCAGCAGGGCTGATCGAGGGTGGCGGGGTGCTTCAAGCGGCCCCGCCACCGGCATCAGGAGGCCGGTGGCGGTTTTGCCCGCCCACCGGGACCCCTTACACTCCACCTCCATGACGGATACCAATCCCGTGGAGCGCCTGCGCGCGATCATGGCGTGCCTGCGCGATCCCGAGCAGGGCTGTGCCTGGGACCGGGCGCAGACCGCCCAGACCATCGTGCCCCACACACTCGAGGAGGCCTTCGAACTGGCCGACGCGATCGCTCGCGACGATGGCCGCGAGGCAGCCAGTCGCGAGCTGCGCGACGAACTGGGCGATCTTCTCTTTCAGGTGGTCTTCCAGGCGCGGATTGCGGAGGAGGCCGGGCGCTTTGATCTCGATGACATCGCCCGTGCGATCGGCGACAAGCTGGTGCGGCGCCATCCGCATGTATTCGCCGATACCGAATACGCCGATGATGCCGCCCGCGAGGCGGCCTGGGAATCGGCCAAGGCCGAGGAGCGCGCCGCCCGTGACCACGACAGCGCGATGGACGACATCCCGCTGGCGATGCCGGCCCTGGCCCGGGCCGCCAAGACCCAGCGCCGCGCCGCTCGGCTGGGCTTCGACTGGGGCGACCCGGCCCCGGTGCTGGAGAAGATCCGCGAGGAGCTGGACGAGGTCCGCGAGGAGCTGGCCGGCGATGCCGATCCCGAGCGCGTGGCCGAGGAGATCGGCGATCTGCTGTTTGCCGTGACCAACTGGGCGCGGCACTTGGGCGTAGAACCGGAGGGTGCGTTGCGCGGCACCACGCGCAAGTTCGAGGCACGCTTTCGTACCATGGAAACCCTGGCCCGCGCGCAGGGGCAAGCCCTTGAACAGCTGGATTTCGACGCCCAGGAGGCCCTCTACCAGGAGGCCCGGCGGCGAGAACGCGACACCAACACGGACCCCAGATGACACACGCCGTTGAACTGCCCGAACACTTCATGCCGGCCCGGATCGAGGCGATCGAATCCGTCACGCCGCTGATCAAGGTCTTTACCCTGTCGGCCGACCCGGCGCGCTTTTTCAGCAAGGCCGGGCAGTGGCTGGATCTGGTGATCCCGCAGCCTGTCGGCAAGCCCTTTATCGGGGGGTATTCGGTGGTCTCCGCGCCGCGCGATGACGGGCGGCTGCAGCTCGCGATCAAGTACGCCGATCACCATCACGCCACGCATTACCTGCACACCACCGCGCGCGAGGGAGATACGGTCTATATCACCCCCGGGCAGGGCAGCTTCTTCTTCGAACCGGGCATGGCGCGGAACGTCGTGCTGCTGGGCGCGGGGATCGGGGTCACGCCGCTGTTCAGCATCCTGCGTGCAGTCAATGACGGCATGCCGGACGTCTACGCCCATCTCGTTTACAGCGTCGCGCATCAGGACGAGATGCTGTTCCCCGACGAGCTGGCGCACCTCGCCAAGGCCGGGAACATCGACGTCACCCTGACCGTGACGCGCGAGGCCGAGGACTGGCTGGGCCACACCGGGCGCATCAGTCACGAGTTGCTGGAGTCCCTGAACCTGCCGCGCGATGCCCTGTTTTATTTCTGCGGTTCGCGCGAGTTCATCGAGGACATGGCCACGCTGCTGGCCGAGTGGGGGATCCCCGAGACGCAGCTCAAGTACGAGAAGTGGTGGTAGCGCCGCGGCGCGTGCCTCCGTCATTGCGAGGAGCCGCAGGCGACGCGGCAACCGCCCGAAGCTGACGTCGCTTCGGGGTTCGCTGGCTTGCGGATACCGATTGCTTCGTCGCGATGCTCCTCGCAATGGCGGGGGAGCGGGTTACGGCCGGCGGCGGTCGTCCGGGCGCAGGGCGTTATCCGGTGCCAGGATCGTCGGCTGTCCGTCCAGGGCGGGGTCGGTCTCCGGGTAGTCGCGGATAAAGTGCAGCCCGCGGCTTTCCTTGCGGGACAGGGCGCTGGTTACGATGATCTCCGCGACCATGGCCAGGTTGCGCAGCTCGAGCAGGTCCGGCGAGATGCGGAAATGGCTGTAATACTCGTGGATCTCTTCCTGAAGGATGCGGATGCGGCGCTCGGCACGGTGCAGGCGCTCGCGGGTGCGCACAATGCCGACGTAGTCCCACATCAGGCGGCGCAGTTCGTCCCAGTCGTGGGCGACCACGACCTCCTCCTCGGATTCCGTGACGCGTGACTCGTCCCAGGCGGGCGGGACGGCGAGCTGCTCCGGTGCGGGCAGGTCGGTCTGCGACAGGATGTGCTCGGCGGCCGCGCGGGCGTAGACCAGGCACTCCAGCAAGGAGTTGCTGGCCATGCGGTTGGCCCCGTGCAGGCCGGTATAGGAGACCTCGCCGGCCGCGTACAGGCCGGGCAGATCGGTCTGACCGAAGTGGTTCACCATCACCCCGCCGCAGGTATAGTGCGCGGCCGGTACCACTGGTAGCGGCTCGTGGGTCATGTCGAAGCCGTACTCCAGGCAGCGCTCGTGGATCGTCGGGAAGTGCTCGCGGATGAATTCCGCCGGCTTGTGGCTGATATCCAGGTTCACGTGATCCAGACCGAGACGCTTCATCTCGTGGTCGACCGCGCGGGCGACGATGTCGCGCGGGGCCAGTTCCGCGCGCTCGTCGAAGCGCGGCATGAAGCGCTCGCCGTCGGGGAGCAGCAGCAGGCCGCCCTCGCCGCGCACCGCCTCGGAGATCAGGAACGACTTGGCGCGCGGATGGAACAGGCAGGTCGGGTGGAACTGCATGAACTCCATGTTGGCGATGCGGCAGCCGGCACGCCATGCCATCGCGATGCCGTCGCCGGTGGATCCGTCGGGGTTGGAGCTGTACAGATAGACCTTGCTCGCGCCGCCGGTCGCCAGGATCACGGTCGGGGCCAGGATGGTCTCCACCTCGCGGGTGCTGGCGTCCTGTACATAGGCGCCGACCACGCGGCGGGTGCCGTCCACGGGCTGGGTGATCAAATCCACCGCCACGTGGCGCTCGAAGACCTCGATGCTGGCCTGCCCGGAGGCGCTCTTCACCAGGGCATCCTCGATCGCGCGGCCGGTGGCATCGGCGGCATGGGCGACGCGCCGGGCGCTGTGCCCCCCCTCGCGGGTCAGGTGCAGGCGGCTGCGTCCCTCCAGGGCCTCGCGGGTGAACGGCACACCGAGGTTGAGCAGCCACTGGATGGCCTCGGGGCCGGCAGCGACGGTGCGCCGCACGGCGTCCGGATCGCACAGGCCGGCCCCCGCATCCAGGGTGTCGGCGATATGGGCATCGAACGAGTCGGCGCGGTCGAGAACGGCGGAGATCCCGCCCTGGGCATAGCGGGTCGAGCCCTCGTCCACCGGGCCCTTGCTGATCACGGTGACACGGCGGTGCGGAGCCAGGTGCAGAGCGGCCGAGAGCCCCGCCGCACCGCTCCCGATCACCAGTACGTCCGCCAGGCGAGGTTGTTGTACTGTTCCCATGGCTCAGGTAACGTGCTGCGCTTGTTGCCCGAGCAAATCGTGGCCCTTTCGCAACAGTGTTGTGCGGAAAGCGAACTTAATGCGAGTCAGGCGGTCCATGCACCATAGATTACCGGAGACCGGTGCCCTCGCGGGAGCCCCCGCATGAGCGAGAAGGCTTCCGACGAGGCCCTGGTCAAACGCGTACAAAACGGCGACAAGGCGGCTTTCGACATTCTCGTGCTGAAGTACCAGCACAAGATCGTGAACCTGGTCGGGCGTTATGTGCATGATCAGGCTGCCGCCCTGGATGTGTCCCAGGAGGCCTTCATCAAGGCCTACAAGGGGCTGGCGAACTTTCGCGGCGAGAGTGCGTTCTATACCTGGCTCTACCGCATCGCCATTAATACCGCCAAGAACTACCTGGTTTCCCAGGGACGGCGGCGGCCGGAGGCCGAAGTCGACGCACAGGACGCGGAACAGATGAGCGGGGACTCCGCTCTCAAGGACAATGCAACCCCGGAGGGGGAGCTCTTGTCCGAGGAGATAGAAGGCGCGGTGCAGCGCACCATCGAGAATCTGCCCGACGACCTTCGCATGGCAATCACGTTGCGCGAAATCGAGGGACTGAGTTACGAGGAAATCGCGCAGACGATGGGATGTCCGATCGGTACTGTGCGATCGCGCATCTTTCGGGCCCGTGAGGCCATCGACCGGACCTTGCGTCCTTTGTTAGACGAAGAATGACGAGAAGCATCATGAAAGAACAAGTCACCAAGAGTGAACGTCTATCCGCCCTCGTAGACGGAGAAACGGATGACTTCGAGACGCGGCGTCTGATCGACGAACTGGTCAAATCCGAACAAGATCGTATTCAGTGGGAACGTTATCACCTGATCGGTGACAGTCTGCGTGGTGGGCTGCGGCACACGGCCCCCGCGCATTTCAGGGACGACATTCGAGCGGCGCTGGCGGCCGAACCCGCGCTGCAGGGAGAACCTCGACGCGCATCGCCGCGCTGGCTGAAGCCGGTCGCCGGTACCGGTGTGGCTGCGGCCGTGGCGATGGTGACACTGGTGGGTATGCAGATGCTGGGGGACCGCCCCGGCCATGAGGCCACCCCGGTGGCCGTGGAAAGTGGCACCCCGGCGGCCGAGGGTGACGTGCAGACGGCCAGCTCCGGCGCCAGTGGTGACGACCCGGCCCAGGTGGAAGGTGCCGAGTCGCTGGACCCGCGGTTTGCCCGGTACCTCGAGAATCACGCCGAACTGACCGGTCCGGGTTCCTCGGCCCTGGGGCGCGTACGCTACTCGGTCAGCGAAGAGTAAATCGCCATGTGGCGCGGGCTGCCGCTCGTTCTGGCCGCAACCGCCTTCTGCCTTTCGGGGCAGGCCCTGGCGGACGACGCCGCTTCGCCCTCGGCCTGGCTCGAGCGCATGATGACGAGCCTGCATGCCGAGAGCTATGTGGGCACCTTCGTGCTGCAGCGCGAAGATCGTCTTGACACCATCCGGGTGGTACATGCTGCCGAGGATGGGGGTTATCGTGAGCGTCTGGAAACCTTGACGGGTGCCGAGCGGGAGATCGTTCGTTCGGTCGACCGTCTGAGTGCGATCAAGGGCGCTCGCGGAGCATCGAGTGACGGCGCGCAGTCGCCGCTTGGCCCCGCCGGCGCACCGGTCTCGCTTCTGGAAGAGCATGATCTTTATGCATTGAAGATCCAGGGGCTGGATCGTGTGGCCGGTTACCCCTGCACGCTTGTGATGGCGCGAGCCAGGGACGTCCTGCGCTACAGCCACCGCTATTGTCTGCACGTGGACAGCGCCCTGCCGCTGCTGAGCGAGCTGTACGATCCCCGCGGGAAGTTGCTGGAACGTCTTGCCTTCACGGACCTCGAGCTGACGGATCAGATTGACGAGAGCGAGCTCGAGCCGACCACCGACGATGCCGAGTATATCGAGGTGCGCGCGGATCGCGGCCACAAGAAGCCGCAGTGGGACGAGGACAACGGTCTGGGTGGCTGGAAGTTTGCTGAACTGCCCCCCGGCTTTCGGGCGGTCGCGGCCACGGAGCGGTCGCTTGGCAATGGCGACGAGGTCTCGCGCCACTTTGTGTTGAGTGATGGCCTGGCCTCGGTCTCGGTCTATGTGGAACCGGCGGATGGCGAGAAGAGCTTCGAGGGTACGACCCGCGCCGGTGCTACCCATGCCGCGGCACGGGTAATGGCCGGGCATCAGGTTACGGCGGTGGGCGATGTGCCGCACGCGACGGTCCAGAAGGTGCTGGGCGCCGTCTATTACCGGGGCGCCGCGGGCGAGTAAGCGCCGTGGGGCACTGGATCGAGGAACAGGGCGTTGTGCTGTCGGCCGAGGCGCACAGCGCGCGCGTACGGATCGAGCGCCAGTCCACCTGCGGGAGCTGCTCCGCACGCACCGGCTGCGGTAGTGGCGTGTTGTCCGAGGTGCTGGGGCGCAAGGCCGTGGAGGTGACCATTGGCCACCCCGGCCAGCTCCGCGCCGGGGACCGTGTGATCATCGGCATTCGCGACCAGGCTCTGGTCTCGGGTGCCCTGGCCATGTATCTGCTGCCATTGCTGGGCCTGGTGGCCGTCCCGGGGCTGCTGATGTGGATCTGGCCGGCACTGGGCGAGGGGTGGCTGCTGCTGGCCGGGGCGGCCGGGTTTGTGCTGGGCCTGGGCGCGGTGCGCTACTGGA
This sequence comes from Thioalkalivibrio sp. ARh3, assembly GCF_000377265.1. Classification (NCBI taxonomy): domain Bacteria; kingdom Pseudomonadati; phylum Pseudomonadota; class Gammaproteobacteria; order Chromatiales; family Ectothiorhodospiraceae; genus Thioalkalivibrio; species Thioalkalivibrio sp. ARh3. The sequence continues at coordinate 698,399 of NZ_KB897947.1, forward strand.
TGCGCCACCGTGCCCCCGATCTGGCGCCGGTATTCCTGCGGCGCGAGCCCGAGGCCGGCATCGTGAGTGCCGCAGGCCGTCCACGCCCGACCGAATAATGCAGGTGAACACCGGGAACTTGTGCCGGTGCGAATTTTCTAGAGCATGAACGCACGAGCAAGAACGGGTTCAAACATGACGCGACCGATACAATGGGCCCTGCTGGGGCTGATCCTTTTCGCCTTCTCGCTGCCGGTCTCGGCCCGCATGCTCCCGGATTTCGTCCCGCTGGCGGAGGAGCACAGCCCGGCGGTGGTCAATATCTCCACCACGCGGGAGCGCGAGGGAGGCCAGACCGGCGGACACCCCGATTTCGAGGGGTCTCCGTTCGAGGACCTGTTCGAGCGTTTCTTTGGCGCGCCCCCAGGTGGCGGGCGAGGCGAGGGCGGCGAAGGCCGTATGCCGGAGCGCAGCTCGCTGGGCTCCGGCTTCATCTACACCGAGGACGGCTACATCATCACGGCGAATCATGTGGTCGAGGGAGCCTCCGAGGTCGTGGTGCACCTCTCCGACCGTCGCGTGTTTGACGCCGAGGTGATCGGCAAGGACCCGCAAAGCGATGTGGCCCTGCTGAAGATCGACGCCGACGACCTGCCGACACTGGAGCTGGGTTCTTCGGATGAGCTCAAGGTCGGCGAGTGGGTGCTGGCGATCGGCTCGCCGTTCGGCTTTGACCACTCCGTGACCGCCGGGATCGTCAGCGCCAAGGGGCGCAACCTCCCGACCGAGAACTACGTCCCGTTCATCCAGACCGATGTCGCGATCAATCCGGGCAATTCCGGTGGCCCGCTGCTGAACCTGGACGGCAAGGTCGTGGGGATCAATGCCCAGATCTACAGCCGGACGGGTGGCTTCATGGGCCTGTCGTTCGCGGTCCCGATCGAGATGGTCGAGGACGTGGTCATGCAGCTGCGCGAGCACGGCGAGGTGACGCGTGGCTGGCTCGGCGTGCTGATCCAGGAGGTTACGCGCGATCTGGCCGATTCGTTCGGCATGGACAAGCCCGCCGGTGCCCTGGTGGCACGGGTGCAGTCGGACAGCCCGGCGGAGAAAGCCGGTTTCGAGACAGGGGATGTGATCCTCAGGTTCAACGGTATCGATGTGCCGAATTCCTCCGCGCTGCCGCCGATCGTGGGCCGCACGCCGGTGGGAACCGAGGCCGAGGTGGAGATCCGCCGGGGCGAGGAGACCAAGACCATTACGGTCGAGATCGAGCGCCTGCCGGATGACGTCGCGGCCGAACGCGGCGGTCGCCAGCCGGAGCAGGAAGAGCGCGCCGAGCCGCAAAGCCTGCTCGGGATGCACCTGGAGCCGCTGGATGCCGCCCAGGCCGAGGAGCTGGGCCTGGACGGCGGGCTGGTGGTTACCGAGGTGACGGGCAATCCGGCCCGCTCCTCCGGCATTCGCCCGGGTGACGTGATCGTGCAGTTCGGTCGCCACTCGGTGGATTCGCTGGAAGAGCTGGAAGAGCAGATCGAGGACGCGGGCACCGGGCGTACGGTTCCGGTCCTGATCCAGCGCGACGGCAACCCGACCTTTATCGCCCTGCGCATCCCGTCCGAATGATGGTCCTGCCGGGACCCGGGTGCCGTGCGCCCGGGTGGCGGCGGCGATCATGATGCGGACCCTGACGCTGTATCACCGCGAGGGCTGCGGGCTCTGCGAGCAGATGCTCGCAGAGCTTTCGGCCCTCAAAAGTCGTTATACTTTCGCTCTCGAGGTCGTCGACATCGACGAGGACCCGGATCTTCGCGCGCGTTTCAGCGCGAAGGTCCCGGTGCTTGCGGTCGACGGCGACATTCTTTGCTGCCATTTCCTCGACCGAAAGGCACTGCTGGACCTACTGGCCCCTGCATGACCGAAACTCGCCTGACCCGCAATTTCTCCATCATCGCGCATATCGACCACGGCAAGTCCACGCTGGCCGACCGCCTGATCCAGGGCTGCCATGGCCTGAGCGAGCGCGAAATGTCCGAGCAGGTGCTGGACTCGATGGACCTGGAGCGCGAGCGCGGGATCACCATCAAGGCGCAGAGCGTCTCGCTGTTCTACGACGCCCAGGACGGGCAGCGCTACCAGCTGAACTTCATCGATACCCCGGGGCATGTGGACTTCTCCTACGAGGTGTCGCGTTCGCTCTATGCCTGCGAGGGCGCGCTGCTGGTGGTCGACGCCTCCCAGGGTGTGGAGGCGCAGAGTGTGGCTAACTGCTACACCGCGATCGACCAGGGGCTCGAGGTCGTCCCGGTGCTGAACAAGATCGACTTGCCGGCGGCCGAACCGGATCGTGTGGCGGCCGAGATCGAGGACGTGATCGGCATCGAGGCCACCGATGCCCTGCGCGTCTCCGCCAAGACCGGCGAGGGCATTGCCGAGCTGCTGGAGGAGATCGTGCGCCGGATCCCGCCGCCGGAGGGGGATGCCGACGCCTCGCCCAAGGCGCTGGTGATCGACTCCTGGTACGACAACTACCTGGGCGTGGTCGCGCTGGTACGGGTGAAGGCCGGGCGCTTCTATGCGGGGCAGAAGATCAAGGCGATGTCCGTCGGGCGTGCCCACGAGGTCAGCCGGGTCGGGGTGTTCACGCCGAAGCCGGTGGACCGCGAGACCCTGGAGGTCGGCGAGGTCGGCTACCTGATCGCGACCATCAAGGACATCTCCGGTGCCAAGGTGGGCGACACCTTCACCGATTTCAACAACCCGGCCGACGAGCCGGTGCCGGGCTTCCAGGAGATCCAGCCGCGGGTATTCGCCGGGCTGTTCCCGGTCAGCGCGGACGACTTCAACGACCTGCGCGAGGCGCTGGACAAGCTGCGCCTGAACGATGCGGCGCTGTCCTTCGAACCGGAGACCTCGCAGGCGCTGGGCTTTGGCTTTCGCTGCGGTTTCCTGGGCATGCTGCACATGGAGATCGTGCAGGAGCGCCTGGAGCGCGAGTACGGACTCGACCTGATTACTACCGCGCCGACGGTGGTCTACGAGGTGGAAAAGAGCGACGGCGAGGTGGTCATGGTGCACAACCCCTCCGGACTGCCGCCGAGCAACGAGATCGCCGAGATCCGCGAGCCGATCATCGAGGCGAACATCCTCGTGCCGCAGGACTATGTGGGCGCGGTGATTACCCTGTGCGTCGAGAAGCGCGGGGTGCAGACGAAGATGCAGTATCTGGGGCGTCAGGTGCAGTTGTCCTACGAACTGCCGATGTCCGAAGTGATGCTGGATTTCTTCGACCGGCTGAAGTCCGCGACCCGTGGCTACGCCTCGTTCGACTACCAGCCGCGGCGCTTCCAGGCCGCTCCGCTGGTGCGCGTGGACATCCTGATCAACGGCGAGCGGGTGGATGCCCTGTCCGGGATCGTGCATCGTGACCATGCGGAGTCGCGCGGTCGCGAGCTGACCGAGCGCATGGCCAAGATCATCCCGCGGCAGATGTACGAGGTGGCGATCCAGGCGGCGATCGGCTCGAAGATTATCGCGCGCTCCACGGTCAAGGCGATGCGCAAGAATGTGCTGGCCAAGTGCTACGGCGGCGACGTCTCGCGCAAGCGCAAGCTGCTGGAGAAGCAGAAGGCCGGCAAGAAACGCATGAAGTCGATTGGCAAGGTGGACGTGCCGCAGGAGGCCTTCCTGGCGGTGCTGTCGGTCGGCGACGACAAATAACGCGCCCGGGTCGGAGCGGGCACGCCGCAAGGCGGTGATCGAGGACAATACATGGCGAATCTGGAACTGATCCTGGTACTGGCCACGGCCGCAACGGGCCTGATCTGGCTGGGCTGGGTGCTCCTGCGGCGGCGGCTGAGCCCCGAGCGTCAGGCGCGCATGCCGTGGTTCGTGGACTATTCGCGTTCGTTCTTCCCGGTGTTGCTGATTGTGCTGGTGCTGCGCTCCTTTGTGGCCGAGCCGTTTCGCATCCCTTCAGGCTCCATGATGCCGACCCTGCTGGTGGGTGACTTCATCATGGTGAACAAGTTCTCCTACGGGGTTCGCCTGCCCGTGACCCGGACGAAAATCTTCGATGTAGGCAAGCCCGAGCGTGGCGAGGTCGTGGTGTTCAAGTACCCGCGCAACCCGCAAGAGGACTACATCAAGCGGGTGATCGGGCTGCCGGGCGATACCATCGAGTTCCGCGATCGCGTGCTGTATGTCAACGGCGAGGAGCAGTCGGCCGACCGTGTGGGGACCTTCGAGGGCGAGGGCTCCGGGGAAGTCATGTCCGGGGCCTCGCTGTACGAGGAGACCCTCGACGGGCGCACCTACACGACGCTGATGCGCGAGGAGCGTCCGAGCCTGGATGGCTCGGTGACCGTGCCCGAAGGCCATTACTTCATGGTCGGGGACAATCGTGACAATTCCAATGACAGCCGGACCTGGGGGTTCGTCTCCGAGGAGCTGCTGGTGGGGCGTGCCCTCTTTATCTGGCTGCATTGGGATTACAATGAAGGGCACAGGGACTTTTCCCGCATTGGCCAGGCGATTCGCTAGGCAGTGGGCACAGGCAACAGGGGCAGGCAATGATTCGGCATTCCAGACATTCCATGCGCGGGGCGGGTGCCCTGACGATTATGGCGTTGATTCTGCTGGCCCTGCTGGTCGGGACCTTCGTGATCAAGATGGGCACGCAGTACACCCAGTACCTGACCGTACGTTCGATCATGCAGGATGTTGCGGCCCAGCCGGGCGCGGCCGAGAAGAGCGAGCGGGAACTGTGGCGCGAGATGAATCGCCGGTTCCAGATCAACTCGGTGTACGACGGGATCGAGGAGGACGACTTCTCGGTGACGGAGGAGGGCGATCGCCGACATATGCATCTGGAATACGAAGTCCGCCGTGAGTTCCTGGGCAACGTCGACGTGGTCGCGCGTTTCTCCCGCAGCGAAACCCTGTCGCCCTAGCGAAACACTGTGGGATTGTCAGAACGTAACCTTCAACGATCGAGTGCGAGTCGCGATTTTCGCGATTTGCTTCCGGAGTCGGTGCGCGAGGGCGAGGGCATCCGCCAGGCCCTGACCCATCGCAGCGCCGGCGGGCGCAACAACGAGCGCCTGGAGTTTCTCGGCGATGCGGTCCTGGGGCTGGTCATTGCCGATGCACTGTACGAGCAGCTGCCGGACGCGCCGGAGGGGGATCTCACCCGCCTGCGCGCGGCGCTGGTCAATCGCGAGTCGCTGGCGGCCCTGGCCCGCGAGTCGGGGCTTGAAGGGACGCTCAACCTCGGCCAGGGGGAACGCAAGAGCGGCGGGCAGCGGCGCGATTCCATCCTCGCCGATGCGATCGAGGCGCTGATTGGCGTGACCTATCGCGAGGCCGGCATGCAGGCCGCGCGCGATTTCACCCTTGCACTCTATGCCGAGCGCCTGGGGAACCTCCCTTCCGCCGAGTCCCTGAAGGACCCGAAGACGCGGCTGCAGGAACAGCTGCAGGGTCGCAATGCGGAACTGCCCGTCTACGAGGTCCTCGAGGTGGTGGGTCCCGATCACCAACGCCGTTTCACCGTTTCCGTGCATCTGCCCACCCAGGGCTGGGCGCAGCGCGGCGAGGGCTCATCCCGGCGGCGCGCGGAGCAGGCCGCGGCCGAGGCGGCGCTGCGGCGATTGCAGCAGGCCCAGGAGCAGTGAGCGACATGAACAGTGCCTCCGATTCCGGGACCCGTTGTGGGCTGGTCGCGCTGGTCGGCCGCCCGAATGTCGGCAAGACCACGCTGATGAACCGCCTGGTGGGCGAGAAGCTGGCGGCGACCACCCGGCGCCCGCACACCACGCGCAATCGCATCCTCGGCATCGTGACCGAGGGGAACGACCAGATCGTGCTGATGGACACCCCGGGGATCGATACCGAGCGCACGCGCCTGGTGAACCGGGTACTGAACCGTACGGCCAGTCAGGCCCTGGCCGACGCGGACCTGGTCTGTTTCCTGGTCGAGGCGGGACGCTTTGGCGAGGGGGACGAGCGCATCGAGCACTTGATCCGCCAGTCCGGGCGGCCGGCGCTACTGGTGATCAACAAGGTCGATCGGGCGCGGGAGAAAGAAGAGCTGCTGCCGTTCATCGCGGCGCGGACCGAGGCGCTGCCGTACGCCGGCGTCGTCCCGCTGTCGGCGAAGACCGGCTCTAACGTCGCAGGCCTGATCGACGAGATCCGGGCCCACCTGCCCGCGGGACCCTTCCTCTACGATCCCGAGCAGCTGTCCGATCGCCCGGAGCGCTTCCGCGCCGAGGAGATGATCCGCGAGTCCCTGCTGGAAAGCCTGGGCCAGGAGGTCCCGTACTCGGTGGCCGTGCGCGTGGAGCAGTGGTCCGACGAGCCCCGGACCACGCATATCGATGCCGTCATCATGGTCGAGCGCGACAGCCAGAAGGGGATCGTGATCGGCAAGGGTGGGCAGCGCCTGAAGCGGATCGGGCAAGCGGCGCGTCTGCAGCTGGAAGAGCTGCTGGGGCGCAAGGTCATGCTGCGCCTGACGGTGCGCGTCGAGGCCGACTGGACCCGGAACCCGCGCGCCCTGCGCGAGCTGGGCATCGAAGAACCCCGGTGAAGGCCCCGCGGCGCGCATGAGTGGCGCGGCGACGGCCGTCACCCAGGGCGTGGTCCTGCATGCGCGTGCCCTGCGTGAGAACAGCCGTGTGCTGGAGCTGCTGACGGGCGAGGCCGGGCGTGTGGCGGCGGTGGTGCGCGGCAAGGCGGGCTCGGTACAGCCCTTTGTGCTGCTGGATCTGGCCTGGCGGGGTCGTGGCGAGCTGCCTACCCTGCAGGTGGCGGAGCAGCAGCGGGTCTTTCCGCTGACCGGGCGGGCGCTGGTCTGCGGTCTGTATCTGAATGAGCTGGTGTTGCGCCTCTATCCGCGCGAGGCCCCGATCCCCGAGGCGCTGCCGGCCCTGCTGACGGCCTATGCGCGGCTGGCGGCCCGCGAACGCGCGGACGTGGTGTTGCGTCGTGCCGAATGGGCGCTGCTGCTACCGATTGATTCCGGGCTTGAGCATGTCGATGTCGCCGAGCTTGAGCCGGCGGCCTGGTATCGTTACGAGCCCGAGACGGGGCTGGAGCCCGCGGCACCGGGCCGCGCGGGCGCCATCTCCGGGGAGGCCCTGCGGGCGCTGGCCTCGGGGCAGGCGGTCCCGGATAATCATGCCCGCTTGGCGCGCGACTTCATGCGCGCCCTGATTGATCATCACCTGGCCGGTCGCGCGCTGCGCACGCGAGCGCTGCTGTAGCCCCGGCCCGGATCCAACTACAAGGCCACTCGCATCATGTCGCATCCCGCACCGCTCAAGCTGGGCGTCAACCTCGATCACATCGCCACGATTCGTCAGGCGCGTCACACGCCGTATCCGGACCTGATGCAGGCGGTGCGCCTGGCCGAGGCCAGCGGCGCGGACTCGATCACCCTGCATCTGCGCGAGGATCGCCGCCATATCCAGGACGACGATGTCTTCGGCATCAAGCCAAGGCTTGCGGTGCCCATGAACCTGGAGATGGCGGCTACCGAAGGCATGCAGGCGATTGCGTTGAAATTGCGGCCCGAGGCCTGCTGCATTGTGCCGGAGAAGCGCGAGGAACTGACTACCGAGGGTGGCCTGGACGCGGCTGGCCAACTCGACCGGCTGCGCGACTTTGTGGCCCCTCTGAGGACGGCCGGGGTCGAGGTCTCGCTGTTCGTTGAGCCGGACGTGCGCCAGCTGGAAGCGGCGGTCGCGATCGGTGCCCCGGTGGTGGAGCTGCATACCGGGGCCTATGCGAACGCGCACGACGCGGCCGAGCGCGAACGGCTGCTGGCGGGAATCAACGAGGCAGCCGAGGCGGGGCGTCGGATGGGGTTGGTGATCAACGCCGGTCACGGTCTCGACTACGACAACGTTCGTCCGATCGCCGCCAATCCCGTGTTTCACGAGTTGAACATTGGCCATTCCATCGTGGCCCGGGCCCTGTTTACGGGGCTGCCGGAGGCGGTCAGCCACATGCGCGGACTGATGGATGCTGCCCGAGCGGGTCTTCCGGTTGGCCAGTATCCGGTGTGAGCGACGAATGATCCTCGGCATCGGCACCGACCTCGTCCAGGTGGCGCGCATGCAGGGCATGTGGGAGCGGCACGGGCGGCGGCTGGCCGAGCGTATCCTGCATCCGGTGGAGCGCTCCGATCTGCCGCCGGAGCACCCGGCGGGATTTCTGGCACGGCGCTTCGCGGCCAAGGAGGCCCTGGCCAAGGCGCTGGGCTGCGGGGTCGGTGCGGACATGGGGCTCGCCGAGGCCGGGGTCACCCATGATGCTCGCGGGCGCCCGGAATTCGTGCTGGAGGGTCGCGCGCGGGCGACCGCTGAACGCCTCGGGGTGGTCGTCATCCATCTGAGCATCAGCGACGAGCGCGAGTATGCACAGGCCTTTGTCGTCCTCGAGGGTGGTGAGTAACCCGCTTTTCCCTCCGGTCGTGGTTGCCCGGTTGGGGGCGGCTCCCTAGAATGTGGCCCCTTATGCCCATCCGTGTCGGGTGAACGGATGGTGCCAGCCCTGAGCGAGTGACGGAGTCCAGTCCATGCCCTGGAACGAACCGGGAAACAGTAACCGCGACCCCTGGAGTGGGGGCGGCGGTGGCCAGCGCGGTAGTGGTAGCGGTGGCGGCGGGGGCAACCAGCCCCCCGATCTTGAAGAAATGATGCGCAAGCTGTCGCGCCAGCTGAACGGAATCTTCGGCGGTGGGGGCGATGGCGATTCCGGGGGAGGCTCCGGTGGTGGCATGGGGCGCGGTACCCAGGCCCTGGTCAGCCTGGGTCTCATCATCGCGCTGGTGGTCTGGCTGGCCTCGGGATTCCACATCATCTCCGAAGGCGAGCGCGGCGTGGTCCTGCGCTTTGGCGCCTTCCAGGAAGTGAAGAATCCGGGTCCCGGCTGGCACCTGCCGTATCCGATTGAGCGGATCGAGATCGTCAACGTGGATAACGTGCGAACCATCGAGCACCGCGCGCTGATGCTGACCGGGGACGAGAACATCATCGACGTCGATATCGCGGTGCAGTACCGCATCCTCGATCTGGTCGATTTCCTCTTCAACGTGCGCAACCCGGACTCCACCGTAAACCAGGTCATGGAATCCGCGATCCGCGAGCGCGTGGGCAAGAGCAATCTGGACTTCATCCTCGGCGAAGGGCGCGGCGAGATCGCCTCGTCCGCGCGTGTGGTCATGCAGGAAAACCTCGACTCCTACGGCGCCGGTATCACCGTGACCGCCGTGTCCATGCAGCAGGCGCAGCCGCCCGAGCCGGTGCAGGAGGCCTTCGCCGACGCGATTCGTGCGCGCGAGGACGAGGTGCGTTTCCGCAACGAGGCCGAGGCCTACGCCAATGGCGTGATCCCGCGGGCCCGTGGTCAGGCCGCTCGTATCCTCGAGGAGGCCGAGGCCTATCGCGATCAGGTGATTGCGCAGGCCGATGGTGACGCGGCGCGCTTCGATCAGCTGCTGGTGGAATACCAGCAGTATCCGGAGGTGACCCGCGACCGTCTGTACCTGGAGGCTGTCGAGGCCGTGCTCGAGGACTCCCGTACGGTCATGCTCGACGTGGGCCGGAGCAACAACCTGATGATGCTGCCGCTGGACCAGCTGTTCCGTACCGACACCCGTACCAATGCGGACGACAGGCCGACCCCGCGACCGATCGATACCAGCCGTCCGGGTATCGAGGCCACCCCGGGAACGACTGTCAATCGACTGGGTAGCCGCGATCCGGCGGCCCAGCGCGCGCGGGAGGTGCGCTAATGCTACGCATAGCCGGTATCGCCGTTGTCGTCATCGGGATCGTGGTGGCGCTGTCGACCTACACCGTCGACGAGCGCGAGCGCGTGATCAAGTTTGCCCTGGGGGAGATCCGTCAGGTCGACCCCGAGCCTGGTCTGCACTTCAAGTTTCCGCTGATCCAGAACGTCGAGAAATTCGACGCCCGGATCATGACGCTGAACATCCCGCCGGATCGGTTCCTGACCTCCGAGGCGAAGAACATCATCGTCGACTTCTACGCCAAGTGGCGGATCGACGATGTCGGTCAGTTCTACCGCTCCACCCGGGGTGACGAGCGTCTGGCCGAGGAGCGCCTCGCACAGATCCTGCGCGACGGCATGCGTAACGAGTTCGCCCGTTACGAGCTGCAGGACGTGGTCGCCGGCGAGCGCCTGACGATCATGGGCGCGGTGCGCCAGACGGCGCTGGAGACGGCGCTGGAGCTGGGGATCAACCTGGTGGATGTGCGCATCCGCCGGATGGACCTGCCGGACGAGGTCTCCGAGTCGGTGTACGAGCGTATGCGCGCCGAGCGTGAGCGCGTGGCGCAGGACTTCCGTGCCCGTGGTCAGGAGGAAGCCGAGCGCATCCGCTCGCGTGCCGACCGTGACCGTACGGTTATCCTCGCGAACGCCTACCGCGACTCCGAGGAGATCCGGGGTGCCGGTGATGCCCGCGCCACCGAGACGCTGGGTCGTTCGTTCGGCGAGGACGAGGAGTTCTTCCGCTTCTACCGGAGCCTGATCGCCTATCGCAACAGCATGAGCGGCGAGAAGAGCACCTTTATCCTGGAGCCGAACTCCGAGTTCTTCCGGTTCTTCAACGCCCCGGGCGGAGAGCGGCCGGCACCGTTGCCGACCCAGTAACACGGGGCCGGGCGCCATCGCGGGTGGCCCGGCACGCAATCACGGTTCGATTCGGGCCCGGACCTCCGGGCCCGAGTCATGCCGGGAGCGCCCGTCTGACGGGTGGCACAGGACAAGGACAGGGACGAGATGAGCGAGATCAACCGCTGGCTGCTGCCGGATGGCCTGGACGAGGCGCTGCCGGATGCTGCGCGGCACCTGGAGGGCCTGCGCCGCCGGGTGCTGGATCAGTTCGATACCTGGGGCTATGACCTGGTCATGCCGCCGCTGGCGGAGTACCTGGAGTCCTTGCTGGTGGGCGCGGGCCACGCGCTGGATCTGCAGACCTTCAAATTGACCGACCAGATGAATGGTCGCCTGATGGGAGTGCGCGCGGATCTGACCCCGCAGGTGGCGCGCATCGATGCCCATCGCCTGAAGATCGACGGACCGAACCGGCTGTGTTATGTCGGCAGTACGCTGCGTACGCGTGCGGACGACTGGTCCGGGTCGCGCAGTCCGTTGCAGGCGGGGGCCGAGCTGTTCGGCCATGACGGCCTAGACTCCGATCTCGAAATCATCCGCCTGATGCTCGCGACCCTGGAGATCTGCGGTGTCTACCAGCCGAGCATGGACCTGGGTCATGTCGGGATCTATCGTGCCCTGGCGCGCGAGGCCGGCCTGGACAGTGAGCGCGAACAGGCCTTCTTCGACCAGCTGCAGCGCAAGAGCGTCCCCGAGATCGAGCAGACCCTCGGGGCATGGGAGGCCGAAGGCATGGACGCGGCGGTCTGCCGACGCCTGCGTGCCCTGGTGGATCTCAATGGTGACGCCGGGGTGATCGCGACCGCGCGCGAGGTCCTGGCCGATGCGCCGGCCGAGGTGGGGGCGGCCCTCGATCACCTGCAGGCGGTGGCGGAGCGCCTGGAGGCGACGCAGCCGAATGTGGATCTCCACGTCGATCTTGGCGAGTTGCGCGGCTATGCCTACCACACGGGCCTCGTCTTCGCAGTGTTTGTTCCTGGATCCGGGCAGGCGATCGCACGGGGTGGCCGCTACAACGATATCGGCGGCGTCTTTGGCCGCGCGCGGGCGGCGACCGGATTCAGCACCGATCTGCGCGAGTTGCTGCGCCGTACCGAAGTGGCGCCGCCTGTGCTGCGGCGCACCGTTCGCGCGCCCGCCTCGGGTGACGTGGCCATGGAGGCTGCGATCGCCGACCTGCGTGCGCGTGGCAACCGTGTCGTGCGCGACCTGGAAGGGCAAACCAATGAACCCCCCGCCGATGCGCGCCTCGAGCGGCGCGACGGGGCCTGGACGGTAGTGGAGTACTGAGCCGATGGGACGTTTCGTAGTCGTACTGGGCAGTCAGTGGGGTGACGAGGGCAAGGGCAAGATCGTCGACCGCCTGACCGAGGACGCAGCCGCTGTCGTGCGCTTTCAGGGCGGGCACAATGCCGGACATACCCTGGTGATCGATGGCGAGAAGACCGTGCTGCACCTGATCCCGTCCGGGATCCTGCGCGAAGGCGTGGAGTGCATGATCGGCAACGGCGTCGTGCTCTCGCCCGAGGCGCTCATTACCGAGATGGAAGAGCTCGAGGCCAGGGGCGTGCCCGTGGCGGACCGTCTGCGTCTGTCGGACGCCTGCCAGTTGATCCTGCCCTACCACGTGGCACTCGACCACGCACGTGAAAAGGCGCGCGGCAAGGCCGCGATCGGGACCACCGGGCGCGGGATCGGACCTGCCTACGAGGACAAGGTCGCGCGTCGCGGTCTGCGCCTGGACGACCTGTTCCACCGCGAGCGCCTGGCCGCCAAGCTGGGCGAGGTGATGGACTATCACAACTTCGCCCTGAAGCATTACTTCAAGGCCCCGACCATCGACCAGCAGGAAGTGCTGGAGCAGTGTCTGGCGCATGCCGAGCGGCTGCAGCCGATGGTCGCGGACGTCGCCGGGCGGCTGCACGAGCTGCGGGCCCAGGGGCGGGACGTGATGTTCGAGGGTGCCCAGGGCACCCTGCTGGACATCGACCACGGGACCTATCCGTTCGTTACCTCGTCCAATACCACCGCCGGGGGTGCCTCGACGGGCGCCGGTGTCGGTCCGCGGGATATCGACTACGTACTGGGGATCACCAAGGCCTACACCACCCGTGTCGGGGCCGGGCCGTTTCCGACCGAGCTGTTCGACAATATGGGCGAGCACCTGGCCACCCGGGGCAACGAGTTCGGTTCCACCACCGGGCGTGCCCGGCGCTGTGGCTGGTTCGATGCGGTCGCGCTCAAGCGTGCGGTCGCGATCAACAGCATCAGCGGCCTGTGCATGACCAAGCTGGACGTGCTCGACGGGCTGGAGAGCGTGCAGGTCTGTGTCGGCTATGACTGTGATGGCGAGCGCCGCGAGGTGCCGCCGTCCGGGGCCGAGGCCTATGCAGCCTGCAAGCCGATCTACGAGGAGATGCCGGGCTGGCAGGAGTCCACCGTGGGGATTCGCGAATACGACAAGCTGCCGGCGGCGGCGCGGGCCTATCTGGAACGCCTGTCCGAGGTGGTGGGGGTCCCGATCGACATGATCTCCACCGGGCCGGATCGCGACGAAACACTGGTGATGCGGGACCCGTTCGAACGCTGATGGCGGGCCTTCACCCGGGGTGACGGCCTCGGCGTGCGGTGTGGGACGCCCCCGTGCCGCACGCGCGAGCGCACAACGCCCACGGCTGTACCGTCACCCAAATGGGTCGTTGGTCAGAACGGTTTCGTTACGGGATTCGGGAAGCAGAGAAATGGTGCCGAGGAGAGGACTTGAACCTCCACGAGCTTTCGCTCACTAGCACCTGAAGCTAGCGCGTCTACCAATTCCGCCACCTCGGCACGAGGTCGGATCGCCGGTGCGAGACCGGGTCCTGCGCTTCAGGAGCGCGCAATATAGTGCGCGGCCAAAGGTCTGTCAACGCCCGTCACGCCGCCCTGACCGATGGCGGCGAACATGAGACTGGGTTCGCGTGCCCCGCCTCGGCGTTTCCGGCAGCGAATCTTCACATGCCGCATAATATGTCCCTTGCGCTGCCGGTTTTCGGCTGGTGGCCACCGAATCATCCAACGAGTTGTTTGAATGCCAAGAAAAAGAAGCAAGGCGCCGGCCGATCCCAATTTCGAGCGCGAGGCGCAGAAGTACGACAATCCCATCCCCAGCCGCGAGTTCATCCTCGGGCTCCTGCAGGAAGCCGACAACCCCCTGTCCTATGACGAGATCGCCGAGCGGCTGGAGATCGCCGACGACGACCGTCTCGAGGCCCTGCGCCGCCGCCTGAAGGCGATGGAGCGCGACGGCCAGGCCCTTTGCAACCGGCGCGGCGCCTATCTCCCGGTCAACCAGGAAGACCTGATCCGCGGTCGCGTGATCGGCCACCCGGACGGCTTCGGCTTTCTGGTGCCGGACGAGCAGGACGACGATCTGTTCCTGTCGCCGCGCCAGATGCGCGGTGTGTTCCATGGCGACCGCGTGCTGGCGCGGGTCATGGGCGTGGATCGTCGCGGTCGCCGCGAGGGCGGCATCGTCGAGGTCCTCGAACACAACACAACCCAGGTGGTCGGGCGCCTGCGCATCGAGGACGGGGTGGGTGTCCTGACCCCGGACAACAAGCGCATCACGCACGACATCCTGGTGCCGCCCGACGGGCTGGGCGAGGCCGGGGACGACCAGATCGTGGTCGTGCGCATCCGCGAGTCCGCGTCGCGCACGGCGCGCCTGCGCGGCGACGTGATCGAGGTGCTGGGCGAGCACATGGCGCCCGGCATGGAGATCGATATCGCGATCCGTGCCCACGGCCTGCCGCACGAGTGGCCAGAAGAGGTTACCGCCGCGGCCGACGAGCTGGGTGCCGAGGTCAGCGAGAAGGCCAAGAAGGGTCGTCTGGACCTGCGCGAGAAGCCGTTCGTGACCATCGATGGCGATGACGCGCGCGACTTTGACGATGCGCTGTACTGCGAGCGAGACGGCAAAGGCTGGCGCCTGTGGGTGGCGATCGCGGACGTGTCGCACTATGTCGAGCGGGATGCGGCACTGGACCGCGAGGCACGTACGCGCGGGACCTCGGTGTATTTCCCGAACAACGTGATCCCGATGCTGCCGGAGGTGCTGTCCAACGGACTGTGCTCGCTGAACCCGAACGTGGATCGGCTGAGCATGGTCTGCGAGATGGAGATCGGTGCCCGCGGCGCGCTGAAGGGCTATCGCTTCCACGAGGGCCTGATCCGCTCGCATGCGCGCCTGATCTACGAGGACGTCGCCGCGATGCTCGACGGCGATGCGCAATTGCGCGAGCAGAATGGCCACGTCATGCCCCACCTGGAGACCCTGCAGGAGGTCTTCAAGGCGCTGCACGCCGCGCGCAACCGCCGCGGTGCGATCGATTTCGATACCACCGAGACCAAGATTCTGTTCGGCGAGGATCGCAAGATCGAGCAGATCGTGCCGACCGAGCGCAACGACGCGCATCGCATGGTCGAGGAATGCATGATCATGGCGAACGTGGCGGCCGCGCGCTTTCTCAAGAAGCACAAGGTGCCGGCGCTCTACCGTATCCATGACCAGCCGCCGACGGACAAGGTCGACGACCTGCGCGACTTTCTCAATGGGGTGGGCCTGACGCTCGGCGGGGGCAGCGAGCCGAGCCCCCGTGACTACACCGATGTGCTGAAGGCGGCGAAGAAGCGCCCCGACCAGCAGCTGATCCAGACCGTGCTGCTGCGCTCGCTGAGCCAGGCAGTGTACGCCCCCGAACTGGACGGCCACTTCGGGCTGGCGCTGGATGACTACGCCCACTTCACCTCACCGATCCGGCGCTACCCGGATCTGCTGGTGCATCGCGGGATTCGCCATGTGCTGCGCAAGGGCAGCAACAAGGCCTTCCCTTATTCGCACAACGACATGGAATCGCTCGGCGAGCACTGCTCCATGGCGGAGCGCCGTGCGGACGACGCCACGCGCGACGCGGTCGCCTGGCTCAAGGCCGAATACATGCAGGACAAGGTCGGCGAGACCTTTGACGGCGTGGTCTCTGGGGTGACCGGATTCGGGCTGTTCGTCGAGATCAAGGATGTCTACATCGAGGGCCTGGTGCATGTGACCGCACTCGATAACGACTTCTACCACTTCGAGCCGTCGCGCCACACGCTGACCGGCGAACGCGGCGGGCGCGTGTTCCGCATTGGCGACGAGGTGCGGGTGCAGGTCGTGCGTGTCAGCCTGGACGATCGCAAGATCGATCTGGCACTGGCCGAAGAGCCGCAAGCCGAGACCGCGCCGAAGAAGAAGGGCGGCCGCGGTCGCAAGCGCAAGGACGCCGAGGCCGTGCAGCCGGCGCCGGAGGCCGCCCCCGAGCAGGGCCAGGACGACGCCCCGCCGAAGAAGAAGCGCCGCCGTCGCGGTGGGCGCGGTCGCGGCAAGTCGCCGGAGTCCGCCACGGAAGCCCCGACCCCCGAGGCGCCGTCCGCCGACGCTTCGGAAACGCCGTCGGGCACCGATGGCGAGCCCGGTGGCAAGTCCGGCCGGCGTCGTCGTGGTCGCCGGCGCCGTTCGTCCAGCGCCTCCTAGTCGGGATTCGGAAGATGGGCAAGGGCGGCAAGGGGCCCCGCGGCGAGTCCTTCGGCGGGATTCACGCGGTCGCCGCCGTGCTGCAGCATGCCCCGGAGCGCGTGCGCCTGCTGCAGCTGGCGAGCGGCACCCTGGAGCCGGCGCTGGCGCATTTGCTGGAGCAGGCCCAGGCACGCGGGATCTCGATCGAGCGGGCGGGGCGCGACAAGCTCGACCAGCACCACCCCGGGTTTCAGCATCAGGGCGTGATCGTGCATTGCGCGCCGCGCCCAATGGTGGACGAAAAGACCCTGCTCCAGCGGGTACAGGACGGGCTGGACCTCGTGCTGGTGCTGGACGGAGTGACCGATCCGCACAACCTGGGCGCCTGCCTGCGCACCGCGGACGCGGCCGGTGCCGGTGCCATCGTGACACCCCGACACCACAGCGCGGCGCTCACGCCGGCGGCGATCAAGGTCGCCTCGGGCGCGGCGGAAACCGTGCCGGTGGTCGCGGTCGGCAACCTCGCGCGGACCCTGGCGGCATTGAAGGATGCCGGCATGTGGACCGTGGGCCTCGACGGTGCCGCGCGCGAGGACCTTTATGCGGTGGATCTGCGTCCGCCGACCGCAATCGTGATGGGGGCCGAGGGCGAGGGCATGCGGCGCCTGACCCGCGAGGCCTGCGATCATCTCGCCAGAATCCCGATCGCCGGCACGGTGGAGAGCCTGAATGTCTCGGTGGCGACCGGGATCACGCTGTTCGAAGCCCGGCGTCAGCGCCGCGCCTGATACGCTCCAGGAATGTACTTGCGATCCGGTTCCGTGCGGTGGTGGTCGCTGCTATCCCTGCTGATGGCGGCACTGGTCCTTGCCTCCGTGCAGCCAGCCGCTGTGGCGGCCATCAGCGGTAGCGATCCGGGGTGTGTATGTGTGGATCTCCACGGCGAGCATGGCGCGGAGACGGCCGACTGCCTCGGTCACGGCTGCTGCGCCGTTCCTCCGTCCTCCAGCCCTCCCGTGGTTTCGGGCCCATTGGTGGCAGCCGCAGAGCCCGGGCCTCTGGGCGCGAGATCACCCCGCGAACCCCCCAGTCCTCCGCCGAAGACCTGACGCGTTTTGTGTCCAGGATGTCCTGGCGGACATCCGTTTTCGTTTTCGAATGAGAGGAATTCAACATGCCAGTGAAAAATCGAACCATGGTCCGCCCCCGGACGACCACTATCACCCGGTCCGCCCTGGCCGCCGCTGTCGTGGGGCTGAGCCTGATCCTCGCGGGATGTGGCGATGAAGCCTCGGATGCGGTACAGCAGGAGCGCGCGCCCTATCCCATCCAGGGCATTAACATCGAACTGGTGGGGGATCCACAGGTCGGGCGGGAGCGTTTCGCGCAGAGCTGCGCCGAGTGTCATGGTGCCGATGCCCGCGGTACCGAGCAGGGGCCGGCGCTGATCCACCGGATCTACGAGCCGTCGCATCATGCCGACGTCACGTTCTTCATCGCGGTCGAGCGCGGGGTGGTCGCACATCACTGGGAATACGGCGACATGCCGCCGGTTCCCGGTCTGGATCATCAGGATGTGGCGGATATCGTCGCCTGGGTGCGGCACGAGCAGCGCGACGACGGGATCATCCCGGACGATGAGTGGCCGGTGGCCGAGGACTGACTCAAGTGCCGGGAGTCGCGCGATGCCGCGGGCGCGGGCCATCGGGCTTGTTGCCGGGGCCCAGTTCGTTTAAGGTATCGCGCCTTTGCGTCTGCCGGTTTTCCGGCGGGCGGAATCCTTGCCTCACCGCGCCGACGGGAGGCTGATACCCGCAAGGAGTCGAAAATGCGTCATTACGAAGTTGTGTTCCTGGTCCACCCGGATCAGAGCGAGCAGGTCCCGGCGATGATCGAGCGCTACAAGGGCCTGGTCGAAGGCCATCAGGGCAAGATCCACCGTCTGGAAGACTGGGGCCGTCGTCAGCTGGCCTACCCGATCCAGAAGCTGGTCAAGGCCCACTATGTGCTGATGAACATCGAGGCCTCGGAAGAGGCACTGGAAGAACTGGTCAGTGCCTTCCGGTTCAACGATGCCGTGCTGCGCCACCTGGCCATGCGCATGGAAGAGGCCGTCACCGAAGCCTCCCCGCTGGCCAAGGGCCAGGAAGAGGAAGGTGCCAAGGGCCGTCGCCGCGAGCGTGACGACGAAGGCGGCCAGGCCGCCTCCGACGACTCGGCCTCCGCCGAGTAAGTCCCGCCCGCCCGTTGACCGAATTTTCGAAGGAGATCTGAAATGGCCCGTTTTCCGCGTCGCCGCAAGTACTGCAAGTTCACCGCCGAAGGCATCGATTACATCGATTACAAGGACCTGAACCTGCTGAAGGGTTTTGTCACCGAGACCGGCAAGATCGTGCCCAGCCGCGTGACCGGCACCAGTGCGAAGTATCAGCGTCAGCTGGCCACGGCCGTGAAGCGCGCGCGCTATCTCGCGCTGCTGCCGTACAGCGACAACCACTGATCCGCGCTCCGGTTCGCCCGGACGCACGGCCATGCGTGTACTGGCCGAATTCGCGATGAAAAGCCGGGGCCGCGCCGTGGGCGCGGTCTCCGGTTTTGGCGTTGCGGGGCTCTTCCTGCCGCCGATCGCGATCGTCAGCAGTGCCCTGATTGCACTGGTCGGCCTGCGTGTCGGCCTTGGGCAGGCCCTGCTCGTCGCCGCGCTGTCGGCGCTAGTGCTGGGGGCCGCGATGTTCGTGCTGATCCCGGAGGCCCCGCCGATGGCGGGCTTGGCCGCGGGGTTTGTGCAGTGGGCACCCGTGGTGCTGTTGGCCGAGGTCCTGCGTCGCACCGTCTCCTGGCGCATGACGTTGAAGGCCGGCGCGATGGTTGCCGGGCTTGGCGTGCTGGCGGTTCATGCCCTGGTCCCGGATCTGCAGACGGCCTGGTCCGAGGCGGGCATGGCCCTGCTGGGCCCGCTGGTCGAGGGTACCGACACCGGCCCTCAGGAACTGGAGGCCGCGCTGCGCCGCGCGGCGCCCTACCTGACGGGGCTTTTCGCCGGGATCGTGCTGCTGAGCCTGACGCTGAGTCTGCTGATCGGTCGCTACTGGCAGGCGCTTCTGTACAACCCGGGGGCATTTGGCGAGGAGTTCCGATCGCTGCAGTTCGGGCGCGCCATGAGTGGCGTCACCGTCGCCCTGGGGCTGATCGGGCATCTCGGCCCGGTGCCGCTGGCGACCGAGCTGGCGTTCATCCTGGGGGTGCTGTTTTTCCTCCAGGGGATTGCGCTGGTGCATGCGCTGACGCATCACCAGAACATGAGCAGCTTCTGGCTGGTGGGTATGTACGTGCTGATGGCGCTGGCCCTGCCCCAGGTGTTTCTGCTGCTGGCGACGATCGGGGTGATCGATGCCTGGGCGGATATCCGTTCGCGCCTTGGCGTGCTGGGCGGGCGCAAGGGTTCGGGTGACGGGCCGGATGGCGACAACAATTCGTGAGGCCGGTCCGCGACCGGTGTAGAATGCGCCCTTTTGGGGGCTGACCCAACGTTACAGGAATACTGAAGATGGAAGTCATTCTGCTGGAAAAGATCGATAACCTGGGTGGTCTGGGTGACCGCGTGACCGTGCGCTCCGGCTTCGCCCGCAATTACCTGCTGCCGCAGGGCAAGGCCAAGTTTGCCACCCCGGAGAACATTGCCGAGTTCGAGGCGCGCCGTGCGGAGCTGGAAAAGGCCGCCGCCGAGGCGCTAGCCGCCGCCGAGGCGCGCAAGGCACAGCTGGAAGGCACCGTGCTGGAGATCACCGCCAAGTCCGGTGGCGAAGGCAAGCTGTTCGGTTCCATCGGCCCCGCCGATATCGCCGACGCCCTGACCGCCAAGGGCACCGAGGTGGAGAAGAAGGAAGTGCGCATGCCGGAAGGTCCGCTGCGCACCACCGGCGAGTTCGAGGTGGGTCTGCACCTGCATTCGGACGTGGATATCGAGATCCACGTCGTGGTCGTCGGCGAGGAGTGATCCTTTCCATGTCGGGAGAGTGGCCACAGGTCGCTGATGCCCGGCAGGCTGGCCGGTTCGGGTGCCCCCGGGCATGAACCGGCCCATGACGCCGAATCCGCGCATCCCGCCGCATTCCGAGGAGGCCGAACAGTCGGTCCTCGGCGGGCTGATGCTGGATAACGCCGCCTGGGACCGGGTGGCGGACCGCATTACGGATGAAGACTTCTATCGCCACGACCACCGCCTGATCTTCCGGGCGGTGGCCGCCCTGGCCGAACGCAACGCCCCGTTCGACATGGTGACCGTGTCGGAGCAGCTCGAACGTACCTCCGAGCTGGAAGAGGCGGGCGGTATGGCCTATCTGGGCCGCCTGGCGGCCGAAACCCCGAGCGCCGCCAACATCGTCGCCTATGCGGATATCGTCCGCGAGCGCTCCATCCTGCGTTCCCTGATCTCGGTGGGCACCGAGATCGCCGACTCGGCCTTTGCGCCCGACGGTCGGGAATCCAAGGAGCTCCTGGATCTGGCCGAGCAGAAGGTCTTCCGCATCGCCGAGCAGGGCGCGCGCGGGGCTCAGGGTTTTCGCGGCATGAAGCCGCTGCTGACCGCCGCGGTCGAGCAGATCGAGTACCTCTACGAAACCCAGAATCCGATCACCGGGGTCGCCACCGGCTACGAAGACCTCGACCGCCTGACCTCCGGACTGAACCCCGGAGACCTGGTGATCGTCGCGGGTCGCCCCTCGATGGGCAAGACCTCGTTCGCGATGAACATCGCCGAGTACGTGGCGATGAAGAACGCCGAGCCCGTCGCGATCTTCTCCATGGAGATGCCCGGCGAGCAGCTGGCGATGCGTCTGCTCTCGTCGATGGGGCGGATCAACCAGCAGAAACTGCGTTCCGGCCGCCTGGACGACGGCGACTGGCCGCGGCTGACCAGCGCGGTGCAGATGCTGTCCACCGCACCGCTGTTCATCGACGACACCCCGGCGCTGTCGCCGACCGAGCTGCGTGCCCGTACGCGTCGCTTGATGCGCGAGCACAAGGGCCTCAAGTTGATCGTGGTCGACTATCTGCAGCTGATGCAGTTTCCCGGCAGCGGCGAGAGCCGCGCGCACGAGATCTCGGAGATCTCGCGCTCGTTGAAGGCGCTGGCCAAGGAGCTGAGCGTGCCGATGGTCGCGCTCTCCCAGCTCAATCGCTCGCTGGAACAGCGTCCGAACAAGCGCCCGGTGATGTCCGACCTGCGCGAATCCGGGGCCATCGAGCAGGACGCGGATATCATTGCTTTTGTCTACCGGGATGAGGTCTACAACGAGGAATCGCCGGACAAGGGCACGGCCGAGATCATCATCGCCAAGCAGCGTAACGGCCCGATCGGCACCGTGCGCCTGACCTTTCGCGGGCAGTTCACCCGCTTCGAGAACTACGCCCCGGATGTCTACGGCGAGGTCGGCCAGCAGGCCTGACAAGCGGCGTGAGGCGCGCGGCCAGCATCCAGCTCCATCCCGAGGCCCTGCGGCACAACCTGGCCGTGGCGCGCCGCCTCGCACCGGGTGTCTCCATGTGGGCCGTGATCAAGGCCGAAGGCTACGGCCACGGCCTGTTTTGGGCGGCCGAGGCGCTGGCGGGGGCCTCCGACGGGCTGGCCGTCTCCCAGATCGGCGAGGCCCGGGCCCTGCGCGAGGCGGGCTTTGACGGCGCGCTGCTGGTGCTGCAGGGGCCGCACGATGCTGGCGATGTGCGTGCCTGTCACGAGCTGGGCCTGGAGCCGGTGATCCACGAGGCCGCCCAGCTCGGTCACCTGGATGCGGTCCCGGTCCGGCTCCCCACCGTATGGATCAAACTCAACACCGGCATGAACCGTCTCGGCTTCGACCCGCTGGACGCCGAAGGCGTGACCCGGCGCCTGCGCGCGGCCGGGCACGGGGCCCTCGGCCTGCACTGGATGACCCACCTGGCCTGCGCCGACGAGCCCGAACACCCGCAGAACGCCCGCCAGCTGGAGCGCTTCGTCGCGGCGGCCTCGCCGCTGCCGGGGCATGCCAGCGTGGCCAACTCCGCGGCGCTGTTCGCGGGCTGGGGGCGGGCGTCAGGTCTGGACCCCGAGCGCGTCTGCTGGGCGCGGCCCGGGATCATGCTCTACGGGGCCCATCCGGCCTCGGTCCCGGCGGATGCCCCGCCGGAAGGGCCGCAGGCCGACCTGCGCCCGGCGATGACCGTGCAGGCCCCGATCATCGCGGTCCAGCCCCTGGAGCCGGGCAGCACGGTCGGCTACGGGGCGACCTGGACTGCCGCTGCGCCCGGTCGCGCCGGCATCGTGGCCATGGGCTACGCCGATGGCTATCCGCGCCATGCCCCGTCAGGCACGCCGGTGCGGGTGGGCGACCGGATCTGTCCGCTGATCGGGCGCGTCTCCATGGACATGCTGGCGGTGGATCTGACCGACTGCCCACAGGCCAAGGTCGGCGATCCCGTCACGCTGTGGGGCGAGGGCCTGCCGGTGGAACGGGTCGCACGCGCGGCTGGCACCATCAGCTACGAGCTGCTGACGCGCGTGGCGGACCGCCTGCAGCCGGCGCGCTGATACACTGTCGCATCCCGGATTCCAGGGAAACACTGATTAATGTACACACTCGCGTTGGCACCCCAGGTTTTCCGAGACAAGGCGCGTCGTGCAGCGGGTAGTGGTTCTACCCGCAAGCGGCGCAACGCAGGATCGGGGAACCTGGGGTGCCAACCCCACAACTTAATGAACGAAGGGGCTCGGCCGCTTTTGCGCGCGTTCGGCGTTGCGGCTCCCTTGTGCAGAATGACTGCACGGCAGTCGCCGCGCCTTGTTCGCACGCAAAAGCGACTCGAGCGCGAGCGTGTACATTAATCAGTGTTTCCCTAGGATGCCGCGATGACCGACTTC